>QWPW01000050.1 GCA_003671025.1 Planctomycetota bacterium
GGGTAAAGAATTGGTGTGTAGGGCGTTCGCGCAGTTGACTTGAGTGAAACAGACGCTAGACTCGAACGTTGTGGGCGTCCGTGGTGGCCGCCTATCGGTTTGGGGTTTGAACAGCATAAATCAGAAGGAAAGAAAGATGAAATTGACCAAGCTTGCTTCGGTCGCAGCGATTTGTTTTTCGGCTGCGGCATCGGCGGATGTGACATGGACCTACCTCGGCACTGGCCTCAGCCAAAACGCCGGGCTCAACTACGGCGCCAGCCGCGCGTTCGACGCTCGCGCCGTCTCGTCGTTCTCGAACATCAACGTCGGACAGCATCTCTTCGAGGTGTGGGGTACCACGCGTACCACGTTCTGCGTTCAGTTGTTTGAGGGCGTCACCGTCGGCGGCGGTTACAACTTCGCCCAGGTCGATGTTTCGGCCGTTCCTGACGCGCCTCCGGCCCCCGGACCGATGGGCGTAATCAAGGCCTCGCTCATGCAGGATCTCTATCGTCGCTACTACGCCGGCGTGGACTCCAGCCTTGAGGCAAGCGCTTTCCAGTTGGCGATTTACGAGATCAGCCACGAGAACCTGACCGCATCGACGGCTGTCCCCCGGACCGATGGGCGCAATCAAGGCCTCGCTCATGCAGGATCTCTATCGTCGCTTCTACTCCGACGTGGACACCAGCCTGGAGGCAAGCGCTTTCCAGTTGGCGATTTACGAGATCAGCCACGAGAACCTGACCGCATCGACGGCTGAGGGCGCCCTGGCGCAGCTCAACCTTTCGCTCGGCGCGTTCCAGACTTCGGCGTCATCCGATGCCTTTGCGACTGCGGCAGCAATGCTTGCTTCGCTGGGCAACGGTGGCTTCGGCAGCGTTGGCGCCAACCTCCGCGGTCTCACCCACCCAACGGCTCAGGATCAACTCCTGCTCGTTCCCATCGGTGCGCCTGCAATTCTCGCGGGTTTGGGTCTGCTCGGTGTCGGCATCATGCGCCGTCGTCTTCGCTGATCGTCTCCGCTGATCGTTCTATGGTCCTGCCATCACGGGAGGCCACAGGACGCAAGGCGTGGCGAGATTACAAGTGCGTCGTTGGATGCTTGCATCCGACGCGTGCCCAACACGATTCGAACACAGGCGCGGTTTCAAACCCGCGCCTGTTTCGTTTTTCTGGTGCGTGACCTCTTGCCGAACCTCTCCGATGCACTGGATGCGAATTGCCCTCAAGCCGTCGATAAGGAAACTAGTCGTTCGCAACGACGGGTGAAAGCGTGATCGGCTCGCATGCGCCGCCAAGGGCCCGAAGCCGTTCGCGTTCAAGCCCTCCGTAAACTTCCCTCACTCATCGAGCGATGCTGAACGCGTTTTTTTACACAGACTTTCCGAGGAGAAATCTGTCGGTCGAGAGTTCAGTCGCAAGTTCTGACAAGAAATCGTCGCCCCGTTCGTGAAGTGTTGCGGATGCTGCATTGAGCCACCACTGGTACCCAACTCACGGGAGTTGACGAGAAGGCAGAGAGTCCACGAAACGGAAGGTTCGCGAACGTTGCAACGCCGTCACGGGACCGGTCGCGGCCGAAGCATTCTTAACATGGTTCAAACACGCGCGGAGTTTAGACACCGCGCGTGTGTTTTTCGGCGAAGCGTTGCGAGCGAATCGTGGATTGCGCCAAGGGTCGTTGAAGGGTGTGGTGGTTGATTGTCGACAAGTGAACGGTGATGACGAACTCGCCAACTCACCACCGTCCGCTCAGCGCGATGGGCCTCTCATGACTGCGTTGCGCACGCACGGCACCGTTTCTCACCAAATGACGGGTGAGGGCCAGCCGATTCCTGATCGCATTGGCGTTGAACCCGCGTTCGTACGGCGCGGAGAAACCAGCGGGGGAGCGACGCGGATCGTGGACGTGCTTCGAGGGGCGGACACACTCGATCCGCTGGGTCTGGGCACACTCCTCACGTTGGGTTTCCCGCTCGGTGAGCGCACCGTATTTCGTGAGATCCGTCGACTGTCGCCTGGGGAAGTTCTCGATACGACGGGGTCTGTGCGGGCGGTTGAGCCGTTGCGCGCGTGGAGCCGAACTCCCTCGGTCGAGGATCTCCGCGACCTCTTCGTCGAAGCGTGCCGCCGTCGATTGCCCAAGCAAGCTCCGTTGGCGCTGCTCAGCGGCGGTCGTGATTCACGCATGATTTTGCACACGATGATGAGCTTGGGCGTCACGCCCGAGCGCATCCTGACCTCGGGGACGACCGCGACTTCGGATGACGCCGTCGTCGCCACCGAAGTCGCACGGCGACTTGGTCAGCCGATCGAGTACTGCCCGCCGCGGACGTTTGACGGAGCGATTGAGCTGGCTCGCCACGAATGGCAATCGTTTGACTCGCTCGAGCACGGATGGATCGTCGCGGTCGCCGAGAAGACGCGGGCGAGCACAGCGCCCATCTTCGACGGCATTGGATTGGGCGTCATTTCCACCGGAAGTTTGCTCGAGCAGGACGCAGTGCAACTGTGGAACCAGGGGCGGCATGACGAACTCGCGCGCTGGGTGATTGCGCACGGAGCCGGCACTGGCGAGCGCTTCCGCGCTGCAGCCCGCAGTGAGGGGTACCCAGTCGCGTCGACCGATGAAGTTTGTTCGACGGCATTGGATTGGGCGTCATTTCCACCGGAAGTTTGCTCGAGCAGGACGCAGTGCAACTGTGGAACGAGGGGCGGCATGACGAACTCGCGCGCTGGGTGATTGCGCACGGAGCCGGCACTGGCGAGCGCTTCCGCGCCGCAGCCCGCAGTGAGGGGTACCCAATCGCATCGACCGATGAAGTTTGTCACGAACTGGTGGCAACACTTCGGAGCTTGACCTGCTGGGCGAATCCGCTCGGAGCATTCAGCCTCTTTCATTGGAGCCGGCGCGGCATCGCGGTGTCTGCGTTTGGGCTCATGGCCGATCCGCAGCGGGTGATCGCGCCATTCTGCGACAGCGAACTCGCGCAGTCGTTGCTCGCGTTGGATATCGAAACTGCGCGGGCGCATGATTGGCGGGAGCAGGTTCTTCGTTTGTTGTGGCCCGATGCGCCGAGATTCTCGTCAGCGAAGCCGCTTCGACCGAGATTCCTCTCGCTGGCGTCAGTGGCTTTGAAGTTGCGAAATGCCTTGAGGAGAAAGCGACGCGCACAATTCATCCGCTCACTTCCCCTTCGCTTTCGCACTCTGGAAGCGGGCTATCGTCTCGACGGGGCAGGGGTTCGCGCGACCTTCAATCACTCAGCGGTCGCCATGCTCGCGTCACTCGACGCGGTGCGCGAACGAGCGGCACTCCCTCGATAGCCACGTTTGCGCCTGCTTCACTATTGCGGTGCGCCGCTGCATCAAGACGATTACGAGAACCATGGAACAACGGCCAGAATCACTACGCACGGTTGCGGTCGATCCAAAGGGACTCGCGTTAGCGCGATTGGGGCGGAAACTTTTACGCCATCTGCTCCGCCCGTGGAACTCATCGCTGATCACGCGTCCGATTGATCGCATGCGCTTCCTTCGCTTTGGGAAGGGCGCGACGCTCGAGCGTCCCGCATACATCACCGGCGCAAGTGCCATTGCGGTTGGACCTCGCGCACGAATCAGCGCTTATTCACGCATTGTTGCATTCTTGCCCGAGCCTGGGGTGGTGCGCATTGACATCGGAGCGCGTGCTTTGATCTCACCGTGGGTGCATATCAGTGCGGCGGAGTTGGTCAAAATCGGAGACGACGTCGCCATTGGAAGTTTCAGCTGGATCACCGATCACGACCACGACATTTCGGATCCGACGTGCGGAGTGGACACCCATCGGCGCGTTGTGGTGTCACCAACGATTCTCGAGGATCGGGTCTACATTGGCGAACGTGTCTCGGTGCTGCGTGGCGTGCGGATCGGTGAGGGCAGCATTGTCGGAGCCAACAGTGTGGTGATCCGTGATATCCCTCCGTATTGCATCGCTGTTGGCGCGCCCGCGAGAGTGGTCAAGCGATTCGATCTTGATCGCCGAGTTTGGGTTCGCGTCACCGATAAATAAACAAACTTCACCATGCGCGTCGCCTTTCTTGTTCATTTTTTTCCACCCGATGGCGGCGCTGGAGCACAGCGCCCCGCATCGTTTGCCCGCTACTTGCCCGCCTCGGGGATCGATGCGGTGTTTTTCTCTCGCGCGATTGCGCCTGCGGATCGCTCGTTTTTCGATCCTGCCGATCCGAGTCTGTTGCCGTGGATTGCCAGTGCTCGCGTCGAGCGCAGCCCTTGGTCATCAACGCGCGCGCGAGAATGGGAAAGTTCTACGGCGCGCGCCGTCGAAGCGGAGCATGCGCGCAGGCCCTTCGCGGTACTTGCTGCAACTTGCCCACCATTTGAGCTCGCGCCATTTGCAGTCGCGCTGGCGCAACGACTCGGTATTCCCGCCCTCGTCGACCTGCGCGACCCTTGGGCACTCGACGGCGTGCGCGTCTTCGCGCATCGCGGTGCGCTTCGTCGGGAGCAAGCAGTCATGCGCGAGACACTCATGGGTGCCCGACATGTCGTGGGAAACACGCCGCAAGCTCAGATCGCGCTCCGGGCATTTCTCGGTGCGACAGGACCGACGGTGAGTTGCGTCACGAACGGGTTTGAGACCGAGGACTTCCAACAGTTCGAGCCCAAGGTGCGAGGCGATGGACCGATCCGCCTGTCTCGGTGCGACAGGACCGACGGTGAGTTGCGTCACGAACGGGTTTGAGACCGAGGACTTCCAACAGTTCGAGCCCAAGGTGCGAGGCGATGGACCGATCCGCCTGCATTTTTCAGGGCATTTCCTCGCCAAGAATCTCTTAGGGGTTGCAGCATGGAAAGAGCGCATTCGGATTCTGCTTGGCGGCAGAGCGGAACGCATCCGCGCTGCTGGACGCGGTCCCGGACCACTCGTCAAAGCGGTGGAGCGTCTGGAGCAACTTGATCCGGCGCTCTTCGCTCGCCTCGAAGTGCACATTGCGGGCAAGCAACAGGCAGCGGCGCAAGAGATTGTCAAACGTTCGCGGGTCGCGTCAAAATTTCAATTTCACGGCGAGGTTTCTCACGCCGCGAGTCTCGACCTGCTGCATCAAGCGGACCTGCTGTTTCTTCCGTTGCATGGGGTTGGAGTCGGTGCGCGTTCACTCATCGTTCCGGGCAAGAGCTACGAGTACTTCGCCGCGCGGCGTCCAATCGTCGCGGCGCTTCCGCCTGGTGACGCGCGCGATTTCGTGAATCTGCTCCAGGCGGGATCGGTTGCGGATCCGTGTGACGCACGGGAAATCTGCGACGCGATTAGGGACGCGGCTCAGATGGAACTTCCCGAACTTCCGCCGGCGCAACTCGGCGGTTTTTCACGTGCGTCCATCGCGGCGCAGTTTGCGCAGTGCTTGCGGATGGCGGGTGAATCCGGTTGACGGTTGGGTCAAAACGCAGACGCGTCTCGCAAACTCAAGAGACGCGACGCCCGCCTCTGGGCGGGGGTCAACAGCTGTGCCGATTTGGTAAAGTTCGAACGGAGTTCAAACGGCGATTGGGATGAGCGGCCTCTCGAGACGATGAGGTTGCGACTGGCGGAGATTTATGGTGACGTTGCTGTTGGGAGAAGCACTCGAGTACGCAGGCGTGACCACGCTCCATCCTGGGGGCGTTGGAGCGTTGGCTGTTGCGTGCATGGCGCTCTTGATCGTGCCTTCGCGATTTGTGCCGCTGATCTTGTTGGCGCTCGCGGTCTATCTCCCCTCCGTACAACGAATTGTCATTATGGGCGCCGATTTCCCCCTGCTTCGGTTTGCCATCACCATTGGGTTGGCGCGTTTGCTGGTAGGTGGAGCCCTTTCGCGCATGTCGATTATTTGGATCGATATCTTCGTCATCATCGGCGCGTTGACGAAAATCGTCTGTGTGCCGGTGACGCAGGGGAATCCAAATCTGGTCTTCCAACAAGTCGGCAGCGCGATCGATGCTGTTGGCGCCTATTTCATGATGCGCGCGTCGATCCGAAGCCTCGCCGACCTGCGCGCCTTTTCGACCGGCGCGCTTTGGATCTGCGCACCAGTGACGGTGATCTTTCTCATCGAACAATCCACTGGACGAAACATGCTCTCCATCTTTGGCGCTCCCGCGTTTTCGCAGATTCGCATGGGCAAGATTCGTTGCCAGGGAGCGTTCTCGCATTCGATTCTCGCGGGCTGCTTTTTCGTGGCGCTTTTGCCGGTGTGGATCGGTCGACTTGGCGAGGGCGTGAAGGGTGTCATGATTGCCGCGAGTGGGTTGTTGATCGCGCTCACCATCGTGATCTGCTGTGCCTCAAGTACCCCAGTTGTTGCGATGGTCTTCGTCGGCTGCGGCTTCGCGGGATATCTTTTCTGGCGTCAACTACGACTCGTTTGGATCGCCGGCATCATCGTGGGGATCGCCCTCCATTTCGTCATGGCCAAAGGCGTCTGGCATCTCATCGCGCGCATCGACTTGGTCGGAGGCAGCACGGGATACCATCGCTATCACCTCATCGACAAAGCGATCACGTACTTCGGCGAGTGGTGGCTCATGGGGACGGCCGGCACCCGACACTGGGGATACGGCCTGCAAGATGTCACCAATCAGTACGTCCTTGAGGGCGTTCGTGGTGGATTTCTCGCGACACTCGCGCTGTTCGCCTCGATGGTGTTTGCGTTTCGCGACGTGGGATATTGGTTACACCGATTGCCGCCGCGTACCGCCGATCACTTTCTCGTCTACTCGATTGGTGCGTCGACTCGTTTGGATCGCCGGCATCATCGTGGCGATCGGCCTCAATTTCGTCATGGCCAATGGCGTCTGGCATCTCATCGCGCGCATCGACTTGGTCGGGGGCAGCACGGGATACCATCGCTATCACCTCATCGACAAAGCGATCACGCACTTCGGCGAGTGGTGGCTCATGGGGACGGCCAGCACCGGACACTGGGGATACGGCCTGCAAGATGTCACCAATCAGTACGTCCTTGAAGGCGTTCGTGGTGGATTTCTCGCGACACTCGCGCTGTTCGCCTCGATGGTGTTTGCGTTTCGCGACGTGGGATATTGGTTACACCGTTTGCCGCCGCGTACCGCCGATCACTTTCTCGTTTACTCGATTGGTGCGTGCATTTTCGGCCAAATGGCCATTTTCCTGGCGGTGAGTTACTTCGGCCAGACCACGATGATTTGGTGGTTCTCGATTGGCATGGCTGGATTCCTCGCTGAGAAACGCATGGACGACAGGGTGATCAAAGCGGTCCGCCCTTCGAGCATTCGGCGCGGCAGAGGCGTGCGAGATGCACCGCTCGTCACTGCTTCTGGTGCCGGGGCAATCGGTTGAATCGGGTTAAATCCCGCCCAAATTGCCCGTTCCCGTTCACCTGATGCACCGTTAGTAGCCGACAAGTCCTATCTGCAGGAGTGCCCAAAGGAATGAGTTCGCCCGAGAGATCAGCAGGAATTCCGACGAACGCGCCTCGGGCGTCAGGGGCAGCTCCGTGCGCGTGCATCTTGCTCGCAGGTCAGCGGGCGGCCCCGCGTGCGGGCAGTCTTGCTGCGGAGATGGGTGTGCCCGTGGCAGCACTTCCGCTCGACGCCAGAGTCACTGTGGTGGGCGCGTGGCTCGAAGCGCTTGACGCCGCGAACTTTGGGGGTCGGCGAATCCTTGCACTTTCAACGGACGAAGATGGGCAGTTTTACAAAGGCACGGGTCTGGTTTCCGCGGGCGTTGCCGAGGGCAGTGTGAAAGCAGGCTCCGAGTTGGAATTGCGCACCGATACGGCGCAACACCGCGGCGCTGCAGGCACGGTGGCGGACATCTGCGCGCCACTGATGAATTCGCCAGCCAAACTCGAGCATGGGGTGCTGGTCATCGAATGCAGTTGCGCGCCGAACTTTGACATCGCTGGCATGCTCCGCGCGATCCCAGCGGAAGCGAGCATCGTTGTCGGTGTGTCGAGCGGCGACATTCCTGCAGGGGTGGTGTGGCTCAGTCGCGAAGCGATCGAGCGGATTCCTTCCGTGGGATTTTTCGATTTGAAGGAGCAACTTGTGACGGCGATGGTTGCTGCGGGCACGCGGGTGACTGCGCATGTTGGATGTGCCGCGTTCAATCGCATCGCAACCCGTGTGAACTATCTCGCAGCGATTGAGCAACGCCTCGACGAAGGTGGATTGGCGACTTCACCCGATGCGATCATTGCCCCCGACGCGCAAGTCCGCGGCGCGACGATGATCTGTCGCGGGGTTCGCGTCGAGAGCGGCGCGTTTGTGTCCGACGCCGCCATTCTTCCAGGCGCCACCATCGGCGCGCGTGCGACGGTGGCTCGGAGTGTGGTTCCGCCGGGAGCGATTGTTCCCGCGGGTGCGTTGGTCGTCGATCAGATCTATGCACCACTTGAGTATGCGCCGCGCGCTGGTGCGGGTTCAGTCGATGCGCGCACGGTTGAGGTGAACTCTTGAGCGGGTCGATGAGCGGCGCGTCGTCCCGTTGGGGCGTGAGCGCTAGCCACTGGCGCATCGACCGCATCATGAGTCCGCTCGTGCGCGGCACGAATCATTGGCAAACGCGCGATGCATGGTGCTTGTTGGCGTTGCTCGGTGCGAGCATATTCGCGTTCTGGGATGGATGGAGCGAAATCCTGCTGCAGGGGCTGCGTCGCAGTGACAACAGTTACATTTTTCTGGTTCCGCCCGTGGCGGTGTACTTAGCGTGGTTGCGCCGGCCGCGCTTTCAGTTCATTCGGCGGCGACCGAGTTTGACTGGCCTCGCGACGGTCGCACTTGCGGTCGCGCTGCGTTGGTATGGGCGCGAGAGCGACACGTTGATCGCGGTAGAGTTTGCCGCGGTGCTGGGGTTGATCGCGTGTTTCGTGACAATGGCGGGAACGATCGTGTTGCGCGAGTACCTCGCCGTCGCGTGCGTGCTGTGTTTCTTGGTGCCGATTCCCGGGGAAATGCGGCAAGCGATCGCCGCGCCACTGCAGTCACTCGCGGTCGGCATGACGCAAGAGATTCTTGACTTGGCCTCGGTTCCTTCTGAGCGACAAGGCAACGTGCTTGTCATCGCGGGCAAACCGATTCTCGTCGCAGAGGCCTGCGACGGATTGCGCATGGTGTTGGCGTTGGCGCTAACGGTGTTCGCGTACGTCTTCAGCGTTCCACTGCGCAATCGCGCGCGGTTGGTGCTGCTGCTGGCGAGTCCGGTGATTGCGCTCATCTGCAACGTCATTCGCCTCGTGCCCACAGGACTGGCATATGCGTATGCCTCGGCCTCCGCGGCGGAGAGCTGTCACGAAATCGCGGGATGGCTCATGTTGCCCCTCGCAATCTACATGCTCATCTGCATGGTGCGTTTCATGCGCTGGCTTGATCTTCCCGTGTATACGTGGAGGTTCTTGCAAGCATGAACGTATCCTCCATCATCAACCTCCGCGCATTGCGTCTGATTCATCGCGTGAATTTGGTTGCGCCTTCCTTCGCCTTCATCGTGCTGCTTACGGTTGGCACGTTGGCTCGCTGTGAAGCTCGGCTCGAAGCGGTGCCCAAGGAGCGCGGCATCGAGGTCAATGCAGCATTCAATGCGCTGCCGTATCGACTCGGCCCATGGATTGGCAGCGACGTGCCGCTCCCCGCAGGAGCGACGGAAATCTTGAACTCCAGCGCGGTCGTCTCGCGCCGCTACCAAGAGCTTGGAACTGGTCGCCGCGCGACCCTAGGCATCGTGCACTGCAGCGACATTCGCGACATGCTCGGCCACTATCCGCCCAATTGTTATCCCTCGAGCGGATACACCGTGAGCGAGGGCAACGGCGAGATTGTCAAACTTGCGATCGGATCGGATCCAATCGAAGCGGTGATCTATCGCTTCGTGCGCGCGGAAACCGACGGATCTCAGCGCGAATTGACGGTCGTCGACTTTTTCGTATTGCCAGAGATCGGAACATCGGTTGACATGAAACTGGTCACCGCCATGGCGCGTTCGCGCGCCGTCTCGCAGCGCGGCATCGGTCAAGTGCAAGTGGTGCTTGAGGGAGTGCCGCAAACCGACGAGGCGATCGCGATTGCCCAGGCGCTGCTCTCGCGCGTGCCGGCCTCGCTGTTCACGCTTCTGGGCGCGCCTCACAATTCGTTCTTCCATGAACTCGAAGCCGCCTCGAGCGTCGAGCTCCCACTGGGCCAGCCAACCAATCCATCGAGCGATTCCACGACACACGCCTCAGGCGTAAACGGAGAAGTTGAGTGATGACTGAACAGGGAACCGTCACCGCGCTGTCAACGAGCGTTGTAGGAACAGTTGAAACCGGCGCCGAGCAACATGCGGTGAATCCCGTCGCGCTGGTCGCGGACCGAATGCAGAACCACTGGCTGTGGTTTGCCGTGGTGGGCATCGTGCTGGGCGTCACATTCGCGACTACGGCCTATTTCTTCGCGCCGGTGAAGTATGCCGCGGTGGGACGATTGAACGTCGAATCAACGCTCGACGCGATCATCGACGCGACGCCGGAGATGGATCGACTCGAGAATTACAGCTCGTTTGTAGGGGCGCAAACGGTATTGCTCGCCGACCCGCGGGTGTTGGCGGCGGTGGTCTCGCGCGCGCTCTCAGGCACAGTGTCTACGCGAGCAGCGCGAAGCGGCGAAGGACAAGCCGAGCGCGAGTTGGAGATTCTGCAAAAGCACTTCCAACGATTAGGTGCGAGCGATTCGCTGGAGTTGCTGATGGCGGGACTGGACGTTTCGACGGAGAAGAACTCGAGTCTGGTCGACGTTCGTTTCGAAAGTCCCATCGCAGAACTTCCCGCCGCCGTGGCCAATGCGGTGATCGACGCGTATCTCGATATTCATGGACCAGATGCGGAAACGGATTTCACCGCGACGCGTCAAGAAGTGAGCGACCTCATCGTCGCCAACCGACGGCGCTCCGATCAGTACGGCGACGAGCGCATGGCCATGTTGAAGGATGCTCCGTACGGCTCGGCGAATCTCGCGGGCGACATCGAGTCGTTGGTCGCGCGCATGCGTGAACTCGAGGCGAGGCGCGACGCGGCGCGTGAGTCAATGGACAAAATCTTGGAGCAAGTGGGAGAGTCGGGAGAGACGCCGCCGCCAGCAGTGACGCAGTTGACTCCCACCATTGTTGAACTCGATGCGATCGATCCAAGTCTCGTGCTCAAGCGGCGCGAGCTCGAGGCGGCGCGCGTGGAACGCACGCTGTTGTCCCGCTCGTATCGCCCAGGTCATCCGTCGTTTGTGCGCAGCGATCGCAAGGTCACGGGGCTCGAGCACGCGCTCGATGCGGCGCGTGAAGGTGCGCTCAACATCTGGCGCGAAGGAGAGGGTCGTTCGCGCAATCTCGGCGAACTGCGCAAACAAGAAGCAGCGGCGGTTCTGATGCTCACGGATACCCGCGAGTCCATCGACCGCACCAATCTGTTGATGACCCGATTGGCGCAGTTGGATTTACGAATTCAAGAGACACGCGCAGAGAGCACGGCACTTGGTGAGCGCTTGACTGGACTCGATCGCGAGGCCGAGCGCATTCGCCGCGGACGTGTGAGCGTCACCATGCAAGCCACTCAGAACACGGCGCCACACAGCGACAAACGCGTGCAGTTGGCGGTGGTGGGATTGTTCGCCGGCTTTGGACTGTCGTTTGGAATCTTCTTCCTCGCAGGAACAGTGAACCCGAAAGCGTTTCGCTCGTCACAGCTGATCAACGACACGCGCGGCTTGCGGTGGTTGGGCGTGATTCCCGACATGTCGGACAAGGCCGGCGATCGATTCGCGCGCGACCTTGCCGAGAATTGCCTGCACCGCATCAGGAACAAGATTGAATCGCGCCGAACACCAGGCGATGGCTACGCGATCATGGTGACCAGCCCATTCCAAGGTGATGGCAAAACCTTTTTCGCACGTAGTCTTGCGTGGAGCTACGCGGAAAGCGGGCATCGCACCATCATTGTCGATTGCGATTTCATCGGCCGTGCCATGAGTCATCAGTTCGGCAAGTTGCAATCGCCTGGCGTCGCGGAAGTGTTTTGTCGCGGTTCATTGGCGGATGAAGTGCTCTCAGTAGGCGACAACTTGTATCTGCTTCCCGTGGGAATGGACGCGCGGATTTCTGCGAGCAATCTGCGCATCGGCGCGCTGCAGCGACTGATTCGCACTCTGCGTGAGCAGTTTGAAATCGTGATTGTTGATAGTGGTCCCGTCATCGCGAGTGTGGAGGCGATTCCCGTCGCGGCAAGTTGCGATGGGTCAGTGCTCACGATTCGTTGCGGCAGATCGCGCGTGCGTTTACCCGAAGCGATTGCGGAACTCACAAACGCGGGAAGCGAGTACCTCGGATTGGTGTTGAACTACGCGGAACAAGATGACTGCATGAAGTACGGATCGATTTCCAAGATGTCGCTTGAAGTGGCGCGTGCGCTCGAGACAGGAACGAGCAACACAAGTGCTCATCCGTTGCTTGACACGCGCGTTCCGTTTGCGCCCAACGGAAAACAACCAGGAACGACTTGACTTTGAGTGACGTGGCCTGCGAATCTCCACGATGCGCAGTCGATGCGCAGTAGATTGAATTGTGCATCCTCTCCCGTTGATCTTTGACCGACTGAATATTCCGCATGCACTCACCCGCAAGTCTCAACCCAACTGATCCCACTCTGTGGGGACTGACGCCGATGGAACTGCACGATGCATTTTGGGCATCGCACGGTGTCGTATGCGTTCGGCGTCACTGTGGTGTGGCGCCTAGCCAGTCTGCTGATCTCTTCTTGCTCCTTGAGCCAACGCAGTTTGCTGTCTTTGATTTGCGCGCCATTGCGGAGTCGCTGTTGTGGAGTCACGCGGACATCACGCGGGTGCAGCTCGTTCCCGAAAAGGATGACGGCTACGTCGAGCGGATCGTGCGCAATCCTGCTGGCGATGTTCTTCGGATCGAAAGGCGATATCGACCCGACGCGGGGGGCAATGGTGTTGTGCATCTTGCGCGCCGCAGCGATCATGCGCGCGATTGGGCGCTTGCGCCGACGACATCCGAAGCGTTCGCGAGCATGCGACGGCGGCGGCGGACTCGCGTCGACGCGGCACAGTGCCATGGAGCAGTACTCGAGGGCGGCGCGTCGCAGAAGGGGGCAGCGCAACGCGCAATGTCGCTCATCGTCTCTCGTTGGCCGAATCCCGATCGTGTGATCGAAGGGATCACGCCTCTTGCGGAGGGCGTGTTCGGTTCCAGTGAGAGCGTCGCGCACGAAGAAGATCGAACCGTTGGACCGTTGTGGATCGGCGCGCGCGCGCAAGCAGCGCAGCCTCTCGCGGTCGAAGCGATCGGTCCGGCGCCGGTGTGGGATGCGGTGCCGACTTCGCCTCACCGTGTGCGTCCCATTTTGGAAATCTTCGCGGCAAACACTGTGGAGCGTGTTGCGGTGCATCACGCCGAGCGCAGCTTCTATGCGCCGCTCAAGCGTTTGCTGGACATCATCATTTCGCTGAGCGTGTTGGTGCTCACGGCTCCTTTGATGGTGGTCTGCGCCGTCATGATCGTGATCGATGACGGATTTCCCGTGTTTTTCGGCCATCGACGACAATCACGCGGTGGAAGTTCCTTTCGCTGTTGGAAGTTTCGCACCATGCGCCGCGATGCCGAGGCGCTCGTGGCAGATCTCCGCAAGCAGAATCTTTGCGATGGCCCGCAAGTCTTGATCAAGGACGACCCGCGCGTGACCGCCATTGGCAAGACGTTGCGCAAACTGCAGCTCGATGAGTTTCCGCAGTTTTGGAATGTGTTGATCGGCGACATGAGTTTGGTTGGTCCGCGCCCGAGTCCCGACAACGAAAACCAGTATTGCCCCGCGTGGCGCGAGATTCGTTTGTCAGTGCGTCCTGGCATCACGGGTCTGTGGCAGGTGATGCGTACCCGCGAGGCGGGCAAGGACTTTCAAGAGTGGATTCAGTACGACATTGAGTATGTGCGACGCATGGGTCCGTGGTTGGATCTTCGGATCTGTCTGCAAACTGTTCAAAACATCTTGGTTCGGCGCCACACTGGCGCGTAAAGGGAAATGCCTTGAATCCACGCTCGAAAAGAAGATTCATACTCACTGGTTCAATCGCGGGTTCGTTGGTCGTGCTTGCGGCGGGTGGGTTGCTCGCACGCGGTTGGTACCGCAGCGAGCAGATGGCGCAGCGGCGCCGCGATGGATTGAGCGCGTTTGCCGATCGCGACTACGAGGCGGCACTTCCGCATTTGTCGTTTGCCGCACGCAATCGTTCCGATCTCGAAGTGTTGGTGACGTTGGCTGAGTGTCGTAAAGCAGTGCCCGAACGCGAGCAGCGTCATTTGAAGACGGCCGCAAACTACTTTCGCGCCGCGCTCGCAATCGACAAAGACAATGTGCGCGCGCTGCGCGGATTGCTCGAGACCTACATTACGCAGGGTTACCTCGCGGAAATCCCAGCGGTCACGCAACAGATTCTGGCGATTGACCCGCGCGATGTACGCGCGCTTGAAGCGCAGATGGAAACGCGTGCCGCGACGGGGCGTTGGGCCGAAGCGGCGCAGTCCGCGCGCGCATTGCAAGAGATCGAACCCGATGTGCTGCGTTGGCGCGCGGTCGAGTTGCAATGTCTTGCCTCCGATGGAGCCGATGGCGATGGACGACTGGAGTTGGTTCGCTTGTGGCGTGCGGCGCAACCAGCTCGTGGTGGTTACGCGTTGCTCGAAGCCGATGTGCTTCGTTCGATGGGTCGTACCAGCGAGAGTCGCGCCATCGTGGTGGCATTGGCGCAGCAAGGCGTCGAGGACCGTCGCTCACTCGAAGCGCTGCTCGACACTCTCGATGCGCTGGGCTTGAGCAATCTTGCAGAGTCCGCGATCAACGCGAGTGCCAAGGTGATCCCCGACAAATCCGCGCTGGTGGCGATCGAAGGTGATCGCTTGATGCGGGCGGGCCGGATCGATGAGCTCGCGGCGATGATGGCGCTCAGCACGACCGAATCGCTTGAGACGTTTCGCCTGCGCTTTTCTGCGGCGTACCTCCAAGGAAAGCTCGCGCAGGCGAAGTCGTTGGTGGACGCGCAGATCAAGGGTCCATTCGCCGCAGCGCCATTCGTCATCGCGGCCGCGGCCGTGCTTTCGGAAGATGCTCCGCGCACGCGCGTGGCATCGATCGAGGCGGCCGCAGGCGATCAACGCGAACCGATGATGACGGTGTTCATCGCCGACATTCTCTTTGGTCTAGGTGAACTCGACGAAGCGCAGGCCGCATTGACCGAAGGATTCACCCGCACTGGTCGTCGCTTTCAACCGATGGGAATTCGCGCGGTGCGCACCAGCATTGCGCTGGGTCGTATTCCGCAGGCGTTGGAAATCGCACGCGAGCTTGCGCTGCGATATTCCAGCGATCCCTCGGTCGCGCTTGCCGTTGGTGAGGCGTGGGCCAGCGCGATGAGCGTTGGGTTTGCGATGTCGCGCATCGATGGGAGTTTCGGCTCCGATTCGCCAGAGGCACTGGTGAAATTCTGGACCGACATGGGGAAGCCGCAGTCCATCACAGCACTGATCGCGCAAGTGTTCATCAATCGTGGTCAGGCCGCGCGTGCAGGTGAAGTGCTGAGCGCCATCGATGCCAACTCGGAGCAAACACTCTTGCTGCAAACGCTGCGATTGGTGGATCGGCTCGAAGCGGTGGATCGTGATCGGGTCTTGCGTGTCTGTGAATTGCGTGCGAGCGAACCAGCGATTGCGATCGCACTTGCCGCGCGACTTTCCGATGCGGGCGACAAGGCAGCAGCAGATGTGATTCTCGCGACTGCGCTCAACGCGGCCACGGGTTCTGAGCGCGCACGACTGGAGTTGTGGCAGCGCACCATTGCTGGCGGAACCAACGCGACCGCGAGTTTGCGCGAGGAGTTGTCGCGCGTACGCACGGCAGAAATGGCGGGATTCGTCATCGCGCAAGCCTCGGCATGGAACGATGAGTCGCTCATCACCGATGCAGTCAAGGTGTTGGCGGAGACGGTGGGTGCGAATTCGGTGCGCGCATTGGTGGCGGAAGCGTCGATGCAAATGGTCTTCCATCCCAAGGACGAAGCGCGCATCGCGGCGTCGATCGCCGCGCTCGACGATGCGTCGCGGCGAACCGCGGACTCGGTCTCAGTGCTCACCACTCTTTCCCGTTTGTTGGAAACGTCGAGCACGCCCGATTACGCGCGCGCGTTAGCGTTGCTGCAACGCGCAGTGCAAGCACAACCGGGTGCGGCTGCGCTCTATCCCGATGTAGTGCGACTAGCGCAAGAGGTAGGCGATTTCGCCGTCGCGGAATCGGCGATCGAAACATACATACAGTTGGTTGGTGACGATCTTGTTTCGCGGCGCCAAGCGGCGGGATTTCGCGAGCGCCAAGGCGAGCTCGATGAGGCCGCGCAAATGCATGAGCAACTCGCCGGTCGCACGCGCGCGACGATCGACAAACTTGCGTTGGCCCGCGTGCGACAGCGTCTAGGCCGCACCGATGAGGCGGAAGAAATTCTCAAGGGCTTGATCGCCGCGCAGCCAGACGCGTTGGCGGAGCGTGAACTCGCGCTGCTCTACGCGCGCAACGGACGGCTGGTCGACGCGCGCGCAGTCCTCGATGCTGCGGAGTTACGGTTCATCGCGGATCACCCTGAATCGACGCATGGTGACGATCGTCTCACGGCAATGCGCGCCGACATCGAGTTGAGCTTCGGCGAAGTGGCCAATGCGCGCGTGTTGGCAGAATCGCTGGTGAAGCACAGCCCAAACGCGTCGAGTGAGTTACTGCTTGCGCGCGTGCAGTTGGCCTCAGGCGAGTTCGTGCTCGCGCGCGAAGCGCTCGCTCGCGCGATTGAGATTGATGCGGCGAATCCCGGGGTATTGCCGCTCGCAGCAACGATTCTGCTCAGCGATCCCGTCGGGAGAAAGTCAATGTCACGCGCGCTTGATGCGGCGCGCGAATCACATCCGGAGCTGGTGGCGGTGGTGGAAATTCTCGACGCAGCGACGACTGCCGATGGCCAGATCAAACCGACTGCCGCGATGTTAGATGATGCACGCAAACTCACCGTGCGTCATTCGAGTTCGCCACTGGCGTGGCGCTTTGCCATCGACTTGTATTCGATGGCAGGGCAAAGCAACGATGCTGCGCGTGTTGCGCTGCGTGCGCTTTCGCGGCTTCCCAACGACACTTCAATCGCTGAAGTTGCAACGCGCGCATTGATCGATGCAGGCAACGATGACGACGCGCTCGCGGCAGCAGCAGCGTGGAAACGCATCGGTGGTGCCAATGCTGCTGATGTGGAGAGCGCGCGTGCGGCGATTGCTCTGCGTCGGGGTGACGCGGGACAAGCGTTCACGTTTCTCCAACCGTTGGCCGCAGAAATCATTGCTCGTCCCAGCGCCAACGCGCCTCTCAATTTGCTCATCGGCTCCGCTGTCGCAGCGCAGCGAACCGATGTCGCGTTGGTGTGGCTCGCTCAACTTTCTCCTGCACGGCGTGTCATCGCGTTGGCTGCTTGGTTCGAAGCAGCGCGCTCGTTGTCGCCGAGCGATCGAGTGTCCGCGCTCGAGGCTGTCTCCTCGTTCATCGAGAGTCCTGCGAACATCGCGAATCGGGATGGCGCCATCGCCGGGGCCACGCCCATGCTTATCGCGGCATGGACCGAAACGTGTCGCGATGGAATTAGCACAGCGTGTGATCGCGCGCAAGCGTTGCTTGACGGCGCTGATGCTGCGACTCTTCCGCGTGAATTGCTCCTGGCGGATATCGCAAACGCTCGCAGCGATTTCGCGGCGGCGGAAACGCTGTACGCCGCGATCATTGCACCGACCGTGCAGCGACTCGGAGGAAACTTTCTTACCGCGGCGGAATCGTTGCGCTCTGATGCGACAGGAGCGCAGCGTGCGACGGTCACGGGCTTGGTGTTCGTCGCAACCAACAACTATGCGGAAATGCTTCTGCGAAATGGACGCGATCCCGCACGCGCGTTGGAGTTGGCATCGCTCTCCGTCGCGATGGTTCCGCAATCAGGAGATGCCGTCGACACATGGGCGCGCGCATTGCAAGCAGCTGGTCAACTCGATAAGGCCGTCGCATGCGCATCGACGAATCCTGATGCGTTGCTCGGCGCCCTCAGCAATGCCCAAGTGCAGCACCAACTCGGTCAACCCTCGAGTGCGCAGGCCTCGCTCGCGCGCGCGCAGGGACTGATGGCGCGGGGCTTGCTTCAACCATGGAGTCTCAAAGAGAGACTGCGCGCAACTGAAGCGCTGATCAAGGGGAAGCGCGCCGACGAATGACCGTGCGCGCGCCCACTCGTCCAAACATAAGCCTTTACCCAGTTCTTTACTCAAGCATCTGAATCACCCACGTATTCTCCGCAGGAATAAGATGAGCAACGTCCATACGAATCACAATCGCGCAGGCATCATTCTTGCAGGAGGCAGTGGTACTCGGCTGCATCCCATCACCAAGGGACCGAGCAAACAACTGCTTCCGGTCTACGACAAACCGATGATCTATTACCCGCTGAGCACGCTCTTGCTCGCGGGGATTCGCGAGATCCTCATCATCACCACTCCGCACGATGCGCCGATGTTTCATGCGCTGCTCGGTGATGGAAGTGCGTGGGGGATTTCGCTGCGCTTTGCGGTGCAACCAAAACCCGAAGGACTCGCGCAAGCGTTCATCATCGGTGAAGATTTCGTGCGCGATCGAACCAGTGCGTTGGTCTTGGGCGACAACATCTTTTACGGGGCCGACTTGCAACGGCGACTGAAAGAAATCGGTCAGCAGACTACGGGCGCGACCGTGTTTGCATATCGCGTGGCCAATCCCGAGGTGTATGGCGTCGTCGAATTTGACAGCGCACAGCGCGCGGTTTCGATCGAAGAGAAACCTCTCGTTCCCAAGTCGAATTACGCCGTGACTGGACTTTACTTCTACGACAAAGACGTGGTCGAGATCGCCAAGGCGGTGCAACCTTCTGCGCGCGGCGAGCTCGAGATTACTTCGATCAATCAGGCGTACATGAAACGCGGCGATCTCGAGGTCGAGTTGCTCGGTCGCGGAAGTGCATGGCTCGATACCGGCACATTCGACACATTGCTGCAAGCGGCGCAATTCGTGCAAACGCTTGAAGCGCGCCAAGGTTTGCGCATCGCATGCCCCGAGGAAATTTGTTGGCGCAATGGTTGGATCAATGACGCACAATTGGAGCGCCTCGGTGTGGAAATGGGCAAGAGCCAGTACGGCCAGTACCTTCTGCAGATCCTCAAGCAGCGCGACTGACTCGCCCGTTCCCGTTCAACGATTGAAACGTATGGAAGTGATCCCCACCGAAATCCCCGATGTGCTCGAGCTCGTTCCCAAAGTGTTTGGCGACGAGCGCGGTTTCTTTTTGGAGACATGGAACGCGCAGGTCTTCGCTGAGGCGGGCCTGCATGCATCATTCGTGCAAGACAACTGGAGTCGTTCGCGTCGCGGAATCCTGCGCGGATTGCACTACCAGATCAACAACGCGCAAGGAAAGCTCGTGCGCGTCACGCGCGGAAGCGTGTTTGATGTTGCCGTCGATATGCGGCGCTCGAGCAGCAGCTACGGTCACTACACCGCCCGAGTGTTGAGTGAAGAGAATCGTCGCGCGCTGTGGATTCCGCCTGGGTTTGCCCATGGTTTTCTCGTGCTCTCTTCTGAGGCGGACTTTGTCTACAAGGTGACCGAGTTCTATGACCCCTCGAGTGATCGAACGCTGGCATGGAATGATCCAACCGTTGCCGTTCCTTGGCCATTGGAAGAAATTGGCGGCGCCTCATTGGTGCAACTTTCAGAGAAAGACCGCACCAAGGGCGCAAACTTTGAGCGCGCGGAGTCGTTCGCGTGATGCGTGCATTGATCACTGGCGGGGGCGGGCAATTGGCCGAAGAGTTGCTGCTCGCCGCTGGCGAGCATGAAGCCGTCGCGTTCCCCATCGAACGCCTCGATATCTGCGACGACGCGCAAGTGCGTGCGGCTCTTACGCGCGTGAAACCCAACATCGTCTTCAACGCCGCGGCATACACCGCCGTGGATCTCGCACAGACGCATGCCGACCTCGCCGAGCGCATCAATCATCATGCAGTGCGAGTCTTGGCATCGGCGTGCACCGAATTCGGTGCGCGCTTGGTGCAAGTTTCGACCGACTACGTGTTCGATGGACGCAGCGGTGTTCCCTACGTTTCGACCGACGCGACCAATCCTCAGTCGGTGTATGGCACGAGTAAGCGCGACGGTGAACTTGCCGCTTTGCAATCACGCGACGCATTGGTCGTGCGCACCGCGTGGCTGTACTCGACGCGCGGAACGAACTTCATGCGCACCATGATTCGACTCATGCAAGAGCGCGACGAATTGCGCGTGGTCTCGGATCAAATCGGAACGCCCACCCACGCCGCAGGGTTGGCGCGCGCGATGTGGGACCTCGCGCTGACTGGTGCGACTGGTGTGCATCACTGGACTGATGCGGGAGTCGCGAGCTGGTACGAGTTCGCGTTGGCGATTCGTGACGAGTCCGCCGCTGCGGGCTTCGCCACGGCGAACACCAACGTGTTGCCCATCGCTTCGATCGACTATCCCACGGCGGCCCCACGGCCCGCGATGAGTGTGCTGTGCAAGGCGGCGACATGGTCGGCTTTGGGACGCACCTCACCGCACTGGCGTGAGGGATTACATGACACGATGATTGAATACGCGCGGATTTGCGCGGAGAAACCAACGCGCTGAACAGCGGCAAGCACGAATCACATGAACCATCACCAATCCATTCTTGTCACCGGCGGCGCGGGATTCATCGGCGCCAACTTTGTTCAGCAGCGCCTCGCCTCGGGGAAGGCGGGCAAGATTGTCGTACTCGACGCGCTCACTTATGCGGGCAATCGCGCCAACTTCGATGGCGTCGAAGGCGCGAGTGATCCTGCGCGATTTGAATTCGTCCACGGCGACATTCGCGATGGCGCTTTGTGCGAGCGTCTTCTGCGTGAGCATGAGATTCGCACCGTGCTCCACTTCGCCGCCGAGAGTCACGTCGATCGATCGATCACCGGCCCAGACGCGTTCATCGACACCAACGTCGTCGGGACACACGCGTTGCTCAAGGCTGCACGAGCGGTGTGGCTCGGGGGCAGTGGCGTCGATCATCGATTCCATCATGTCTCGACCGATGAGGTGTATGGATCACTCGGCGCACACGACGCGCCGTTTTCCGAGAGCAATCAGTACCAACCCAACTCCCCGTATTCCGCGAGCAAGGCCGCGAGCGATCATCTCGTGCGCGCCTATCACCACACGTTTCATCTAAACGTGACCACCACGAATTGTTCCAACAACTACGGGCCGTTCCAGTTTCCTGAGAAGTTGATTCCGCTCATGCTGGTGAATTGCTTGCACGGAAAGGCGCTGCCCATCTACGGCGATGGCATGAACGTGCGCGATTGGCTTCATGTCGATGATCACTGTCGCGGCATCGAACTCACGCTCCAGATGGGACGCGTGGGCGAGGTCTACAACATCGGCGGCGAAAACGAACGACCTAATCTCGAGATTGTTGAGCACATCACCGCTGCCGTTGACGCGGCGTTTGCGGCGGATTCATCGCTGCGCACGCGATTCCCCGAATGTCCTGCAGCGCAAAGCAAACCCTGTTGGTCGTTGGTCACCTATGTGAAGGATCGACCAGGGCACGATCGTCGTTACGCGATTGATCCCGCGAAGGCGCGCGCCGAGTTGGGCTACCGTCCCCACGAAACATTCGAGAGCGGTCTGGCCAAGACGGTCGCGTGGTACCTCGCGAATCAACCGTGGTGGCGCGCCGTGATGGACGGCTCGTATCGACAGTGGATGGAACGGAACTACGCGGCGCGGTCGTAGTTGTCGCGCGCGGCATCACTCAGGCGCAGATGCGTGTGTGCGTAGATCAATCGAATCACTTCGTGCAACAGCATGAAGCCGCATGCGCACTCCGCCGCGATCGGACCGTGGTGCTTGCGCATGAACGTCGCATTGCCGCGCAACATGTTGCAGCGACGACTCG
>QWPW01000051.1 GCA_003671025.1 Planctomycetota bacterium
TGCGCGGCTGGCTGCTGGTCACTCCCTCGCCCAATGCGCAGCCGTACTTCGATCTCGATGTCGACGGCGCACCTATGTTGCCCACAGGTTCGCGCGGCGCGTTTGCGTTTGAGATTGCGTACACGCTGCGCGCACGATGAGTGGGATGAGTGCGAGACAGGCGCGATGCGCACTGCAATTCAAATCGTCGCTTCGGTCGCCGAGAGCACTTCTTCGATGGTGGTCTTGCCCGCTTTGACTTTGGCGAACCCATCTTCGCGTAGCGTGGTCATGCCGCGCTCGACGCACAGTCGACGGAACTCAACCACGTTGGGATTGCCCGCGATCTTGTCGCGCAAGAAATCATCGAGCACAAGAAGTTCGTACAGACCAAGGCGCCCGGCGTATCCCGTTTGACGACAAGCGTCGCAGCCCGCGCCTATGCGCATGGTGGGACTGTCGATGCCGTGCATCAACACGTAATCGCGAATGTCTTCGGGCACTTCACGATCGACGACGCACTTCGGACAAATCTTCCGCACCAAGCGTTGTGCCAACACTCCGTTGAGTGCCGCGCCCACCAAGAACGATTCGACACCCATGTTGATCATGCGGGTAATCGAACTCGGCGCATCGTTGGTGTGCAAGGTCGAGAGCACAAGGTGACCAGTGAGCGCGGCCTGAATCGCAGTGGCCGCCGTCTCTGCATCGCGGATTTCGCCGAGCATCACCACGTCGGGATCTTGACGAAGCAGCGCTTTCAGCGCGCGTGCAAAGGTCATTCCGATTTTTTCGTGCGTCTGAATCTGCGTGATACCCGAGAGGTTGTACTCAATGGGATCTTCGACCGTCGAGATGTTCATGCGCCGCGTATCCATCTGCCGGATCGATGAATAGAGCGTCGTGGTCTTTCCGCTACCAGTGGGACCAGTGACCAACAGAATGCCGTGCGGCTGATCGATCTGTTTCTTCCACACCGTGTACGCGTCTTCCGAGAAACCAAGCTCGTCCAGCGAAACGCTGATCGAACGGCTGTCGAGAATACGCATCACAGTCTTCTCGCCCTTAGGCGTTGGAATCGTGGACACGCGCAAGTCGAGTTTGCGTCCGAGCACGGTGGCGCGAATGCGACCATCTTGCGGCAAGCGTCGCTCGGCGATGTCGAGATTCGACATGATCTTGATGCGACTGGTGAGCGCCGCGTGCATCTTCTTCGGTGGCGACATCATTTCGAAGAGCACACCGTCGATGCGAAAGCGCACCTTGAGCGTCTTCTCGTCAGGCTCGATGTGAATGTCCGACGCGCCTTCGCGCAGCGCCGTCTGAATGATGTGATTCACATAGCGAACCACCGGCGAGCTCTCGGCTTCGGCTTCGATGTCTCGCTCATTGACGTCTTCGGCTTCGACTTCGACTTCGTCTTCCTCGACGCCATTGAGAATCGCATCGATATCAATATCATCGGCTGAGGCGTGCGCTCGCGACTCGTCGAGGTGTTGCAAAGCACCCAAAATGTCGCTGCTAGAAGCAAGAACGTGGCGTGCGCCTGCAATCGAAAGTCGGCGCTTCACTTCGTCGAGCAAGAACACATCGTCGGGACTTGCCGTGGCAACGACGAGACGATTGCCCTCGTGACGCAGCGGAAGCACCAGACTCGTGCGACAGAAATCCACCGTCAGTTTGCTCAACGTGGCGCGGTCAACGCTACCCGCCACTTTGGGATCGATGCGCTCAAAGGGCATGCGCGCAAGTTCCGCGACGACTGATTGCACTTGATGCTCATCGACGCCTTGATCTTTGTACAGCTCCGAAACGCGTCGTCCTGGTGCCTGCTTCTGCAAGCGTTGCACCGAAAGCACTTGCTCGGCTGAGGCGATACCGCGCTCCACCAAGATCGCATCGAGATCGCCCACTGGATGTTGCGCATCGTCGTCGGGAACGTAGAGATCGCTGAAGCCGTCGTGGTCTGTTCGTGAGACACTCGGCGCAGCCGGCGGCATCGGCGTGAAAGTCGGAGTCGTCACGGCCACGCGCTCCGCCGGCGCGGGCCATTGCGTGTCAAGCGGTTGACGCACTCCCCGTGGATCGTTCACTACTGGAATGGGCGTGGGCGAGAGGTTGAGCGCTCGCGTGGGTGCCGACGCTGCAGCATCGACAACCGCTGGTGTTGGCGACGCGGCAACGGGCGTCCGTTGCGGAACCCGTTCGATAGGCGCGTTGGGATCAGGAGCGCCCAACTGCGCGAGAATGTCGTCGATATTGAATCGTCCCATCGATGAACTCACGAGCTGCGTTTAACCAAAATCTTGACCAATCGTTCGCACTTGAGATCGGCGTTGTAGGCACGAAACACCACTCCATCCCCAGTAATTTCCGTGATGTCGTAGATGATCGCTGTGTCGGGAAGCGCGACACTGTCGCCTTGACGCAGCATTTGTCCGTTGATGTGCGCCATCGAATTTTCCGATTTCGACGAGATCAACACCGACTGGGCATGAAGCCCCGCGGCGCCCGCGTCGACCAGCGACATCCATGTATCCGCGCGCGCCTTGGCCAAACTCGCCGCGAGCGCTGGATCATCGCTGGCCACGATGGACGAACCAGTCGTGGCGCCTTTGATCGACGGCTGTTCACCGATGAGCACGAAGGGATTTTTCGCCAAGTCGTCGGTGGAAATTTGCAATCGCGCGTAGCTGTCTGTGTCGAGCAAATCAGCATGACGTTTGCCATCGGCGGCTCGTCCGTCGCGCTCCTTCAGGAAAACCTCCACCAGCTTGCCCGCTTCAGAAATCTCTGGTTCCGCAGCGCCGGCGCGGCCAATCGCGCGCATCGAATAGAGACTGACTCCCGCGAGCACCACCGCGCCGGTGAAGACCATGGTTCCAAAACCAAAACGCCTAGTGGTTCCGCGGTTGGCAACGTTGAGTGCTTCTGCTCCATCATCAAACGAAAGTGGAACGCTGCGTGGCTCCTCTTCATCAAGCGGCTCATTCTTGTTGTACGCATTGTTGTGGCTGCTCATCGCTTGTTCTCCCCGATTGGAGTGGAGGCTGGTCGCGCTTCGGCGCCGTTGAAGTAGATGCTCAGCGTGAATTCCGCGCGCATCGAGCCTTGCACGACTTCATCGATGTTGTCGCGAGGACCGAGGCCGAGCTTGGCGATCTTCATCGCATGCACGCGCGTGATGCGCGGCAAACTCTCGACGTCGAGCAGGAATTGATAGAAGCCGTCGAAGTCTCCTTCGATGACGGTCTTGAGCGGAAGTTCCATGGCCAAGCCGGCGGGAACCGCCTTCTCGCCCTTGACCGAACGCACCGAAAGATGCGACTTTTGAGCCAATTGCGTGACTTGTTCCAAGATGCGATCGACGCCTTCGCGATCGGGAAGTTTCTGATTGAGGCGATCAAGTTCTTCTTCGCGCTCGGCAATTTCGCGACCGAGGTCGCCGATGCGCGAGGTGAGCCGCTTGAGATCCACGAGCCGAGATTCCTTGACCGAGATCTCATCGCGCGCCTTGGCAATCTCTGCATTGCGCGGCGCGAAGACAAAGAAGTACGACGCAACGGGAACGGCCAAGAGCACGCCCAAGAACGCCATGTCGCGCATGCCACGATTCGAACTCATCGGTGATTCTCCTTCGAGTCGTTGCCGTTCTCTTCGATCAGAGATGGTGACGCGTTGTCGATTTGGGTGGTGTCTTCCGTGGCCGTCGCGGTGATGTTTGTGGTGTCGAGCTTCTTGCCGCCCATCGGATCTTTCGGCGTCGCGAGAGCTTGCAGTCCCTCCCATCCACGCACATCGGCATCAGGCTCGATGCGCATCGAGATGCGAAACTGGCGCATCGTGATGTCGTGAATCTCCTTCTCCTCGCTGACTTCAAGACGAATGCTCGACAAGAACGGAATGCGCGCGAGTGCGCCCATCCAACTGCTCACATCGAGATCGTCAGGCGCGACGCCAGTGGCGTTGACGATCACCCGTCGACGCACGGCCTGCGGTTTCGCCGGCGCTTCGGGCTCCTTGTTCTTCAGGCTGCGGCGCGCTTTCGGCTCAGCGCTAGCAGTCGCGATGGGCTTGACCACTTTGATTTCTTCGCTCTTGAGTTCAAGCTCAAGCAGCGAGAGATCCGGCGGCATGGTGTTCACCAAGCTCGCGAGCAAAACGGAACGCGGGACGGGCTCAATGAGTCCGCGCGCCAACTCCGCTTTCTCCACCATCTGCGTGCGCATCGCTTCGAGATTCTTCATCTCCTGGATTTCTTTCGCAGCGCTCTCAGTGGAATCATTCACATTGGCCTGCGCAGAACGAACTGTAGACCACTGTCGATTGGTCACCAGAAACGCAGAAAACACAGTGCCCATCACGATCGCAAACAACGCGAGCGCGAAGACGCCACTGCGGCGCTCACGCGCTTCGCGCACATAGTCATCAGGCAAAAAACTCGGAGCATTCGTCATCGTGGTCCCCAAAAGGTTCAAAGGTCAGTCGGAGCAGACGCCAGACCGCACGCAGCTGCCCAGCCCGCATGCGCCGTTACAGAATCCGTCGTTCCTGTGGGCATCGGGCCGTTGGCCAAGTAGCGCGCCATCGGATCGCCCGCTTTCGCAGGCAATCGCAGCGACGAAGCCAACGCTTGGCACAAGCCAACATCGCGTGCTTCTCCGCCGAGAAATATCACTCGGTCAATGCGACGATCACGAAAGAGCCCGCCGTGATAGCGCGTGCACATTCCCAATTCGTCGGCGAGGTTTTCCATCGTCTCGCGCGTCTCGGTGACGATGCCGCGCGCCGCTTCGTGCGCGATCGGCGCACCAAGCGCCGGCGCGTTGTTCGCATTGCGACGATCGGTCGCCACCACACAATCGCTTGTGCTGCGCTGGATTTCGCTCGAATCATCGGAACCAAGCGGCACACCACGCAACGTGGGCAGGCCGGCCGTGCTCGACATCACGCGCTCACTGCTCGCCGAGCGCACAGGACGAATTCCTTCGCTCAGTCGCAACGCTCGCGCAGCTGCCAGCGTGACGCCGCGCGCTTCGGCGATGCGTGTATCGAAGGTGCGCCCACCGATCGAGAGATACTTCGCGAACACTAATTGTGCGCCGTGGCAGATCGCGACTTTGGTTCCGCCGTAACCGAGATCGATGTACATCGAGCTCACCGCCGCGTCTTCGATGCGGCGGCTCACATGATCAAACGCATGAACGAGCGCCGAGATTTCGCCATGCACGCCCACGACTTTGAGCTTGGCTCGTCGAAAGAGATCGACGTAGCGCATCACATCTTCGCGCGACATCGCGAAGGCGATGGTCTCGATCTTCGGTTGACCATCACGACTGTTCTCGCACACGGCGGAAGTGCGCACGACGAGCGCCGCGGGATCACATCCCAACGCAATCGCGATTTGAGTGCGCACCACCATGTCGGCGCGCGCGGCTTCTTGCGCAGGGACACCGACATGTTGCACCAACATGTGTTGCGAGAAAGGAGCCAACACCACCCGCGTTCCAGTGAAATTCGCCTCGCGCAAGACGGTGGGCAATTCTTTCGCGATGTACTCAAACCGCGCATCGAGCGACTGTGATCGCAAGTCATCCGAGAAGGGAATGCTCGCGCACGCCGTCACCACGGGAGCTTCGCCGAGTGATGTCTGCATCAGTTTGAGTCCCGAGCTGCCGAAGTCGGCGAGCACGGGAGATCGAGAAATGCGGAAGAAGCCAAACGGCATGCAGGAGCTCCACAAAGGCGCGCGACCAAGTTCGGAGAGCGACTCCGCTCAAATCGAAGATCGGCGCAAACAGAGGTGGGAATCAGCCCGAGCATGAAAAAGCGCGCGCGTATGAGCGTTGGTCGCTCCACGGGCGCAGGCTGGTGCCCTCGATGTGAAACCGATAACGGGCGCGGCAAGCGCGCCGCGAACGCACGCGCACTCGGAACCTCAATGGCTCAGCGCGTCGCGCGCGTCTGCATCGCCGCGAGCAATCGCGCCGCAACATCGCTCAACGCGATGACCTCTTGCGTCCCTGCATCGAGGTCTTTGAGGACCACACTGTCTTGCGCGAGTTCTGCCCCGAGAATCACCGCGACGCGCGCGCGTGCCTTGCCCGCTTCGCCGAGCAACTTGCCAACGTTGCGTGTGGCCTTCGCGCTCGAGCGCACATGCAAACCTTTACGACGAAGACTCATCACCATTCCCGGCAACATGCGCTCCGCATCTTCACCACCCGCAGAGATGATGAACGCATCGGGACGCGCGAGCAGTAGCGCACCATCTTCAGGAAGCAGCTTGCGATCGCGCAGGATGTTGGCCAACACCACATCGCCCATGCCGAATCCGCACGCGGGCATCTTGGGGCCTCCGAAGAGTTCGACCAAACCGTCGTAACGGCCACCGCCAGCTACGGCGCGTTCGGCACCAGAAAGTTCATGCACTTCAAACACGGTGCCGGTGTAGTACGCGAGTCCGCGCACGATTCCCAGATCAATCGAGCACCATTCCAAGATGCCCGCGCGATCAGCGGCGGTGCGCACCTCATCAAGAGCGGCCAAATCTTCAACGGGAATGCCGATGGTGTGTGCGAGTGTCGCCAGTGGTTCACTCAGCTTTTGCTTCGCGCGTGCTGCGGCATCAAAGCGCGCCACGCCTTCACTGCCGAGTCCCAACGCTTGCGCGCGTGACGCAAACTCATCGGCCTTGAGCTTGTCACGGCGATCGAGCAGCGTCATCGCATCGGCCGATTTTTCGGCACTCACACCGAGTGCGCCGAGCATGCGACCGATGGCGATGCGATGCGAGAGACGCACTTCGACATCACGCGGCGTCAAGCCCAATCGCTCGAGTGCCAAGATGGCGCAGGAGATGGTTTCGATATCCGTCGCGGCGCCTTCGGTGCCGAGCACATCGATGTTCCACTGCATGAACTCGCGCAAGCGACCGCGCTGCGGACGCTCGGCGCGAAACATGTTGGGAATCGCGAACCACTTCACGGGCATCGTGAGTGAACCCGCGCGCGCTGCGACCATGCGCGCGAGCGTGGGCGTGAACTCGGGGCGAAGCGCGTAATCGCTCTCACCACCGGCGCGACGAAACGAAAACAATTCGTTGATGATGCCTTCGCCCGACTTCGCGGTGTACAGCTCGAGATGCTCGAAGGTCGGACCTTCCACCTCATCGAATCCGCAGTCAACGGATGCGCTGCGCCAAGCACTTTCGATGTGACGACGAACCGCAAGATCGGCGGGATAAAAGTCACGAGTGCCCTTAGGGGCTTGGAATGAGTGCGTCGACATAGGGCTTGAGAGAGTAGCGGTATCTGTGTTGGCCGACGCGTTTACGAACAGGCTGTCGGTGACAGGTGCGCACCCAAGCGTCATGGCGACGAATTGCGCTGTGCTCCCACGAATTCGCTCATTTACCGAACCGCCCGACGCCCTCCGAATGCGACGCATTCACAGAGCATCGGGCGGTCACTTACAGATTTGCATCCACCCGCGTCAGGAGTTTGCAGCTGCCGAACCCGCATCGTAATTCTTGCAATAGCGTGTCTGCATCGCAGCGATCACTACTGAGCAAAGCGTCCACGCCACGATCGCGTCAAACCAGAACGCCATCACGAACGGCAACGGCAGATGCATGAAATTGCCCATGACTCCGTAGCAGGCGGTGGCGCTGAATAGCGCGATAGTGAAGCCGACAAAAGCTTTGCGTCCCATGCCTCCAGTCACCGTCGAGAGAATGCAGGTGAGCATGATCGCGCTCACAAACTCGATGCCGAAGCCGCGCGCCAACTCCATCGGCTCCGTTGGTTGCATTCCCGACTTGTGATACATGACCAGAGCGACTGGTCCGTTGCTCAATCGCGTTTCAAAACTGGCGAACTCCGCTTGCTTCGCAGGATCGGTGGTCTCGGTGCCGTAGCCCACAGGCATCGAGGGCAACATGTAGGCGCCGTCTTCCGTGAGGTTGGCTCCGAGCACATCGAGAATCGCGACTTCATTGGTGGTGGTTGGAAACGCGAAGTCGTAGATGCCCAGCGCGGCCCATGCAGTAAATCCCCACATGAACACGACGATGGCTCCGACAAGTGCGAAGAGGAAGTGGCGCATGCGCATCTCCAGGTGGCTTGAAGAACTCGGGAGTGTTCCCGAGATACAAGGGTAACCCGCGTGTTTGCGCCTACGCAACTCAGCCTCCATGCGAGGCACTCACATGCGGCATCAACATGCGGGGGCGAGTCCACGAAAAATATCACGCTGCGACGCGCAAGTGGAGTCGCATTTCTCTTGTATTTCTGCGGATTCAGCTCAGTGTTCGCGGCGCGGCGGCGCTCATCACCATCCTCACCACTCGGGCCCACCCGAGTAGCGGCCGTACACATCCGCCATCGCTTGCACCTGCTCGCCCAATGTGCAACGCACGAGGGATGCTGCGACCAACGAACTCATCACGTTGTCGCCGTTGCGTGCCGCAGTGCGAATCGCATCGAGCGCGCGCGCGACATCGGCGCTCGAACGAGCCGCGCGCAACTTGGCCAAGCGCGCGCACTGTTCGACTTCGACGGTGTGGGGGATTTCCAGAATCTCGACTTGATGATCATCGTTGCCGTCGGTGTACGCATTGACGCCGACCACCAATCGATCGCCCGCTTCCATCTCTTGACCGAAGCGGTAGCTGGCCTCGGCAATCGAGCGACGGAAATAGCCTTTGTGAATACCCGCGACCACTCCGCCCATGTCATCGATCTCGCGAATGATCGCGCTCGCGTCGTTGTCCATCTGATCGGTGAGTGCTTCGACGAACCACGATCCACCGAGCGGATCAACGGTGCGATGCACGCCCGACTCATGCGCGATGATCTGTTGAGTACGCAACGCGACGCGCACTGCTTGTTCGGTAGGCAATCCCAGTGTCTCGTCCATTGAGTCGGTGTGCAAACTCTGGCATCCGCCGAGGACACCCGCGAGTGCTTGCATCGCCACGCGCACAATGTTGTTGAGCGGCTGCTGCTCGGTGAGCGAGCAACCAGCGGTTTGCACGTGCGTGCGCATGAGCCACGAGCGTTCGTGCTTGGCGCCGAAGCGCTCCTTCATCGCCTTGGCCCAAATGCGGCGCGCGGCTCGAAGCTTGCAAATTTCCTCGAAGAACTCGTTATGACTGTTGAAGAAGAACGAGAGTCGCGGCGCAAATCCATCAACATCGAGGCCGCGCTTCATGCACTGCTCGACGTATTCCATGCCGTCGCGCAAAGTGAATGCAAGTTCTTGCGTCGCCGACGAACCCGCTTCGCGAATGTGATAGCCCGAGATCGAAACCGAATTCCACTTGGGAAGAAACTGTGACGCAAACTCAATCGTGTCCACCACCAACTTCACATGAGGTTCTGGTGGATAGATGAATTCATTCTGCGCGTGGAACTCTTTGAGGATGTCGTTCTGCAACGTTCCGCCGAGCGAACTCCATGGAATGTTGCGCTCCTGCGCGTGCGCGAGATACATCGCCCAAATGACCGCGGCGGGAGCGTTGATGGTCTGCGACACCGTGACTTCGCCCACGGGAATGTCGGCGTACAAGCGATGCATGTCATCGATGGATGACACCGCGACGCCGCAACGACCAACTTCGCCTGCAGAAAGCGCGTCGTCGGAGTCGCGTCCCATCAATGTTGGAAGATCAAAGGCCGTGGAAAGTCCAGTGTTGGCCTTGGTTCCCTTGGCGTTTTCCAGCAGATACTTGAAGCGCTTGTTGGTGTCATCCGCCGAGCCAAATCCCGCGAATTGCCGCATGGTCCACAAGCGCGAGCGATACATCGTTGAATGCACGCCGCGGGTGAAGGGGAATTTCCCAGGCTCACCGATGCGCGCGTGCGGCTTCGATGCGTCGACGGGATCTTGGGTCACCACGGTCTCCGGGCCGTAGCGCTCGCTCACGCAATATCCAGAAATGGTGACGGTCTCGGGATCCACTTTCGAGGGCGCGCTGGCAGGCGCGCTATTCGTTGCGTGAGTCGATGATGGTGAGTGATGCGCAGTGCTCATAGCGAAATTCGGCTCCATCCGCAGTGCGCGGAACGCGAGGATAGCAGGGAGCGACCTTCGATCAACCAGCGCAAATGCTTAGTCCGCGAGCAACGATGGAGTCACTGCAATTGGCGTGCGCGGCGCGGCTCACATCAACTCGCCTCGTTGCAGCAGCGCGTCACAACAGCGTAGATAACCGCGGCAAACGCTTCTCAACAGCGCGATCGCGCGCCATACTGCGCGCCATGATCGATGCTCAGGTAGCGGGAAGCGTTTCGTCTTTGCACAGCAGCGACAGCGCGGCCCACATCGCGTTTGAGGCGGAGGCCACGACGTGCGCGTCTCTCGAACTCAACGGCGTGCCCTGTGTGCATGCGCTGATTGTGCGCAGCGCGTCACGTCTCTCCGGTGCGGGTGTGCGCATCGACATCGATGGCGTTGATGGTCCGAGCTATCAACATCACGTCGAGATTGTCGACGCGGGTGGATGCACCGCAGTTGACACCGCAGATTTCATGATTCCCACACCGCTGCTGCGTCGAGGCAATGAGCGTGAATCGATTGATCTCATCGCGACGCTCCTCGCCAGTGACGGACGAGAACTTGCGCGCGCGCGTCACCGACTGGTGATCGTTCCCGCGTCGCATTGGTGCGGCGTTGGCAACCGTGGTGAATCAATCGCAGCGTTCGTGACGCCCAATGCGACAGTCGTTGCACAGTTGAGATCGGATGTCGCGCGGTTGTTGCAAGAACGCACGGGTTCGTCCGCACTCGATGGCTACCTCTCGAACAGCGCGGAGCGCGCGCAACGCATCGCGGATGCGTGCTTCGAAACTCTCGCTGCACGAGCCATCGTCTACAACGTCCTCCAAGCAAGCTTCGAAGTCACGGGACAGAAGGTGCGCACGATCACTGAGGTGATTGCGGATCGCGCGGGCAACTGTCTCGACCTTGCGGTGACTTTGGCGGCGCTGCTCGAATCATGCGGACTCCACAGCATCATCGCCTTAGGTGATGGGCATGCCACGATTGGGTTTTCCACGGTGAACGCGAGCTTCGCTGACGCCGTGCATGAGGGACCATCTCGACTGCGCAATCGATTGGCGCTGGGCGAATTGCGCATGATTGATGCGACGGCGTGCTGCTCCGGCGGAGCATTTGCCACGGCACTTGCTGCCGGTGAGCGATGGCTCGCGCAGGCGAGTGAGTCGATGCATGTGGTGGACATTCACGCTGCTCGTCGCGCGGGATTTCATCCGCTTCCGGAAATCATCGATCGCCCGCGAACGCCGCGCACAGGAGACGATCTGGATCCAAATGGCCCCACTGGTGCGCCGCCGATTTGGGAAGTGCGTCAGCCCGCGACACTCGCTCCAACTTCTGCAAGAGCACTCACCGCACAGCAGTTGCGTCTGGAGCAGTGGAAGAAAAAACTTCTCGATCTCACCCTGCGTAACCGACTGCTCAATGATCGCGAATCCGCGGGAATTCCCCTGATCATCGAAGGCGACCAAGACATCGCGCATCTCGAAGATGTGTTGTGGGACGAAACATCGCAACGCGTTCTTGCTCGCGGCGCCATGCGAGAAATGACTGCGCTTTCGCTGCGCGAAGAGTTGGACAAGAAATGGCTGCGCAGTTCGCTCGATGACGCGGAGTTGTTCAAGCGCGCGACCAAGGCCTATCGCGATGCCATCAGTTCCATCGAAGAAACGGGCGCGCGGGCGCTGTACGTTGCGATTGGATTCCTCGAATATCGCGTGGAGCAACGCCCCGATCCTGTGTGCGCCCCGCTGCTGCTGGTTCCCATCGAGATGCGCCGCATCTCGCGCAGCGAAGGATTCTCCGTGCGCGCGGTGACCGAAGACACCGTGGCCAACATTGCGCTCGCGGAGTATCTGCGCGTGACGCAACAACTCGACATCGGTCTCAGCGACGTGCTCACCGAAGACAACAAAGGCGTTGATGTGCTCGCGATGTTGGCGCGCGTGCGTCAGCGTGCTCGTGATATTCCCGGCATGACCGTGCGCTCAACCGCGAAGATCGGAATCTACTCGTTCAAGAAGATGCCGCTGTTCGAAGAGATGCGCGCGCGAGAAGCGGAGCTGGTCAAACATCCTGTGGTGAGTTCGCTGTTGACGCGCTCGCTCGATGCAACGTTGCGCATGAATGCGTTGATCGAGCCCGATGATGTTGATGCGGTGGCGATGTACGAAACGCTGCGTTTACCGCTCAGCGCCGACAGTTCGCAGATCGCTGCGGTCTGTTCTGCGGCAAGCGGCGCGACGTTCGTGTTGCAAGGTCCGCCGGGAACGGGCAAGAGTCAGACCATCACCAATCTGCTGTGCGATTGTTTGGCACGAGGCAAGCGCGTGCTCTTTGTCGCAGAGAAGGCCGCGGCACTTGAAGTCGTGAGTGAACGATTGGCCAAGTGTGGCCTCGGGACGTACGCACTTGATCTTCACGCAGACCACGCATCGAAGAGCGCGTTTGTGGCGCAAATCAAGGCGACGCTTGAGGAGCTCGAGACACGCGCGCCCGCTGGTTCGCGGCAATTCGCCAGTGTTGGCACTGCGGTTGATCACGCACGACAACGCTTGGCCGCTTCATGTGATGCGCTCCATCGCGCGCTTGAACAGACACCGAGTGTTCACGCCGCAGTCGAGCGACGCATGGAAACTGCGGACGCGATTGCCAGCGTCATCGCCGCAAAGTTGGAAGACCGACTCGAAGGCGCGCTGAGTTCACCACTGCGTCACGACACCATCGCCAATCGCTGCGCCTCTGTGCGCGCGCTGGTCGCTGCGGTCGACGCGTTGCCCGCCGATGTGGAGTGCGCTCTTGCGGACATCGTGCCGTTGACCTTCATTTCGTTTGAGGCCGCAGAAGTCATCGCGCGTGCAGCGCTGGTCGCAGCGCCATTGACGCAACGCGTGCAAGAAACCGCGAGTGAGTTGGCGCGGATCGTCGGACTGCCCGCGACCACCACCCACACCGCGATCAGCCAGATGCACGAGTTCGCTCGCGCCATCGATCATGAATCGCCGTTGGCACAAGCATTCGCGCAGATCGCCCTCTCACCCGATGCATCGCAGCGCTTTGATCGTCTGAGCAATGCAATCGACGTGGGCGAGTGTGCACACCAAGCACTCTGCGAACTTGAAACGCGCTTTGATCACGCCGCGCTCGAACTGCCCTTGGCCGCGCTTGCGGGCGACCTTCGTGGTGCACGAGGCAAGTTCATCGTGAGCCGTTGGCTGATTGCTCGGCGCGTGCGCGCTGCGCTCACGCGCGTCGCCAAAGTCGCGCCCAAAAGCGGCTCAGGGGGCGATCTCGAAGCGTTGCTCGCAGAAGTCGAATTCTTGCAACGCGTCGCGTCTGCATGCCAGAGCGCGTCGCCGTTCATGGCCGAATTCACAGTCATGGGCATGCGTCCAACTGCGCAGACGACCGCCTCTGCATACGCCATCGATTACCGCGCCGCGCGCGTTGCCGTGGAACGAGCGCGCACGTTGGCACGCTCTGCGCGCAGCATGTTCCCGCGCGAGGTCGCGACACTGATGGTTCATGTTCCGCAGTCAATCGCTGCGCAAACACTCGCGCCGGCCGTCGCCGCAACTGGTGCTGCACTCGAGTCACTCGATCGCGCGTTGCAGCCCATTGCGACGCGCGTCAATCCCACGCCGTCGTTCGTCCACAGCAACGCTTCGCTGGAAGAAATCGCGGCGCGACTCACGCGTGTGAGCAACAACGCGTCGCCCTTGAGCGTGTGGAGCGCGTTCACAGTCGCGCGCGAACAGGCGCGAGCGCAAGGGCTCATCGCCGTCGCAGATGCACTGCTTGCGCGCACGCTGCCTCCGGCAACGGCAGAACGATCGACCGAAACCGAATTACTTGCATCGTGGATTCGCCGATCGATGCGCGAAGACTCTGCGTTGGCCGATTGCGCCTCGAATCGTATGGATCAGCTGCGCGAAAACTTCGCGCAGGCGCTCAACAATTATGCGCGTGGCGCAGCGAGCGCGGTGGCCACAGCGGCGCGTGCCCGAAGCCACGAATTGCTTTCACGCGGGGAGAGCGACTCGGCGATGCGCAACGCAGTGCGCGTGCTCGACGAGTTGCGCGCGCTGACCACGATTCGTCGTTCCATTCGCCGCGTCATGCGCGAGGGCGCGTGCGCGATCGCCGCGATCAAACCAATCGTGTTGGCTAGTCCGCTTTCGGCGGCGACGCTGCTCCCACCGGACTTTCCGCAGTTTGATTTGGTCATCTTTGACGAGGCCTCACAGATTCCGGTGTGGGATGCCGCGTGCGCAATTTCGCGCGCCACCGCGTGTGTGGTCGTGGGCGACTCCAAGCAATTGCCGCCGACGAATTTCTTTGCCGCCAAAGAGAGCGTTGAGGACATTTCCCCAGGAAACAGCGACGAAACCAGCAGCGCACAGGCCGAAGCGCAACTCGCGGACGCGCTCGAGCCGCTCGACAGCTTGCTCGAAGAAGCGGTCGCCTCAGGATTTGCGCAACGCAGTTTGTTGTGGCACTACCGTTCGCGCGATGAACGCTTGATCGAGTTTTCCAATCGCAAGAGTTACGGCGGACGATTGCAAACATTCCCCGCAGCGCACAGGACGCACGCGGATCTTGGTGTCGAGTTTCGCCATGTCGGCGGCATCTACGACCGCGGCAAGAGTTCGACCAATCGCATCGAAGCGCAAGCGGTGGTCGCCGAGATTGCGCGGCGTTTGCGTGACGACAACGCGTGTACTGCGAATCGCTCCATCGGCGTGGTGACCTTTAGTCAAGCGCAGCAAACGTTGGTGCAAGATCTGCTCGATGAGGCGCTCGATGCCGATGCCACATTGCGCGCGCGCGCCGCAGAAGCGAGCAAACTCGGCGAGGGCGTGTTCGTCAAGAACCTCGAGAATGTGCAAGGCGATGAACGCGCGACCATGATCTTTTCGATTTGCTACGGACCGAGTGCCAGTGGCGCCGCAACGCACCAGTTTGGACCGCTCAATCTTTCCGGTGGCGAGCGACGACTCAATGTCGCGGTGACGCGCGCGCGTGAGAAGATCATCGTGATCACTTCGATTCGCGCGAATGATCTCGATCCCGCGAAGCTCCGCGCCAAAGGTGCGATCGATCTACGCGACTATCTCGCCTATGCAGAGTTCGGCGCGGCGCCGGTGATGCGTGGGTTGACGCGCAACCAACAGGAGATTGATGTTTCGTCGATCGAACAGCGCATCGCGGACGCGTTGCACGCGCGCGGTTGGAAAGTTGCGTTGCATGTCGGGCGTTCACGCGACTATCGCGTGAGCATCGCGCTCGCGTCGGCGGAGAAACCAGATGCGTGGATCTTCGGCATCGAGTTTGATGGCGCGTTTCACTGCGCGGCGCCGACGGTCATCGATCGCGAAGTTGTGCGTACCAGCGTGATGAAATCGCTCGGTTGGAAGATGATTCGCGTGAGCGTGCTCGATGTGTTGCGTGATGAGGCCGCCGTCGTGGCGCGCATCGATGCCGCGGCGAGAGCGGCGCTCACAGCGACGTAACGCGTGCGAAAATGCGCGCAATTGGCTGAAAACCAGCTCAAACCGGAATGCGCGGCGGATGCTCGCCCAGCCACGGTTGCGGTGGGACGGCGTCGTCGGGATCGAAGAGTTCGCGATAGAACGCCGCTTGCAGCGCCAGTTGGAAAGGCATTCCCACGAGCACGATGCCGATGCAGCACAGGAAGACACTCATGGACACTGCTGCTGTTGCGATGAGTAAGAGGCCGATGCTGCTCCAGACTCGACCGTGCGTTGCCGCCCAAGTGGCGCGCAACGCTGCGATGGGTTTCAACGGCTCAAGCATGGGATCGATCGCGCGCATAGGAAACACGAACAGTCGTGCGTTGATGTAGATGGATGCCGCGAAAGCAACGCACCCACCCAACGCCATGATGGGAAGTCCCGCGATTTCCAGAGCGCTCCACGGCGCACTCGGCGCGCTCCATCGGCCAGCCTCAAACAGAGTCCGCGACATGAACCACCCAATTCCTCCGAGCAACGCGCCAGGAAGCATCGCGCCGACCATGCAACACATGAAGAGGAAGTACGAAGCAATCACCGCAAGGTAACGGCGATATCCGATGAACAACGCGTCGACTCCGAGGCGCGGCCGATCCCTATTCGCTGCGTTGCGCGCGGTATCGAGTGCGAGCATGAGCGCGCCGGATTGCACCGGCCATTGAATCGCGGCGGCACAGATCGTGATCGAGACGAAGTATGCGATCCACACCAGCGGTCGTTGATTCGCGAATGTGCCGCTGACCGCGAGGTAGTACTCCAACCCTTGCCACGCCCAACTCAAGATCATGCCGACCCCAATGCTCACTGTGACCGCAACGGTGGCGAGCAACATCCATCCCCACCCGCTGATGAATGTGCTCCACCCCTTGCTCATCGTTCGTTCGAACAATTCCGCCGAGGTGGTGCGGTGAACATTGTGAGGTTGGGTCGGTTCGAGCGTCGGTTGGTTCATGAAGTTGCTCGAGAGCGATGCGTCGTTTTCTGCATCTCAAAACATGGGACGAACGAAGGAACAACCTGTAGGCGATTCGCGCGTCTAGTGCGCGTCGTCACACTGCGCCGCGGGAATTCGCGCGGGTCCCCATCGCGCGGCAAGCGATTGTTCCGCTTGTCTCACCTCAAGGATCCACACCGGCTTGGTTGCGAATCGTTCACCAGGCGCAAACGCGATGGTGCCCGAGAGTCCATCGGTTGGGCCGAGCAACTCGACTGCGCGGGCGATCGATTCGCGAGTCACGGCGCCGTGACTTTGCGCGGCAGCGATCGCGGCCAACGCCATGCAAGTCGCGTCGTATCCGAGCGCAGCAAATCCTGTCGGCATCGTTCCATACTTGGCGCGATAGCGCGCGACGAACGACTCGGTCGCGCTCTCACCACGCGCCGCAAGAAATGCATGCGTGCTGAAAAATATGCGTCCCTCATCTTTTTGTGCGTTGAGCTCGATGCCGTCAAACGAGTCAGGGCCAAGGATCACACCGCGATATCCCTGTGCGCGCAGCATCGCCACGGCGCGAGGCGCGTCTGAAGGAAGCGCCGCGAGATACACCGCGTCAGGATTGGAGTGCGCCACTTTCGTGAATGGATCGCGATAGTCACCGGCAAATGCTTCGGTGGCGATGGTTGTCTTTTCGAGCGCACGAAATCGCGTGGAAAAAGCGATACCCACCGCGCGCGCGAATTCGCTACGCGCATCAAAGAGCACTGTGACTGTGCGTGCGCTCAGGCGATCGAACGCGAACTCCGCCATCGCCGCGGCTTGTGCAGGGTCGGAGTAACACGCGAAGCGAAGGTGCTCGCCACCAGGAAGCCGCAACAAACATGGATCAGTGGCGCCCGCGACGATGATCGAAGTTCCCGCGGCAGCAAACGAAGGCAACGCTTCGCGCAGTTCGTCGCTGTCGGTGAAACCCACAGCAAGGACGGCGTCGCGCGCGGCGTCAGAAGCCGTGGTGTCGTTGGCAAAGAGCGCGGTCACGCCCGCGCCTTGAACCGCGAATGAGCCACTCGCATCGGTTGGCTCGTCACAGTTGAGCGCCATCATCGCGCCGCGCTTGGCCTCACGACCGAGTGCCGATTGCGCGCCGACGTCATCAAACACAATTGCCAAGCGTGGCCATGATGAATTCTGCGCGATCGAAGATGCGCCGGTTGACTTCGACGCGCTGCAACTCATGAGCCCTCCGAATCCCGCGACGAGAAACACCACAGGGAATCGCAAATGGGCGCAAAACTCACGGGAGCGTGATCGCTTCATGCGCGCACTCTAGAGTGTTTCGTGGGGCGTTCTGCGGGCGCTGTCCAACTCATGATGCTGTTCATGAGCTTGATCACGTCGCGCGCGAAGTTGGTTTCTCGTGCCGCAAAACCGACACGATTGACGGACAACTCGCGCGCAACACGCGCAACTTCACGCTCACTTCGCGGGATATTCAAACACGCCGCGCCCCGACTTGTCACCTAATCGACCGGCCTGCACCAATTGGCGAAGCAATGGACAAGGGAAAAACTTGGGGTTTCCCAGCTCGCGCGTGAGCACCATCATGATGTCGTGGCACACATCGAGTCCGATGAAATCCGCCAAGCGCAGTGGCCCCATGGGGAAGTTGCATCCCAACTGCATGATCTGATCGATGTCCGCTGGTTGCGCCACACCTTCCATCCACGCATAAAACGCCTCATTGATCATGGGCATGAGCACGCGATTGGAAACGAATCCCGCGCGATCATTGGCGATGACCGGCGTCTTGCCCATGGCCTTGGCAAGCTCGATGGTGCGCGCCGTGGTGTCATCGCTGGTGGCGATGCCGCGGATGACCTCGACCAGTTTCATGATCGGCACAGGATTGAAGAAGTGCATGCCGATGACGCGCGGCGCGTCGACACCAACGGCGCTAGCGAGATCAGTGATCGAAATGCTCGAGGTATTGGTGGCCAGAACTGCGTCGCCACGAAAGGCCGCTTGCATCGCGCGAAAGATCGCCTTCTTCACGTCAACATTTTCCGTCGCGGCTTCGACGACCCAATCAGCGTCCTTCGCTTGAGCCATCTCGGTGACGTAGGTCACTCGTGCGCGCGCGGCATCAGCATCGGCCGCTTGCAGCTTGCCCTTCTCCACCAAACGCGCCAACGATTTCGCATGTCCAGCCTTGGCCTTGTCCAGCGCGGCGCTACTGACATCCACTTGAATGGCGGAAATCCCCGCTTGCGCCGCGGTGAGCGCGATGCCTGAACCCATGGTGCCTGCGCCAATGACTGCGATCGAACGAACGGTGGACATGCGGGAATCCGTGCAAAAGGTTGCGGTGTCGATGGAACGAAAAGCGCTCGCATTCCCGTGAATCCACGGCGAATCAAGCCTCCGCAGCACGCGAATCGCTGCGAGGGTGGCGACTGTAGCAAACCGTTGCGCCTCGTTGACTCGGTGGGCTTGATACCCAAAGTGGCGTGAAGTTTTCAGTTTCTTCTTGCGCGCGGCATCTCACCCGCTACGGTCACGCGGCTGGGTTGCTGCTTTGGTCGCTGATGCATCGAGACAAGTCTCGTCAACACCAACTCGCTGATGGCGCGACGACACGCTGCGATCGAATCGTGCGCAGATGCGCCGTTGCAATCGAGTCGCCACTCGATCGCAAACACGAGTCGCTCAACACTCCTGCTCAACTCATCTCAACAATCGTTCTTTCCTCGCGTGCCTATCGCTAGCGCAGCGTGAAGTGGCTGTATTTGCTCCCGTTTCCTGCGTATTCATCATCGCTCGGCGCAAGTCGAGCTCACCACCCATTTGGAGTCTTGGATGAAACTCACTCGTGTCATGACTGCTCCCACAATGTCTATGGTCGTCCTCACCGTCGTCGCGGCTGCCGCGGCAAATGCGGTGCCGAACATTGTGAGCGCCACATCAACCGCGCCGCCAAGTGTCGCTCTTGAGAGCGCGACTCCTCCCGCCACCGCCATTGGTGGTTGTCGCATTGCGAAGAATCCCAACGATTCATTTCTTGCAGAGTCGGGTGCTGTTCCCGCTGACCCACTGCTGTTTGAACTCGGTCAAGCAGAGTGGATTGTGGCCAACGAATTCATCGTGCAATTTGGTCGCGAGGCAACCGCGTCGCTCGAGCTTTCACGCGTGGGCGTTGACGGACGCACGGGTATCGACATGCTCGATGAGACCTGCGCGCGTCACGGCGTGAGCAACATTCGCAAGCTGTTTACATCAACTGTTGCAGGCAATGACGCCGCGCAATTGGCCAACGCGGCGCTGCCCGACCTCGACGGATTCTGCGTGATCACCGTCGATCTCACGCAGACCACGCTTGAAGCGGCGATGGCGGATTTCGGCGCGGACATGCTGGTGACGAAAGTAGAGACCATCGGAATTCACCCGTTCTACGCGCCACCAAATGACGGCAACTATGCATCGCAGTGGCATCTCAGTCAGACCAGTGACATTGACATCGATGCGCCCGAAGCATGGGACACGCAGAACGGTGATCCGAGCAAGATCGTTGCAGTGCTCGATAGCGGAGTGCGCTACTACCACAAGGATTTGGGCGGTTCGGGAACGTCGAGCACCAATCCTTCGGGCGCTGCAGGAAACATGTGGATCAACAGCGCAGAGAAGAGTGGCGTCGCGGGCGTCGATGATGACAGCAACGGTTTTGTCGATGACTGGATTGGCTACGACTTTGTGAGCGCACCGATCGCCACATGTTGGAGCGGCGAAGACTGCACCACCGCCGACAATGATCCGCGCGACTTCAACGGTCACGGCACGCATTGCGCAGGAATCATCGGCGCGATGAACAACAACGGTTACGCCGTCGCCAGTCCCGCGGGTGGATTTGGTTCGGGCACGAACACGACAACGGGTGATGGCGTGCGCGTGATGGCGCTGCGCATCGGTCACAGCGCGGTGTCGGGCGCGAGTGAAGCGGGCTACGTGCGCATGGACTACGCGGCGAGTGCGATGCAATACGCGGCCAACAATGGTGCGCGCATCGCGTCGTGCTCGTGGGGTTCGTCCAACAGCGGCGGTCTCGCTGCGGCGTGCGATTACTTCATCGCCGCGGGTGGGTTGATCTTCAAGGCCGCGGGCAACTCCAACAACTCCACCGCCGATTACATGTGCGGTCGAGCGGACATTTACTCGGTAGCGGCCACGGATCAAACCGACAAAAAGGCTTCGTTTTCCAGCTACGGAACATGGGTCGACATCTCTGCTCCTGGTGTCTCGATCTACTCGACCTATCACGACCACAACGCCGACGCGAGTGATTACGTCGCGGCATTGAGTGGAACTTCGATGGCCACTCCGCTGGTTGCGGGCATTGCAGGAAACTTGTGGAGTCAGTTCCCCACGTGGACTGCGGCGCAAGTGTGGGATCGCATTCGAACCACTTCGGAAAGCATTGCCGCAGTGAACACCAGTTACCCCGGACAACTTGGTGCAGGACGCGCGAATCTCAAGCGTGCACTTGATGGCACGACTGGCGGAGGTGGTGGCGCACCCCTCGCGGGCAAAGTTTTGTTGAGTGTGCTCGGAACTCCAACTCTCGGCGCGGCGGGCGCGGTTGCTGACGAAGACATCGCGCAGTACGACGGCGCAACGTCGACCTGGAGTGTGTACTTCGACGGCTCTGATGTTGGACTCACCAGCTTCGCAATCGATGCGTTGGCCGTGCTTCCTAGCGGTGAGCTCCTGATCTCACTTGATATCGATGGATCTTTGGCGGGACTCGTTGGCAGTCCCAGCGGCACCACGGTGGACGATTCCGACATCATCAAATTCACGCCGACATCATTGGGCGCAAACACCGCGGGAACGTGGAGTTTCTACTTCGATGGATCTGATGTGGGCCTGACCACAAACAATGAAGATGTCGACGCGATCACGATTTTGCCTAGCGGTGCGATTGGCATCTCAACGCTGGGAGACCCCACGGTGACCGGCCTCGCGTCACTCGCGGATGAAGACATCATGGCGTTCACCCCTACGGCGCTTGGCTCTGTGACCGCTGGAAATTGGGCGCAATACTTCGATGGATCAGATGTTGGGCTCTCCACCAACAACAACGAAGACCTCGATGCAGTCGATGTCGCGGCCACCGGAGTGATGTCGCTCTCGACCATCGGCGCGTTCAGTGTCACCGGGGTCACGGGAGTCGATGAAGATTGCTTCCGGTTCACTCCCACGACCACGGGCGCCACGACTGCGGGCACGTTCACTTCGTACTTTGTGGCCGCATCACGAGGCATTCCTACCTCAGCCAACATCAACGCAGTGCACATCGTTCCGTGATCAATCGCGTGTTCGCACATTGATTGCAACCGTTCATTCACGGGGCGCGCCTTCATCAGGCGCGCCCCGTTTGCGTTGAACGCCACGAAGTCACACCTAGGCTCCCGCAGCCAAAACACCTGCATTTCCATTCACTGGTGGCACGACGAGGTGCGTCAACGATTCATCATCGGTCACTGCGGTCGGCACCTGCCCAACACGCGTTCGTGATCTGACAGATCGC
>QWPW01000052.1 GCA_003671025.1 Planctomycetota bacterium
GGCCGTTGTGATCGATGAACGCATCGCGGCGTTGACTCGGCCCGCAGCAGCGCGGCCGGGCACCGTCGTTGAAGTGCGCACGCTGTTCTTCAATGTTCCCGCCCGCCGCAAGTTCTTGCGTAGTGACAGCGCCGAAACTTCGCGCGTGAGCGACGCCATCGAAGCGCTCGCGCTCACCCATCCGCATGTTGCGTTTGAGTTTCGCTCCAACGATCGTCTGATGTTCGAACTCGCGCCCACCGACGAACCGAAGAAGCGCATGCTCGACATTCTCGGCGCTGAACTCGCGCCCGAACTGCTCGAATTCGAGCAGCACTTTCCCGAACTGGGAAATCTCTGCGTACGCGGATTCGCGGGGCGTCCCGGCATCGCGCGCGCGAACAGTCGCGCGATTCGCATTCATCTCAACGGTCGACCGATCATGGATCGACTGGTGTTGCACGCGGTGCGCGAGGCGTACCGCGGCTTGCTCGATTCTTCGCGCACTCCCACGGTCGCGCTCATGTTGGAAATCGATCCGCACGAAGTCGATGTCAACGTGCATCCCGCGAAGAGCGAAGTTCGCTTTCGCAGCCAACAGGGAATTCATTCGGCGGTGCGGCGAACGATTGAGCAACGTCTGCGCGCGGCCAATCTCGTACCGACGTTCGTGCCTGATGCGATGCGCACGCGCGTCGATGTTGTGCCGAGCGCGCGCGCGCCGTTGTTTGGCAGCGGACTCGCACACACACGCGATGAGCATGCGCACGGACGCGTCGATTTCTCGGCGTTCGCAGCGATGTCTTCGAGCGCGATCGCCGACACGCTGTCTCGGCCTACGCATGAAGTCGATGCGCACGCGACGACGGAACGCGTGACTGACCATGCCGATCACGACGAGTTCGCCTACATCCAATTGCTCGATGGATTTCTCGTCACCGAAGATGCGGATGGCATCGTCATCGTTGATCAACACGCGCTGCATGAACGTGCGATGTTCGCGATGTTTATGCAGCGCCTCGAAGCGGGCCCGCTCGAATCGCAGCGATTGTTGGTGCCGGTGATCCTCGAGCGCAGCGCGCGCGAGATGACGATTCTCGAAGAGCTCGCGCCCGTGCTCGCTCGTCTAGGCATGGAGATTCGTGCGTTTGGCGCGCGTTCCATCGCGGTCGAGAGCGTGGCGACGTTGCTGCTCACACGCCGCGTCGATGTCGGCGAGTTCGTCGCAGAGTTGCTCGACAAAGCGGCCGAACATGGATCACTGCTCTCGTTTGAAGCGGCGCTGCACGAGGTCGTGGACATGATGGCGTGCAAGGCCGCGGTCAAAGCCGGCGATGCTCTGGGCGCGCGCGAGATTCGCGATCTGCTGCGCATGCGCACCTCCATTGAACGTGCCAGTGCATGTCCTCACGGACGACCAACATCGATTCGCATTGCGCGGAGCGAACTTGATCGACGCTTTGGACGGAGTTGAGTGCACGCGTTGATCGCAATTCAGCGATCAGTCGGTGGCGACTTCAATGATCTCGCGGAACTCCGTCTCGCCCGTTTGCAACATGCGTTGGATGTAAGGGCGACAGAGTTTGCATGAGCCGCCGCAGCCGTACCGAGCGGTGATTTGCTCGATCGAAAGTGGCTCCGCGCGTGTGAATTCTTTGAGTTCCGCAAAGGTGCGGTCAAAGCAGACGCAACGGAAGATGACAAGTCCATCGGGCATTAGCGAGGATCGTACGGATGATCGTGGTCGGCGAGAAAACCGTTGGCCGGATGATTCATCACATCGCGCAACAACGCGTCGTTCGCATGCGTGCCTTCGAATCCAGTACTCACGCACGCGACATGTCCATCGAGGTACGCGACGCAGGTGCAGCGCGCATGACGAAACGCTTGACTGCCGGCGTAGATGGTTTGCAGATCATTTTCGACAGCGTTGTTCGGCGCGCGCATGAACTTGTTGGCGCCACCTTTCCAACCGCCATCACCAAAGAGTGCGCACGTCGTGGTGTTGCGCAATTGTCCCGAGGCAAGTCCGCGACGCGCGACATTCCAACCATCACGCCACACACCATCCGCGCCGAGTTCGGGCAATCGTCCTTCGGCACCGATGAATGTTGTGTTGTAGTTGTAGCCCGTGTAAGGATCGTTTCCAAAGGTGCTCGCGCCAAGAAACTCAGGGCATTGCTGCACTTCTTCGGGTCCATCCGCGAAGGTCCAGATCGCACCGCCGCGCACAGTTCCATCGGGGAGTCGCACAAAGTCCCACGCTTTGGTCACGACTCCGGCCGCAGTCATTTCATAGACGATTGCCGCGGGATATCGATCTTTGTGCTGCGCGGCGTAGGCCGCAGTGGCGAGACTCAGTTGACGCAGATTCGATTGGCAACTCGCACTGCGCGCCGCAGTGCGCACACTCGACATCGCGGGCAACACCAACGCCATAAGTGTCGCAGTGATCGCAATCACCACCAACGTTTCGATGACGGTGAATCCGCGCGCGATCATGGAGTACCACTCGAGGTCCATGCCGCAAGAAGTTGCGCAAGATCCGCGGCTCCAACAACACCGTTGCCATCGAGATCGGCGGCCACATCGTCAGAGTTCCATGCCGCGAGCAACATGGCGAGGTCCGCCGCGGCTACGAATCCATCGCTGTCGAGGTCGCCACCATTACTGATGGGCGCGACATCCGCGATCGCATCGATTTCCGGCGAGTAGCCCGCGCTCATTGCGCCTTCGATGCGCACGTATCGCACGATCGTCAACCCATGTGCGCCGATGTCGACACCAGCGCCGCCACCCGAACCGTCGTAGAGCGTGACCAGCGACTCGTAGTCGAGACCACTCAGATCATTCATCGTCAGCGTGGGATTCACGGGACGCAGAAAGTCCGTCGTGACCGAGCCCGCAACACTCGAGTATGGACCGCTGTCGATGTAACCCATCGTGGGAAACATTCCGTCGGCGACGACATTGCGCACCACCGTCCACGCCACGCCATCAGCACTGATGGAAATGCGTCCGCCTTCAGAAGCGAGTGCGCCACCAACTCCCGCGCCTGGTTTGAGCTCGGTGAAAAACGAGTTTCCAAACACGAGCAAGTCGATGCCGTGCGGATTGCGCGGATCATCACGCACTGGATGATCGAACGCGAGGATCAACATTCCGCCGACACCGAGCGAGACGATTTCGTTCGGTCGGTAGCTCGGCGCAAACGGGGTGACACATGCGGGAAACAAGCCTTCGCCCGTGAATCGCTCGGGTTGTCCCAGCGCGACCATGGGGGTAGTGAATCCCGCAACAGCGCCGACACCTGCGTTGTAGGAAATGACTTCGGTCGCGAAGGGGCTCTCGCCATGTGCAGCGCACGCGATGAGCGCGGGCACGAGCAACACGCGTTGAGTAAACGCGTGCATGCGGCGCACAGCTCCACGATTGACAGCAGCACGACCATCACGACAACCATCACGACAACCACCGCGAAAAATAAACATCGCAACCATGACAACCATTGCTCCTGCCGGGAAAATCGCGCCCGGATCGAAGCGCGCTCCGACTGAGAGCGCACAGCGGTATCCACACGGATACCAATCGTTGCCAATGACAGATATTCCGACTTCAGGATCCGCTTTGCAGCGGTGCGGTTGACGCCTTCCCAGCGATGAAGCCAGTGGCTGCCGTCTCTTGCGAAACGGCTGTCAAACGCAGAGCGCGATCTCGTGCATGTTCATGCATGAGCACGTGCTCGTCCTGTCACGGCGGCGCGACCGCGGCGGATTTTCACCGCCTTCCCTCCTAAGCCGTTTGCGCGACTTAGGCCGAGGAAACCTCGGGCTCAAAGGCGAGGGCGAGTATATGGAAATTTGCGAGGCGCGCATCCGCGTCGATGGTTCGTGTTACATCCGTGGCGCGTTTGTGACTCGCCGTGGTCGGTGCCGATGCATGCGCGAATCATGCACGAATCAGGCGCGAATCATGCATGTTGGTGTTGCAAGCGCGCGTTGTTGTGCAGCATCTCGTGCCTTCGCGTGGCACGCGAAGGCGAATGAATTTCGCTCGGAACAACACGCGTTCACCGCATGCGTGCATCGCTCGATCGCCTCGGCCGCGCGCGTCGAAATTTTTCGCGCCAGCATGTCGCTCGCTTGGTTGACGAGCCACCGAAGGTTCCGATACATTCCGCGCTTCGCCGCGTCGTCCATCGGGCTCGCGGAGACGGCACTTCCCGCGCCATGCGAGGAAGGCCGCACACCTTTGGAGATCTCCTCGATGTCGTCGATTGCGTCCATCGTTCAGCGCGCGCACCTTCCTCTCTCTGCCATGTTGCTGGCAACTGCGTTGCTCGCGCACGCGCCCACGGTTTTGGCGCAAGACGATTCGGCAGCTGCCTCTGCCGTCGAAGCGAAAGATCTTTCCGCGCTCAAGAAGAGCATGGAAGATTTCACGCACTACGTCCTGATCGGCAAGAGCGATCTTGCGATTGCCGCGGCGGAAGGCGTGCTCGGCGCATCAGCGTCGGATGCGGATCTTGCCACTGCGGTGGATGAGGGCGGACTCAGCGATCGACTCGCCAAAGCCGTTTCGCGCAGCCGCGCGATGGTCGGCGTTGCCGAACTGGGCAGCAAGATTGAGTACCGCGTCGAAGCGGGCCGACTCGCGCTCGCTCGCGACCCTGCGCGCATCGCCGAAGCGATTGCGATGTTGAGCAAGACTCAGCGCCAGCGCATGATCGGCGAAGAGCGCATCTCCGCGGCTGGCGAATACGCCGTCGCGCAACTGCTCAAGGCATTCGTCGAAACCAAAGATCCTGCGGTGGAACTCGCCGTCGCGCGCAACATCGTTGCGCTCAAGCGTCAAGCAGTGCTTCCTTTGTCGATGGCGTTGGTTTCGCTCGACTCCGCATCGCAGCGCAAAGTTGCGGGCATGCTCGCCGAAGTCAATTGGCCAACCGCGATTCCGTTCCTCGTCGAAGTCGCGGCCGATCCCGCCGCGAGCACCGATGTCAAAGCCGCGTGCGATTCAGCGTTCACCCAACTCGGTGGTTCGACCAACGATGTCTCGGCGCAGTTCACCGCGTTGGCCGCGAAGTTCTTTCGCCGCGACGACTCGCTCGTGCCTCATCCCGCCGATGCCACCAACAACTTGTGGAGCTACGACAGCTTCGCGGGTCTGCAGAGTGCGCCCGTCGCCACCAACATCTTTTGCGACATGATGGCGATGGCGATGGCGCGTCGCGCGCTCGCCGCGGACGCGACGAACTCGACCGCGCTGGCGATTTATGTCGCCGCCGATCTGCGCCGCGAAAACACGCTGGGCTCCGACGCGCAAGCGCAGCAGTACAGCCCGCAGTTCTTCGCGACGACCGCAGGCCCATCCGTGTGCGCCGAAGTGTTGGCCATGGGACTGGACTCGAAGGACACCGCGTTGGTGCGCGACGCAATCGCGGTGCTCGCGCAAACCGCGGGACAAAACGCGCTCGCGAGTGCAACCGCCGCCGGCTCTGCGGGCGCCATTGGTCGCGCGCCCATGCTGGAGGCGATGCGCTACGCGGATCGCCGCGTGCGTTTGGATGCAGCGCTCGCGTTGGCCAACAGCCAGCAAACGCAAAGCTTCCCTGGCGACTTCAGCGTGGTGCCTACGTTGGCCTCGGCGATTTCCGACAACGGTTCGACTCGCGCAGGAATCATCGGTGGATCACTTGAGGATCGCCAAGCGATCGGTCAGCAGTTGCAGGGCGCCGGTCTGATCTCGGTGGCCAACGCCGCCGATTTTGATGGCATCGAAGTCGATGTTGTGCGTGCTGATGGAGTCGACATCATCGTCCTCCGCGGAACGCTCGACGAAATGAAATCAGCGCATGCGCGTGTGCGCGCGAGCGGCCTCACTGGTGCGAGCCCTGTGTTGGTCATCGCCAACGCGATGGAAGACGCTGCGGTTCGTTCGGCATTCACCAGCGACACATCGGTGTTGGTGTGGACGGAAGGCTCGCCCGCCGAGACGTTCCGCAACGCAGCATCCGCGATCCTTGCGCAAGCCTCGGGCAGCGTGATGGATGAGGCCGAGAGCACCGAATACGCCGCCCGTTGCGCCGAGGCGCTGCGCGGAATCGCGTTCAGCAACTCGAAGATCTTCGCGATCCAAGATGCCGAGGCCGCGCTGCTCGGCGCATTCGCCACCAAACAAGGCGGCTTGCGCATGATGATCGCCGAAGTGCTTGCGCTGCACGCGTCGCCGGCAAGCCAGAGTGCGTTGATCGACGCAGCTCTCGCCGCGACGGGCGACGAGCAGATTGCGCTGTGCGACCTCGCGGGATTGTCCGCGCGCACGAGTGGCACCAGCGGAGCACGCGCCGATGATCGACAGTTGTCCGCGCTGCGCGATCTCATCGCCGCAAGCACGGGCGCAGCCGCGGACGCCGCGGGTCGCTTGTACGGCTCGCTCGACGCGGGTTCGGCCGAGGCGGTCAAGCTCATTACGAAGTGAACGTCGCGTCCAACGTCGGCTCCAACGTCGCCTTCGTTGAGGAGCGCAACCCCAGAACTTCACCACGGCAACCAAACACGCGGTCCTCATGAGGGCCGCGTGTTTGCATTTCTAGGCAACATTTGAGCGAGGCCAAAGGCACTTCGCCGCCGCGTGAGAGGCGCACCCACTAGTCATTGGCCGAGTTGTTGACGGTTGGTTGCCGCGCACACGGGGGCATTCACGGGCGCAGCTAAGGAAGCGGCAGTGTCGACGCAGTACCGGCGCAGTGCCGCCGCATACCCCTCAATTTTCCGCCAAAAACGCGCACGGATCATGTTGGCACGAACCAAGCCACCCATGGGAATCGAACCCACGACCTACGCTTTACGAAAGCGTTGCTCTACCGCTGAGCTAGGGTGGCAGCGGGGCGGAAAGCATACCCAAAACTGATGAAAGACGCGCTCGAGTGAGCGATGTTGAGCGCTCAAGTGCGTTGTCGCTGATGTCGCATGATGATTCGCTCCGTGATTCGCACCTGATTCGTACATATGTCCCGCACCACGACGCGTAGCCGCGCGTGCTATCGACGCCAATGCGATACGACATCCTCGGCGTTGCCGGTTATCGATCGACGAATCATCGAAAGTCATGAGATTTCCGCGTCGTTTCGCCCGACTTGCCGAAGTCATCCTTGCGATGGCGTCATCATCGACGACCTTGTCACTACTGACCTTCGGGTGTTCTCGTCAGCACTCTGACTTCTCCAGCTCCTCCGACTCCTGTGACGCCGCGCGCGTCATTCACACGCTTCCAAGATTCCTATGCACACATCTGTCGCCCCCGCGCTTTCGCTCGCCGTACTTTCGCTGATTAGCAGCGCGGCGCTCGTGAACCAACCAGCCTCTGCGGCATACGCGCCGCCAGCCAAGACCGAGCAACTGGTTGCAGCCAAGGCACCGGCGGTGGCGCCGATTGCGCGCCGCGTCGACATGAAAGTGGCGCAACTCGTTGCGATGCCAGACGCAGCTCGCGCGCACACTGCGATCATCGAGGTCGATCGTGCGCGCGTGGAAGCTCTCGCCAACAGCGGCGGAGGCATCCTCAGCGACTTCCCGCTGGGCAACACTCAAACTGTTTCCTTGGCGTTGACGCCTGTGCAGCCCTTCGAGTCCGACGCGATCATCGAAGCGATGAAGCGCGACGAGAACGGTCACATGGTCGCGCAGCGTCTCACGCCCAACGGCGCGTTTCTCGCGGGAACCGTGCTCGGCGCCGAAGACTCGCACGCGTTTCTCGCGGTGAGCGACGCGGGCACGTTCGGGTACGTCGAACTCGACAACCACACCTTCATCATTTCCAGCGGCACCTACGGCAAGCGTCAGCCCACGGTGAGCTACGACCTCACCGCGTTGCCTGCTGGACTCATCGAGACTCCGCCGTGGATCTGCGAAACCGCGGAGCCAGCCGTTCCACCAACGAGTGGCGCGGAGGGCGGCATCGCCGGCACCACGCCATGCCGCCAAGTGCGCATCGCGTACGAGACCGACTACGAATTCCTGCAACTCTTCGGCGCCAACCCGAGTGCGGGTATGGGCTATGTCGCAACGCTCGCTTCGAGCTTGACCGCGATTTATTCGCGCGATGTCAATGCGCGTCTCTCCGCCTCGTATCTGCGTTTGTGGATCGATGCGTCTGACCCATGGTCGGCGGGCTCGACTTCGGCGGAGCTCAACGAGTTCAAAGGCCACTGGGATCAGTTCATGATGACGGTGCCGCGCGACTTGGCGCACTTTCTCTCGGGTCGCGGACTCGGTGGCGGCATCGCGTACTTGCCTGGTCTTTGCACCGGCGCGCAGTACGGAGTGTCGGCGAATCTCGCGGGCTTCTTCCCTTCGCCACTTCTCGACAACAACGGGCAAAACTGGGACATCTATGTGATCGCGCATGAGCTCGGTCACAACTTCGGCGCGCCGCACACGCACTCGTATAGCCCGCCGCTCGACGGTTGCGGCAGTTCGCCCGCGGATTGCTCGGCCGCAGATCAGGACATCGGCACCATCATGTCCTACTGCCACCTTTGCTCTGGTGGCGTGGCAAACATCAAGTTGAGGTTCCATCCCGGAAACATTTCTTCGATCGAGAATCACCTCGCCGCTTCGACGTGCGGATACACGGGTCCCCAGCGTGCGCCTGTAGTCGTGGCGGACAGTGGAGCGACATTTTCCAACGTGCCGATCACGTTCGATGTGTTGGCCAATGAACTCCAGTTCAACTGCGAATCGCTCATTATTGAGTTGTTTCAGAATCCATCACCTAACGGCGCGCAGATCACACGCAGTGTTGGAACGGGTCCAGACGGGCGCGATCAGCTGACCTATGTCATGCCCTCTGATAGTTACTCAGGGACGGATACGTTTACATACCGCGTCAAGGATCCAACCATGCAGTGGTCCATTGGCTCGGTCTCGGTGGCGGTGACTGCGCTGCGCACTCCGGAGAATCCTGCGGGCGCGACTGCGCAACTCGACGCGGCGTATTACGTCCTCAACAACCCCTCGGTGCTGCCGAATTTCTCGACGCTGACCCCCAGTTCGACGGGAGTCGCGGACTCAATCAACTACGCCTCGAGCGCAGGAAACTTCGCGGGAAGCGGACTGAGCAACAACCTCGGCGCGGTGTTCACCGGCTGGCTCGACGTGCCCGTGAGTGGGCAGTGGACGCTGTTCACGAACTCGGATGAGGGATCGAAATTGTACATCGGCAACACTTTGGTTGTTAATAACGATGGCTTGCACACCATGCTGGAGAAGTCGGGAACGATTGGTCTTGGCGTCGGTCGTCATGCGTTGCGCGTCGAGTTCTTTGAGCGCACCAACAACGCGGGTCTCATCGTTTCGTGGCAGGGTCCAGGCACGATCAAGGCGGTCATTCCTGCGGCGAACTTCCTTCGTGGTGGCATCAATTCGCCTGCGGACTACAACAATGATGGGCTGATCAACGGCGCCGATCTCGCGCCGTTGCTCAACGCGTGGGGGACGACGAGCGCAACCCACGAGCTCAGCGGCGACACGATCATCAGCGGCGCCGACTTGACCATCATGTTGAACGGGTGGACGGGCTGATCCAACAGTGATGCGCGTCGCGCACCAGTGAAGGATTGACCTCGTCGCGCCCAGATTCGACGCCGCCACAATTCGGAGCGGTATTAGTGTGGTGAAATTCAGAAACCGTGCGCGCGCGCCTTACTGTGGTGCGCATGTGCTTTCGAATCCTGTTGATCATGTTCGTCTTCGCCTTGGCGCGGGTCACTCATGCCCATGAGTCGGTCAATGCGTCGGCGCTCGCCGCGAAGTTCCTGTTCGCGCCGCCGTCGGATGTGCGCGAAGGCGTAGTGGCGCTTCCGTCGCCGCGCGCCTGCGCCACGGTGTCGCAGTGTGCGCTGCTGGTGGTTCCGCGCGCGCCGACGCTTGCATTCGGTTTCGATCACGGTGGTGGAACGCTGCGGGTGACGCCGTTGGCGACCGACGCGTTCATATGGAGACTGCACATTGAGGATGGCAAATTCGCGCGCGAACTACGCGGTGGCGCGTTGGAAAGTGGCGCAGGCTGGTCGCCTGCGATTGTGGAAAGTGTCGCATCGCAAGCCGCGTTTGCCAGCGATCAACCGACGCGTACTGTTGAGTTCGAGTTGTCTCGTGGGAGCCACACGATTGCGGCGTTCACGAATGTGGATGAGTGCGCGCGTGACAACAATCTCTCGTCGTCGAATGAAGTCGCGTTACTTATCGATGATGACTCGCCCGCAGCGTTGGTTGTGCATCGTGCTTCGTGGCGGAGCAACGCCTCAGAGCCGCTGGTATTAACGGCGTGCGCGCGGTGGATGGAGAGCGACGAACTCTCGCCGTTGTGTGCGACCTCGCCTGGCGAGCGAGCGATGGCCTGCGCGCCGCTTGAGTTTGAAGTGGTGCGCGCGCGCGTGCACTGGAGCGATGGTCGCGTGCACAACGCTCGCATCACTCGTGACGGCGCGGGGCGAATTGAAACGCGCGCACGACTGGAAAACGTGCAACTCAACTTCGACAACGCCGTCGCGGGAACGGCGCGCATTGAAATCGTGGCGCGTGTGTTCGATGAGCAACGCGCCGCGCGCACGCGCACCGTGTCGTATCTCGTGCACGTGCTCGACGGCGGCACCCAGCTGCTTTGCCATGACTCGCAGCATTTGATCGAGGTCGATTTCAATGACGTGTCCGACGGTGCAGTCGATGTCGATCACGGGCGCGGTTGGCTCGACGTGTCTGTTCCCGTGCGCACGCGCGCGAGTGCGCTCTTTGCGGCGACAGAGTTGTGGGCCGTGTCGAACTCCGCAGAACGCCTCCTCGGTTGGATCGGCGGCATCACCGCGGTCGAGCGTGATGGGTCGAACGCGCGTGTGCATCTCGGATGCGCATCGGCTCGCGTTTCCCTTGCGCCCGACGAACGACTCGAATGTCGCAACTTGCGCGTGCATGAACGCGACGGCTTCGCGCTGTGTGATTTCGTGGCCCGTGCTTCCGTCCGTCGAAGCGATCTCTCGAGCACCAATGACAACGGATTCAGCGCGCGCGGCGACGGAGCGATGGCGAGCCACACGGTTCCCGCATCCGAGAGTTACGTCGCCGGCGCGGGTTCGCACGCACTGGTTTTGACCCACGGTTACTGCGCCGATCTCAATCCGTGGCCGATGACCCACTTCTCCAGCGACGCGTGGCATTACGAGAATCTCAATCAGAACATCAGCAACGACGCGTATGCCGTTGATCTCGCGTTGCGCGCGGCGCAGTTCAAGAGTTTCGGTGTCGTCGCCCACAGTCAAGGCGGATGCGCCGCGCTTCATCTCTACACGTTCTATTGGAGCGGACTCGATTGGGTTGGCGCAGGGCGGTTGATCCAAACAGTGGGCACGCCGTTTCGAGGAACTCCACTCGCAGGAAATCTCGCCGCGCTCGCTGCAGTCTTTGGCGTGCAGTGCGGCTCAATCTTTGATCTCACACTCGACGGCGCGGCATTGTGGTTGAGCGCGATTCCTACGTCTGCGCGCAGTCGCGTGTACTCGCACACGACGACCTTCACCGATGTGTGGTGGAGTTACGACTACTGCAATCTCATCACGGATCCGTTTCTGAGTGACCCAGAAGATGGAGTGGTCGAACACAGCTCAGGTCACATCCTCGGCGGCAACAACATGGGTTTGGTCACGGGCTGGTGTCATGTCACGGACATGGTTGATCCCGCGCAATCGAATGACGCATCGCGCAACTCGATCATGAATGCGCAGGGGGCACGATGATGCAGTACACATTTGCGAAACTCCGTTCATGCGCGCGACTTCTCGTCGTGTTGCTCCTCATGATGCACGGAAGTTCGGCGGTGCGCGCGGACAGCTACTGCTTCTTTGCCGCAGCGATCCCCGACAACAGCGAAGTGCTGCGCACGGTGATCGTGCCGCCGACAAGCAATGCCATGATGATCCAGTCGATCCGCGTGCACGCTGTGATCACGCATCCGTGGGTGGGTGATCTTGTGCTAAGGCTGCGTAACCCCGAGGGCGTCGAAGTGAGTTTGCTCAATCGCGCGGGCATGCCTTCGGTGGGCTATCCCGGCGCGTGGGGCTGCGGCGGTGACAACATCGATGTGTGGTTTGATGATGCGGCGAGCGCGGCGGCGGAGTTGAGTTGTCCCTATGGACAGGTGCCGATTCTCGCGGGCGCGCTGCGGCCGTTTACGCCGCTGAGCCCGATGCGCGGACTCTCACCAACAGGAGTGTGGACGCTCATCGTGGGTGATGGCGTCGCGGGCGATGTGGGCACGCTGACCGCTGCGTGTGTGGAGATGGTGCTGGTCAATGATTGCAACCACAACGGCGTGGCGGATGCGAGCGACATCGCAGCTGGAGTGAGTGCCGATCTCAACGGCGATGGCGTTCCCGATGAATGTGGTTGCAGCGGGGACTTTGATGGAAACAGCGCGGTGGACGCAGCGGATCTCGCGTCACTGCTCACGCGATGGGGAGCATGCAGCGCCTGCGAAGAAGATGTCAACGGCGACGGCATCGTCGGCGGCAGCGATCTTGCCGCACTGCTCTCGCAGTGGGGTTCGTGCGGCGCGCAGTGAATGCCCGTGTCAAAGTTGCAGCAGTCGCGCGCGGCGACGCGTCATGTCTGGTTATGTCTCGTCATGTCTCGTCATGCACACGTCCGCGCAAAGTTCACGGCGCGGTCGGCACAACTTTGGGCGACAACTCCACCACGCGCACCGCCTCGCCGGGAAGCAGCGGAAACGGCAATCCCTCTTGCCAGGACTCTTGAAGTGCGGCGAGAGCGGCGATCCCGATTGTCCCGCGGGCGTCACAAGAATCGCGTCATCAAGGCGTGCGGGTGAAACGATCGATCGCTGACTCGCGCCAAAGTTCGGCGTCTGCACGCGCACGCACGTGGGATGACCAGGAAGCGCGGTGCGAGGCATCTCCGCCATGCGCGCGGCGGCACCGAGCGCGTCGGCTGCGGGATGACGCATGACCAATCGATTCACCGATCCGCGCGTCATCAATTCGCCTTTGGGATTGCGTGCGGCGGCGACGGATTCGCTGAGCAATCGCGCCGCGAGCGCCGAACATTGCGCGGCGCTTTCCTTGCTCCACATTGGCGCATCCATCGAGCCGTTCACGCGCGATGAGCTCTCGGCGCAGAGTTCCAAGAGACGCAGCACGGCCTCGTCGTCAAACGATCCGCGCAAGGCAACGCCAAGTTGCGCGCGCGCTTCTGCACTGCGCGGCGCAACTTCTGGTTGATCCGTGCGCACTTCGCGTGATGCGTACTCAGCCACCGCGACGCACATCCAATCGCAGCAGCGGCGACGCAGCGCATCGAGAATCACTGGCGCGGCGCTCTCCACGCTCACGAGGCCGTCCCATTGTGCAATGCACGCGACGCCTTCCGCGCATTGAGGTGTGGTCGCACATCCGCCAAGCAACGCGACGATCGCATTACGCCAACGGAGCAGTCGATCCGAGTGCACATCGAGCTGCACTGCATACAAATCGGCTTCGGTCCAGTCGGTGCGCGCTTCGAGCAATGTGCGCAATCGATGCGCGCGATCGCCCGCGGCTTCGTTGCACCCTAAGAGCGTTGCGAGAGGTCCCTGCGGATCAAGCGCGAGTTGATTACCACTGGTGAGCACGCCTGAGGGCGGGTCCACGATGCTCGGTTTTTCTTCGGCGGAAATCAGGCCGTTCCACTGCGGCGCATCGCGCCACAACACGGGAACGCGCGTGAGCGCACTGCGCCTAGGCAGCACTCCCGCGATAGTCCATCCGATGCGACCCGTGCTATCGGCAACCAAAATGTTTTGCGGCGGACCGTGCCAACGCTTGGCGATCTCGAGCGCCGCGTCGAGATTCTTCGCGTGAGCAAGATCAAACAACGCGAGGTCGATCGCGCCTTCGAGCAGCGGGGCCCAGCGCAACGCGAGCATGGTTCCGTCTGCGCGTGTTTCCACGATGGGACCCCAACGCGTGTCGCGCAGCGTGAGCGTTTCGCGTGTGTCGACTTTGTCAGGCGCGCCTTCAGTTGCGCGCCCGAGTGACACGATCGTTTGCACGAACGCTTCGCTGCCTTCAGACGTGAGGTACCGCGTCGCGTCCGATGGATCAGGTTCGACGATGACGAGATCGGAAAGATCAGCGGTGAGGTTGGTGAAGGCCCACGCGACGTGGCCATTCGTTCCTTGCGCGATCATGGGCACGCCCGGAAGCGAGAGTCCGACCAGTCGGGTGTCGGGCAACTCCAACGCAACGCGATACCAAAACCCCGGCGCCATCAGCGACAGATGCATGTCGTTGCCCACGATGGCGCGTCCGTCTTTGGTGCGACCTCCTGCGACGGCGAATGCGTTTGATCCGGGCACGACGGCGTCGCTCTTCGCGTCACGCGGCGCTTCACTCGCTGCATCGCTGCTCACGGCGCTCGCTTCGTGCGCGAGTGCGGCGCAGATGATGCGCATCGCGTCGTCGGGAATTTCGTAAGGCGCGGGCAACAAACTTCCGTCGACAGACATGTCGAGCACGCCGTGCGATGAATCGAAATACTCAGCCAACGCTCGGGGAAACTCGGCGAAGAGCAACGCGCGCGCGCGGTCGGTGGCTGCAGACGAATCGAGATAGCGCGCCATACTCAACTGAACCAACAGCGAGTCTTCCGCAAGCCACGGCGCGGGTGTTGCCTTGAGCAACTGGTATTCGAGAGGAGTGAGCAACGCCAACTGCGCGTTCACGCCGGACGCGTATCGCTCGAGCAACATGCGATGATTCTGAGGAAGCGCGGCCAACGCGCGACGAGCAACCGCGCGCAATTGCAGCGGCGCTGCGAGTCGATCCATCGCGATGCCTTGCGCGATGATTTGCGCGAGTTCACCCGCGGGTTCACGCCGCGCGAGATCCATCTGCAAAAACCGTTCGCGCGCGTGCAGCCAACCTTGCGCGCACGCGGCGTCTTCCATGCTCGACGCACGAATGGTTGGTACATCAACGCGATCAAGTTCGATGGTCGTGCTCGACGTGAGCGCGGCGATGACGGCACGCGTGATGGTGATCTCAAGCGCTGCCTTTGGAGCAGTCGTCGGCGCACTCGATGGAGGAATCGACGGCGGATCAATCGCAACAACAATCGCGAGAACGATCGACGCTAACCATGCGTGCATGCGAGATCCTCAAAAGCGGTTGAGCACAAAAAACTCGGGATTGTCAGGGAGATTCGCGAGAAACGGCGCGCTGTCCGCAACGCCACTCTCGCGATTGAAGCGCAACACCGCTTGACCCTTGCGGCTTCCGACATAGAGCCAATCGCCATCGAGCGCGAGCGCGCTCGGCGCATCGAGTCCCGCCGCGACGGGAACAAAATCGTCGACCGCACCAGTGGCGAGGGTCACGCGAAACACCGAGTTGCGTTTGTTGTCGCTCACAAACAAGACGCTGCCGTCGCTAGAAAACAACAATTGAATCGGCGTCTTGAGGTCGTGCTTCTTGCTGAGCACGGTGGCTTCGCGCTTGCCCGTCGCAGGATCCCAACGCGAGACTTCGCCCTGTCCGCGATCAGAGATATAGAGTTTGCCGTCGGGACCAAACGCAATGCCGCGCACCATCTTGATGCCGTCACTCTGCATGGTTTGCGAAGGAATGATCATGCCTGCGGTCGCGCCGCTCTGCACCGAACCATCGAGTCCCAGCGGTACGCCCGCGTTTGCGCTGCCGGGCGCGCCGTAACGCGAGACCGTGTTGCTGTCTTGATTGGACGCGTAGATCGTGCCGTCGCTCGCCTGCGCGAGGCAGTAGGGGTGAAGCAACAACGGGTTCGTGGCGCTGTGCGAAGTGAACACGCTCATGAACGGACGCGTGCCATTGGCAACAGGCTTTCCGTATTGGAGTACTTGCGTGTTCTCTTTCCACGCCGCGATCACCAAGATGGTTCCGTCGGAAAGCGGAAGAACTCCGCGCAGTCCATGCACTTGTCCAATCGACGCAGGTGCGGCGCCGAGTACGGAACCCTTCGCGGTACCGTCGCTGGCGAAACCGAGAATGTTGTCCGCGCCCGCGCCCGTGCTCGGGCCAGTGCTGGCACCACCGGTGGCGGGATCGGCGGCGCCATCGGCGTGCAGCGAGACGTACCACGCGATGGTGGGTTTCACGGCTGATGCGTTCGTCGTGTTGTTGTTGTTGTTGCCTGCGCTATTGTTTGTTGGCGCCGCAGGGTCAACCGCGGGCGCATCGCTTGACTTGTCTTTGTGTTTCTTACCGTGCTTCTTGTCATCTTGCGTGCCGGACTGCGTGTCGCTCGCGGGCGCAGTCGCCGAATTCGCTTGATTTCCCGCTGATTGCGATGAGTCTCTGCTGTCACGCGCTTGATCCGCGTCCTGCTTGGCTTCATGCTTGGCGGCATGTTTGGCGTCGCGCGAACCGTCGTCTTGCGTTGATTGCGCGGCCGTACCGTTGGGCGCCGAGTCTTGAGCGCATGCGGGGTTCAACAGCGTGATTGAGAGCGCGCAGGCAATGAATGCAGCAGAAGGCGCGTGCGCGATGGGCGCGATGAACGCGCGACGAGAAGTGGAAAGCATGGGCGAAGTGTAAGCAGTTCACATGCGCGCTTCGCACACCGCGAACCATTTGCGGTAGCGTTCGCCGCGTGAAGAACACCCCAAGCCACAAGCGTCCCGGCACCGCCGCGCACGCGCTCAAACTTCTCGTCCTGCACCTCGCGCTCTTTGGCACGATTGCGGCATTCGTCATTCTCGTCACCGAGCAATGGCTGCCCACCAGCGGCAGTTACGCGGCGATGTTTGTGACCGTCGCGCTTTCGGCAGTGGCAGCGTCAGTCGTGACCATCAAGCATCTCAAAGATGGACAGTGGACTTCGACCGATGACATGGCCGAACGCTTCGCTGGAGGCCCGCGCGCGCACGATCCATCGCAGCAGCACACGCATCATGATGAGCGCAAGCATCAGCACAAGTGATTGAGGACAACACGATGAATCGACGAGACGCAATCGGAGTCGTAGGTCTGGCATCGCTGGGCGCGTTGAGTGCGCGCGTTGGCGCGTTTGACGATGCATCACCACCTGCCTCACCACCGGCATCGACAGCAGCATCCACCGCCGCGCCGCCGAGCACAGCGCGCGCGAGCAATCCAATCTCACTCGCGCAGTGGTCGTTGCATCGACGTTTCGGATTGTGCAGGCCAGAAGAGCGTCCGCCGGTCATCGCCGATGCGATGGACTTCGCGAAGATTGCCAAGACCGAGTTTGGTCTCACGCGTGTCGAGTACGTCAATCAGTTCTATTCCGAGAAGATCGGCGACTCGTCGTTTGCGCGCGAACTGCGCACGCGCAGCGATGATCAAGGCGTGCGCAACGAACTCATCATGTGTGACGGCGAAGGATTGTGCGGCGCCGCAGAAGAGAAGTCACGCGCCGAATTCGCCAGCAATCACCTTAAATGGCTCGAACTCGCGCAGGCATTGGGTTGTCATTCGATTCGCGTGAACGCGATCGGTGAAGGCGACGCGAGCGAACAAATCAAGCGCTGCGCCGATGGACTCACCAAGTTGCTCGCGGTGGCCAAACCGTTTGACATCAACGTCATCGTGGAGAATCACGGCGGACTTTCTTCCGACGGCGCGTGGGTCGTCGAAGTGATGAAGGCCGTGAATGATCCGCGCTGCGGCACGCTGCCTGACTTTGGCAATTGGCGCAACGGCGAGGGAGTCATGATCGATCCCGTGCGCAATCTTGGTTTGGTGTTGCCGTATGCCAAAGGCGTTTCGGCCAAGAGTTACGGCTTTGATGCAAACGGCGACGAGTCGCTGCTCAACTATCCCGCGCTCATGGAACTCGTCGCCAAGAGTTCGTATCGCGGCGCGGTTGGCATCGAGTACGAAGGCAAGGTTCTCAGCGAGGCCGATGGAATTCACGCGACTAAGAAGTTGTTGCAACGGCTCGGTTGCGTTGCCTGAGTTCGACGCATGCGTGTGAGGTGCGAGAACTCCGCGTCGACACGCATGAGTTCGATTGCTGCAGGTTTTCCAACGAACTGAACGACGCGCGGTGCGACGAACGCATCGCGCGTCATATACATTGACGACCTCAACACGTTTGGTTCGGTTGAGCGACCAGTCTTCACGACAGGAATTTTGATGAGCAACGCCACGATGACGCAGCAGAAGTCGCACCAAGATTGCACCAACGGTTGCGCCGCAGAAGGCGCAAAAGACACGGGAGCGATTCTGATCACTGGCGCAGGTGGCGAGATGGGCCACGCGCTGCTCGAAGCGCTCGCGACTCGCTACGGCGGCAAGCGCGAAATCGTCGCGATGGACTTGCGCGCGCTTTCAACCGCGAGCGCGGCGCATGCGTCGACCACCTACGCAGCCGATGTCAGTGACAGCGCGTTGGTGGACTCGTTCGCAAGCAAGCATGATGTCAGCGAGATCTGGCATCTCGCCGCGCTGCTTTCCACACGCGGCGAAAAGAGCCCTGAACTTGCGCTCAAAGTCAATGTGATGGGCAGCGCGCACCTGCTCAAGCTCGCGGCGGATTGCGCGGCTCGTCGCGGGCGCGCAGTGAAGTTCATGTTCCCTTCGACAGTCGCGGTCTATGGAATTCCCACGCTTCAAGGCAAGCGCGCCGCCGGTCGCGTGAGCGAGTGCCAATGCCTCGAACCGATCACGATGTACGGCGTGAACAAACGCGCCGTCGAAGAGATGGGCCGCTACTACGCACGGCACTATCGTCTGCTCGCCGAAGACCGACTCGATTGCACCGTTGACTTCCGCGCCATTCGCTTCCCCGGAATCATCTCCGCCGACACCGTGCCCACCGGTGGCACCAGCGACTACGGCCCCGAGATGTTGCACGCAGCAGCGCAAGGAAAGCCCTACGCGTGCTTCGTCCGCCCCGACGCGCGCATTCCGTTTATGACCATGCCTGACGCCGTGCGTTCACTCATGGAGCTGAGCGACGCGCCCCGCGAGAAGCTCACCCAACTCGTCTACAACGTCAGCGCTTTCGCCCCCAGCGCCGCCGAGATCGCCGCGAAAGTCGCCCAGCACTTTCCCGCATCGACGGTGACGTACGCGCCGACACTCGAACGTCAACGCATCGTCGACAGCTGGCCCGAAGACATGGACGACGCCGCCGCCCGCCGCGACTGGGGCTGGAAGCCGCAGCACGATTTCGACAGCGCGTTCGCGGAGTACATCGTGCCCAAGATCAAGCGGCGGTATGGGGTGTGAGGGGTGGGGGGAGCGCGTCGCGGGTGGTGTCGCGCCGCGAAGTCATCCCCAATTGAACCAATTTTGGAATCGCGTCATTTCGCTGCGCTTCACGCAGTCGTGACTCGCTCTCTGTCCGACAGCCGCAACGAAGTCTTGCGCGGCGGGAGAACACCATGAGCACAGCGCGCACACAACACACACGGATGTCTACTCTCGCGGCGATCGCCGCATCACTCGCGTGCCTCTCGCTCGCACACGCGACCGATCGACTCGTGCCCTCGCAGTACCCGACGATTCAGGCGGCGATCAACGCGGCTGTGCATGGCGACATAGTGACGGTGTCGCCTGGGCTTTATCGCGAGGCGCTGCAACTCAACAAGATCATCACACTGCAAGGTCATCCCAGCGCTGAAGCGTCAGCGGTCATCCTCACAGGAGTGGGCGTTGCTGGCGGTGCGATGTTGGTTGGTGGTCAGGGAACTCCCTTGAGCGGTCAAATCACAATTCGAAACCTCACCGTCGATGGACAGAGCATCATGGAGGCGGGGCAATGGGCAGGTCTATTCATTGACGATGACGATGGCGGCAACTTCTCGGTGCTGATCGAAGGCTGCATCTTCAAGGATCTTTGGAGCGCCTGGACCGACGGTGGCGCGATGTTTCTTACATCGACGCCCACGGTGATTCGTCGCTGCAGCTTTCTGCGAAATCGTTCGACGGTGCATGGCGCGGCGATCTATGGCAACGACAGCGCCTCTGCAATCATCGAAGGTTGCGTCTTCCAAGATCACAACGTTTTTGCCGGCACGTTCTACGCACGAATAGATGCAAATGTGATTGTGCGCGATTGCGTGCTGCGCAACTCGATTTTGTTATGCGGGAACCACCAAACTGGCACTGTGACTTTCTCGAACAACATCGGCTGCCTAATCAGCGCGCTCAGCAACGGCGGCTACGTCGACGGCGGCAACAACAACTGGGCCGGACCCTGTCCCGACTGCGATAGCAACGGCAAACTCGATCTCGAAGAAATCCTCTTCGGCGGCGCGGATTGCAACGGCAACGATCTGCTCGACGCATGCGAAGTCGTCGACAATCCCAAACTCGACGGCAACGGCGACGGACTCATCGACGAGTGCCAGTGCCTCGCCGACGTCACCGGCAACGGCTCTGTCGACGCCATCGATCTCGCCGCGCTGATGAGTAGTTGGGGCAGCAACGGCTCAGGCGAGTTCGACGCGGATGTCACCAACGACGGCATGGTCAACGGCCTCGACCTCGCAGTGATTCTCGACGGCTGGGGCGCGTGTCCGTGACTCGATGGAGATCGAAGTGACTGTCGCCAAACTCGTCACCAAACTTCTTTGTGTTGTCCATCAGCTGCGGGTCGTCGAATCATCTTGACCATTCTCGTGATGGTCGAAGAATGGTCTTGACTATTCTCCGACACACGCGAGAATGGTCAGGGCATGGCGACGCTCAAACGACTCTACGA
>QWPW01000053.1 GCA_003671025.1 Planctomycetota bacterium
GCAGAGTAACTCGACGAGCGTAAACGCCCGCCGAAAACGAGATTGAGTGAGCACACAGAACTCCTGCCTGTTCAAACAGGCTTTGGAGAAAACTGAACAAGGTCGACAACAGTCAACGACCGCTGCCGTAACGCGTTGAGTTCAGTGGGAGTTCGGAGGGGGGCGCGCAGCGCAGACATCTGGTGCGTCGGCAACGACGCGCGTTGTCGGCGCCTGTTCGTCAAGGATCCGCAGCAAGGCAACTACATTTGGAATGCATTTGACGAGTACGGGAGCCAAGAGGTTTACGCTGAGTTCAGCGCAGACAGAGCATTCATCGGTTGAAGGATGCTCGCGCGGGTTCGAGTGCTCGCCCGAATTGGTGGAGCCCGATGTTTGATGTTGAGCTGATGGATCAGAAGTGTCGCAGCGGGCGTGGCGTAGATGATGCGAGTGATCGTGCGTATCACCTGACACACTGTGTGCCGTGCTTGAAGTGCAGCACGGGCCGCCGCTGTGGGCAACTATCAGATGCGAAAAACGCGCGCCGCCGCCGCCTGAAAGCAATATCGCAATCAACACCGCGAAAGGCGTGAGGCGGTGGGTGAGAATGCGCGCGCGCCGCAACAAGTGTGGTCAGGGTAGGCAACTGCGGCGGCTTATGGAAGCGCAATCTGGGGAATGTTCGCCTGCACTATCGCGAGAACTGCAATGCGGTCGTTGTCAGGAATGGGGGTTATCTCACGCGTATCTCCACGTTTCGCGTTGAGAAACAGCGCGTTCGATTCGCTCACTTCGCGATCAAGCAATCGCATCATTCGCATCTCACCGTCGCTGCGACACACCAGTCGCTCGGTCTTGCCCCGACTTCCAAGCGTGTCGGTGACGATTCGCATCGTGACGCGCGCGTCGCGGTCTTGAGCGCAGATTCGATCGCGTGCTTGGCTGCATCGTGCTCTGCCATCACGAGAAGTGGAATGGCTCGGGATATCCGCGGCAATTGGTGGGCGAAGCGATCCGGTTGTTTGCGCGCGTCGTCGCGGTGGCTGATGTCTTTGACGCGCTCAGTTCCAAGCGCGCATACAAAGAGGCGTGGACGCGCGAGCAGATTTTCGCGCTGTTTCGCCGTGAATCAGGGCAATATTTCGATCTCGAACTGGCGTCGATTTTCTCGAGCATCAAGTCGAAGCGGAACGCATTCGCGCGCGTCGGCCCGAGTGATGCTCCGCGCTACACTCGCGCCATGAAGATGAATCCTGCCGCTGTTCTCGCCGCAACAAACTGTGATGTGCGCGTGTTGCTTTCTCGGTGGTTGCCAGAGCGACCCCATCGTGGATGGCACTTTCAACGACGCGGATGGCTCGGGCCCTCGGATCAATCGGCTCGACACTCCCGATGGAGCCGCAGGCGATCCCGCCGCGATCAACCCAGAGGGCTTCGAAGACGACGATCAGGATCCCAATATTGGTTGATGTTGGTTGACGTTGGTTGAAGTGGATCGGCGACGCGCTGCGTGAATCACGCTTCGCTAGGGTCTCGGCGCGACTACAGCGCAGGACGGACCATCGCCTCGGGCGCGATGCGATTGTTCTCCGGCAGCGGATCGATCGAGAGAATCGCGCCTCGTTTCGCGCGAAGAAACAAGCGGTTTCCTTCGCGCTCCTCGCGGTCGAGTAAACGCATCATGCGCATCTCTCCATCGGAGCGACACACGAGTCGTTCGGTTTTTCCGCGACTACCGAGCGTGTCGGTGACGATGCGCAGAGTCACATGTTGACTCACGGACGCGCATGCCTGCGGAGCCGTCCCAAGAAACGCAAACAGCGCGCGCTCATCTCGTCGACCGACAATCTTGTCGATCGCTTCGACACGCGGAGTGCGCTCGAGTCTGCGCGCTTCGTGGCACCAATCATCATGACGCGCCAACATCGGACAAGGCTGTTGATGCAAACACGGCGCGACCACATGCATGCCGCCCGCCAAGAGCAGTTCATCGCGCAATGCCATCAGTGCGCGCGTCGAACCTTTGAGCGCAGGCTCGACCAACAGCAGTGGGGCGGCGTTGGCCCAGCGCGTCACCATCGCGATGGTCTCGCGGGTGTGCGTCGCGTCGACGAGTAGTTCGTTGAGCGCCGTTTGGCACAGGAGAAGATCGCGCGCTTCGACAGCGATTGACTTGAAATCACGGGCTTCGATGCGCAGTGCCAGATCAAATTCGCAATGGGCCGCGGCGACGCGCACGCTTTCAGTAAACGCGCGCGCGGCAGGTTCGCCCAGTTCCACCGCGTGCAAATCCAATCGCAACGGAGTGGTGATGTTGCGCGCAGCGCGTGCATTCGCAAGCCACGCGATGAAGCCAACGGAAGTCGCGCCAACGCCAGCGCCCAGATCAGTGATGCGAACAGTGTCGAGGGTGATCAGTCGCGCAAACGCATCGCTGCGCGCCACGCATTCACCCAACGCGAGCGCGACTTTCGGCGCGTCGCTCGCGAGAAAGTATTCGCTCTTGGCGGCAAGGTGAATCGCCGACGATTGCTCGCGCGCGAGTTTCCCTCTCTCGGTGGTGTAAAGATTCGACAGCTGAACCACGGCCTTGGCCAGTTCGCGATCGGGTGTGCGCGTCAGTGCGCGCTCAACCGCTTCGATGCAATTTGCCGCAACATTCACGGGCGTTCCATCATGCGAGTTCACGCGCGCCTGCTCGGCTGCGGGCTCGTGATCCGATTCGTGATCCGATTCATGAGTCGGTTCATGAGGCGTGTTCGTCAAACGCGCGCGAAGGGTTTCGAACCCCCAACCTTCGGTTTCGAAGACCGATGCTCTATCCAATTGAGCTACGCGCGCGGGTTCGGCGAAGAGTACACGCTCATCGTCGCAACGAGTAGCCCTTTCGCCAATGCGAGAGAGAGAAGTGCTACTCTTCGCACCCTTCACGAACCACACGGCGCTCGCGCCACACAGGAGAGCATCAATGGGACTTATGACTGGCAAACGCGGGCTGGTGGTTGGAATTGTGAACGACTACAGCTTCGCGCATTCCATCACGCGCAGTCTCATGCGCGAGGGCGCCGAGTGTTTGTTCACTCATCTCCCGGGCGAAAAAATGGAGCGACGCGTGCGCAAGGCCGTCGAGAGTCTCGGTGTGACCACGCCGTGGTTGCAGCCGATGGACGCGGGCAGCGATGAGGACCTCGATCGCGTCTTCGCGCAGGTCAAAGCGGACTTCGGGCAGATCGATTTCATCGTGCACTCGATCGCGTTCGCAGACAAAGATTGGTTGCGCATGGGCAAGTTTGCGGCGACGCCGCGCGGCGTGTTCACGCAAGCGCTCGACATCTCGGCCTACACCTACATGGCGATGGCTGATCGCGCGAAAGATCTGATGCCTGCTGGCGGATCGATGATCGCATTGAGCTATTACGGCGCCGAAAAAGCAGTCCCCGGCTACAACGTGATGGGCGTGGCCAAGGCTGCGCTCGAAGCGACCAACCGCTATCTCGCGATGGAGTTGGGCGAGAAAAACATTCGCTGCAACATCGTTTCCGGCGGACCGCTCAAGACACTTTCATCGATGGCAGTGGGCGGATTCAGCGACATCCTCGACTGGGTGGAGAAGAAGGCCCCGCTAAGGCGCAACATCACTGGTGATGAAGTCGGCGATACCTCGGTGTATCTGCTGAGTGATCTCGCGCGCGGCGTCACGGGCCAAGTGGTCTACGTCGACTCGGGCTATTCGATCATGGGTTTGTGAATCGTGCCGCGTGTGCTTCGCGCGTTTTCAGCGCGAGGCAATGAGTCGCGCGTCGAACATCCACGGACGCGCGCAATCGCGATCAACGCGAGGAACGAGTTTTTCGCGCACAGCTTCGCGCAGTGCCGCGAGACCTTCGCCTGTTCGCGCGCTCACTGCGAGCGTCGCTTCATGGCGAAGTGAGCTCTCGCGTGCATCGAGCGAATCAATCTTGTTGAACACACGCAGATCAGGCGCGCGATCACTTGCGCACCAACCAATCCCAGGTGCGGCGAGCGAGATCACCATGTCGGCGTCGCGCAAAAGACGTTGCGCCAGCGCGATCGCTTCGCTTTCGATGGGATCCGAAGTCTCGCGCAATCCGGGCAAATCAAACCATTCGACGACGAGTCCCGCGAGATCGATGCGCGCACTGACTGCGTCGCGCGTCGTGCCTTTCTCCGCCGAGACGATGGAGCCTACGCGACCGAGCAACGCGTTGGAGAGCGTGCTCTTGCCCGCGTTGGGACTGCCGACGAGCACCACGCGCGGCGGCTCGACGAGGCGATTCAGTCGAGCGCTGCGCGCGTGATCTTCATCGGTGAGCGGGGAATCATTGTGCGCTTTCCATGCATCGCTCTGCGCGAGCAGCAAGCGCACCGCCAGCGGAGAAGCACTGCGCGCGAGCGTCGCCAACGCGAGCGCTTCCACGCGGTCAGACGCTTCGGGAAACAGTTCCATCGGATCGAGTTCATCGCGCGCGGCCAATGGATCATCAATCCAATTGGCGCCGTGTGAAGCCAACCATTGCGCGAGTCGTTCGACGATGCGCGGTCCACCGTGAGGCATCAGTTGCGCGCGTTCAGGCGCGAGTCGCGCGACCAGTCCCGCATCAATCGATTGAAAGTTGCGCACGCGAAGCGCGCCGACTTCAACATCTTTGCCACACAACGCTTCGAGACACGCGCTGACATCGCCCACGATCTCCACCATCGCAACGGCGCCCGCACCGTGCGGCGTGGCGCGGTAGCAAGCGACCTCAAGCGGAGTGGGAAGTGTCACGTTCATCAAGAGTGAGATCGGTTGGTCCGACTGCTCAAGCAAGAAAACCCGCTAAACCCGCAGAAAAACGCGCGAAAAGACCAGGCGCGGGGTTCTGTCGCTCACGCCTCGCCGCAGTCGCATCCGTCTTCGTCACAGCCAGCTCGGTGGACACTTTTCGTCTTCTGTGTCGCGTGCGAACCGCGCGGCGACGGGTGGGTCTGTGACGGCAGGAGCGAGAATCCCGGCGCGCGCGGACTCGAAAGCCCATCGTCATCGACCGCGTCAGGCGTGAGCGCAGCGTTAGCCGCGATCACCATTCCGCGCAACACAAGATCAGGAACGACTTGGTTGATCAGTTCGTCTTCGCCAAACAGAACTGCCGCGTCGCCACCAGTCGCGATGACCGGAGGAAATCCACCGTATGCCTCGGCGTACTTCTCGATGAGGCGCCACGCCAAACCGCGCACGCCGTGATACACGCCGCGCATCATCGCGTCGCGCGTGTTGGTTCCCCAAGGCGTCGGCTGCTTCTCGTCGTGCGTTTCTTGCATTGCGTCGAATGCGTCAAACGCAAGTTCGAGTTGCGGAAGCGCCGCGGTCTGCTGATGAAGCGCCTTGAGTTGCATGCGCAAGCCGGGCGCAATGGCTCCGCCGTGAAACACGCCTTCGCCGTCGATGAAATCGACGGTGATGCACGTGCCTGCATCAATCACGATGCACGCTTGTTTGAGTTTTCCCCACGCGGCGGCAGCGTTGAGCAATCGATCGACGCCGGCAGTGGCGTTGGCATCAAGGCATGTCCCGATGGGCACGGCCATGTCTTCGGGCACGAGATACAACTCGCAGCCGAGTTCTTCGCGCAGCAAGGGCAAGAGCTTTTCGCTCACCGGTTTGTTGACGCTCGCGAGCAGTACCGACGAGTCGGTTTCCGCGCCGACGAGTTCATACAAACGCAGCGCCGTGGCCACGGCGAGCGGCAAATCGTCGACGGCGACGAATGCAATCTCCTCAGGTTCTGCGCCGCGAAAGGCGCCGAACTTGATGCGAGAGTTGCCCACTTGAATCGCGAGCACGGCAGCGTTTGAGTCGGTTTCCATAGTTGATGCTTTATCTGGGGACGTCTATTACGTCGTGGCTCACGCGGTCTTTGTTGCAGTTGATGCGGAAGCGGAAGCAGAGCTGGTGCCGTGCGATGTTCGAGCGGACTGGTCGATGTCGTGACGAATCGAATCGCACATCGCGTGGAACAATCGCGTGGTCACGGCGCCAACATTGCCCGCGCCAATCGCATGTCCATCGAGTTGTGTCACGCCGCTCACGAGTCGTCGACTCGAGGTGATCATGATTTCATCGGCGTGACGCAACTCGTCGAGAGTCACCGCGCGCACGCGCGTTTCGACGCCGCACGTCTTGGCGCTTTGCAGGAGATCTGCGCGCGCAGTGCCGTGAAGAATCGGTGGTTCTTCTGCGATAGGCGTGGTGATGAGCACCCCATCGCGCACCAACGCGACATTCGAATACGCGCCTTCGCCCACCATGCCGCCGCGATGAAGGATCGCTTCGCTCGCTCCGTGTGCGTTGGCGTCAATCAAGTGCAGAATGTTGCCCATGAGCGAAATCGTCTTGATTTCGCAGAGTTTCCAACGCATGTCTTCGGCGGTGATCGCGCTGATCGCTTGTGGCGCGAGCAACGCCGCGAGTGGTTCCGCAGCAGTGGCGATGGCGACGACCGTGGGCACGAGCACTTCGGTGGGCACATGGGCACGCACGCGACCGACGCCTCGCGTCACTTGCAAGTAGATCACGCCGTCCCGCAAATCGTTGGCCGCGAGCAGCGCGCGACAGAGCGCATCGAGGCCGCTCGCATCGAAGCCGGTGATCTTGGCCAACGACAAACTGCGCGTGAGTCGATGTGCATGCGCATCGATGCCCACACCGTGACCGTTGAAGTAGCGCACCAACTCGTACACGCCATCGCCAAACAGAAATCCGCGATCGAGCACGCTGATGTGTGCGTCGCGTTCATCGACGATGGAACCGTTGAGGTGAAGTTTCATAACGCAATCACACGGGCCTAGTTCAGTGAGCAAATCCAACAGTCGAGTTCACGCGTCAAGTCGAGTGAAGAACTTCGCGCAGCACACGCGCACAAAGGCGAAACGTCGAGTCTAACCGCCATGCGCCGCGCGCACGAACGCTGCGATTCGTGCGGGATCGAGCGGTTTCCACCACACGCCGTCGCGTTTGAGATCACTGCCCACGATCACCGCGTCGGCGACGCGCAACAGGTCTTGCACTGTCGCAGCAGTCGCGCCGCTGCCGACACAGACGGGGATCGCACATGCGTCGCGCGCGGCGTCGAGATCTGCGATGGGCGTGACCATGCCTGTCGCGCTGCCAGTAACGATCACGCCATCCGCGCCGAAGAATTCCGCAGCGTGTGCGTGTTCAGCGATCGATGTGTCGGCAGTGATCGCGTGTGACGAATGCTTTTTCTTGATGTCACAAAAAATTGCGATGCGCTGCGCCTCTTCACCGAGCGCTCGTCGCGCGCGCAGCAACGGCCCCGCGTCGGCAGTCGCGAGCAAGCCTTCATCCGCCACCGATGCGAAGACAAAGCCTTCCGCGCGGATGAACGCGCACTCGGCAGCAAGAGCGACACCGAGCGCGGCGCGATTCGCTCCCGCGAGAATTTGCACGCCCAGTGGAAGATCAATCGCACTGCGCACTTCGCAGGCACATCGCGTGAATGCTGCGATGGTGGCGGCATCAACTTCGCGCGCGAGGTACGGCGCGTCGTGCATGTTCTCCAGCAGAATCGCATCGAACCCAGCGTCCGCGAGCACGCGCGCTTGTTGCACTGCGTCCTCCGCAATCTCGCGTGGCGAGTGCGACGAGCGCGGCGAACCAGGCAAGGGCAGGAGATGCACCATCGCGACGATGGCGCGCTCACGGCGCAAGATCGAGGCGATGGTGCGCGGCGGGTAGGGCGTGTTCATGGTTGTGATGCACCTGATGCATTGGAAGGAGTGGTCGTCGGGGCGGCAGGGTTGCGCTCGTCGTCGCCCACATCTGCGAGCGGTGTTGCGACGCGGAACGGATCCGAATCCGAGAGGCGTGGCAGCTCATCCACCAGCGCCGCGTCGAAACGCGTACGAAACGCGGGGGAAAGCGCAGTGCTCAATCCAAAGCACATGAACTCATCGGTGAAGCGCGTCGGCGACACGACCACACCGTCGTGGTCGCGCACAATCATCGTGAGTGAAATCTGTGGAGCAACCAGAGCATCGACAGTGCCTTGTTCGAGCATCGTCATTCCCGCCGCGAGTGAGTCGACAGCGGTGAATCGAATGTCATGCGAGGTAAGCCACGCGGCACTGATGCCCGCGCGTACGGCCGCGCAGCGCATGCGCGAGAGATCGCTCGCGTGATGCACTGGAGTCGACGCGAGTGTTCCCACCGTGATCGCACTCACGATCGTTGCGGCGAACACCGCAGTGACCACCACCGATGCCAACATCCACACGCTCGCGATCACGCGGCCGAGCACGGTGCGCGGAACTTTGTCGCCGTAGCCGACGGTGGCCAGCGTGACCATCGACCACCACAGGCTCGAGCCGAGTCCGTGCCATGAATGTCCTTGAAAGTCTTTGTTGCTGCGACGTTCCACCGCCCACAGCAGGAACGCGAACGACAAGAGTGCCAGAGCAATGCCTGCATACAAATGCGATTGAGTTGGCGCCATCAGTCCAGTGAAGACATGACGAAAGTCGGAGCCGAAGCCTTCGGCGTGACGAGTTGCGAGGCCGATGCCCACCGTGGTGTAGCAGTACGAAAAATCGAAGGCGCCCAAACGCTCCGGAGTCGGCGCCAGCGGCGAGGCACACACATCAATCGTGTGCGCGGTGAGTGCGGCCAAGATCTCCGCTTCGCTCCCACTGTGGTACTCCACGGTGACACCGAGCGTGCGCGCGATGCGCTCGATCAACCGCATCGACGACCCTGTCCACTGCGGTGCGCCGGACGCGCTCATGTCGATGGACTCGGAAAATGGTGGAGCGTCAAACACGCCGACACGCAGCACTTTGGGGTCGCTCGCGATCGACGTGGAGGTTTCGTTCGTTGCCTGCGCGCGGCAGAGAGCGGCGGGCAACAACGCCAAAAAGCCCATGAAAACAGCGGTAAACAGCAGAGGGGTGGTCATTGGACGTCGAAGGAACAATCGCATCGTTCTTAGTGTAACCAACGCTTCGACACGGTTTGCGCGCAGCGCTCAGGCGAGAGCAATTGCGCGAGAGTTGATGCATGTCGCCGCGGCTCCTATCCTTCGCGACCTCTCTCCACACTCAGTTCGAAGCGTCGCTGCGACGGACGAGAGAGCGTTCGCTACTCAGGAGTTCAACATGGCAATTCGCATTGGAATCAACGGCTTCGGCCGCATCGGTCGTCTCGTCTATCGCATCGCTACTGCGCGCGGTGGATTTGAAATCGTCGGCGTCAACGACCTCGTGCCTGCGGATAACTTGGCGTATCTCCTGAAGTACGACAGCACGCACGGACGCGCCGATGCGACGGTGAGTGCGGACATCACAGCGGGCTCAGAGGCGATCATCTGCAACGGGTTTCGCACGGCGTGCACCGCGGTGAAGGATCCCGCGCAATTGCCGTGGAAAGCGTTGCGCTGCGACTACGTGCTCGAGTCCACCGGCTTGTTTACGACGGTGGAAGACGCGCGCAAGCATCTCGATGCAGGCGCGCGGCGCGTGTTGATTTCGGCGCCGACCAAGAGTGAGAAGGAAGTTCCCACCTTCGTCTACGGCGTGAATTGCGACAAGTACGACCCCGCGCAACACACGATTGCAAGCAACGCGAGTTGCACCACCAACTGCCTCGCGCCGCTGGTCAAAGTGCTGCTCGACACCTGTGGCATCGATGAAGGTCTCATGACCACAGTGCACGCAGTGACCGCAACGCAACCAACGCAAGACGGCCCATCGAAGAAAGATTGGCGCGGTGGTCGCAACGCGTACATGAACATTATTCCGAGCTCGACCGGCGCCGCGAAAGCGTGTGCGTTGGTGTTGCCCGAAACCAAGGGAAAACTGACGGGCATGAGTTTCCGCGTGCCGACTGCGAATGTTTCGTGCGTTGATCTCACGTTTCGTTCGACGCGTGCGACCAGCATGGAAGCGATCACGGCGGCGATGAAGAATGCAAGCACGGGCTCACTGCGCGACATCCTCGGATTCACCGACGAAGAGGTGGTTTCCAGCGATTTCCTCAGTGATTCGCGCAGTTCCATCTTCGACGCGAAGGCGTCGATGCAGCTCTCCGACCGCTTCTTCAAAGTGGTCAGTTGGTACGACAACGAATACGGCTATGCCTCGCGATGTGTGGACATGTTGGCGATGATGGCCAAGAAAGACGGCGTGAGTTGATACGACGTGGGTCTGAAGACTCCGGACGAAAGCAACCGCGATGGACACGCTGATCTTCTTGCTCATCTTGGCGACGCTCATCGCGCAGTGGCGCGGACGACATCGTCTTGCAGGCGTGCTCTTCGCAGCGTCGTGTGTCTCGACGGCGCTCTTGTTCTGGCATCACGCGACCGATGCGTTGGGTCTCTCCCTGTGATCAGCAATGCGATGAGCACCTTCCGCATCGTCCTCGCGCAATTCTGCATCGTCGCCGTTTCGTGTGTGTTGCTCGGAGCATTCAGCGTGCAGTTCTTGCAAAGCGAGTTGCCTTGTCCGCTGTGCATCTTGCAACGTATGGGAATGATGTTGTGTGCCGCGGGACCAGCGTGGTTGATTTGCCGCGCACGCACGCGCGAGGTGAGCGCGCGTGATTACGCCGAGTGCTACGGCGTCAGTATTTTGGCCGCAATTCTTGGCGGCGCGGTTTCGCTGCGCCAAGTGTGCCTGCACATTGCGCCGGGTGATCCTGGCTTTGGCGAGCCGATGTTTGGCTTGCATCTGTACACGTGGGCGTTCGTCGTTTTTCTCACCGTCGTTGCCGTGAGTGCTGTGCAACTGCTGTTGTTGCCGCGCGCGCCTGAGCGCATTCGCATCGGATTCATGCCGCGCGCGTGCGTGGGACTTCTCGTTTGCATCGTGGCCGCGAACGCGCTCGCCGTGTTTGTCGAAGAGGGATTCCACTGGTATCTCCCTGACAACCCGACCTCGTATCAGTTGTTCCAAGATCTTCACTTGACCGCGCCAAACGCACCAAGCACTCCATGACGACGAGTATCAACACGAAAAAGGCGCCGCGCCGCGAGCTTGCGTTTCATTGCAACGGATGCGTGAACGCCGACCTCGCGAGCATCGAAGCCGCGCACATCGCGGGCACGCTGACGCACACGGGCAATTGGAGCGAAGGCGAAATCCTCGATCATGTCGCCAAGATGTGGGAGATGGCGTTTGATGGATTTCCGCCCGAAAGCACGCCAAACTTTGCGATCAAGATCATCGCGCGCTTGATGAAGGGTCGCATGACTAGCGGTAAGACGCTGCCCGCGGGATTCCAACTTCCCGCCAACGCGCGTTTCATGTTGCCTACTACGGGCACGAGTTTCGACGAGGGAATGCAACGCATGCGCGCGGTGCTCGGTCGACTCGATCGCGGCGAGCAGATGACGGCAACCAGTCCCGTGTTTGGCAAGATGTCGCATGACGAGTGGATGCGCTTACACCTCGGTCACGCGCAACTGCACTTTGGTTTTCTAGCGCTGCGCTGATGACCGCCGTGCCGCCACCCATGACGCTCAACTTTCGCTAGGTTTCTGCGGCAAATCCCACGCGACAAGCCTTCGACCGAGTCGCGAGTGTGAGACGCGAAACGAAACAGCGGCATCACCATCGATGGTGATGCCGCTGTGTTTTTGAATCAGCCTTGTTGTCGATGCGAATGCTTAGTGATTGGGACGCTTGCCGCCACCGCCACCGGCGCGCTTCACCGGACTCTTGCCGAATCCGCCACCGAGAGGTCGCGGCGCTGCGTGTCCGCCACCAGAAGTCGGGCCATGCTGAGGTCGCGCGTGATTGGAATCCGCGCGCGAACCATGCACATGACTTTGTCCGTGGCTCTGACTTTGACCGGTCGTGTTGCCGCCGCTGCCGCGCGCATCGCCGCGCATCGGTGCGTTCGAATCTCCGCGCGAGGGACGTTGCGGCGGAGTTCCTTGCGTTGGATTCGCGTCGGATCGGCGTGCGCCCTGAGGGCGTCCGTGACCTTGGCCTTGACTTCGGCCTTGGCCACCAACGTGATTCGATCGCGTTCCACTTCCACCGCGCGTCTCTTGCGTCGAGCGCGATTGCATCGAATCGTCATGCGCACCGAGCGAAGTGTGTCCATACATCCCCGTCGCAATGATGCTCTTCGCCGCAGCCTCATCAGACTTGGGCAAATCAAGCGGCACGCGCTCGCGGGGAATCTCAAACTTGATGAGACGCTCCACTTGCTTCAAGAGGTCGCGCTCTTCGACATCACAAAACGCGATGGCGTGACCAGACTTGCCCGCGCGCGCGGTGCGACCGATGCGATGCACGTAGGCCTCGGGTTCCATCGGTTGATCGAAATTGATCACGTGGGTGATGTCATCGACATCGAGTCCGCGCGCCGCAACATCAGTCGCCACCAGCACAGGCGTGCGACCGCTGCGAAACGCATCGAGCGCGCGCGTCCGTTGATTCTGCGCCTTGTTGCCGTGAATCGCCGCCGAAGGAATGCCCGAAGAAATGAGCTTCTTCGTGAGTCGATCCGCGCCATGCTTGGTCTTGGTAAACACAATCGTGCGCTTCATGTCGAGTGTGGCGAAGAGATGAATCAGCAACTGCGTCTTCTGCGCCTTGAGCACGAAGTAGAGTTTCTGATCGATCACATCCACCGCGCTCGAGACTGGAGTGACGGTGACGGTGAGCGGATTCTTGAGCAACGAATCCGCAAGGACGCGAATTTCTTTGGGCATCGTCGCCGAGAACAACATGGTCTGACGCGACTTCGACAACAGCGCGCTGATGCGACGAATCGGTTCGATGAAACCCATGTCGAGCATGCGATCTGCTTCGTCGAGAACGAAGCACGAGACCTCGCTCAGATTCACCAATCGCTGTTGGAGAAGATCAGTCAGTCGCCCTGGCGTAGCGACGAGAATGTCGATGCCTTGTTGAATCGCGCGCACTTGCGGGCCTTGACCGACGCCGCCGAAGATCACCGCGTGACGCAGCGGAGTGTGTCGCCCGTAGCTCGCGAAGCTCTCGGCGATTTGCGCCGCGAGTTCGCGCGTTGGCGCAAGCACGAGCACCTTCGGGCGACGACCGATGATCGGACGAACGCCGGGCGTGAGGTCTTCGAGAAGATGATTGAGAATCGGCAGCGCAAACGCCGCGGTCTTGCCCGTACCGGTTTGCGCGATGCCGAGGAGATCGCGATTGGCCAGCAGCGGGGGAATTGCCTGCGCCTGAATCGGCGTCGGCATTTCGTAACCGTCGGCGCGAAGAGCTTCGAGCAACGGAGACGCGAGTTTGAGATCGGCGAACGAAACTTGCCCTGCAGCGGGTTTGGCTGCAGCGGCCGTCGCGGCTTTGGTTGCGCTCGGCGCGGCGGAATTGGACTCGTTCGCGGCGGAATTGGACCCGCTCGCAGCGGAATTGGAATTGGGATGACGGGAAGAAACGGAATTGGATGCAGTCACAGGGGTCACGAAATCAATACCTCATGGCCACTCCTCACGCATCAAGCGAGAGCGAGGGCGCTGTCCGACGAACGCGAGAGTTGTCGCGTCGATGCGGACGATTGTTTGGGCGAAGTCGCGTGCCAGGCGGGAGGGATTGAGGATGAACTCGAAGGGTCGCCACTGCCAACTGGGCAAGGCGATCGTCAAAGTTCATGCATCAATACCGAAGCCCAAAGGGAACGGGATCAAAGCCATTGAGAGCATGTGGAGGGCACAAGCCCGTCCGCCGCAAAAACCGCGACGACCACACGCTGCCAGCTGATTCCCAGTTCTTTCTCGTCGCGAGCGTTGCATTGAAGCCTGAGGCATCGAAGCAGCGCGTTTGACCTGTCGGACAGTGTTGTCCGACCTGAGCTCACCGGCGGGGTAAGTCCTGACACTACACCAACTCCGTGCCAATGCGAAGCACTTTGCGCACATTCGCGGAAAATCGCAAGAAGTCGCGCGGGGACGATTGCACCCAACCAGAGTCTGGTGCCAGGCACATTTGGACGCCAACCAGAGTCCGGTGCCAGGCACATTTGGACGCCAACCAGAGTCTGGTGCCAGGCACATTTGGACGCCAACCAGAGTCTGGTGCCAGGCACATTTGGACGCGAACCAGAGTCTGGTGCCAGGCACATTTGGACGCCAACCAGAGTCTGGTGCCAGGCACATTTGGACGCCAACCAGAGTCTGGTGCCAGGCACATTTGGACGCCGATCGACGCTTCGAACGCTTCGTGTCAGGCACAATGACTTCGCACAGCTTCCGTGGACACTGCGTCCAGGCGAGCGTGATCCCCAAGGACTGCGTGACATGAAGCCAGCACTGAAATTCTCCACGTACTCCCGCGCCGCGTTTTTGAAGACCGTTCCGCCGAGCGATCTCGCGACCGCCGTGAAGTTGTGCGCGTTGCTCGAAGCCGCGTTCTCGGTGCAGCAGATCTCGATCTACGCGGGATTTCCCGTGGTCGTGCGCGACATGGAATGGGTCGCGGGCTTCGCGATGCGCGTGCGTGGACCCATCGCCTATTGCTGTTCGAAGGAAGTACTCGCGACGATGGGCAACGAGTTGGCGCCGTTCATGTGCGGAAAGGTTTGCGTCGCCGTCAAGGCGAAAAACGGAGTCACGCTTGACGCGGTGTTGGCGATCATCGGCCGCGCGTTCGTCGTAACTTCCAAGCACGGCGGCGTGATCTGCAAAGCCGACGTCAAGAAACGCGACAAGCTGCGCGCACTCGAAGCGAGGAGCGGAGCGACGAAGACGAAACCCATCACGGCGAAGAAACCGGACCGCGCCGCAACGACAAAATCGCCGAGCACCAGCAACGCTGCTCGATCGCGCGCGCGTGCCGGCGCGCGAAAAAAATCGAGCGCAAAATCTTCACGCGCGCGCGCGAAGTAATCATCGCACGCAGACGCGAGCACTCACAACTTGCACGAAGCCGCCGCGCCACGCGGCGCGCGATTCCACGGCATTTTCGCGAGAATCAGTGCCATGCCGCACCAACCCGTGGCGCCGGCGAACAGCAATCCTGCGCCGATGAACGCGGGGATTGCCAAGAACTCAACGCGCACGAAGAAACCGAGCGCCGTCCCGAGGAACACGCCGCCGCCCGCGACGAGGTGCGTCTGTTGCATGATGCTCAGCGATACGCGCGACGAATCCACGACGGTGGGAAATCCCGCAGCCTTCCACGCGGTGATGCCGCCGTCGAGGCTCAAGACTTCGATACCTTCGTTGGCCAAAGACTGGCAGCGCGCGGCCGCTTGCCCTGATCGCCCGCCGCTCTTGCAATGAACGACCACCCGTGTCGCACCGCGCGTTTGCGCATGCTCCGCGAGTTGTCGTGGTGTAAGCGACGCGAGGGGAATCAACGTCGCTCCGTCGATGCGTTCGCGCGCGTGTTCGTCGCTCTCGCGGACATCGATCAGGATGCAACTGCTGGCGGGCTGCGCGAAGAGTTGCGCAAACGTACGCACGTCGATCGAGGGGGTCGTGAGTTGCAACAGTGGTCTGCCTTAGCGGGTTGGGCTGAGTGATTTACGAGCGCTGGTCTCGCCTTAACGGTCGAGAGTAGCCCATCGCGCGCGGCGAGCGCTTGCACCCTCTCTGTCTCGAGTGCAGACACGATCACTAAACCTCCACATCGAATCCGTACTCAGGCGCCATTAACGCGCTGCTCAAAGCGGATTATCAGAGGCACTTGCGCAGCCCCCGACGACAACTGTGCAATCGCGCCGTTTTTTGGTGTCTTTGCTTGCACATACACAAACCCGCTGCATTGTTCGGGTTGAAGAGGGACCTCGTACCCGCCAACCCTTTGTTGTGGTTGGACGCTGCACAACAGCGTGAGCACTCGCTTGACGGCCTACGAGGCTTCAAAACTTAAGAGAGGGAAGTCATGCTTTCGAATCGTCTTGTCAAGCACTTTGGTGTCGCTTCTGCTGCAGCACTCGTCGCCGGCGCAGCCAACGCAGCCGTCGTGACCTGGAACTGCAACCTGGTCGTTCCAAACAACATCGATGGTCAGTACATCAATGTTGAAGCCCAAACCTTCGCCAGCGCCGCAGGTCTCGTCACTGGTTGGGATCTCAACCCCTATGGAACATCGACCACTGCCATGAGCTGGTTCGCCGCAGCAGCGCCGAGCGGTTGCGTCATGGGCCTCGGTCAGGGTGGAACGACCTCTGCGGTTGCAAGCCTGTCCGCTGGAACCTTGGTTGGTGCCGCTTCGACCTACGGCAACACGGCATCTAGCGTCACCGCTGGTGGCTGGGTGTTGAATGCAGCCAACTACTTCGGCTTCCGTTTCCTTGCTGCAGGCGGAACGACCCACTACGGCTTCGGAAAAATGACAATCGGCGCAACGATGGGTGTTCGCACTCTCAATTTCGTCAGCTACGAGTCGGTCGCAGGCGCGGGGATCAGCGTCATCCCAGCACCAGGCGCGATCGCGCTGCTCGGACTCGCCGGCCTCTGCGGCCGTCGTCGTCGCTGAGCAAATCTCAGCGCAGGCCCGTGGCGAATGCCAGCGGACTCATAACATCTCACGCGGGCAGCCATTTAGTGGCTGCCCGCGTGTGTTTTTACAAACGCCAACGTTTACGCGCAGAGAAGTGGTCATGCGCCTCTCTTCTCTTGGGACACAACATTTGCTGGGCACCACGCGCGCCGTATGCGCGCAGGGTCGCGAACACAGGTTCGTCCGCGGCTAGTGAGCCTTCCCTCAGCAACTCGCCACACTCACAGAAAGAGTCGATCAACCATGCTTTCGAATCGTCTTGTCAAGCACTTTGGTGCAGCCGCAGCCGCAGCAACCCTCGTTGGCGCAGCCAACGCAGCCGTCGTGACCTGGAACTGCAATCTGGTCGTCCCAAACAACATCGATGGCCAGTACATCAATGTTGAAGCCCAAACCTTCGCCAGCGCCGCAGGTCTCGTCACTGGTTGGGATCTCAACCCCTATGGAACATCGACCACTGCCATGAGCTGGTTCGCCGCAGCAGCGCCGAGCGGTTGCGTCACGGGCCTCGGTCAGGGCGGGACGACCATTGCGGTTGCAAGCCTGTCCAACGGTACCTTGGTCAGCGCCGCTTCGACCTTCGGCAACACGGCATCTAGCGTCACCGCTGGTGGTTGGGTGTTGAATTCGGCCAACTGCTTCGGCTTCCGTTTCCTCGCGGCAGGCGGAACGACCCACTACGGCTACGGAGTCATGACAATGGGCGCAACCATGGGTGTTCGCACTCTCACTTCGCTCTACTTCGAGTCGGTCGCAGGCGCAGGGATCAACGTCAACTGCATCCCAGCACCAGGCGCGATCGCGCTGCTCGGACTCGCCGGCCTCTGCGGCCGTCGTCGTCGCTGAGACAGCCCAAATACTCTGCGGTGGCGAACGCCACGGCACTTGTTACATCTCACGCGGGCAGCCATTTGGTGGCTGCCCGCGTGTGTTTTTACAAACGCCAACGTTTACGCGCAGCGAAGTGGTCATGCGCCCCTCTTCTCTTGGAACATAAAAATTGCTGGGCACCACGCGCGCCATATGCGCGCAGGGTCGCGAACGCAGGTTCGTCCGTGGCTCGTGAGCCGTCCCTCAGCAAATCGCCACACTCACAGAAAGAATCGATCAACCATGCTCTCGAATCGCCTTGCCAAGCACTTCGGTGCCGCTGCTTCTTCAGCACTCGTCGCCGGCGCCGCGAACGCAGCCGTCGTCACTTGGAACTGCAACTTGGTCGTTCCAAACAACATCGATGGTCAGTACATCAATGTTGAAACCCAAGTCGCCGGCAGCGCGGCAGGCCTCGTGGCTGGTTGGGATCTCAACCCCTATGGAACATCGACCACAACCATGAGCTGGTTCGCCGCATCAATGCCGAGCGGTTGCGTCATGGGCCTTGGTCAGGGTGGAACGACCTCTGCTGTTGCAAGTCTGTCCACTGGTACCTTGGTCGGCGCCGCTTCGACCTTCGCCAACACGGCATCTAGCGTCACCGCTGGTGGTTGGTTGTTGAATTCGGCCAACTACTTCGGCTTCCGTTTCGTTGGCGCAGACGCATTGACCCACTACGGCTTCGGAAAAATGACAATCGGCGCAACGATGGGTGTTCGCACTCTCGATTTCGTCAGCTACGAGTCGGTGGCAGCCACAGGGATCATCGTCCCAGCACCAGGCGCAATCGCGCTGCTCGGACTCGCCGGCCTCTGCGGCCGTCGTCGTCGCTGAGCTCGGTCGCCCCGGAGCCACGCGCGTTCCAACTGGCGGGCTTTCAATTGCGCAGCTGCGATGTGAGCGACTGCGGATGACGTTGGTCGCAAAGACAGCGGTGGGTCGCCGTCGCGGCGCGCTCGTAGGGACGGTTGCCATCGGCTCGTAGCGCTGCCCCTCGACTCGCCTCACGGCGCTGAGCCGCGGACAGAGAATTCGGACCGTGCGGACGGCCCGATCGCCGTTCATCCATCGAGTTATTCGGAGCCAAGGCTCTTTCCCGACGCGATTGCAGGGTCGCTCGTTGGAGCGTTAAGAACGGATTCATGATTCTTTTGCGATCGGACAAGAAAGATTTGCCTCGGGCAATTTGTGCGGCATGTTCCCCATGTCAAGGTTTCGGAATTCCATCATCGGGCTTCTGTCGAGCCCGAGCACTCCCCCTGAGTGTC
>QWPW01000054.1 GCA_003671025.1 Planctomycetota bacterium
CGGCGACCGGAGTTGGCGGTGGTGGACACGCGCCGATCAGTCCCGAAATCGCGTAGTTGGCGCAGTCGACATCCCATCCCGCGCCACAGCAGGCAGGGTCGACGGTGCAGATCGCTTGGCAGCAAGGCGCATCGCGACAGCCGCGATCGGTGTGAGCCACGAAGCAAGTACCGAACTGGAAAAAGTCGTACACATCGTCAAACGCCGCGAGGGTGAAATCAGGCGGGTTTGTCGCGTCGTAAAAGCAAGGGTCGTAGACGAAGCCAGGACCAGGGGTCGGACGGTCGGGGTTGGCGAAGTCGTATGGAGTGTTGTTGCACTTCATGTTGGCCAAGGCCGCACAAGAGATATCCCAACCAGTGTTGGTTGGAGCCTGCGCGTAGTCGTTGCAATACTCAAAGCCCGCGCTGAGGCTAACCAGCTGGCAGCACGTGTCGTCAATGCAGCCTTCGAAGTACGGCGGCCCGCCCGCGGGAGCCTCTTCGCACGGTGGGGCTGCCGGATCAGCGCACTGCGCCGCTTGGGGGACAGTCGGAATGGTGACGAACTCGACGCAATCCAGGTCGTTGAGCAGGCGTGCCACGTTGAGGAGTTCCGCATCATCGACGCCGCAAATTTCGACGAAGCCTGCAAGGTCAGGTTGCGCGTGACCGCTGCGGGTTGCCGCGCGATCTTCCATGGCCGCGAGTTTGTCCGCGCTCAGCGCGAGCCACTGGCGGGCGCTCGCATGGTTCTCCGCGAGGATCGACGTGAACTGCGCGAGCGAATCCACGCCGCCAACTTTATCACTGAAATTGCTCAGGCTCACCACGTTGGGCGAGTCGATGCTTGCGGCGCGAACACGCATCTCGTCACGAAACTTCACCAGCACGGTGCCGAGGATGTCTTGACGCTCGGCGGGACCTTTCGCTCCTTGAACTGGAGCCTTGCGCGGATAGTCGAGCATGGAACTCGCGACGCGGCCAGGCTTGCGACGCGCGAGCAATCCGTTCGCTTTCGCGGGTGATTGCTCGAAGCTCGAAGCAGTGCTCGTCGGTGGCGCGAGCGGCGCAGCGTGCACGCACTCCGCGCCGAAGCTCAAGGCCACGACAAGCGCGAGTGTGGATTCGACGGCGATTCGTCCAGTGCGGACTCCGCCAGTACTGACCACATTGCTGATCAGTTGGAATCGTGAGAATGAGCTGGAAAGCACGGAGTGAGTAGTAGATGAGTTCATGCGAGAAGTGCCGTTCAAAATAACCATCCGTGTTTTTGAGCTTGCTACACGTGTTGAGTCAGTCTTCAGTCAGACTGCAGTCAATCTTCAATTGACGATCTGTTGACGTGTCCTGCGACAGATAATTGCAACGAAATTCGCGGAGTGTCTTGCGACGAAGTGTCTTGCGACGCGAGCGTCGCGCAATCAAACACGCGCATTCATGCACAGCGAATCGAGTTGCGATTCACTCACACAAAGCGCGTTCTCACAGCGATGCGTAGAGGGGTCAACGCACCATTGAGAGAGTAACTCAATATACGCGACTTCGAAATGGAGATGCGAGTCGAGTCGCATGATCGAAAAAAAACTCGGACTCTCGCGATTGGACTCGGTGATTTTTGGCGAGGCTCGAACGCGGGGGCAATCGAACGTGTGAAGCGAACGCTCCGACGCACCTTGGGTACTCACCGCCTCGCGTCGCTGCGTCGGTCTCTCGCGACAACTCGGATGACCCTAGCGCACGAGACGCATGCGCGTAACCCAGAGCGTGCGCCGCGAGGCTCTCGATGGGTTCAATCAGGGGAGTCTCATCGAGTCGCGCTCGACCGTGAGCAGCCGTTTGGCACTCACGCGCGCGGAGCAACCGCACTCGCATGAAGCTCGAGGTTTGCGCCGATGTCTTTGCGAAAAAACGCGCCTTCAAAGCGGATTTTTGCAGCAGCCTCGGTTGCCAGCGCACTCGCGCGCGCCACGGTTGCCGCCAGCGCGGTGACACCGATGACACGTCCGCCGTTGGTCACCAACTTGCCATTCTTGCGCGTCGTGCCCGCGTGGAAGAGGTGGATCTCTTCACCCGCCACGCACGTGGTTGCCTTCGCATCATCGAGCCCAGTGATCTCGTGTCCTTTGGCATACGCGTCGGGGTAACCCTTCGCGCACACGACGACGCAGCAAGCGGCGCGTGAATCAAAGTCGAGTTCGACCAACGACAACTGCGCCGTCGCCGTGGCCCAACACAGTTCGACGAGGTCGCCCTTGAGTCGCGTCATCATCGGCTGCGTTTCGGGATCACCAAAGCGCGTGTTGAACTCGAGCACTTTCGGTCCCGCAGGCGTGAGCATGATTCCTGCATAGAGCACGCCGCGAAAGGGGACGTCCATGCGCTTGAGCGCGTCGATCGTCGGCACCAACACATCGCGTTCGACCACGCGCATGAGGTCGTTGGTCGCGCGCGGAGTTGGGCAAAACGCGCCCATTCCGCCGGTGTTTGCGCCGGTGTCGCCTTCGCCCACACGCTTGTGATCCTGCGCCGCGTCAAGCACCCAAAAAGTTTGCCCGTCACACAACGCGATCACGCTGACTTCGGGGCCTTCAAGCAAATCCTCGATCAAGATGGTCGCGCCCGCGTCGCCAAAGAGTCGTTTGCTCAGGCAATCCTCGACGGCCGCGCGTGCTTGTGGAATCGTCTTGCACACGATCACGCCTTTGCCCGCGGCGAGTCCCGTCGCTTTGACCACGCATCCGTCGACGCGCGTGTCGACATACGCCAACGCTTGTTCGAGATCAGTAAACGTGCGCGCGTCGGCGGTGGGAACACTGGCCGCGCGCATGACTTGCTTGGCGAACGCTTTGTCCCATTCGAGTTGCGCGCCCGCGCGGGTTGGACCAAAGACCACGCGTCGCGGCAGATCGCTCATCTTGGTGACGAAGTCTTGTGCGAGCGGAACCTCGGGACCGACGACGATGAGATTGATCTCTTCGCGTTCACACCAGCGCGCGAGACGGAAGGTGTCCGTCATCGGCTCGGGACAGACGCGGCCGATTTCGAGCAAGCCCGCGTTGGCGTCAGCTTCGACCCACAGTGTCTTGAGACGCGGGCTTTTCTTGAGTTTCCAAGCGAGCGCGTGTTCGCGTCCACCCGTACCAAGAAGGAGAACATTCACAGAATCGGGGCAGCGGAGTCGAGCCATAGGAAGCCCAGCACTGTAACCCACAAGCGCGCGGGCGTGATAGATTGCCCGACTCACGGAATGAACCATGCTTAGTGACTCCACCTCTGCAACGCGTCTTCTCTCTGCTCTGCTCGCCACCGTCCTCTTGACCGCGAGTCCCGCGTTCACTGCCTCGGACGCGTCGGCACAGTCCGCGGATCTCCTCAAGCAACTCAACGCTCCTTCGCTGCGCATCAATGATGCGGGCAAGAGCGCGACGAGACTCTTCACCGCGTATCTTGACCTCACCAAACCGCCGAGCGCGATTGGTCCCGAGTTCGGATTGACCACGATTTACCCAGGAATGGAGGGTTTTGCCGCGGTTTCCGCATGGGCCGCCGCCAACTCCAACATGGGCAAAGTGTTGCTCGCGGTCGAGAACTGTCAAGTCCTCGGCGTGCCCTATGGCACCCTGGGCGTTGATGCGAAGTTTGTCGAGCGCGGACTCGTCGCCGAAATCGGTGTCGACAACGATCCTGCGAAGGTGCGCTTTCCGTATCTCGATGCGATTGCCACCATCAACGCCTATGTCGCCGCCGACATGTATCGCATGTGCGAGGCGGGGCAATTCGATGAGGCGTTCAAACTCGGACTCGCGCACTTGCGCGTGCTTCGTCAAGGATGCGACGCGTCGATGTTTGATGAGAAGGTCGCGTTCATGCACATGGTTGCCGACGCGCTCTCGGTGCATCGCGACATGCTCTACGTCTATCGCGCCAAGATGGGCACCGAACTTCTGCGCACGTTGGCCACCAAGCAGTATCCGTTCCTGCGTCCTAGCGACAACGAGCGACTCAAGCGCATCGAAATGCCCGAAGGCGATCGCCTCGTGGCCGAGAGTGTGTTGGCCTCGGTCTTCGCCGAAGATGGACAACCCGACAACGCGCGCTTCGCCGAAGTCTTCGCAGATTTGCAGTCCGACGCCGCGCCTCTGACTGCGTTTGGAGCGACCAAGCGTTGGCAGATGATCGCGGGCGTGCACGGAAGTCTCGACGCGAGCACCAAGAAACTCAACGATGTCTATGACGACTGGTGGCGACGTTGGCGCATGCGTCCGTTTGATCCAATGATGTCGCTCCCCACCGAGCTTTCGCGCACCAATCCAGTGAAGTATGCGGCCGTCGTCTTGGCCGCGCGCGACATCGACGCGTTGTTTGAGTTGCGTCGCGTGCTCGTCGTCGAATTGGGCGCGACTGTGTGTGGTTGCGGTTTGGCCGCGTACTGGACCCAGTTTGATCTCTGGCCCAACGACATCGAAAAAGCGTACGCGCAGTTCTTCCCCAAGCGATTTGACTTCGATCCCTATGACCGCGAGTACGGTCGCTTCCGCTACGAAGATCTGGGCACGCGCGAGCGCGGAGTCGAGAGCGAGTACGGCCGCGTCATGGTGCCCGGTTGCATTCTCTACGCGCGCAACGGCGACGGAGAATTCAACGCCGCGGCGCGTCACGCTGTCGGCGGCAAGACCGACGACTTCGTGGTGTGGCCGCCACTGCGCGCTCTTTCGCGCGGACAAGCGAAGTAAGTTTCGCGGGACAAGTATGTCGCGGGACAAGTACGACACGTATCGTCAGCGATGCGCGCGTCGTCGACGCGAAGTCAATTCATACATGCGCGCCCGAAACTCAATCGCGTATTCAATCACGTATTCGATCACCTATTCAATCACGCGTTCAATCGCGTGAGCACAGCGGGAGTTTATATGACGGCGCATCACAATCACATTCACGCTGACGGAGTCGAGCGCGTCGTCATCATCGGTTCTGGTCCTGCGGGTTGGACCGCGGCGATTTACGCCGCGCGCGCCAATCTCTCGCCGCTGGCGATCATCGGAGTTCCTGCAGCGAATCCCGCGCCGGTGTTGCCAGGTGGGCAACTCATGCTCACCACCGAAGTCGAGAATTACCCTGGGTTTCCTCACGGTGTTTCCGGCCCCGAAATGATGTCGCTGTTTCAGCAGCAAGCGGAACGCTTTGGAACACGCATCAACAACGCCGACGTGATCAAGTGTGATTTCACCCAGCGTCCCTTCGTGCTCACCACCAGCGAAGGCGTAACGGTGCGCGCGCATTCCGTGATCCTCGCTACCGGTGCCACTGCGAATTGGGTGGGACTCGAGAACGAATTGCGCCTGGCCACGACCGGCGGCGGCGTGAGCGCGTGCGCGGTGTGCGACGGCGCGCTGCCGTGCTACCGCGACCAACCGCTCGCGGTGATCGGCGGCGGCGACACCGCGATGGAAGAGGCGAGCTACCTCACCAAATTCGCGTCAATGGTTTATGTCATTCATCGCCGCGATAGTTTCCGCGCATCGAAGGCGATGCAGTCGCGCATCCTCGACAACCCCAAGGCAAAGGCGATTTGGAACTCACGCTTGGTCGATGTCCTAGGCGACAGTTTCATCGAAGCAGTGCTGCTCGAAAACGTCATCAGCGGCGAGCGCACGACGCTCCCCGTCAAGGGTCTCTTCATCGCGATCGGTCACTCGCCCGCGACGAAATTCCTGCAAGGCTCAGGCATCGAACTCGACCAGAGCGGCTACGTGCTCCTGCGCACGCGCGCGAGTCGCACCAACATCGACGGCGTGTTTGCCGCAGGCGATGTCGCCGACCCAACCTATCGCCAAGCAGTGAGTGCGAGCGGCATGGGTTGCCAAGCGGCCATCGACGCAGAACGTTGGTTGGCCGAACGCGGCGTGCATTGACGGGTTGAGTGACGCATCGTGTGCGTCCAAGTGATGCGCGCGACGCTCACACGACTTGCGCGTCGAGCTCAAGCCGTGTGACGATCTTCGCGCCCACGCAATCGCCCCAGACGTTGATCATGGTGCGGCACATGTCGAGGATGCGATCGACGCCGACGATGACTCCGATGGCGGTGAGTGGAATCGCGGGCAAGCCGCGGCCCGCGAGACTGGTGTTGACCGCTGCCACCACGATGACCAACGTGACCAATCCCGCGGAGGGAATTCCTGCGGCGCCAATCGCGGCGAGCGTTGCGGTGAGCACGGCGATGACCAGGTCTGCGGTGGTGAGATCAACGCCGCACAGTTGGAACAAGAACAGCGCCGCGACGGCTTCATAGAGCGCCGTTCCATCGAGGTTGAGCGTCGCGCCCAGTGGAATCACGAAGTTGGTTGCGCGCGGCGAGCATCCGCCCGGCCCCGTGCATTCACGCACGGTGACGGGCAGCGTTGCGTTGGATGAACTGGTGGCGAATCCGGTGATCAACGCTTTACGCACCGACCACATGAACTTCCATGGATTCGTGCGCGCGAACACGCCCGCCAAACAGGGCAGCACGATGAAGCCGTGAATGAACAAGCCCAGAATGACCGTGCCCATGTACCAACCGACGGGGCCCGCGAAACTTCCAAGGCCGATGCGGCCCACGATGCCCACGAGAAAGCAGAAGAGCCCCACGGGCATGAGCCAGAGAATCCACTGGATGACTTCGAGCAGCGCCGCGAACAAACCTGCGACCACTTCGCGGGCACGAAGCGTGCGCTCGCCGCCGGCGGCCAGTCCCAATCCGAGAAATATCGAGAAGACAATGACACCAACGGTGTTGCCCGCGGCGGCTTCGCCGAGAGGACTCTTGGGCAGCAGTTGCTGCACAATCGAGCCCAATGCGCCGCCAACACCCATGTTTTCGCCGGCGGTCATGCGTTCCATGCGCACGCCGTCGCTGCGATACGCGCTGTCGCCGATGGCGAGCAAGCGCGCGCTTTCTTCACTGCTGAGACCGCTTCCAGGACGAATTGTTTCGACCAGCACCGTGCCTAGCGTCGCCGCGCACAACATGCAGCCGAGATAGAACGCCGCGACGATCAAGCCCAAGCGCCCGAGTTGTTTGGGGTCGCCGATCGATGCGATGCCATGCACGACCGCGACCAGCACCAATGGGATCACGATCATCTGCAGTGGACGCAGTAGCAACAGTTCGCCCGCAGTCACCCAACCGGTGCTCACCGCAGTGGCCGCAGTGGGGTCATGCAACATCTGGCCCACTACGACGCCCGCGACCAGCGCGCCGAAGATGGCGATGGTCTGCGAGCGTTCGCGGTTCGAAGTTGATTGGGGAATCGTCGTCGTAGCAATCGCCTCGTGAGCAGAGCGCGCGCGCTCCGCCGTTCATGTGCATCAATCAGCGCGTCGTCGAACTCGTCGCCGTATCGGGAACCGTCGAACGCACATGAGTCTCGACCAACTGCTCAGGGTCAACCGGCCCAGGCGCATCAGTCATGAGATCGATACCCGATTGCGTCTTGGGGAAGGCGATGACATCGCGAATGTTGTCCGTGCCCACGATGTGCATGACGAGTCGATCGAGTCCAAACGCGATGCCGCCGTGTGGTGGCGCGCCGTGACGAAGCGCGTCGAGCAAGAAGCCGAACTTCATCTTGGCATCGGCCTCGGTGAGGCCAATGAGTTTGAAGACCGTCTCTTGCACATTCATGTTGTGAATACGAATCGAGCCGCCGGCGATCTCGCTGCCGTTGAGCACGAGGTCGTATCCCGCGGAGAGACACGCGCCAGGATCGCTGGCGAAGACGTCGAATTGATCGGGATTTGGGCTGGTGAACGGGTGATGCAGCGCGACCCAACGTTTGCCTTCGCCGTCCCAATCGAACATCGGGAAGTCAACCACCCACACAAAGTTCCACTCGCCCTCGGGGATGATTTGCAAATCGCGCGCGACCTTCTGGCGCAACTCGCCCAGCGTCTTGGTGGCGATGTCGTAGTGGTCGGCTGCGAAGAGCACAATGTCGCCAACTTCAAGACCCAGCGCAGCGATGAGTTCGGCGCGAATCGGTTCGCAGAACTTAGCCACCCCAGTTTCGAAACCATTGGCGCCGAGTTTGGTGTAGGGCACGCCGCCCGCTTTGAAGGTCTTGGCGAACTCGCTGTAGCTGTCGAGAATCTTGCGGGTGATCTTCTCGTTGGGTGTGGGCACGCGAATCGCTTTGACCACGCCGCGCTTGCCCGTCGCCGCAGTTCCGTCAGGACCAGTCTTCACCAACGCGAGCGCATCTTTGAACACTGCGAAGTCAGTCTTTGCTGCGATGGCAGAGATGTCACGGGTCTCGAGTCCGTAGCGCATGTCGGGGCGATCGATGCCAAAGCGCTCCATCGAGTCGGCGTAGGTGATGCGCGCAATCGTGCCCACGTCATACGTGAAGAGTTCTTGCCACAGCCCTTTGACGAAGCCCGACATCATCGACATGACATCTTCGCGCTCGATGAAACTCATCTCGAGATCGATCTGGGTGAACTCTGCTTGACGATCGGCGCGCGGATCTTCATCGCGCATGCATTTGCAAATCTGCAAGTAGCGATCGCATCCCGCAACCATCAGAATCTGCTTGAACAACTGCGGGCTCTGCGGCAACGCGTACCACTTGCCCGGATGCAAACGCGCGGGAACGATGAAGTCGCGCGCGCCTTCGGGCGTGGTCTTGATCAGCAGGGGAGTTTCGATCTCAAGAAACTTATGCCCACCGAAATAGTCGCGCGCAAACTTGGTCACGCGCGAACGCGTCTCCAAAATCTGCTGCATGCGAGGACGACGCAAATCGATGTAGCGATACTTGAGTCGCGTCTCTTCGTTGGTGCGCTCCGCTTCGTCGGGAAGAATCGGCGGCGGCTCGGCGGCGTTGAGCAGCTCGAGTTCTTCGGCGACGATTTCAATCTCACCCGTGGCCAGTTTGGGATTGGATCCACCCGCGCGAATGCGCACCGTTCCTTTGACCGCGATGACATATTCACGGCGCAGGGTCTTCGCCAGCGTCACCATTTTTTCGGCGGCTTGCTCGAGGTCGAAGACCACTTGGCACAGGCCTTCACGATCGCGAAGGTCAGTGAAGATGAGGCCACGGCCTTGATCGCGGTAGGTGTTGATCCAACCAGCGAGGATGACGGTCTGTCCAACATGGCTTGCACGAAGCGAGCCACACATGTTTGTGCGCTTAAGCATGAGAGGTCGCGGATAGTAACGGCAATGCACCAACGATTGGCGACGCGTCGAGAGATGAACACGCCGCTGCGGCCTCATCAAAAAACGCTCGCTCAATGTGCGCGCAGTTCATCGGTCATACGCACTCGCGACTGATTTGGGTAGGCTTCCACCCGTGTCAACCGAACGGCGAATCATTCTCTTCACGGCGATGGAACCTTCGGGAGACGCGCATGCCGCGCCAGTGATCGAAGAGATCAAGCGCAATCATCCGGATCTCGAGCCCGTCGCGTGGGGTGGGCCAAAGATGGAAGCCGCGGGCGCCACCATGCTCGGACGCACCGCCGATGACGGCGTGATGGGACTCGCCGGGATTGGGCGAATTCGTCAAGTCAAAAAATTGCACGATGAGATCGTGGGTTGGGCCGCGTCGCGCCGCGTGGCGGTGCATGTGCCCGTTGATTCGCCGAGCGCAAACTTGCCGCTGAGCGCGCGATTAAAGCCAACCGGCGCGCGCATCATCAATCTCGTCGCGCCGCAACTCTGGGCATGGGCGCCGTGGCGCATCACGAAACTGAAAGCGGTTTCGGAAGTCCTCCTCTGTCTGCTGCCGTTCGAGGAGCGCTGGTTCCGCGAGCGCGGCATGCGCGCGAAGTTCATCGGGCATCCCGTGTTGTCGGTTCCGCTCGACCCCGCGCGCGTCGCCGATGAACGCTCCACGCTTCCCCCCGGTGGCCCGCGCATCGTGATTTTGCCTGGATCGCGTTCAAGCGAAGTGCGCGCCAATGCGCGTTTGCTCGCGGAAACATTCTCACACATTCAAGCGCGTCACCGTGCTGCAGTTGGTGTGGTGGTGGCGACGACGGACTCCAACGCGCGCTTGTTTCGCGAGCGTTTGGGTGGACGACTTCCGCCCGCGACGCACATCACGGTGGGCGGCATCGATGGCGCGATTGATTGGTGCGAACTCGCGTTGGCCGTATCAGGCACCGTGAGCCTCGACTGCGCGCGTCAAGCGAAGCCGATGATTGGCATCTACAAGACCAGCTTCCTCGAAGTGCTTGGCGCGAAGTTAGTCATTCGCGCGCCGTTTCTCTTGTTGCCCAACATTGTGGCCGGTCGCGAGATTGTTCCTGAGTTCGTCCCGTACTCGGGCGGCCCTGCGCGCCTCGCCGAGGTCGCGCTTGACCTCATCGGCGATGGACGCAAAGTTGCGCGCATGCGCGAGGACTTGCGCGCGATTGCCTCGCAATTTGTGGGCTATGAGCCTGCGCGTATCGCGTCGGAAATCATCTCGCGCGCGGCCGCGGGCAAAGGGCTCACCAATGCTGAGCTCGACTCGATTGAGTGACGCGTGCGCGTCGCATCTGCAACGACGATGTGCATACGCGCAGACTTCGAAGCGTTATATTTCCTGACTCGCGTTGCGCCCTTACTGATTGCATCTCATCTTCCTGAGGTTTTCCTGCATGATTTCCCACCCTTGTTTTGCCGCCGTTCGTGTCTGCTCGTCGCTTCTCGCTGTGAGCATGAGTGCGAGCAGCCTCGCGCAAAATGAAACAGCAGCAGCGCCAGTTGCGACTGCATCGAGCGTCAAAATCGTGTCGAGTCTTCCGCGCACGGGAAGCGCGAACTCGCAGACGACGAGCATGGTCAACGGAATCAAGATGGCAATCGCCGAAGTCGGCGCCAACATTGGCGGCGTCGCGATCCTCTACGAAGACTGGGACGACGCGAGCCCGCAGCGCGGCAATTGGGATCCTGCCATCGAAGCGGGCAACGCGGAGAAAGCGATTCTCGATCCCACCGTGATGGCCTACATCGGAACCTACAACTCGGGCGCGGCCAAGATCTCGATGCCCAAGCTCAACGCTGCGGGCATGGTGATGGTGAGCCCCGCGAACACCGCTCCCAACTTGACCAAGTCTGGTTTCGGCGAAGCGAGTGAGCCCGCGGTCTATCGCCCCAGCGGCATCGTGTCGTACTTTCGCGTCGTGCCCACCGATGATGTGCAAGGCGCAGTCGCTGCGGATTTCGCCAAGGAAATCGGCCTGACCAAAGTGTTCGTGCTCAACGACCGCGAGGTCTATGGCAAGGGCGTGGCCACTGTGTTCGAAGCGCGCGCGCGCGAAATCGGGTTGGAAGTCACTGGTGTCGATGGACTCGACGCGAAGGCTTCCAACTACAAGAGCCTCGTGACAAAGATCAAGCAAAGCGGCGCGGATCTTGTGTATTTCGGCGGAACGACGCAGACCAACGCAGGTCAGTTGGCCAAGGACATCGTCTCGGGCGGACTCAAGGCAAAGTTGATGGTCCCCGATGGTTGCTACGAACAAGCATTCATCGAAGCCGCGGGAACTAAGGCGCTCGAAGGCAACGTCTTCGTGACTTTCGGTGGACGCGACCCTAAGACCATGACCGGCAAGGGCAAAGAGTTTTACGAGAACTATGTGAAGACCTACAAGGTTGAGCCCGAAGGCTACGCCGCGTACGGATACGAGTCGGGCAAGGTTGTGTTGACTGCGATGCAGCGCATCATCGATGCGAAGGGCACGCTCACACGCGCGAGTGTGCTCGCGGAAGTCGCCAAGACCAAGGACTTTTCGGGCGCACTGGGAACGTGGAGCTTCGACGCCAACGGCGATACCACCAATCGCACGATGAGTGTGTTCGAAGTCAAGGGCGGCGTGTTCTCCACCGTCAAAGTCGTTGACTGATCGTGTGCAGCTTGATGCGTCACTCTTGATGCGTCTCGTTTGCAGAGCCTTGAATCGGTGATCGTCGCGTGTTGATGCGGCCATCATGCGCGAATCATTCGTTGCGCATTGAGTTGTCGCGCAGTCTTTCGTTTCTCTCTTTGAGCGTTGCATGACCGACACCGAAGTTTTTCTGCAACAGGTCATCTATGGCCTGTCTAACGGCATGATCATCGCGCTCGTCGCGCTTGGTTACACGATGGTGTACGGCATCGTGGAGCTGATCAACTTTGCGCATGGTGATGTCTTCACCTTGGGCGGATTTGTCGCGCTCACCATCGTGGGCACGTTGGGCGCGGCGGCGATCCTCGATCCCGCAACGTTGGGCGACGCATCGAATTGGTGGTTGCTGGTCGGCCTCGTGCTCGCGTGCGGAGTCTTTTGCGGTGTACTCAACGCGGCCATCGATCGCATCGTCTACAAGCCGCTGCGACGCGCGCCCAAGTTGACGCAACTGGTGGCCGCGATTGGCGTGAGTTTCATTCTGGTCAACATCGCGCTCTTCTGGGGCGGCACACCGATGAAAGTGTTCGGCGGCGGTTCGGCCGCAGCGGCGAGCAAAGATTTTCCCGAGCTGCTCGAGGGAAGCAATCTGTTGGGTGAGGAATCCAACGTGGTGCTGCGTCTGGAAGATGTCTCGGTGTTCCTCATCACCATCCCGCTGATGATTGGACTCACGCTGTTTGTGCGCAAGACGCGCCTCGGTCGCGGAATGCGCGCGACGGCGCAGAATCCCGTCGGCGCGCAACTCATGGGCATCGACACTGATCGCGTCATCAGCGCGACCTTCATCATCGGCGGATTTCTCGCGGGCGCGGCCAGCGTGATGTGGTCGCTGTACAACAACACGATTTCATTTCAGATGGGATTTCGCGCAGGAATGGATGCGTTCACCGCGGCAGTGCTCGGTGGAATCGGCAGTCTTCCCGGCGCGATGGTGGGTGGGTTGCTCATCGGTGTCATTCGCGCGATGAGTGATCAATACATCGAAACGCGTTGGACCAACGTCGTCGTGTTCAGCGTGCTCATTCTCATTCTCGTGTTCCGTCCCAGTGGTTTGTTGGGCATGAAGCAACGGGAGAAAGTCTGATGAGCGCCGAGCACACGCAGCGCCTCGCGCCGTTTTCTCGCGGTCAATGCATTGTGTTGGGTTGCCTCGCCGCGGCGCCGTTGCTTGAGCGCGTCATTCCTTCGTTGCAACTTTCCTCGCCGCTGCGCACGGTCATCGTCTTCGCCATCATGGCGCTCGGTTTGAACATCGTGGTTGGTTGGACGGGATTGCTCAACCTCGGCATCGCCGCGTTTGCCGCGATCGGCGCGTACACCTTCGGCATTCTCACTTGCGAGACCTATCCGTTTCAAGTTGGTTTCTGGTGGGGCATCCTGCTCGCGGGAATCGTGGGCGCATTCGCGGGTTGGCTGTTAGGCGCACCGACATTGCGTCTGCGCGGCGATTACCTCGCCATCGTCACGCTTGGTTTTGGCGAGATCGTGCAAGACGGATTGAAGAACCTCGAGGTCATCACCAAAGGCACGCAGGGGATCAACCCACTTCCCGCGCCGAGTTTTTTCGGCACGGTGTTGACCAGCGAAAACAATGTGCAGTGGTTCTATCTCTACCTCGCAATCCTGGTGGTCATCGTGTGGTTGATGCGCAACCTTGAGTTCAGTCGTCTCGGTCGCCAGTGGTTTGCGGTGCGCGAAGATGAACTCGCCGCGCGCTGCATGGCCATCTGTCCCGACAAGACCAAGCTCAAAGCGTTTGCTGCAGGCGCTGCGATGGCCGCGCTCTCTGGCGCGCTGGGAGCGAGTCTGCTTTCCTCCACCGGCGAGCCTAGCAACTACGACTTTCAGATTTCGATCCTCGCGCTGTGCATCGTCATCGTCGGCGGCATCGGCTCGATCACCGGGGTTCTGCTGGGCGCGATCGTGATGGTGGGACTCAACGTTGTCGTGCTGCCCAACATCGCGGAGTCGCTGCAACGCAACGGCATCGGCTCGACCAGCAACGTGTTTTCTGCGCCCAACAATTACAAGTTTCTTATCTTCGGATTGGCGCTCGTGCTGATGATGCGCTATCGCCCCGATGGATTGATTCAAACGAAGAAAGCAGTGCGCTCATGAGTAGCGCACTCATCGCAGTGCGCGGCGTGACTGTGCGCTTTGGCGGACTCACCGCAGTCAAAGATGTTTCGATCGATGTCGCGCGCGGCAGCATCACTGCGGTCATCGGTCCTAACGGTGCGGGTAAGACCACGCTGTTCAACGCCATCACTGGCGTGTACGAACCGACCGAAGGCGCGGTGCTCATTTCGGGCAACGTTGTACAGCGGCCGCTCAACGGAAAAGTCATTGCGGGTGCGCTTGGCGTTGGCGTGTCCACTGGGATTTTTCTCACCGTGCTCATCGCCAGCGAAACGCTGTGGCAAGCGGCGGTGATTGATCTCAACGTCTATCAGCAACCGTTTCCCTGGCTCAAGTCGTTGAGTGTCTTGGGTGCGACGTTTGTGGGCGGAGGATGGAGCGGCACATGGCTGCCCATGCTCATTGGAATGGTGCTGGGAACGTGCGGCCGATTGGTGAACTGGTCGCGCTCGCGGCGCACGCCCGACGTCGTCGCGGCCGCGGGAGTCGCGCGCACGTTTCAAAACATTCGTCTCTTCCCCGAGCTTTCGCTGGTGGAAAATGTCACGGTGGGAATGGATCGACGACTGCACACGGGATTTGTCGCGGCGTTGTTCGCACTTCCATCGGCGCGAGCCGAGCGCGCGCAATCACGCACCGCGGCGCTTGAGTTGTTGAAGTTTGTTGGGCTCGCCGACAAGGCCGAGCTGGCAGCGGGCAATCTTCCATACGGCCATCAACGTCGTTTGGAAATCGCGCGCGCGTTGGCGTCGCGTCCCGATGTGATTCTCTTGGACGAACCTGCGGCGGGAATGAATCCCACCGAAACCGTGGACCTCATGCGACTCATCGGTTCGATTCGCGATGCGGGCACCACCGTCGTGCTCATCGAACATCACATGCGCGTGGTGATGGGAATCTCCGATTCGATTCACGTGTTGCAGTACGGCGAAAAGATCGCCGAGGGCACGCCGGCACAGATCAAGGCCGATCCCAAATGTATCGAGGCCTATCTGGGCAAGGATGAACACGGATGAGTGCTGCAACGACTTTCACCAACACTGCAAGCACCAGCGCAAACACTGGCGCCACGCCGCTGCTGGAAATCAAAGGCATCGTCGCGGGCTACGGCCGCGTTGAGGTGTTGCATCAAATCTCGCTCACGGTGAATCAAGGCGAAATCGTGTCGCTCATCGGCGGCAACGGAGCGGGAAAGTCCACGACGCTCATGTGCATCTCGGGAATTCTCGCACTGCGCGGCGGTGAGATTCACTTCGCGCAGCAGCGCATCGATGGAACGCGCGCGGACAAACTCGTCGCGCGCGGACTCGTGCAAGTCCCGGAAGGACGTCGCATCTTTCCGCGCATGACCGTGCTCGAGAATCTCATGATGGGCGCGTACTGTCGCAACGATCGCGCGGGAATCGCCGCCGATCTCGAGAAGGTCTACGCGCTGTTTGACATCCTCAAACTGCGCTCGACTCAGCTCGGCGGAACACTTTCCGGCGGCGAACAACAGATGCTCGCGATTGGACGAGCGATCATGAGCAAGCCGCAATTGCTCATGATGGACGAGCCATCGATGGGCATCGCGCCGCTCTTGGTCACCAAGATTTTCGAAGCGGTGCGCGCGCTCAATCAAGAGGGTCTGACGATTCTCTTGGTCGAGCAGAATGCACGCGCGGCGCTGCGACTTTCGCATCGCGGCTATGTCCTCGAGACCGGTCGGGTGGTTCTCGCCGATGAGTCCAAGCGCTTGTTGGTCGACCCGCGCGTGCTTGAGTCGTATCTGGGCGAGTGATGCGTGCGTGAGCGAGCGAATCGATTTGCGCGCACAGTCAAACTCGATGCGAGGCTTCGCGCGCACATCGCGCTAGTATGCGCCTCTATGCGTGAGTTTCGACTCGGTGAAAACATTGGACGCCTCTCACTTGGCTCCTATCAACTGCCTCTTGGCGTGTCGGCGACGAGTCTCACTGAACCCGAGCAGGGCTTCACGGTGCGCTTTCAAGAGGGCACCGAAGAAGAGCCCGACACCTACGTGTTTCACGCGGTGATCAGCCACGAGAAGTTGCGTCCTCTCGTCGACGCGGCCTTCAATCTGCTGCCCAAAGAAGTCACGCCCGTGGTGGAGATTGGATCGCGCGATGCCTATCGCACCGTGGACATCTACCTCGCCGAAGAGCCGATCTCGCTGGTCGATTTTCTGCGCGGTTGGTACGAGTTCGAAGATGTGCTGCTCGAAGATGTGACCATCGGTGTCGGCGCCAACAGCGAAGAACCGTGGGTCGATGTCTTCGTCGATAGTTGGAAGGGCGTGCTGATTTCGGTTCCTGTCGAGATGCGCGACGAGGTCGAGAAGATGCTCGAGGAGCATGGTTTGACCGAAGTGGTTTCCACGTGGGACGAAGATCTTCGTGAAGGTGAGAACAGTGAGACGGACGATGAAACTCTGGTCACGCGCGACGTGCTGGAGATTCTCGATGATCACTCGCCGGACCTCGATGAACTCTTGCTCATCTTGCGCGAACGTTGGTTGCTCGAACTCAACGTCGATCGCGAAACTAATGTCGACGACGCGGGTCGCCACTTAGGAATGACGCTGTGGCACGCAATCGTGCTGGCGATTTCTTCGGAAGGCGATGCCGAACGCGGCGCGTACATCTCGGTGTGGATGACCGCGGGAAGTTTGGCGCAAGCCGAAGAGTTGTTGGAAGACGCGCTGCTCGATCATCCGCAATGGGTCTTCGAATCGGTGTACACCATGGACCGCGTGGCCTTCGACGATCGCGCGCCCTCGCTCACCAACTTGCCGCACACGCGCCGCCGTCCTGCGGTGCACGAGCTCGACATTGAGCCATGGGGCGAAGATGGTGCCGACGGCGCGCCTGGTGGTTCTGAGGGCGGACCCGATCGAACGCCGCGTGATTCGGACGACGATCAACCAACGCGAGGCGACGACTCGGGACCATCGGGATCTCCGCTGCCACCAACCACGCCATCCAACCGCGCGCCTCGACGCGGCCACGGCGGCGGTCCCGCTGGTGGAGGCAATGGTGGTGGAGGCAGCGGTGGCAACAACTGATCCATCGAGCGTGAACGCTGCCGCTCCGTGGTACGCCGATGGTCTGCGATTCACTTGCACGCAATGCGGCAATTGTTGTTCCGGCGCGCCGGGAGCGGTGTGGTTCACGCCCACCGAAGCCGAGGCGATGGCGCTCGCCGTTGGCGTGAGTGTCGATGTGTTTCTCGATCAATACACCCGTCGCTTGGGCGCGCGCCGCTCACTCAAAGAACTCAAGACCAAAGCGGGTCTCGACTGCGTGTTCCTCGACCGCGATTCGATGCCGGGCAAAGCGCGCTGCTCGATCTACAAGTCGCGCCCGAGTCAATGTCGCACCTGGCCGTGGTGGAGCGAAGTGCTGGAAAGCCCCGCCGCGTGGGAAGACACCAAGCAGCGCACGCCATGCCCTGGCATGGGCAACGGAACCCTGCACTCGTTGGTCACGATCACCATTGGCTTGAGCGGTTCGTCCCCAGTCTGAGTGGACAACAGCGTCACCCCGAGCCAGCGCGCCGAGGCGCATCGGCGTGCGTGATGCGCAGCCGGCCGAGTGATCGCTGCGACCTTCCGCCGCGCGCAACCGACGCAAGTTTTTTCACGATTCTGGATTCACCGTGTCCAACGGCGGCCTCGCCCCAGCTAGCCAGTGTGGGAGAGATGCACGCGATTCGGCGTGATCACTAGCGACCGCTCCACCGAGGGCGGCGCGCGACGAAATCTGTGCCGCGTTGCGAAGTCGTTTGAGGAATGACAGGTGTGTGGCAGACCGCGGATGACTCCGCGCGCGAGTGGCGCGCGACGGAGTGCACGCGGTGAATCATGTGGTGAATGCGGCCGCCTGCGGCCCAAACCCGCCGCCTCAGGGCGTGAGGATGAATGACCAATGAGTGAAACGAGCACAGACGCGGCGGTGGCGACTCGCAATGCTTTGACCTTTGAGCGCCGCCGGCGAGGTGGAACTTTGGGTACGCGCGGCGCGTTCATCGCCATGACCGTGCTAAGCGCCGCCGTGGCGATGACAGCCGGGCGCGCTGCGTGCGCCGAAACAGAGGTCGTGGCTTGGGGAGACAACGGCGATGGCCAATGCAGCCCACCGGCGGCACTCGGGGCACTCAAGTCGATCTCCGCGGGCGGCTTCCACAGCGTCGCGCTCAGAGCCTCGGGGGTCGTCGTCGCTTGGGGAAGCAACTTCTCCGGTCAGTGCACCGTACCGGCGGGAACCGCGGGCGTCACTGCCATCGCCGCGGGCGAGAACCACAGCGTCGCGCTCAGGGAAGTTGGAACGGTTGTCGCATGGGGAAGCAACAGCTCCGGTCAGTGCACCGTACCCGCGGGAACCGCGGGAGTCGTGGCCATCGCCGCGGGCAGCGCTCACACCGTCGCGCTCAAGTCCAATGGAACGGTCGTGGCCTGGGGAAGCAACGCCTTCGGTCAGTGCACCGTGCCGTCGGGAGCCACCCTTGTCCATGTCATCGCCGCTGG
>QWPW01000055.1 GCA_003671025.1 Planctomycetota bacterium
TTGGCGAGGTGTGGGAATTGGGCGCGCGATGCGGCTTCGTTTTGCGTAGACGAGGCCTTAGAGGCGGTTCGAATTGTCGAACCACGCCGATGCACATGAGTTTTGTGGATGATTGGTGGGCGAACTGGCTAAGGCGCGGGCGCTGTCCGTGGGTTTCGATCAATGTGCCTGTCCACAATTGCCTGCAATTGCCTGATGTGCCTGGCCCGAATTTGTGCGCGATCAATGTGCCTGTCCGCAATCACTCCCAATCACTTTGTGCCTGTCCGCAATCGCTCCGCGTTTCCCTGCTTGGTTTCCCTCGCGGATTTCCCGTGCGGCACGCATGCGCGCGATGTGAGAAAGTTCACGGATGACACTGCTCTCACGCGATCGCGCTCGTTGCATCTTTTGCGTCACTGGCCTCCTTCAAGTGGCGTGCGCGTTCGTCGTGCTCGGGACCAATCTCGCGATGCGCGCGAGTGATGCGTCGTGCATCGTGATCGACCGGGACATCACCGAAGTGGTGAAGAGTGTGGTCATCCCTCGGCGCGCAGCCGATGCGAAGAGCGATGACGCGAGCGAAACTCCGCGCGAGAAACTCATGGTCGAGGTTGCGCATGGATCGATCGAAGTGATCGTCGATGCGAAAGCCAACGACACGCGTATCGAAGCGCAGTTCACCGTCGACGGCATCGATCTCAAAGACGCAGAGCGTCGTGCGCAAGTGGTCAAGCTTTACGCCGAGCGCAGTGCCGATGGAACCATCGTGGTGCAGCCAGTGTTCCCGGGAAAGGCGATGGCGAGAGATTCAGCCAAGGTCACCATTCGCGTTCCTACGTGCGGCGACTCGTCGGTGAAGAGCGTCGACGGCGCGATCTCTGTGCGTGGAATCACGGGTGCGCTGCGTGTGTCTACGAAGAGTGGATCGATCAAAGTGACAGAACATCTCGGCAGCGTTGACGCGACTTCCACCGATGGATCGATCGTCATCGAAGGTGCAAGCGATGGCGTGCGTGCGACGAGCAGCAATGGCGGCATTCGCGTTTCGTTGGCCGAAGGCAACGATCATCCCTTTACGCTCGAATCAAAGAATGGCGCGATCGCGATGGAAGTGGGGACTTCCTTTGACGGCGTGGTGCACATGAACAGCGTGAGTGGCGCGCTGGCGCTTGTTGATCCCATCAAGCGCGCGCTGACTCCTCACAGCGCGGAACACAGCATGACTGTGGAAATCGGCGCGGCGGTGGGGCAATCCACTATGCAGACCACCAACGGATCGGTCGCACTTTCGTTGCGGGTAGCCGTGGTGAAGTGACGCGTCGTGCGCGCGCGATTCGACGATGGGTTGTTCGATCAACGCACGTCAGCGATCAGTCGCACGCGAATCGTTGTCGGTCGGTTTGCGCGTGATGATCTGCGAGACGACCACGCCTGCGAGCATCAAGGCAGCACCCGTGTATTGCTGCAACGTGGGGCGCTCGGAGAGAAACACGATGCCGCTCAACATGCCAAAGACGCTTTCGAGCGAGAGGATCAACGCGGTGTGCGTGGGCAACGCATTTTTCTGCGCGACCACTTGCAAGGTGAATCCGATGGCGACGGGAAGTGCCGCGCCGTAGAGCACCGCCCACTTGCCGCTTTCGATCGCGGCCCACTGCAATTCGCCGCGCGTACTTGCGATACACAGCGCTACCACACCAGTGATGCCCACTTGCATCAACGCCGATCGAATCGGTTCCGCGTCGCGCGCGTACCGACCAACCACCACCACGTGCACTGCCCACAACAACGCGCACAACAGAATCCACGGATCACCAGCGTTGACGGTGAACTCCGCAGTGACACCGAGCAGCGCGAGTCCGATGCCTGCGAGTGCGACTCCCAACCACACGGGCCAACCGATGCGTTGTCGCGTGAGCAGACCGAGTAAGGGCACGAACACGACATACAAACTGGTGATGAACGCACCGTTGGATGCGCTAGTCGACGCCAGTCCGTACTGCTGCGCGAGCGAGGCAAGCAGCATGACCACGCCCGCGAACAGTCCGCTGCGCAACGTCGCTCGCCGCACCGTGGCGCGATCAGTGTGCGTCGGCCACGGAGCGAAACGCAACATGGGCAAGAGCAACAGCGCGCCGATGGTGAAGCGCAAACCCGTGAACGCAAACGCGCTCAGCGCATCACTGCCCAATCGTTGCGCGACGAAGCCAGTGCCAAAAATGATCGCCACGCCGAGCAGCATCACATCGGCGCGCATCACTTCGCGTGTCGATGGTGTGTGCGTGCACGTGTTGTGTTGCGCATCCTCACTCGTCAATGCACGAACGCCTTCGCAGTGATGAGTTCCTTCTTGCTGCTGCCAGGAACAAGCCACGACACGCGCAAGAGATCTTGACCCATGCCTTCAATCATGCGGATCTCGATGGGATGCAATCCCGCTTCGAGCGCAATCGCGCCGGACCTTTCCGTCGCGTTGTGCATGCCGTCGTTGTCGACCACGATTTTTCCGTGCAACGACAGCGTGCTTCCGTCATCGGAGTCGCTGTAGAAGCGATAGAGCCCCGTGGTGGGCACATCGATAAACCCCGTGAAAACAAGGCCGAAATACTCTTCACGCGGTTTGATCGATTGGTCGGGCACCGCCACAACACCTTGGTTGACCAGTGTGCCCGAAGAGATGTCCGCGACCACTTTGAAATCACCGGTGTAACTGCGCGAAGACAAACCTGGCTCGCTCTTGAGTGTGTTCACGCTTTTGAGCGGCGTCATCAATTCGAATGTTTGCGTGACTGTGCGCGTGACGGGCTTCGTTCCGAGAAAGCCGCGCGCGTTGATGGTCGCGCTCTTGCTGAGATTGATCGCCGCGCCCGCGGCAGTGCTCGTCGCCGTTGGTTGACTGCCATCACTGGTGAAGCGATAGACAACCTTGGTCGCTGTTGGTTGCGCCACAGTCACAGCCATCGTGCCGAAGAATTTCTCGTCGCTCGCTGAGATGGTGGGCGCCAACGCAATCGCGAGCGGCTCTGCAAGATCGACGGCGAGGACAGTGCACACGGGATCCAACGCCGTGCTCGGCACATCGAACACCGTGAGATCGTCATGTTGCGTAAACGTGAGCAGGTTGCGCGTGCGCTGTCCCAAGATCTGTACCGACTTTGGCGTGCTCAACAATCCTGAGAGTTCGAGCTTGCCGTTGCTTGGCCACTCGAACACCTGCAAATACAAGCGATCGCTGCCGTCTTCATTCTTCGCGCGCGTCACGCGGCCCCACGAAGGCGACTCGGGAAATGGATTCGCGTGCGTGCCGTAGATCGATCGCGAATTCACTTTCATCCACGCGCCCACGGCTTCGAGTCGCTCCACGCTCGGCGCAGGAATCTCTCCGCCACCAGTCGGACCAACGTTGAGCAAAAAGTTTCCGCCCTTGGAGGCGATGTCAACGAGTTTGCGAATGAGATCTTCTTTGGACTTCCACGAGTGATCGTTGAAGTCGAAACCCCACGTGCCATTCATGGTCATGCACGTTTCCCAATCGACTCCTTCAGGAAGTCCGGTCGCGGGAATCTGTTGTTCGGGCGTGCCGTAGTCGCCGCGATACGCGCCTTCACGGGTGATGCCTTCCATGCCCGAGCGTCCCGTGTCCACGCGATTGTTCACGATGATGTCGGGCTGCAACGCGCGCACATAGTCGTAGAGTTTCATGCCGCGCTCGTGAGTCCATGTGCCTTCCCACTCGCCATCGAACCAGAGGATGCCGATCTTTCCGTAGCGTCCGCTGAGCAACTCCTTGAGTTGCGCTTTCATGTATTCCTCGTAGCGGTCATACGACGCGCCCTCGGTCGGACGTGTATCCCATGGGCGACGCGGCAAGTAGTCCATGTGATGCCAGTCCATGATCGAGTGATAGAAACACAGGCGAATTCCCGCAGCTGTGCAGGCATCGGCGAGTTCTTTCAACGGATCACGCGGCGCGAAGGGCGAGTTGCCCACATCCCAATCGCTCAACGCGGAATCCCACAGACCAAAGCCATCGTGATGCTTCGACGTGATCACGATGTACTTCATGCCCGCGTCTTTGGCGATGGCCACCCAACGCGCGGCATCAAACTTTACGGGATTGAATTGATCACGCAGCGGCTCGTAGTCCGCGACGGTGATCTTGGCATTGGAGAGCAACCACTCGCCTGCGCCGGGAACGGGTTGACCATTCCACACTCCGCCCGCAGTCGAGTACGCGCCCCAGTGAATGAACATTCCAAACTTCGCATCGCGAAACCATTGCATGCGCGCATCGTGTTGCGCAGGAGTTTCGTTCACAAGATTGGTACCGCTGTGGCGCGGAAGTTCTTCTTGAGGATGCGCAGCAAGGGGAGCGACGATGGTGAGCGCGCAGCCGCATGAAACTACACACATGGACAGCGCGCGTGCTGGATTTGTCGTGTTCATGCGCCGATCGTACAGCGAGAGGTCCGCGCTATCCTCGTGTGATGTCGACCGCGCAATATCTCGTGACAACCAAGCGTCGAATCTATGTCACCGCAGATACGCACTTTGGCCACGAAGAGTCGCTGGCCATCTTCGCGCGCAAGTTTGCATCGGTGGAAGAGATGGACAGCGCCTTCATTGATGGCATCAACGAAGTCGTGGGCGCGAAAGACATCCTCATTCATCTGGGCGACTTCACTGGTCCGCGCGCGTGGAACGCGGCCGAGTTCAAGCGTGTCGCTGCGCTGCGCGACCGCATCGTGTGTCGCCGCATTCATCTCGTGCGAGGAAACCACGATCCACTCGACGCGCGCAAATTCGATCGGATGTTTGAGTCGGTGGACGATTACATTTCCGCGCGCGGAATCGCCACGATTGACGAGCGGTTGGTGCTGTTCCACTACCCAATCGAGCAGTGGCAAGGGCGACCTAATGGCGGCTTTCACTTGCATGGCCATGTGCACGGTCACGGCGAGGCAGTTGCACGACGATGTGATGTTGGCGTCGATGCTGCGGGCAACAACATGCGGCCGCAACTGCTGAGCGACGTCGTCGCGCGTTTGCGTCAATCGCCCGCGAGTGGATTCGTGCGCATCAAGTAAGCAGCAGCGACACAGATCAACCGAACGAATTCCAACTGGCCAAGAGTATGGCGAGATCGGCCGCGCTCACCACGCCATCGTTGTCGAGATCGCCCATGATGGAATCTTCGGCGCCCCACAGCGAAAGCATTATCGCGAGATCGGCGCCGCCGACACTTCCGTCGAGGTTCAAATCACCAGTGGCGTATTCGCAGGCATCGATGCGTCCATCGCCATCGATGTCCACGGCGCCCGCGTCGATGTCGCATGAATCATTGCGTCCGTTGTCATTGCAATCGTTGTACAGCTCGGGCAACTCCAACTGAATCACCAGCGAGCCGTTGCTGCACTGCGTGGAACTCACGCTCGATGAAGACTCCACCGTGACCATGATCACGCCATCCGCAGCAAGCGCGGCGTAGGTGTTCGTGTCCACCATGAGTTGCGCGCGACTAGGAAACGTCGGGCAATCACTGGCGGAATTCTCGGTGTCAAACATTGTGCCGATGGAAACGCCATCGAGCTTCACCGTGAGAAACTCGTCGGTGAGATCAAGATCACCAGTGGCAAAGAGCGTGACGGTCGCCGGTTCACCGATGGTTGCGGGCAACGCGGTGAACGCATGTTGGCGCACGACATCGTTTCCAAACGCACCGAGGTTCGGCGAGTGACGCACGTCGACTGAAAGCCAACAGAGCAACGCGACGGTGTGCACGCTTCCCGCTGCGACCGAAGTCACAATGTCGAGATCCGCGAGCACAGCGCATTGATTGAGCTCGTTGTTGCCCCAACACACCACGCTTCCATCCGACTTGACTGCGACGGAGTGGTATCCCCCAGCGGCCACCGCCGTCGCGTCGCTCACATTCATCGGAATAGTGCTTTGTCCGTGGCTGTTTTGTCCCCAACACACAAGAGCGCCGTCCTCTTGAATCACCACGGTGTGATCAACTCCGGCGGCGATGGCGCGCACATCAGTGACGCCACCGGGTGTCGTGCACTGGCCGTAGTTGTCATATCCCCAACCGACGATCGTGCCATTCGCTTTGAGCGCGAGCGAGTGCGTGTAGCCCGCAGCGATCGCGATGACATCGGTGAGTCCGGCAGGAACATTGCATTGACCGTGATAGTTGTAGCCCCAGCTCATCACCGTGCCATCCACTTGCAGCGCAACGGTGTGGCCCCAACCTGCGGAGATGGCCATGACACCTTCGAGATCATCCGGCGTGTTGCATTGCCCAAAGTTGTTGAAGCCCCACGCAGCGATTGTTCGGTCGGCTTTGAGCGCGACAGTGTGGAAGTAACCCGCGGCAATCGCCGAGACATTGCACAGTCCGCCTGGAGCTGTGCACTGCCACATTTCATTTGATCCCCAGCACACGACGGTTCCATCGGCTTTGAGTGCAACCGTGTGCGCGCTTCCTGCGGCAATCGCCTTGACACAACCGAGAGTCAGCGGAGTACTGCATTGCCCGTACTCATTGGATCCCCAGCAATTCACCGTGCCATCGGCATGAAGCGTGTTCGAAATGGAGCATGCGATGGCGATGCTGCTTCCCTGCAGAATGGTGCGAGAAAGAAGCGCGCGGACACCTTTGAAAGAGTTTGTCTGCGCACAAGCACACACGGTTGTTGCCTGCATACGGAAATCCAATCGATGGAAGTTCATCGTTGGCCTGTGCATGAACACTGCGTGCACGAGCTTTGTGTTGTTCGGTGGAAGTCACGACAGCGAAGAACAACCACCCATCGTTCGCTACCTTTGGCTATCGACTTCAGATTTCAAGAACACACGCGGCAGCGCGGATCGGCGACCTCTTTCCTTGGCGCTGTGATGCAATGGGGTATTCGCATGACGAATCAGCGCAACAACGCGCAAGAGTCGCGCGCGGAAATTGCGTGATCACAATTCTTCGCGAACAGAATCAAGCGCACGCGTTGCAATGTTTGCTTGCGCCGCCGACGCGTGCTCGGTGTGATCGCGAGTGGAAAGGGGAGCGACGCACCGTTGCAGCGCCCGCGCGCCGCGAGGCTCACTCAGGTGCGCGATGCGGGAGAGGATGCGTTATGAGGTGCGCATTCACGCGATCCATCTCGGCCGTGATTTGCAGCGCCATCGCGCGCATCTTGACTTGGTTTGTCGCGGCATCGCAATACTCCAGCGCGGCGCACAAGTTCATCAATTGACGCGCGCCGAAATTTCCCGACGCGCCCTTCAGCTTGTGAGCAAGCGTGCGCGCTTGGTCGAGTCGATCTTCTGAAACTGCAGATTCGATTTCGGCCGCATTACTCACACCTCGCTGAGCAAACTTGCTCATGAGCTCCGCCAAGACGTGCGGCGCGCTGACAAATGTTTGCGTGAGCAGCGTGAGATCGATTGGCGCACTAATCACCGCATCGATGGGAGCATCGACCCCCGCGGTGTTGTCGCGAACCAGCGTGGGTCGTGTCGCATGCGGTCGCATTCGTTCGATCACTTCGCGAACGTGGTCTCCCGTCGCGGGTAGCCAGCGCGTCAACTTGGTCTTGAGTTCGTCCATCAGCACGGGCTTGGTCAAGAAATCATCGGCACCCGAGGCGGTGCAACGGATGTGCTCGGCATCCATTGCGTTGGCAGTCACTGCAATGATCGGTGTCCGCTTCGCGCCCGCATGCGTTTCTTCACGACGGATGGTCTGCATGAGCTCGTGCCCGTCCATCAACGGCATCTGAATGTCTGCGAGGACCAACGCGTAGTCACCCGTGCGCCAAAGCTCGAGCGCGACGAGTCCGTTGTCCACGATGTCCGCGGCGTAGCCCAACATCGCCAACTGCTGGCGCATGACTTCTTGGTTGGTGGCATCATCTTCGGCGACGAGAATGAGTCGACCGTGTTTGAGTTCATCGGCACGCACCACCGCAGGGAACTCGTTGCTGTCGTGCGTCACCGACGCAGAGTTGGGATCAGTCTCGCTCCGTGCGGCGCGCCCGGTGAGCTCCGCCACTGCTTGCACGATGCTCGCGCGCGTTGCCATATCGGCATCGAGTTCAACCACATCGGGCGCGAGAAATCGCGGCGTTCTGCGCCGACCGCGCGTGAGGACAAACAACTTCGCTGACGGGGAATTCGGTGCTCCATCGTTTGCGCCAAGCTCTGCGGCACACGACTCACGCAACGCATCGCGCACTTGCTCGAGCGACCGCGGTTCCTCGACATCAGTGATCCAACACGACGGCTCAACATCCAAGCGCGCGGAAGTGGCGGTGGCGAAACGCACGGTGGCGCCAGCGTCCCTGAGATACTCGGCCACGTCCTCGGTCAGCACGGTGGGACGGCCGATGACGCAACAATCCAATCCTTCGAGAATCTGTTGATCGTGTCGCGCATCAAGTGCACCCGCGCGGTTGGCGGAGGCGACGCGCGCGAGTGGAACACGCAGCGTGAAGAGCGAGCCTTGGTGGAGCGTGCTCACGACACTGATCTCACCGCCCATGAGTCGCGCAAGTTGTTGACTGATTGCAAGACCAAGCCCGGTTCCGCCGAATCGCTGCGAAGTGATTGAGGTCGCCTGCTCAAACGGTTGAAACAGTCGTGCCTGAGTTTGAGCATCCATGCCAACGCCGTCGTCGCGCACGGACAACTCGAGCCACACCGGTGCAGCGCCGTCTTCAGCGTCGACCATGATTGCGCGGAGCGAAACCACACCTTTACGCTGGCGACCACCGGAAAACTTGATGGCGTTGCCCAGAAGGTTCACGATGATCTGTTGGAGCCGCGCAGAGTCTCCGTACAGTTCGCGTGGGAATTTAGGGTCAACAAAGATGGTGCATATGACATTGTTGGTGCGCGCCACAGAGTCGAGCAATGCGCAGGGAGTAAGCACCACATCTTCGAGGCACATCGACTGAAACGTAAGTTCGAGTTTGCCCGCTTCGATCTTGGAGAAGGAAAGAATCTCACTAAGAATCGCCAAGAGTGACTGTGCGCTGTTGCGAATCGTGTTGGCCGTCGCCAACTGTTTGGGCTTCAGGCCGGAGTGCATCAAGACATCAAGCAGTCCGATGACACCATTCATCGGCGTGCGCATTTCGTGGCTGATATTGGCGAGCAACTCTGACTTTGCTTCGTTTGCGCGCTGCGCCGCACGTCGCTGCGCTGTTTCTGATCCAAGAAGTTGCTGTGCTTGGGTGTGCAGTACGCGCGCGTGAATGACCGAGCGGCGCGCAAAGGTAATCACGAGCGCGTTGATGGCGAGGAGAGTGAGCAGGAGAGTTTCCAATCGCCCTGTCGCGTGCAGCGAGACAAAGTGATCGGTCGCAGTGCCGAGCACCTCAATCGTGCGTCCGCCAACCACGAATTCGCCGCGCTGCGTTGCGTTCGAAGTTAGGCGACTGAGACTCCACGGCGCAGTGATGACGCGTGACGCATAGACATGAAGCACTCCCACATCGCTCGCAGTCGTGATGTCGCGCACGACCAAGTTGACGCCTTGTGGGGCGCGGTGGATCTCATCGATCGCGCGCTCGAGAATCGGTTCCATGCGCATCACCGAGACGCAGTACCCCTCGAAATGTTCTCGTCGTTCCGAGACTGTCGCGGGTGCGAGACCGTCGGCGTAGAGCGGCGCGAACATCAGCACAGCCGAACTCTTGGTGGATTCTTGTACCAACGTGACCGGGGCAGTCATGGTGAGCTCCCCGTCATCGCGCGCGCGCAGCGCGGCCTCGCGACGAGTTGGCTCAGAGAGAACGTCATATCCCAGCGCAAACTCGTTACCGACAAGTGGCCAAATGAACTGCACAGGGCAGTACTCGTCGCGACCAAGCGCGTACGTCATTTGGCCCTCGATGCGTTGGCGTATGCCGCGGGCGGCGGGGTACTCCTCACGGACTTCCGCTTCAAACACAGTGCGTTCGCTTGCGTCGACAAGCGGATTCCAGCTGATGCCCTGCAACCCATCAAGTGATGGAAACCCGCCGACAAAACTACAAAACTCTTCCCGACTGATGCTGCCCGAGGCGTCAAACAACTGTCGAGTCATGGTGGTGTAAAGCGCGGCCTCGTGCAGCGCTTGCTCGATTTGCCCCGCGTCTGCTTGCACGAGAATTCGCAACTCATGTGAGAGATCTTCAGTCTCCATGCGATCGACTTGCAGGTACGCAGCGATCGAGAGCAGAAAGGTGAATCCCACCGACCACGACGGAGACCAGTGACGAAGGATCCACGAATTCATGGGCGGCGCCTCGCACGCAGCGCTTCTTGATCACAACGTCGTGTGGCATGTCGCGCAAAACGCTCTGATTGATTTCGTAAAGGGTGCGCCAATGGATCCGTTTATAACACGGGGTGTCTGCGCAGTAGTGAGGTTTCGTCAACCAATCACCCTAACTCACGCGCTCGGCGCATCCATGAGCCGGCCCCATGATCCGAGCATGATCAAAGCATGATGCAAGCAGGACTGCACCGGTGATTTCGCCGTCAAGATCAAAGTCACCGCGCGCGTACTCGCAGCTGTCGAGGCGACGATCCTGATCGGAGTCCTGCGCACCCACGCCGATGTCGCATGAGTCGTTGCGATTGTTGTCATCGCAGTCGTGATTCATCTCAGGGAGTTCGAGTTGCAGAACTCGGTGCAGAGGTAGCCATCGGTTGGCGCGGTGAAGCGCCCAGCACCCCACCGAAGATCTTCACGCTCCCCCCAACCTCCCAACGGAACGCCATCTGAGGTTCACTATTACTGAGCTTGCCACGCTCCCTCGAAACGCGTTCGTCCGATTGAGAACAAAGGTGCCCACACCACAAACTCCACATAAGCCACCGTGCACAGTGCGTTTGCGGCGATGAGCGAAGGGTTGAGCGGTGTGCGCGAAGATCATGCGGAGCTCCATCAGGTCCAGAATGAGGTGAAGAATCTGCAACGGCGACGCGACGTCTGCGACAGCTTTCGGCGACGAGAAGGTCCACCAACATTTTTTCGTGTTCGCCGAGTTTCCATCGGACACGCGTGAATGAAGAGCGCATCTCCGCATGCGCAACTTCATTGACCATCGTTCAAGTCGCATCCCATCGGAGAATCTCAATGCTCAGTCAACTCATCAAACGTAGTGTTGCTTTCCTGTTCGCGCTCGTCATCACGCCCCTCGCGTACGCGGATAAACACCACGATCTCTCCGACCCCACCCAGTGGGCCTACTTTTCCAACGCGGACAGCGCGGCTCTGAACACCCAGATCAATCTGGGCTACCGCATTGTCGACCTCGATGTTGTGCAAGCGTCGCCGATGCGATTCGATGCGGCGCTCGTGCGCAACACCGGCACCTATTCGAGTGGTTGGTGGTGGTACACCGACCAGACTCTGACTCAACTCGGGAACTTGGCGGTGGCCAACAACGCACGGCTCATAGAAATCTCTGCGTACCAAGCCGCGGCGGGACTGCGCTACGCCGGAGTTATGATTCCGAATACAGGATCCGAGCAGCAGCCGTTTGTGCTGCGCGAAAACCTCACCGTCGCTGGAGTTGCAGCTTGGGTCACCAAAGGTGATTATCCAGGATTTGGCGTGGTCTACGACATCGAAGCGTATTCAACCGCCAACGGAACTCGATACGCGATCATCGGAGTGGGCAATGCGTTAAGTAACCCTGCGCGTTTTGAGTACCGACTTGGATTGACCAGCGCCGCGCTCGCGACCGCAGTGGCTGCGAATTCCAGCCGCATTCTTGATCTCGAAGTTGAGCCCAACGGAACCTTTGACGCCGTCTTCACTGACCTCGACGGATTACAAGGCTCCTCGCATACGTTTTGGGATCTCCCGTTTGCAGAACTCGCCACGGTTGCCGCGCAGTACGCAAGCCGCATCGTTGACGTCACACAGTATGTGAGCGCAGGCACGACGAAGTTCGCGATTGTGCTCCGACGAAACGCTGCGGATCCGACTTACACGCTCAACAAAGACATGCGCGCGATGCTGACCAATCCGCTCACCGATAGCGGTTTCCTCGTGCGCGAACTCGATGGATCGGTGCGCACCGCGCTCAATGAGGCGCAAGTGTTTGAACCAGCGTCGACCATGAAGACTGTCCACGCCTTCACCGCGATGCGGCGCGTCGCCCTGGGCGACGACAACTTAATGAGCAATTGTTCGTCGCCATCGACAATGTCAGAACCCGGAGGATCGTGCCCAGACCTAGGGTCACCTTGGACGAGCACTTCGCTCAACACGGCGCTGCAGGGGATGCTTCGGCAGTCCAGCAACCTCTACACCGAGGGAGTCCGCGCGCGCTATGGAACCGCAGCCATCGTGTCCCTCGCTCAATTCGTAGGCGCGTCGAATGTGGGGATCAATCACACGATCGGATGCCTCGCCAACCTTCCCGGCGCTGAAGAAAACACCATCACCCTCAACGACCTCTATGCCATTCACACGGCCGCGTCAGGAGGAATGCTCGGCGCGCAGGAGTTGCCTTTCCGCGCTCTCTTTATCAACTACGGACAAGTGCCATCACTGCCTGTTGACCCCATCGTCACCGAAGAGCTGGCGCAGAGCGGCCTGAGCGGCGCGGATGTCGCTGAGTTTCTCAGCTACTTCCGCATGTCGGGCAAGCTCGGCGGTTACGACGATAACGGCGTGCAACACCGTTCATGGGGCTGCTACATGTCGGTGCCGATCAAAGCTTTCGGATGCGCGATTGTGAACCGCGAGTTTTTCTTTGGTGCGTTCATTAACGATCACGACGATGCAACCGAGGCAAACGCTGCGAACAACGCAATCGTGCGCGAACTCGCTCGCATTCCACTTCGTGAAGCAATTGAGCTGTGGCGCGAAGCTTCCTGTGGCGGCGAGACCGCGTTGTGCGTGGACTACGCGCTCCAAGGCGTCGGCGGTGTTTCAACTTTCGAAGTTTCCACCGGCGCGCTCGAACTCGAATGGCTCAGCATTGGAGCTAACTTCGACAACATCGCTGGCGGAGTGAGTTTTGCGGGCGACTTGATCGTGCGCATCGATTCACCCGAAGGCGAGTCGATTGAGTTTGGAGGCTACGACTTCACCTACGGAGTCCCCGATGCGGGCGACTTCCCCGCCGCGTCGTGGGATTCCACCGTGAGTGGCGACTACCACTGGGTTGGTGTAAACGTTGCGGCCTTCGGATTACAAGGAACCGGAAGCTGGAGGGTGACGGTGCGCAACGGTTGGAACACATCTCCGGAGGTGGCATGGTCTGGCGGCGTCTGTCTTCGTGGAATCACGCGAAGTCCTGGCGACCTCAACATGGACGGATTCGTGAATGCGGCAGATATCTCGATCCTGCTCTCGCTATGGAATTGTTCTGGGCAAGGATGCATCGGCGACATAAACGGTGACTTCGTCGTCAACGCGGCGGATCTCTCCACCCTGCTCGCAGGATGGACTTGACGATTTCTTGCTGCCCCAAACCTGAACCGTGCGTACGGAAGTGCGGTTCAGGTTTGCAGCTCGAATGGTCAATCGCCGGCGGAGCGTGTAGGAGATTCCAAAGTCTGTTGCTATCTTGAAAGCGCCTCCATCTCTACCGAAGGGTCGTATACAGCGCGCCCCTTCGGCAGAGTGCCGGAGTCAATGTCACCGTGAAAGACGCACGAAAAACAGAGCTGGATGAAAAACCATGAGCATGGAAGCAACGCGTATCGCCCTAGAGCAAGACTCGATGGACTTGCTCTATGACGACCTGCGCAGCGTTGCCAGCTCGATGATGCAACGCGAACGCGGCGGGCACACGCTGCAGGCAACTGCAGTGGTCCATGAGGCGTTCATGCGGCTCTCCAGTTCGGGCGCGACGCGGAAATTCAGAGAGTCCGAACTCCTCGCAATCGCGTCGCGGGTCATTCGTCAAGTACTGGTCGATCACGCGAGAGAACGTGGACGCATGAAACGATCAGGAAGTTTTCACACCGAGTTGGAACGGAAGCGAAGTTTGGAACCAGCGCGTACCACGCTCGACCTCGAAAGACTCAACGACGCACTGACCACGCTGCGCAAGAGTTCGCCCCGCGCCGCGCAGATCGTCGAGCTGCGTTTCTTTGGAGGGCTACCGATGAATGTGATCGCAGAAATTGTGGAATGTTCCCGCTCAACCGCACAGGCTGATTGGGCCTTCGCGCGTGCTTCGCTACTGCACTCTTTGTCATCGCATGTACTCACATGAGCAATACTGAACCGCTCACTGGTGCTTCTCTCGCAACAGCGTTCCATCGCTTGGTGGCACTTGAACCTATTGCGCGCCGTCGAGCGCTGCGCGAACTCGCGCAAGAAGACCAAGCGATGGCTGAGCATCTCGGCTCGCTTCTCGAATCCCACGCGTCCGCCGAAACATTTCTTGATGGGACAGTCGGGGAGGCGTTGAGCGCGCAGGTCGACGACGATCCCTTCGAGCTCCAAGCCGCGCTTCCGGAGAAAATCGGCGAGTACCGCGTCCTTCGCGAACTCGGGCGCGGCGGCACAAGCATTGTCTTGCTTGGCGAGCGCGAGCATCCCAATCGACGCGTCGCCATCAAGTGCCTTCTGCAA
>QWPW01000056.1 GCA_003671025.1 Planctomycetota bacterium
GCGGGCGTCATGAGGTTCTCGCGTGGCATCACTTCAATCTCCACCCGCGCCAGTGCCGGAACCATTGCGGGCGTGAGCGAGTCGTCGTCGATCTCGTTGCTCGAGGGTTCGGTCGTCGATTGCGGCAGAGCCACCGCGCGCTCGTTGGCCGCTTTGGAAAGACGACCATCGACGCCCACTTCGTCAAACTTGACCGCCACGCGACGACTCACGCCGCGCTCAGGCATGGTGACGCCGTACAGCTGATGACACGCTTGCATGGTGACGACGCGAGCGTGGGGACCGACCGGTTTTGGAATGATGTGCACGGGGGGAGCGAGCAAGCAGCTGTTTACCAACGGTCCGCCGACTGCAACAACGACGGCGTCGTGGGCTACGGACAGATTCGCGCGGACGAGCTCGCGGACCTCAACAGCAACAACATTCCCGGCTGCTGCGAGCAGAGCATCAGTTGCATTCCCTGCGACGCAGATGTCGACGAGTCTGGCGCGGTGAACGGCGTCGACCTCGCGGGTGTGCTCAACAACTGGGGAGTTCGGGCGGCAAACAACCGCGCAGTGATATCGATGGCGCGAATCGCGTTCAGCGTTGGGCTCGCGCAATCATCGTTGCGCAAGCACTTCAAGCCTCAATCCCAATGTGCTTCCATCATGATGTTCAAGACCGCGTGCAACATCAAGAATTCAGCAATCACAAACTGGGCCGCGTAGGCAATCGGGACGGCGGGCGATACCGTCTGGTCCCTTCCACACTCGGAGCAAATCGTCTTCTGCGTATTGTCTGCTTCGACCAGCGTGTGGGCACACCAACGACAACTCTTTGGATCTCGTTGGTGCAGGTAGGGTGATCGAAACAATTGCAGTCGCGCGATCAAGGAGAAGATGTAAAACATCGCCATCAGATATCGATTGAGTTCGATCCACCACGAGCCCACGATGCCCGAGGTCTTCAGAAAGAGGATGATCGCGACCAAGTCAAAGAAAAAACTCGCGAAGGTGAGCAGTAGCACCACGAACATCACGGGGGGGAGGCCCGCGGCTGCTTGGTCGACATACCCGCCGATGCCACGGCGCCGCGTTGTCGCGCTCCTTTGCTCCGTGCACTCGGTCGCGCGCTTTGAACTGTTCGTCCCCTCACCCATGCCCTCACCCATGCCCTCACTGATGTCCCCAAGTATGTCACTTCGTTGCTCATTCATTGAGCCACCGGAATCGGCTGTGCCGTGTTGAGCAGCGACACGCGGACGCAGTGGTTGTACTCAATCTCAGCGGTTTCGAGCTTGAGCCTTCGCGTCGCACGCGCATTGCGCACGCAGCTTGCGTGGGCTTGTCTTGCTGCGGCCACCCCATAGGTGCATCCAACATAAACGCCAATGGCAGTGAGACCGATGGCTGAACCGATCGCGACGATGGGGAATTTTCTACAAGCGGCCGCGACTCCGCCGCCTGCAGTCGCTCCGGCGACAAAGCAAGTCCCTACGTATCCACTGACCGTCAGGACCGCGCTCCCGAAACCATGATCGATGTCGCATTTCTCAATCCCATGCTCGTACTCCGCCTTTGCCTTCTTTGAGTCGCGCGAGAATATCGCAGCGCAAATGGAGTCTGCCGCCGGGCGTGAATGCTGCGCGCTGGGTGCGGATTGCGCGACTCCATCGAGCCACGTGGCCGCAGTGAGATACTCAAGGTCTTGTACGCCAGAGGGAAACCGCTCGGCATATGCAAGCGGAACGAACACGATGCGGGCGCACGAATAGGACGCGTCCCATTCTTGCGCGGGGTTGGCTGGTTGCCGTGCCATCTCAAGCGCGAGCCCGACGACCCAACGCGAGTTTCCGTCAACGCCATCGTGAATCCCAGCGACCAATCTGCCGCGTGTCTGAATGATCCACGGATCCTCGACCATGCAGAGCGGTTCTGTTGCGCAAGATGTTCGGTCGTTCGACGCCAGCGTGGTCTGCCACATGGCGTTGCACTCATTCACCTGCGTCAACATCAGGCTCCCGAACGCTTCGGGCTCCGTCTCGGGGTTGATCGCGTCTGCGCGGATTGAAAATCGCGAAAGCGGAAGCATCACGCCGGTCGGCTCGCCCTCCATCACTGTGTTGCCGTCAAACATCAGGCACGAGGCACGTTGCGCGTTAAATCCGCAACCCCATAAGGCCGCGTCCTCCACCGTGGAAACGGCATGGATCTCGAGCTCATGCTGCCGTGGCTCTATTGGCATCGCCGACGCATCGACGGTTAAGAGCAATCCGAGACTCCAGCAACAAGCGAGTGCATGAGTGCATGAGTGCATGATTGAGTGAAGGTGCATGTGTGCGTGAGGCATATGTTTTTCCCATGAGTTGTCGAGCAGTCAATTATTGTGAACTTCAGCTCGCGCACGCTAAGGTGAAGCGCACTCTTGTCAATCGAAAACCCTGCCGTTGTAGATCTTTGAGTTGGGAGAGACAGCGGAGCAGCACTTGCTCAACCGTCGGTGCTCCTTGCACCAATCGGATACGCAACGCACGCGCTTTCCCAGTTGCATCGCTTGGTGATGTAGAGATCTTGAAGAACTCAAAGATCCGGTAGCGCAGTGTGTGCGAGTGTTCCTTTGCACGCGAACGATCTGAAACTGAACGTGGCCGTTGGCCCCGCATGACGGTTGCCGCCTGAATCAAACCAACCTGTCCACCGTGCGCGACGACATTGCAGGGACAAGAGCACAAGTCCGTTCCGCAGAGGCGCAGTCGAGCTGTTTTTCGAGGAAATTGGGCTAGTTTGATGTAGCTCCGATCGGAAGGGGTCAGCGGCTACAAGAGCTATCCATGCCCATCCATGTGAGCCCTATAGGTCAACGACGGAACTCTCACCCGCGCGCCTCACTGCGCGAGCATGAGCAACGCTTCGCGCCACTCGAGATAGCGGTAGGGCAGCGCGAGTGCTTCATGCAGCGCGAGCGTTTCTTTGTGCGTGCGTTCGTAAAGGTCGCTTTGCCAATGCGCGCCCAATCCGTCGGCGCCTTTGTCGCAGAAAAAAATTCGGCAGCCCAGTGGTCGCTCGGTGTGGGCGTCGCAGTGACCGAGATGGAGATAGGGACAATCGCCACGCGTTTGCGCCGCGGCGACTTCATTGATGCTCAGTGGAGTTTCGACGGCCAGCGTGCGCAGTGGGTTTCGTGCGCGCGCCGCGCGGAACGCATCGATGCGGCGAACCACGAACGCTGCTTCAAGGCCCGAGAGATACATGCGATGTCCGTACTCTTCGAAGCGGCAACACGCGCCTGACGCGAGACAGAGTGGACGCAAGACGCGCACCGTGTCTGCGATCTCTTCGCGCGCGCGCAGAAAAAACGCGGTGACAAGCGGATGCTCCGCATGGAGGCGCCACGCGGAGATTTCGGCGTCATCGCGCATTGGCGTGTTCAACCGATCGATTGCGTCCGTCGGCCGCGTGGTTTATTTCCACGCGTTGACCAGCGCGCCGCTGGGACTCGCGTTGACCGAGCCGTTCGCTGCGGGCGTCATGAGGTTCTCGCGTGGCATCACTTCAATCTCCACCCGCGCCAGTGCCGGAACCATTGCGGGCGTGAGCGAGTCGTCGTCGATCTCGTTGCTCGAGGGTTCGGTCGTCGATTGCGGCACAGCCACCGCGCGCTCGTTGGCCGCTTTGGAAAGACGACCATCGACGCCCACTTCGTCAAACTTGACCGCCACGCGACGACTCACGCCGCGTTCAGGCATGGTGACGCCGTACAGCTGATGACACGCTTGCATGGTGCGCTTGTGATGGGTGATGACGATGAAGTGCGACACATCGAGGAAGGGCAACAACGCGTGGCAGAAGCGTTCGACATTGGACTCGTCAAGCGCAGCGTCGACTTCGTCGAGAATGCAGAAGGGCGAGGGCTTGGACTGGAAGATGGCCATGAGCAGCGCCACCGCAGTCATAGTTTTTTCGCCGCCAGAAAGTTGACTGATGACGCGCGGTTCCTTGCCTGGAGGCTTGGCGCGAATCTCGACGCCCGACTCGAGCCAATCGGTCTCGCCATTCTCCAGAGGCAGGAGATAAATGTCCGCGCTGCCGCCACCGAAGAGTCGGCGGAACATGCCAGTTTGCCCCGCAAAAGTCTCGCGCACGCGCTCGAAGGTTTGCTGGAAGCGGGTGCGGCTGGCTTCGTCGAGCTCGGTGATGAGCGCTTCGAGACTGCTCTTGGCCGAGTCGATGTCGACCAACATTTTGGCCAATTGCTCGTTGCGCACTTCGAGCTGCGATAGTTCGTCGATGGCGTCGAGATTGACATTGCCCAAGCGACGGATGCTGTCCTTGAGTTCGTCGGCTTCGACTTGTCCCGTCTCGCGGTCGAGTGCGATGAAACCTTCGACGGCGCGCTCGAGCATGTACTGCTCGTAAGTTGCGCCAAGGTCGAGCTCGATTTCGCTGAGAGTTTGTTCGACGAGAGACTCGCGACGGACTTCGAGTTCGCGTCGCGAAAGTTCGACTGCGTGCGCGTTGCGTTCGACACGCGTGGCTTCGCTGCGCGCGCCATCGACTTGTCGTGCCGTCTGTTCGACTGCCGTTTGGGCCGCACTCAGTTGCTGCGCGATTGCCGCAAAGCCTTCGGTGAGTTCGGCCAACCCCGCGCGAGCTTGCGCCAACTCATTGGAACTCTCTTCGAGCATCGCTTCGGAGCGTTCGATCGCAGCGGTGCGACGGAGCGCGCTCTCTTTGAGTGCGCTCTCTTGGCGCGCGATTTCGCCCACGCGCGACTCGAGGTGACGCCGTTCGCGCCGAGCTGCATCGAGTGCCGCTTGCGCTTGCGCTGCTTTCACGCGCGTCGCCGCGAGCGCTTCGCCCGCCTCGGTGGCGATGCTCTTGGCCGCTTCGAGCGCGGCACGAGCCTGGTCGCGTCGATGCACGGATTCGGCGGTTTCGCCCGTGAGCGCATCCAAGCGCGTGTGCGCCGCGCGCGATTCGGTTTCGCTCGTCTGCATGCGCTCAAAGAGGTGTCCGCGTTCCGCCGAAGCAGAATCGCGTTGACGCTCGATCTGGCGCATGAGTTGCTCGAGGCGCTCGGTCTGATGTTGCGCGTCGAGCGCGTTGCGTCGCGCGTCAGCCAGCGTTTGACTGGCCAGTCGCGCCGCCGCTTGCGCCACTTGCGATTCGACATCAAGGCGTAGCGAGTCTTCTTCGAGCGCTGCCACTTGAGTCGCGAGCACTGCCGAGCGCGCGACCAATTCCGCATGTTCGGCTCGTCGAGCGAGGAAACCGCCGCCGGCCGCATCGGCGCGCGCGGAAGCATTGGCAATGACACGCGCACGTTCGTCAACCAGCGCACCAGTTCGCGTGGCCACGCGACAACCTGCGAGCGTGGTCTGCGAAAGTTCGACTGCACGTTCAATGGTGTCGACCACAAAGGTGTGACTGAACAGTCGCTCGGCCAAGGGGCGAATGCGTTCATCGACGCGCATCAATTGCAGCAGCGGAGTGACGCCTGCAGGCAGACGCAGCGCGCGCGTGTCGTGGCTGGTTGCATTGCGATCAACGCGAACAGAATCGTTGGCGGCAAAGGCAACGCGAACGCGCAGGCCCATCGCGCTTTGCGCATGGTTGGCCAACAGCGACGAATCCTCGACCACGATCAGTTCGAGCAAATCACCTATCGCAGCTTCGACTGCTTCGGCATCGCTGCGTGGAGTATCGATGAGGTCGGCCATGACGCCGATCACTTGCGGGAATCGTGTGCTATCGCTCAGCACCGTGCGCACACCCGAGCCAAGTCCCTCGTGGGCGCGACCCATTTCGTCGAGCACGCGGCGACGCGATTCGACGGCGGTCTTCTCGTCGCGCACACACGCGAGTTCGTTGGCCAGTTCGCGTTGCGTCTGCGACAGCGACGTCGCGGCCTTCTGCCGTGCATCGAGTTGTCGTTGAATGTTGGCAATCTCGTCGTTGGCCACCAAGCCGCGCACGACATGAGTCAATCGCGCCGCGCAGTGGATGTCCAGTTCGCGCGCGAATGGTTCGATGCGCGTTTCGAGACGACGCATTTCATCGGCCAACGAACGCGAGCGCGCTTCGATGCCTGCGACACGTTGCGCATGGGCGCCGCGTTCACGCTCGAGTCGTGTCGCTTGCTCGCCGATGGTGTCGGCAGCGCGTTGCGCTTCGAACGCTTGTTGCTGCGCGGTTTGACGACGCGCGCTCTCGTGCGCCGCGGATTCCTCGACTGCGGTCGCCTCTGCTTGTGCGGCCTCAACCGCCGCGAAGGCCGCTTCCATCTCGCCGGCCAATTGCACGGATTCGCCTTCGAACAAGCCAATTTGCGCGCGTTCGCTCTCAAGCGCAGTGACCGCTTCATCAAGCGTGCGCTGGGCAAACTCGGCGCGTTGCCGCGATTGTCCTTCGACGCCCGCGAGTTCCAAGCGGCGCTGCTCCAACTGATGTTGCGCGGCTTGCACGGTGTGCCGCGTGATCTCCGCGTCCTGCTTGGTGTCCTCGGCGGCAGCGAGGGCCGCGACGAGCATGGACTTCTCGACTTCAAGCACACACAGTTCGCTGGTCAGTCCCTTGAGACGCTCTTCGAGTTCATGGAACAAATCGAGCGAGAGTTCGCGGCGCAAAAAGCGTCGTCGTGTGTCGAGCTCCTGAAATCGTTTGGCTTTGTCCGCTTGCGAACGAACAATGCGCAGGCGCCGTTCAGTGTTGGACAACTGCTCGCGCGTGGCCACGAGATTTTTTTCCGCGGCCTCAAGCTTGCGTGTGGATTCGATCTTGCGCACTCGAAAGCGCGCGACGCCCGCAGCTTCTTCGAGAATCGCGCGTCGCTCCACAGGGTTGGCCAAGAGCATCGCATCGACTTTGCCTTGCTCGATGATCGAGTACGCGTCGTTGCCGATACCGGTGTCGAGAAAGAGATCGCGAATGTCTTTGAGGCGAACCTTTTTTCCGTTGATGAGATAGTCGCTCTTGCCGTCGATGGTCAATCGACGCGTGACTTCGACCATGTCAGCATCGATAGGAAGCGTGCGATTGCGCACGGCGCGGCGATCGACGACGCGCTCAATCGGTTCGCCAGTTTCGGGATCGGTTTCGTTGTCGAGCAGCGGGGTGTCGTCTTCGCCGCGATCAATCGCTTGCGCGAGGGTGGGATTTTCGAAACACAAACTCACGCTGGCCATGCCCGCAGGCTTGCGCGCCGCGGAACCAGCGAAGATGACATCGAGCATCGCGCCGCCGCGCAAACTCTTGGCACTGCGCTCACCCAACACCCACTTGATCGCATCGACCACATTGGATTTGCCGCAGCCGTTGGGTCCGACGATGCCCGTGATGGGCGCGTCAAAGCGGAACTCCGTGGGATCCGCGAAGCTCTTGAAGCCGTTGAGAAGCAGTTTGGCAAGACGCATCGAACCGACCTCCGTGTCGTTTACAGGTGAATGCGACTCATGTGCTTGAAGCACAAAAACGCATCTCACCAATCGCGCCTTCGAGCTCCTTCGCTGAAGCTCAAGGCATTAGTTAGGGCTGTTGAAAAAGTTTCCGTTCGCGAGGCGTTGCGTCTTGCGGCTCAAGCCTTCACGGCGCCACACGAACAGGTGACGCGAGAGGCTGACTCGAGTGAGTCAACCTAGCGGGGGACAGTATCGCGTGTCGCGGCCTGAACTTCAACTGCTGCAGGTGGCGCAATCGTGGCGAGATCGCTCGAGCCCGCGCCGGGACTTTGCGCGGCGATCTCTGCGGCCTCAGCGGGATCAGGATCAAACTCGGGACGAATGATCATCTCCTCTTCTTTTTGGCTGCGAATGATCGCCGCGAGGACGCGATCTTGTTCCGCTTTGAAGTCCGCTTTGAGGTAGCCCGCGCGCCAGAGTTGATGGATTGCGCCGATGGTTTCGCCGTAGGACAAACCGAGTCCGGGGAAGGGTTTTTCCACGGTGGTCTTGTGGCCGAGGAAGGGGAGGAACTCGCTCACGCGCGCGTCGGTCAACTGAATTTCGGGACGGGCTTCGTCGTCGGCGCGATAGAAGACTTGCAACTGCTCGTCGGCGGTGTCGGCCTTGCACATCAACCGACCGCTCCACGCAGAGAACGTGAGCGGGCGCTCGATGGCAAGCTCTTCACCAAACACGGCGATGGTGGGGCGACCACTCTGCACGACGTAAATCATGGGAACGTCGCTAGGAACAAGCGCAACATCAAACTTGTCATCAATGTCGAGCTGCACGATCACGGGATCCTTGCGTGTGCGCAGCGCTTCAAACGTTGTGAGCCGAACATCGACATCTTTGTCGTTGAGCAGCGGGCGCAATCCCATATCGATGTCAGGGTTGAAGCCCATCTTGCCCAACAACTCGATGGCGCGCACGCGGTTTTCTACCGAGCCACTCGCGGCCATGGCCAAGAGTGGCGTGACTGCCAACGCATCGTCGAGTGCCGCGCCTGCTTCGAGCGCGGCCATGCGCGGCTCTTCTTCGCCGTAGGTGTACAGATCTTGAATCACGGGAAGCGCGCGTTTTCCCAGTGCGCGGAAACGCCACATCGCACTCGAGGCCGTGCCAGGATTGGCCATGAGCGCTTGACGCACCGCGAGCGCGGTGACTTCGGTCGCCGTGATATCGAGCGGCACATGCAAGAGGAGTTGGATGAATTCTTCGGTGCGCCCATCAAACGATGGTGGCACGGTGAGTTCGATCGAGTCCGCATTTTCGCCGTGCGCGGTGTCGGTCTTCTGCTTGGGTTCGCGCGGGAAGATCGAGTTGATCGCGGACTGAATCGTGCGCGAACGCGTGTGGCTCGAGGTCGCGAGCTTGAGCTTCAACGGCAAATCTTTGAGCACAGTACCGCCGTCGAGAATGCGTCCCACCAAGCGATTCACTGCGTCTTTGCGCGTGGCACCTGGTTCAACAAAGGGGTTGATGAAGAGATTGCCTTTGCCTTCCGCGATGATTTGCGCCTGACGACTTCCCACCAACATCGGGCCCGGACGCAAGTCAAGCGTGTACAGATCGCCGCCTTCGAGACTGGTCACATCAGAACCAGGCAACGCACTCACGCGCAGATCAAACATCGTCGACTTGGTCGCGCCCGGAGGAACAACGCCTTCGACTAGCACCACCGCGGCGTCAGGATTGTTGAGCACATTCTCCGGCGTCCATCCCTCGGGACTGGTCGCAGGATTTCCGATGCCGCGACGCGCGAGTTCTTGAATCATCGCCGCGCGCACTTCGGCGGGCATCAATCGTCCGCCGGTTCCTTTGAGTCCCATCACCAATCCGTATCCGCGCACCACCACCGGCTCGAGGCCGTTCACCGCGACTTCGCTCGCGACAGTTCCGCGCATCATCGGATCAACATCAAGCGTGAAATTCGCACCAGTTGCGCGCGCTTGTTTAGGCCGCGCGGGAACGCGTTCGACCACTTCGCCACAACCGATGAAGGCGATGGAGGCCGTTGCAAGGGCAACGCTGAGCGCGCGCTGTGCCAAAGAAATCACTGAACTGTTCGTGCTCATGCGAGCACGCGTGGGAGCGGATGTTGTGGTGGAGCAACAAGGCATAGTGAAGACACAGCGAACGAAGAGTGAGCGCTGCAGGGCTCGAACCTGCGACACTCGCCGTGTAAAGGCGATGCTCTACCAACTGAGCTAAGCGCCCCAATGGGCGGCGCAGTGTATCGAGGGATGCGCGCGTCCTGCGATGCGCGCGAAGACTTTTGCATGCGAAGAGTGTCCAAGGAGGCGAGCGAGGTGCGCGCGCAGACTCGCCGTCGTTGTGAGCAACTCGCGAGCCGCCGTCACAGCGCGCCGCAATCAATCGACGCGCGCGTCCGCTATTGTCACCTCCCCTGATGTCTTCTTCGATGCATCCATCGAGCCAGCGCCTCGCGCAACTCTTGTCGCAACTCGACGCCGTGTTTCCCGCGTCTCGTCGGGAACTGCGCGCACGCATTGGAGGTCTCGAGAAACGACTTCGTGACGGCGGCGAACTTGATTCGCGCGCATTGCTCGCGGTAGAAAAATCAATCCAGAGTTCCATTGACGAGCGCGCACGACGACGTTCGCTCGTCCCCGTCATCACCTATCCGCCTGCGCTTCCAGTGACTCATGCGTTGGACGCGTTGCGCACTGCGTTGAACTCTGCGCAGGTTGTCGTCGTCGCTGGTGAAACTGGTTCGGGCAAGAGCACGCAACTTCCCAAGTTGTGTCTTGAAATTGGGCGCGGCGTTGATGGTTGCATCGCACACACGCAACCGCGTCGCATCGCTGCGCGCAGTGTTGCGCGTCGTATCGCCGAAGAGCTTGATCTTCCGCTGGGTGGAGTGATCGGGGTAAAGGTGCGCTTTGGCGATGACACCAGTCGCGACACGTTGGTGAAGGTGATGACCGACGGAATCTTGTTGGCGCAGACGCGCTCCGATCCGCGGCTTGATGCCTACGACACCGTGATCATCGACGAGGCGCATGAGCGCACGCTCAACATTGATTTTCTGCTGGGCTATCTGCGGCGATTGCTTCCGCGCCGACCCAATCTCAAACTCATTCTCACCAGCGCCACCATTGATGTGGAGCGTCTCTCTGCGCACTTTGGTCATTGCCCAATTGTGGAGATTCCTGGCCGCGCGCATCCGATTGAGATTCGTTACGCGCCGCCGCCGATGGAGGATCTCGACGAAGAGGATCCGCAGATGTTGGAGTGCATCGGTCGCGCCATCGACGAGATCGATGACGCGATGGCGCCGACGGTGGTGCCCGACATTTTGGTGTTTCTCTCGGGAGAACGAGAGATTCGTGAAGTCGAGACGTTTCTCGCGGGCAAGTTTCGCGGTGCCAAGCGCGCGACTGAAATCGTTCCGCTCTTTGCGCGTCAAGGACTCGATGAACAGGAGCGCATCTTCAAGCCGGGCGTTGCGCGGCGCATCGTGCTCGCCACCAACGTCGCAGAGACATCGCTCACCGTGCCGCGCATTCATGCGGTGATTGATCTCGGCTTCGCGCGTGTGTTGCGTTACAGCGCGAAGAGTCGCGTGCAGCGTTTGCCCGTCGAAGAAATCTCGCAAGCCTCCGCGCGGCAACGTGCAGGGCGCGCGGGTCGATTGGGTCCGGGCATGGCCGTGCGTTTGTATTCACAAGAGAATCACGATGCGCGCGCGCCGTTCACGCAGCCGGAAATCTTGCGCTCCAATCTCGCGAGCGTGATCTTGCAGATGGATGCGCTCTCGTTGGGACGCGCGGAAGATTTTCCCTTCGTCGATGCGCCGAGCGCGCGCTTGCTGGCCGATGGACGAGCGACGTTGGTGGAACTTGGCGCGTCCACTGTCGAAGGCAAACTGACGGAAGTCGGTCGTTCGATGAGTCAACTGCCGCTAGATCCACGCTTGGCGCGCATGCTCTTGGCGTCGATTGAGCAACGATGCAGCAGCTCGTCTCTCGTATTAGCCGCAGGACTCGCGGTGCAAGATCCGCGCCTGCGTCCCGCGGAGAAACGCGACGCAGCGGACATGGCGCACGCACGATTTCGCGATGGATTCAGCGATTTCGCGTCGTTCTTGCGACTGTGGCAAACCTGGCGCAACGAAACCGCAGAGCTCGGCTCGAGCGCGCGTCGCTCGTGGTGTGAGAAAAATTACCTCTCGCATCAACGCATGCGCGAGTGGTCCGACACATGGATGCAGTTGCGCGAGTTGTTTCTCGAGCACCTTGGCGTGCGCTGTGGCGAGCCACCCGAAGAGACAGAGACGGGCGCGTTTCATCGCGCGATTCTCGCGGGCTTTGCCACGCAGATCGGCGTGCGCAACGAGAAGGGTGAGTATCGCTCGCCGAACGGCGCGCTCTTCGCGTTGCACCCATCAGGCACATTGGCGCGACGCGCACCCAACTGGGTCGTCGCATTTGAGATTGTCGAAACGCATCGACGACTCGCGCGTGTTTGCGCCCGCATTCAGCCCGAGTGGATCGTCCGCGTCGCGCCGCACTTGTGTTCGCGCAGCCAATTTGAGCCACACTTTGTCGAAGAGAGCGGTCAAGTCGCCGCGTGGGAGCGCACCAGTTTCGGCGAACTCGTGGTCATCGCCAAGAAGCGCGTGCCCTACGGACCGGTGGATCCTGTCTCGGCACGCGAGGTGTTCATTCAAGAGGCGCTTGTCGCGGGACGTGTGCGGACCCAGAGCGCATTCTTCAAGCACAACCAAGAGTTGCGCGCGGCGTTGCAACGCGAAGAAGAGCGCAGTCGTCGTCGCGGCTTGTTGCTTGAAGACGAAGCCGCGTATGCGTTCTATGACGCGCGGGTTCCCGCCGAAATTCACTCCACGCCGAGTCTCGAATCATGGATGCGTCAAGGAAACGATCGCGATGGTGATCGACTGCGCATGATCGATGATGATCTGGTGCGCGACGGCGCCGAGCGCGTGAGTGAGCGCGAATTCCCTGCGTATCTGCAAGTCGATGCGTTGTCGGTTCCGCTGGAATACACGCACGAACCAGAGCGCGCCGAGGATGGAGTCACCGCGCGCATTCCTGTCGAAGCACTGAGCGTGCTCGACCCCGAACCGTTTGAGTGGACTGTGCCCGGCTTGCTCAGCGAGAAAGTGGAAGCGCTGGTGCGCTCGTTGCCCAAGCCGCTGCGCGTGCGCTTGTTTCCCATCAACGAAGTCGTTGCCGGCGCGGTGGAAGCGTTGGAGTTTGGCCGCGGCTCGCTGCTGAATATGCTCGCGCGACACTTGACTCGCCTCGCGCATTGCCCCATTACCGCGAAGGACTTTCGACTCGAGACCATCCCGCGTCACTTGCTCATGCGCTTCTGCGTCATCGATGCCGATGGCAGTGAACTCGGAGCAGGACGCGATCTCGCGCAACTGGCCACGCGCTTTGCGGCAGTGGCGCGCGACCGTCTCCGCGGCGCGATTGATCGCAACAACGACGCGATCGCATTGCTCGAGCGTGAGAGCGTCACGCAAATGAGCGACGACGAGATCCCGCTCGAACTTGCCTATCAACGCGCAGGAATTCGCATGGTGGGATTTCCTGCACTGATCCTCGAAGGAACGGGAAATGCCGTAGGCGTGGCGTTGCGCGTGTTCGACGTGCATGCATTGGCCGATGAAGCGCATCGCGCCGCGGTGGGAGTGTTCGTGGCGCAAGAGATGCGCGACGCGATTCATCATCACGTCGCGTATGACCCGTTGTGCGAAGAGTTTCTCACGCGCCTCGCCTATTGGTGTGGCGATGACACCGACGGCACGATGGTGATTGCGCGCCTGGTGGCGGCGCAAGGAGTGGCAGAAGCGCCGCGGCCGCCGCGCTCGATGAGCGAGTTTCTCGCAGTCGTGCGCGCGCTCGAGCCTTCGGTGCAGACGCGCGTCAGCATCGCGCTGCGCACGTTGCACGCGATTCTCGGCGAAGCAGATGAAGTGCTGCTTCAAGTGCGCAATTTCACCGAGCGCGTGAACAGCGTCACCATCAATGTCGCGGGCTACAAATCGAAAGTGACCAAGTCGCCTGCGCGCGCAAGCAACGCAGCATCAACTCCATTGAGTCTCGCAGGCGAACGCATCGCGGCACGACTGAACATGATCGTTCCGCGCGCAACGGTGCGCGAAATCGCCGCCTGTGATCGCGATGAATTAGCGCAAAGA
>QWPW01000057.1 GCA_003671025.1 Planctomycetota bacterium
ACCTTGCGCACCCCCAGAACCTTGCGCACCGCCAGAACGTTGCGCACCGCCAGAACCTTGCGCGCCACCAGCGCCTGATGCGCCACCAGAACCTCGCGCGCCGCCGGAACCCTGAGTTGATGCGGAGCGTGCCGGACTCGCTGCAGTCATCCCTTGAGATGCATTCGCTCCACGTGCTTGGCCATCGGACAATTCTTGCGCGCCACTTGCGCGCGCGGTGTCGGGTTGCGTCAGCGCAACGCCCTCAGTTGCACGATGTTGTTTCTGGCAACCACTCGATCCAACGCAAGCGATCGTCAGAAACAGCGCTGACATGATCAGGTTGAGCCACGAGGGCAATGCATGTTTCGTGGAGCCGTCGGCACGCTGTGTGACAGGTGCCGCAGACGCAGTGGCGCTCGATGCGAATCTCAGCATGTGCTTCTCCGCGCGATGTTCGAATGATCCAAAGCGCAGTTGGTCCAACGAACCAATTCTGCGATCGCCACGGACGCAGTCTAGCGATGAGTGTGTGCTAATTGAAAATGTCGATCAAAAAATGCGCAGCGGGCATCGCAGTGGCGATGGAATCTCCGCTGCTGCGAGGCACTCGAACTTCGCGCGTCGATTGAAACATGCGCGTCATCAACTAATCGGTCGCGGTTGTCGTTGCCGTTGGTCACCGCGGCATCGCAACACTCGCTCGGCGCGATCTATTTACCCACACGCATCGCCGCAGATTCGTGCACCCAGCCCTTCGTGCCGTTGGCGAGTTCGATTTCGGTCCAGCCGGGGCGGGATTCGTGTTGGGTGAATTCGGTGCCGGCGGGGAGGGGTTCGAGGAGGGTGGGTTCGAAGCCTTCGCCGTTGCCTTTGCGTAGGGAGGTGCTGGTGAGGAGTACTCCGGCGTGGGAGAAATCTTTGCGCAGGATGTCGAGTGCGACGGTGAGGCAGAGCAGGAGTGCGAGTGCTGCAAGTGTGAGGCCTGCTTGGCGCAGTGTTGTTGTTGCAGTTGTTGTTGCCGCTGAATTTCGCCGTGCGCGTGCGTGCGCGAGTGCGAGGCAGCCTAGTCCTACTGACCATGCGAGGAGCGCCAGAGTCGTGCGTGTGCTTTGCGCGATCACGTTGCTTGGTGCGCTCGTGCGTTCGATCATTGTTGCTGCGGGAACGCCGGGACTGCGCGCGAGTTTCGCTCGTGCTTGTTGCAGGTTGGCGATGACGCGTGCGTCGTTGGGTGCGATGAGTTGCGCGCGGCGGTACTCGAGAATTGCCTGTCCGATGTTGCCTGCGCGCAGGAGTGCGTTGGCGTAGTTGTAGTGCCTCGCGGCGTTGTCCATCGATGGTGTGAGTGCGGCGTAGAGCGTGACGCTCTCTTCAAACGCTGCGTGTGCGGCGGTGACATCGCTGGCGGTGAGGTTTACTCCGCGTTGATAGGACGCTTGCGCGGACTCAAGTTGTGTGCGCGTTTCTGCGCTGATTGATTCGTGTGTGAGTGAGGGGAGAAGCGCGAGAGATGCGAGCACGAGAAACGGTGCGATGAGAAACGCGTTGCTCCAGCGAAACGAATTGGTGGCAGTGGTGGTGGACGCACTCATGAGTGGGTCTCGCCATCATGCGTCGTGTCATGATCAACGTGTGTCCATGACGCGCGTTCGAGTTGCGCGACGAATTCGCTAGCACTTGCGAGCGTCACGCTGCCGCCGCGATAGCGTGCGAGTTCGCATGCGCGCAGCAGCGCGTCGATCTGTTCGATGAGTGGCGCGTCGATCTGTGCGTTGGTCAATGCAGTGCGCGCATCTTTGCGCGTCATTGCGCCTTCGCGCGCGCCGCTGCGATCGGCGATGTAGGTGAGCAGCGCGGTTTCGATCGCGTGTGGGTCGGGAGATTTGGCCATCGCTTGGGTGAAGCGTGCGTGCGCGGCGCGTCGGCGTTGCCCGCGGGGATCGCGGTGTGCGCGATCGGCGCGGACTCCGATCAACCACGCGGTGAGCAGGACGACGCAAGGCGCGAGGGCGAGAAACGCCGTGAATTTGCCTGAGTTTTGCTCGTCGCGGAGACACTCGTCGAGCGATGCATCCGCGAGCAATCCTTCTTGAACTGTGGTGAACGCGGCAGCATCCGCGCCGGTCGTGGCGGGAAGTTGATCGGTCAAGCGCACCGTCGCGCTGGGCTTGACGGTGATTGCAATCGGTGCACTGCGTACCGATTCATACGCGCCCGTCGTGGGATCAAAGTAGGAAAACTCGACCGAGGGAATCTCGCGCACGGCATCGTTGTTCGCGCGCAGTGATTGCGTGAAGGTCTTGCTCGTGCCATCGACCACACCTGCGGCGGCCTCGGGGGGAATGCGAAATCCATCAGTGAAACTCGCTTGCTCCGCGAGCGCTGGTGCTTGCACTCCTTCGAGTGCCGCCGTTGCCGATGTGTCGGTCAAGCGCAGCGTGAGCGTGATGGGGTCGCCAACGGCGACGTCAACGGGTTTCGCCGCGACGGCAATCGCGAAGCGACCAACCGCGCCGTTCCAACTCGCGGGTCGTCCACCTTCGGGCGGTGTGAGCACATCAATGTCGATGCTCGTTGGCGAAGCGCTGATCGGCCGCGCGGATGCCAGTTGAATTCCGCGATCAAAAAAATCCGTGCCACGGCGGAGTTTCGTGGGGTAATCCATGCGCACGCGAATGTCGCCCACTTGCGGCGTTCCTGCGGCGATGGGGTCAAACGGTTTGGTGATCGAATACACGACGTACTCGGTGCCGTCGATGATGCGCGATTCGCCGCGCGGACGACGATTCTCGGAGGCGATGCGCGCGAGCGCAGGCGCGAAGACACCGAACGTCGACGCGTTGTCGAGCAGGTTCCACATGTCGCCCTCATCGAGGGTGACGCCGAGTTCCTTGTCGCGGTAACGGCGCACCGCGACTTCAAGCACCAGTGCTCCCTTCTGTCCCACATAGAGCGTGCGCGGCAATCCCACCACGCGCGCGGTCATGAGATCGCCCGTCTCACTGATCACCGCGGTGATCGAAAAACTGCGCGTGAGCAGGCGCGTTCCGTTGATGTCGATAGCAAACGGGGGAATCTCAAACGCGCCCACGCGTCTCGGCGTGACCTCATACGAAACGGCGACGGATCGCTTCTGCGTCGCGCGTCCGTTGATGATTTGAAAGCTGTTCGAGGTCTGCTCGTTGGCGAGCCGCGTGAATTCGAGCCCATCAACGGTCGGCGCAAATGGTCCGTCAAACGTCTCTGCATCGGCGACGTCGATGACGATGCGCACTGACGAATCGACATAGGTTTGTAACGACGCGATGCGCGCGGTGACCGACTGCGCGTGCGCGGCGTTGCTCACAAAGATGGTGGAAACGGCGCAAATCAGCACGATCAGTGCGCGCGCGCGAAACGAAGCGAGAAGACTGGACGAGAAGAAACGGTGCATGGATCGTGTGCGAGGAAGAGAAGCGGTGGTGCGTAGTGAGATGAGTCTGGTGCGAGTGAGGCGAATCGTTTCGCGCGCGCTACCAATCTTTCGGGGCGGGCTGCGTCTTCGCGCGTTCGCGCACGAGCTTCTCCTGAATACGTTGTTTCTCGCGATCACGAATCTTCTGTAGCAGCCGCTCCACGTCTTGTTTAGACATGGGCTTCTTCTCGGCTTGCTCTGCTTGCGATTGCTGTTGCTCTTGTTTCTGCTGCTCTTGCTTCGCTTGATCCTCTTGCTGCTGATCCTGTTTCTTCTGCTCTTGTTCCTTCTTGTCTTGATCCTTCTTCTCTTGAGCTTTCTGCTCTTGATCCTTCTTGGCTTGATCTTTCTGTTCTTGGCTTTGCGGATCCTTGCTCTCTTGATCTTTGCCTTCTTGATCTTGTTGCTCTTGATCTTGCTTCTGCTGATCCTTCTGCTCTTGATCCTGTTTCTGTTGATCTTGTTTCTGTTGATCCTTCTTCTCTTGCTCTTGCTTCTTTTTGAGCTCTTTCAACACGCGATGCGCGAGTTCGGCGTTGGCGCGCGCGTCGGCGTTGCTCGGATCTGCTCGTGCGGCGTCTTTGAGTTCGCGCAGCGCACTTTCGAGCGATTCCATCAGTTGCTGCTGCTGTTGTTGTTGACTCTCAGGAGTCGGCGCGGCTGAAGCGCCCGGAGCTTGCGCTTGCGCCGCTGCCATCGCGTCCACACTTGCGGCGTATTGAGTGGTGCCTCGGTTGTACATGCTGCGCGCGGCGAGATCGGCTTTGCCCTGTGCTGCGGCGAGCGCAAACATCTCGCGTGCGGCAGCGAAATCTTTGGCGCGATAGGCCGTGACTCCCGCGTTATAGAGTTGCGCGGGAGTTGCGTTCTCGAGTGCAGCATCGCTCGTGCTCGGCGCGTTCACGAGCGGCGCGGGCGGAGTTGTCACACTCTGTTGCGCGTATACCGAAGCACTCACCAGCAACGAGGCCGCGATGGTGAGTGCGGTTAAGCGTGCGAATTGTTGTGATCGTGTGACACTCATGCAACCTCCTCAAGCATCGTCTCGCGCGTCGTGTTCAACGATTTCGTTTTCGCGCGCGTGAGCGTGCATTCAACCACAAGTGCGAGGAGCGCCACGGCGACGCACCATTGAAAGAGCGGCGCGCGACTGGTGACATCGGCTCGTTCACGCGTGCGTTTGTCGAGTCCCGCCGCGAGCAACGCCGCGACTTCGCGCATCTCTGCTTGTCCTGATCCCGCGCCGACAAAAAATCCATTGCCCGCTTTCGCCACTGATTCGAGCAGCGTTGGATCCATCTTGGTCCACACTTCTTGCGCGTCATGCAAGAGGTAACGCCGCGGAGCACCTGCAACTCCATCGATGGGAATGCGTGCGCCATCGACGCTGTCGCCAATGCCAATCGTGACTACGCGAATACCTGTTTCTGCCGCGGTTGCCGCCGCTTCAATCGGCTCGCTTTCCATATCTTCGCCGTCGCTGAGCACCACGATTGCTCGGCCGGCGCCGTTGCTTTCGTTGGCGCCGCCAAGACTTGACGCGGCCATGCGGATCGCGTCACCCAACATCGAGCCGCCGCGCACAGTGGACTGCGGCGAGAGGATTTCTAACTGCGAGAGAAAGGCGCGGTGATTAAAGGTGAGCGGACAGCGCAGCGCGGGAACGCCAGCGAATTCGATGAGTCCGACGCGATCGCTGCCCAGCGCTTCAACCACATCAGCCGCAAATTGCTTCGCGCGCGTGAGGCGATCCGGCGTCGCGTCTTGCGCAAGCATGCTGCGCGAGACATCGACCACCACCATGAGATCGATGCCCTCTTGCTCGACGCTTTCGAGCGCATCGCCTGCACGCGGATCCATGAGCCCAACGACCAACGCGCACATCGCAGTGATCAGTAATCCCGCGCGCAATGCATGACGCGCTCCGAGCACGCGCGGCGCGATGTGCGGCAACAACGTGCTCTCGGCAAGTCGCGCCAACGCGCGACGACGCCACACTTCGCGCCAAACAAGCAGCGCTCCTAAGCCGAGCACGATGAGAAACAACATCGCCGCGGCGGGATGCGTGAACTCGAGATTGGACGCGACGCCGTTCATGCGAGTGTCCTCAATCGCGTCGTCGCGAGGAGCACTTCAATCATCAGCGTGATGCCCGCGAGAATAAGAATTGCGGGCATGGTGAAGGGCGCGACCACGAGAAGGTCGAGCGGGAAACTCTCCAACGCAAGATCGCGATAGCGCACGAGTTTGGTTTCTTCGATGCTGCTCTTCTCCAGCGCATCGATCGTGGCGTAGATCGCCGTCAAACTGTCGCTGTCAGTGGCGCGAAAGTAACGGCCGCCGGTTGCGGTGGAGATTTCGGTGAGTGTTTTTTCGTCGATCGAAACGGGCACGCGTTGCAGCACCTCACCAAAGGGCGTGCGCACGGGAACCTCGGCAAAACCCTTGGTTCCTAGGCCAATCGCGTAAATCTTGACGTCGGTTGACTTGGCCAACGCGGCTGCTTCGGCGGGCGCGAGTTCACCCGCGTTGGACTCGCCGTCGGTGAGCAAGAGCAGCACGCGCGACTTCACGCGCGTCTTACCGTCTTTGTTGGCGCGATCTGCCGCGTCCTTGAGTTTGTCGACGCCCAACGCGATCGCGTCACCGATGGCAGTGCCCATTTCGGATCCGTCATCGGGAAAGCGAATCTGCGCGAGCGCATCGAGTGCGACTTCGTGATCAAGCGTGAGTGGCACCACGCTGTCGGCGTTGCGCGCAAAGGCAATGATGCCGATGAGATCATTGGGTCGTCCGCGAAATCCGTTGCCGCCGACGACGAAGGTGCGCACCACATCTTTGAGCGCGTCGAGACGATTCGCGCGTTGATCATTGAGCGTGAAGTCGAGCGCGCGCATCGAGTCACTGCGATCGATGACCAACTCGATGGCCACGCCTTCCACCATGCTCTTGCTCGACTCGTTGGGAATCACCGGACGCGCGAGCGCGAGCACCAAGAGCGCGATGGTCGTCGCGCGCAAGATCCACAACACACTGTTGAAGCGCACCAGTCTTCCGCGCGGCGCATGATCCACTGCATCGAGGGAACTGAAACTGATCACCCCACGCATTGAGCTGCGCAAGGGTCGAAGCAACGCGACCGCCGCCAGCGGAAGCAAGAAGATCATCCACCACCACGTGGGATGAAACATCATGAAACGCCTGCTTTCGAGCCAATTGCGCGATTCGTGGCGGCGTCATCAACCAGAGGAGCGACTTCGCGCGTGAGTTCGACGAGCGCGCGTGCTTGCGCAAGATGCAGGTCGCACTCGGAGCGCTCCGCGGTGGCATTGGCGAACTTCACCAGATCGGCGAGACGCAGTAGATGGCGCAGTTGTTCGGTTTGCGTTGCGGGAAAGAGGTGATGCGTTTGTGCCGCGCGGAGAAACTCGCGCGTGGTTTGTCGATCCGCGGGAATCTCGTAGCGCCGCGCGATGTAGGTGCGCACCACTGCGGTGAGCGCGTCGTAGTAGCCGCCGAATTCGCCCTTCGCTGGAAGAGCTTGCGCCTCGATGCGTGTGAGTTCGCTCAGGGCCCACACATGCGCTGGAATTGGAATGATCGGCTTGGGGCGCGTGAGGAAATACACGACGCACGCGACGATTGCGATCACCACCACTGTCGAGATGATCCACAACCACAGTTGCCATGGCTCGATGATCTCGACTGTGCCGCGAATGTCGCGAAACTGCTTGGAATCGTAGGTTTCGCCGACGATGCTCTGAATGATGATCGTGGGCAATGCGACGAGACCGTCGCGCTCTTGTGCGTCGCTGCCGACGACGCTCATCCATTGCACGGTGATGCTCGGCGGCGTGATCGTGCCCGCGTCGTAGCACGAGAGCGTGAGATGCGCAGTCCACACGCCTGCGTCATCGCGTACTGGTTGCGTCAGTTTGAGCACATCAAACGTGCCGCGCACTACAACAGGTGTTGCATTGGTGGACGGATCGACTGGCGCATTTGGATCAGGTTCGATGGCGGTCGTCGTGTCGTCGCTCGCCGCTTCACTCGCGGCTTCACTCGCGTCCTCAAGCGTCTCACCGATGTCAATGCGCGCACTCGCTGCAGACTCTCCCTCGAAGCGAATCGTGAACTCAATCGGCTCGCCCACTTCAACGAGTGCGCGCAGGGCGGTGACGGTGACGGTGATTCCTTCGAGCATCGTCTGCGCGGAAGCAGGTGCTACTGGTGGCGCTTGCAGGCGCGCCGCCAACGCGCTGGCGTGCACCGATGAAATCGCGAGCAACATCGTGATCACGCAACAAAGGAGTGCTGCCGCGCGCGAACTCATCGCGCCCCTCGCGACTCGCGTCGTTCGAAATACGCACGCAGCGCAGGCACGAAGTCGCTGCCCGTTTCCAACACCAGCGGTTCCAGTCGCGCACGACGAAACGCGCGTAGTCGCAATTCGGCGCGTTCATCCGCGGCCTCTCGCCAACCTTCACGCACCCAACGCGATGAGGTGTCAAAGCAGCGTAAACGGCCTGTTTCTAGGTCTTCCAGCTCGACGATGCCTACATCAGGCAACGTGCGTTCGAAGGGATCATTGACAACGATGGGGATGACATCGTGACGGCGGCGCAGTCGCGCGAGCGGTCCTTCCCATGACGCGGCGGTGCGCGGCGCGAGGAAATCACTCACCACGCACACGATGGTGCGGCGCGACAAACTGCGATTGAGTTCTTCGAGTGCACGCGCGATGTCGGTGCCGCGCGAGCTCGCGCGAAACGCAAGTAAGTCACGCACGATGCGCAACACATGGCGTGCGCCTTTGCGTGGAGGAACGTATTCCTCGGTGTGATCGGTAAAGAGCAACATGCCCACGCGGTCGTTGGCGCGAATCGCGCTGAAGGCGATCGTGGCCGAGACTTCTGCGACGAGCTCGCGTTTGAGTTCACTCCGTGTTCCAAAGCCGAGTGATCCCGAAAGATCTACGGCGAGCATCACGGTGAGCTCGCGCTCTTCGCGAAAAATTTTCACATGCGGCTCGCCCGCGCGTGCGCTCACATTCCAATCGATGGTGCGCACATCGTCACCCATGACGTAAGGGCGCACCTCTTCGAACTCCATGCCTCGACCGCGAAACGCCGAGCGATACTGGCCCGAAAGCACATCGCTCACGAGATGACTCGTGCGGATTTCGATGCGGCGAATTTTCTTTCGGATCTCTGACGACAACATGCGTGTGTGCTCCGCGACAGGCGACTCAAATCAATGGCAGCGCTTGGTTCATGCGCGCGGATTCAAGTCATGGCACGGGAACATGCGCCAACAGGATCTTCACCAGATCATCACCGGTCTTGTCTTCGGCTTCCGCTTCGAAACTCGGCGTGAGTCGGTGACGCAGCACCAGCGGCGCGACATCTTTGACATCTTGCGGAACGACATATCCGCGACCATCAAGGAACGCGTGCGCGCGCGCCGAACGCGAAAGAGCCAGCGTCGCGCGCGGTGAAGCACCAAACGCGATGAGCCCTTCAAGCGGAACCTTGAACGACTTGGGATCGCGCGAAGCGACCACCAGATTCACGATGTAATCCTTGAGCCGATCATCAATGACGACTTCATCGACGACCTTGCGCGCGGCGGCGATGTCTTGTGGATTCATCACCGGCGCAACCGTGGTCGGCGCAGACGCACGCGACATGCGATCAAGAATTTGTCGCTCTTCGCGCGGAGTCGGATAGCGCACCAGCAACTTGAGCATGAAGCGATCGATCTGCGCTTCAGGCAGGGGATAGGTTCCCTCTTGCTCGATGGGGTTTTGCGTGGCCAACACGAGAAACGGTTCGGGCAGCGGATAGGTTTCGCTGCCGATGGTGACTTGCCGCTCTTGCATCGCCTCGAGCAGCGCCGATTGCACTTTCGCCGGTGCGCGATTGATCTCGTCGGCCAGCACGATGTTGGTGAAGATCGGGCCTTTGCGCACGGCGAAGTCCGCGGTGCTCGGGCGATAGACCAACGTTCCTACGAGATCTGCCGGCAACAAATCGGGCGTGAACTGAATGCGCTGAAACGCAGTGTGCATTCCGCTGGCCAAGCAGGAAACCGCAGTGGTCTTGGCCAAGCCGGGAACGCCTTCGATCAAGATGTGACCGTTGGCGAGGAGACCGAGCAACAAGCCGTGCACGAGTTCCTCTTGTCCGACGATCACGCCGTGCATCGCCTCTTGCAGAAGCCGAAAGGGCCGCGACATCTGTGCTACTTCATGCTCGATCGCCGTGATATCTCGTGATGCGGTAGACATAAGAAAAGATTCGTGCGCAGCGATGCCGCGTGGAGGAGGTGTGACGCGCCGGAACCTCCGTCGCGCCAATCGTGAGAAGCCGTGGTATACCGCGAGGAGGCCATCGGATGCATTGCATCGATCAGTTCCGTCATCGATCAGGCGACCGTGTTGGCCGCTTCGAATAGCGTGGCGCGTTCGTTTCGCTTGCGCATGGATCATGTCGCCCGCTCATTCAGTGGTTAGTGCATACATCAACATTCTGCATCCGCATTTCACATCTAGGCCGCCGCGAGTTCGACGAGATTCACATGTCACACCACGAAGTTCACGAAGTTCACCCAGGCACGCTCGCACGCATCGGTTGGATCGGGACGGGAGTCATGGGCGCGCCGATGGCGGGGCACCTGCTGAGCGCGGGGCATCCGATTGCGGTGCATACGCGCAGTGGCGAGAAGGCGCAGACGCTCATTGACTCTGGTGCGACGTGGGCCGCGACTCCGGCGCAGGCCGCGCAACGGGCGAACATCGTCTGCACAAACGTGGGTTCGCCCGCGGAAGTGGAAGAGGTCTATTTCGGCCGTGAAGGCGTCCTTTCTGTGGTCACGGCGGGGCAGATCCTCATCGATTTTTCGACCACGAAGCCTGCGCTTTCCCGTCGTATCGCTGCCGCCGCTTCCGCCAAGGGAGCGCATGCGTTAGACGCGCCGGTTTCGGGAGGCGACATCGGCGCGCGGAACGCGACACTCTCGATCATGGTGGGCGGCGACGCTGAGGCGTTCGCGCGCGCAACGCCTGTGCTGGAAAAACTAGGCAAAATCGTGCTGCGCCAAGGCGAAGCGGGTGCCGGGCAGCGGACGAAGATCGTCAATCAAGTCCTCGTCGCGGCCAACACGCTCGCGATGTGCGAGGCGCTCCATTTTGCGGCTCAGGCGGGCCTTGATGTGCGCCAAGTGCACGCGGCGGTGAGCGGCGGGGCGGCCGCGTCATGGGCACTCACCAACTTGGGGTCGCGCGTGCTCGACGGAAATTTCGATACCGGGTTTTTCGCGGAGCATCTCGTGAAGGACCTTCGCATCGCGCAAGAGGAAGCCGAGGAACTTGGCGTCTCGCTCCCGCTCCTGCAAAGGTGCCTGGCACAATTCGAGCGATTCGTTGCAGCGGGGCACGGCCGCCGTGGGACCCATGGCGTCTATCTGCTTTATCGCGATCAGCTTGTCGATCCGACGGTGCCTGTCCCGAGTTGAGAGTGAGAGGGTCCAAAAGTGCCTGTCCTAAGTTGATCGCGATCAGCTCGTCGATCCAAAAGTGCCTGTCCCAAATTGATTGCGATCAGCTCGTCGATCCAAAAGTGCCTGTCCCAAGTTGATCCTAAAAGTGCCTGTCCCAAGTTGATCCCCAAAGTGCCTGTCCTTAGTTGATCCCAAGTTGATCCGATGGTGCCTGGCACAATTCGAGCGCTCCCCATCGCGATGAGCTCGTTGATGCCCGATAAACGCCGACGATGATTGGAAGCGGCGCTCAATGTGGTGTGGTCAATCCCGCGTTGCGCTGGATGCCCCGACACAGCGCAACAGAAATCGTGGTGCAATCAAGCGCGTCCTCCAGCGACCCCTTCGAGCGCGTGATCAGTGGGCTGAATACGAGCGCGCAGGCCCAGCTTGACCGCGAGTGCCAATCACTTTTTCAAAGACATGACTCAAGCGGTTGCTGCAGCGTCGAGGTTTGTGTATGCTCCTCGACTCTTCTAAGTGAGCTTGCTATGAGCACGATTCCATACACCGGCACCGTTACCTTTACCCTCAAGTCTGTCCCCCAGACTCCAAGCGGTTTCCGCACCATGGAACGCCTCATGCGCCTCGAGAAGAGCGCACAGCGCATCCTCAAGAAGCTGCAGGAGAAGCGCATCAAGCATCTCAATCGCCGCACGGAGCGCGCAGGTCGCATCTGGCTCGCTCGCGCGCGCTGCACCCGATTGGTGTGCGTCGAGGCAGGTCGCTCGTTCACCATTCAGGTGACCCCGCAGTTGTCCAAGGACATCGCCAGCGTCGCCAAGCACCTTGATTTCACGGTCGCTGCATAAGCTAGCGCTCACGACACGCAACGTGTCCCACGAATATTCGGCCGATTTGCGCCGCTCGCACTTGTGTGAGCGGCGTGATCGTTTTTGTAGCGTGAGAACTTTGCTCGAGCCGCGCTGCTGCGGCCATCGTCGACGCGCCAGCCGATTACGGCTGCTTCGGCTTCGCGGCGACGGGCGGCGCGTTCTGCTCTGGCTTCACGTCCACGCCGATGACTTCGACCATCACGCGTCGTGTGCCGTCATCGATGAGTCCGACAGCGCGCTCACCAACGCGCGCTTGCAGGAGCATCGAGTGAGTGCGACCATCACGGGTTTCGCGCAACGCGACCGTGAACGCTTTGCCCACGCGGTCGTGCGGCGGAGCAATGGTGACCTCGAGTTTGTCGGCGCCGTTCTCGACCGAGACCTTCGCCTCTTCAGTTCGATTGACTAAGAGTCGCGGCGCCGAGAGCATGGTCGCCTGCTTGCGTTCGACCACCGCG
>QWPW01000058.1 GCA_003671025.1 Planctomycetota bacterium
GTCACGCGGCTCACACCAGGCTCTGAATTGTGCCTGTCCTAAATGGCAGTCAACAGCGGACGCTAAGAAATGTGCCTGTCCGCGATGTCTCCCTAGAGTTTGTGCCTGTCCGTGATGCGACGAAATTGTGCCTGTCCACGATGCGGTTGTGCCTGTCCACGATGCCTGCAGAAATTGTGCCTGTCCACGATGCGTGGTCCTCGTCCCACCACGTGGCACAAATCCGTGCATCGATGTGTGATCGGGCGCGCATCGTGCAAAACAACACGCGCCTGCATTTAACGCGTGTCGCGAAACTTTTTGTGCGTGTTCTTAGTGCGACGAAGCGGCGCCGTGACTCTCGTCATGACTCGCTGCAGGCTTGGCGCTCGCGTTGATCTCGCGCATGACTTCTTCATCAATGCCGAGGTACTCGCGCATGTGCTGGTCGTACATATCTTGATCGCGGTCGCGCGTGAAATCTAGGCGCATCTCGTTGATCACCTTGGTGCCTTGGCCGATCCACTGCTTCCAAGTTTCCTGCGCGATGTGCTGCGCGATCCACGCTCCGATGGCTCCGCGCATCGGCGCGCTCGTCATTTGCGTTCCTGGTCGACCCGTGCGACGACAGACGAATGCGCCCGATTCGCGCACACGCTCGGCGGCCTCGACAGCTTCCGGAAGAATCGGCGCGTGCCGACCCACCGACTCGAGCAACTTCGCAATGGCCTGCTGAGGAAGTCGATCGCCTTTGCTGGTAGCAATCGCGAAGCCCTTCTCCAAAAACGCGACGGCCTTGTCTTCCCAGCCCGCCTTGATCATCGCTTCGCCGCCGAGTTGATAAGCCTTGCTCATCTCGCTGTTGAGTGCCACGCACTTCTCGAGACTCTGCGCGGCGTCGGCGAACCGGCCCGTTTGCAGATAGGCGTTGCCCAGACTGAAGTGCGCCATCTCGTTGCTCGGGTCTGCGGCGGCCATCTTTTCAAACTGTGCGATGCGATCTGCGTTCATGGTGGGAGAGCCTCTCAAAACTGGCGATGGAAGAACACCGCATCCTAGACAACTCTGCGTACAGCGGTGGCCGATGCCTTGACTGTGATTGATCTGTTTGCGAACGAGGCAATTGTTTGCGCGGCGCATCTGCGCCGCGCAGTAGACATGCATCGGGCGCATTGAATCACGCATACCCCAGTCGTTCGAGATCATCTTCATCGAGACCGAAGTGATGTCCCAACTCGTGCAGAATCGTGATGCGAATCTCTTCGCGCACGCGCGCTTCGCCGCCGTAGGGCGTGCCGTCCTCATCGATGCCTTCGTCCCAGCCGCCCGCCATGTCGAGTACGCCTTCGCGAAAGATGTGCACGATGTTGCCCAACTCTGCGCGATCGACTGAACGTTCTGTGAGTGGAATTCCCGTGTGCAATCCGCACAAAATCTCATCGTCTTCGCTGAGGCCAAGCTCGGCGAGCAGTTGCGCGGAGGGCGCATCTTCGAGCACGAGCGGACACTCTTCGATGAGCGTGTGAATCGACGCGGGCATGAGAGCAAGCACTTCGTCGAACAGCGCATCAAATCGTTCACGCTCGCGTCGACGCATGTTTAGGCTCGCACAGTGGGCAACACATTGGGCAACACATTGGGCAACTCCGCCGCGCGCGCGGCGCCCACGAGTTCGTCGATGCGCGCGCAGCCTTGTTGCGCGCACCATTTCTCAAGTCCAGTGACCACGCGCAGCGGCGCGCGCGGATCGATGAACAGCGCCGTTCCCATGGCGACGGCACTCGCGCCCGCGAGAATGAATTCCGCCGCGTCGCGCCAATTGCACACGCCGCCGAGCGCGATCACCGGCACGCGCGCGGGCTTGGCCACCGAGTGATAGACGTCGTGCACCATGCGCACCACGATCGGATGAATCCCCGGTCCCGAGAGACCTCCGCGTTGACGCGAGAGCCGAAACGCGCGCGTCTCTACATCAATCGCCATTGCGCCAAACGTGTTGGCCACGATCAACCCCTGCGCTCCGCCCGCGACCGCGGCGTGGGCCATCGCAACAATGTCACCGACGTTGGGCGAGAGTTTTACAAACATCGGTTTCGTTCGCACGCACGGTTTGACCTGCGCGAGCAACTCCGTGAGTGCGCGCGGGTGTTCGCCAAACTGAAGTCCGTCGCTGGTGTTGGGGCACGACACGTTGAGTTCCACCGCAGCGATTTCTGCAGCGCGGTCAAACGCGTTCGCCAGCGTGACGTATTCATCGATGGAGTGGCCCGCGATCGAACCGATAAACGCACAAGGAAGTCCGCGCGCAGTGGGCAGTTTCTCCGCGAGAAACCGCTGCAGTCCGACATTGGCCAGACCGATGGCATTGAGCATCCCTGCGGGGCTTTCGATGATGCGCCACGGCGCGTTGCCCTCGCGTGATTCGACTGTGATTGATTTGCTGGTGACTGCGCCCAAACGCGCGAGATCAAACGCGTCCGCCATCTCGCGCACGTATCCGCACGTTCCCGCCGCAAGAATCACGGGGTTCGCCAACGCGAGTCCAGCGAGAGAGACGGAGAGATCAGCCATCGTCGGCGATAGTAACGCAGACGCGACGTGGCAAGCGGATGCGGCGCGCGTGTGACGAGCATGCGCGCGCGCTTCGATTCATGGACGAAAGAATTCGATCAGATGCAAATCGGCACCAGGGAAACACGCGATGCGACGCGCTCCTGTGCACGCACGAAAAACCACGCCTCGCGAAGATCGCGAGGCGTGGAAGGAATCATGAACTGTGTCGTGCGCTGTCTCACTCACGCTGAGCAATCGTGATGACGCTCAGCGCAACGGACGGTCTCAGCCGCACGCGCCCCAGCTGTTGAGCAGCACTGCGAGATCGGATCCGCCGACGTTGTCGTCACCGTCGAGATCGCGCTTGGCTGTTCCCCAGCTGTTGAGCAGGGTGGCCAAGTCTGGTCCGCCGACGATTCCGTCGCCGTCGTAATCCGCAGGGCAAGCGGGCGCCGAGACGCACTCGGAAATCGCGATGGTGAACTCATCGAGTCCGGCCTCGGTGACCGAGTCGTTGGGGGTGTCGGTGGCCACGATGCGTACGCGCACGGTCGAGTTGAGCGTGATGAACGACTGCAGGTTGTAGCTCTTCGAGCTCCATTGCTGGTTCGTCGAAATCTCTTCCATCAGCGTCCATGCGCCGCCGTTGGAAACTTCGATGCGCATTTTGTCCGCCTGCGATGGTGTGGTGGCGATGTCGTCGCAGAAGAACCACACCGCCATGGTTGCCGTCGCGGTTTCGACCGCCGAGAGATCAAACGCGGCCGAGGTGAGCGTGGTTGGACCGCCGTCGACATCTTGGCTCGAGGCCACTCCACCCGCAACACCCAGACCCGTGATGAAGCAACGTGTTCCTGAGCCAGCGGTCGCGTCGGCCGAGGGCGACGCAGGCACGCCCGCGCTGACCGTTCCAATCGGAGCGCCCAACACCCAACCGCCGCTGGTCAAACTTGCATCGTTGACGCTCGCCCAACCCGTCGCTGCGCCCTCAAACGTTTCGGCGTAAATCGTGCTCGTTCCCGTCTGCACTGGTGCATCGAAGAACCCACCTGCCGTCGGTGGATCGAAAGTCGGTCCGCCGTTGGAGAGCGTCGCGGTGACGTAGTAGCGCACGCGTTGGCCGCAGGCGATGGCGGGGAAAGTCGCGAGATACGCGTTCGTTCCCGTGAGTGTCATCGGATACGCGATGTAACTGGGCGAATCAATCGACACGTACAACTTCGCGCTGTCGGCCACGACAGAGCCGCCGCCCAAGATGGTGACGTTCACGGGGAACGCATTGACGTCGTCGGGGCGGAACGCGAGAGGGCGGCCGCTGGGATAGCTGAAGGTGAGGCTCAGCGGCGGACGATTCATGTACACCTCGATACCGCCGCAACGACCGACGACGAGGTCAGTCCAACCGTTGCCGTCGATATCAAGCGCGGCCATGTCGAAGAGCGAGTTGAGGCTCGCCAGCGGAAGCACCGAGGTTTGCTCGTCGAGGAGCGCGGTGCCCACGACGCCGGTGTTGTGATAGATCTTGGTGCGACGACCAGATGAAGGGCAGAATGGCCCGAGGTCAGCGTCGACGTCAGTGATCACCACATCGAGTCGTCCGTCGTTGTCGAGGTCAGCGACGCGCGTGGTGTTGCCGAACTCGCTCACGCTGTCTGCGATGGTGTACGGCGTGAAGTTCGCGTATCCATCGGCGCCGTTGCCGATGTTGATCAGCACTTTGTCTTGACCATCATCGACCACGACGAGGTCGAGGTCACCGTCGTTGTCGAGGTCGCCCACATCGATGAAGTAGGGCGCGCCTGCGACGGCTTGATCAGGACCGTTGAACGAGTTGCCCAAGCCGTCCACTTTGGAGTAGATGACGGCGACGTCTTGTCCGCCCGTGAGCGTGTTCACGCGCACGACGTCTTTCTTGCCGTCGCCGTTCATGTCTGCAGCGAGCGCAGCGTTTCCAAACGCTGACGCGAGTTGCGCGGTGGTCATGCGTGTCGTGGTGGTATCGACGAAAAACCCCGGATTGGCGCTTCCGAGGTTGACGAGGAATTTGTTGTTGTAGTCGAGCGACGCGGTTTCGCCAGGGCTCTGCTGGCACTCGCCCGCATCGGCGGTGTCGCCGTCGGCGTTGAGATCGATGCAGATGGTTCCGCTGGTTTCAGGCGTGTCGTAATCGGTGTAGTAGATGTCGGGGTATCCGTCGCCAGTGAAGTCAGCAATGGCCGCATCACAGAAACGCGGATTGGCGGCGGAACCGTTTGCCGCGAAGAGCTGCGGAATGCGGCCGTCTTCGAAGCGGAATCCCAACCACGCGCCACCAGCGTTGTTGCCGAGGTTGCGATAGACGCGCGGCTGTCCCAGCATCGTCGAGACCTGATCGCTCATCGTGGTCGCAGTGACGAGGTCGAGCCAACCGTCGTTGTCGACGTCGATCGCTTTGACATCGCGATCATTCGCGGCGTCCATCATGCCCGACGAACCCGCGGCGTCGGATGCGCTGCCGTACTCCACGGTGCGATCGGTGAGCACGCCGTTTTCATTCATCAAGAGCAAGTCGCGGAAGCCGCCCTGAATCGATCCAGGAAACTTGCGCATGCAGATGAGATCGATGTCGCCGTCGTGATCGAAGTCGCCCCAAGAGAAATCTTTCTCGAGGTTGTCGTTGACCACGAGGCTCGAAGCCGCGACCAGTCGAGTAGAGGTTTCGTTCACGTAGTTCACCCATTGCGCGTTGGCGATGGTTGACGTGAGTGCGACAGCAGCGATGGTGATAGAGGTTGCGTATCGCATAGTTGGTTCTACATTTTTAAGCGGAGCGCCTCGTCAGGTCGTTCGCTTTGTGGTTGCGAGTCAAGAGTTTTTCGAACAGGGCGCGAGCGGACAGTGATCCAACGTCGTGTCGTGTCGAAGTGAATGCAGAGAGAGAAGAGTATCGCGGATGAGTTTGCGGGAGAAGGGTTGGTGCATGACTGATGAATGCATCGCGAGAAGCAAGCAAATCACAGGGGAAGAAGCGTTGCGCCACTTCGCTGTGACGGGCCAGTGTTATGGGCAGACTCCCCAGGCGTTGAGCAGCGCCGCGAGATCCGCGCCGCCCGTGTTTCCATCACCGGTGAGATCGCCGCCAGCCGTGCCCCACGCGTTGAGCAGTGCGGCGATGTCGGCGCCTCCGACGAAGCCGTCGGAGTTCATATCGCCCAAGCACGCAATGCAAGTATCAGGGACGCCGTTCTCATCCACATCGGCCGCGCCGTTGAAGATTTCGATGAGGTCGACAGTGCCGTCGTTGTCACAGTCTTGCGTGACATCCATGCCCTCGCGCGCAGCCGCTTGCAGGAACATGCCAGCGTCAACGATGTTGACGACTCCGTCAGCATTGATGTCGCCGATGGCGCACGCTTCGTCAGGCGTAATCGATGCATCGGCGCGGCAGGCGGAGAGCGCGGCCAAATCCGAGAGCAGGATTTCGCCGTCGCCGTCGAAGTCAAACTCTTCGCGACCAAGTGAATCGAGGAACGCGATGAGCTTGTTGCGATCACTCGTGTTCAACGCAGCGAAGTTCGCGGCCGAAGCAGCGCCTTCACCATATGGTCCGTGGAAGTTGATCGCCGCGGTCACACGATCAGCGAACAGTCCGCCTGATGCTTGACCGTTGTGCAACATGGGATCGCGCGTGCGCAGGTTCCACAGTACGGGGGTGCGGAATTCTTGCTCGGTCGCGTCGCCATCTTGGATGCCATCGCCGAGAAGCCCCATGTCGTGCAACAGAAAATCGCTGTAGGGACGAATCGTCTTATTGCTGATCGCGCTCTCGAGCTTGGGCATGTTGGCCGTGCTCCACTGCGCAACGTGACACTTGTTGCAACCGATGTTGTTGAAGATCGTCTCGCCAGTCATTCCCAGTCGCGGAGTCTGCGGCGGTTGCGCGAGGTAGCGCTGGAACGAAGTGACGCGTTGGATAAACGTCTGGCCGTTCGCGTCGGCGACATCTTCGGGATCGGCGGCTACATCGCACGATGCGAGCATCGCCATGTCTCCGTTTGGCGCCGAATCGGTAGGAATAAGCGCGTTGCTGATTCCGAGTTCGTTGCGCGTCGCGTCGCCAGAGAAGGTGAGCACGGTGGCGACTTGCGCCTTCCAACCGAATCGACCTGCACGCAATGGACTGGTTGGACTCGACTCGAGTGGAAGCACCCAATGCACGCGGCCAGAAATTCCGTCGCCGTTGAGATCGTTGGGGTCGTTGTTGGCGGCGATGGCTGCGTCGGGAATCGCTTCGATGAGTCCGTAGGCCATCGATGCGTTGGAGAGTCGTGTGATGATGACAGTGGCTTCGGCGGGGACGCTTTCGGCGCACCCGGCGCTGATCGAAAGTGACTGCAACAGCGTGCCGCCGAGATGCTCGAGTGGAACGAATTCGCCCTTGTCATCCGCGCCAAAGCGCGTCACCGAGATAGAGCCCCAACCACCGAGCGGATTCGAGTGGCAACTCGCGCAGTTGGATTTGTTCATCACCGGACCGAGGCCGCTCTCGTTGCTGAACGGAGTTTGATACGAAACTTGTCCTGCAAGGAAGAGACCAGTTTGGACCTTGGTCAAGCCATCGAGTGCATCTCCCGCGCGCGGCTGCAGCGCGAGCTTTCCACCGAGTGGGCTCGCCAATACCGTCGCGACAGGAACCGTGAGCGCGAGCAGAACCGCGGCAGGAGTCATCAATTTCTTCATAAGGTCTGAGTTCTTTCAGTGGGGGTCAGAGGTGGACCCACAACGAGGTTAATTGCCGTGAGGTTCGTGCGAATCGCTGGTGCTGGCGGGCGTGCTTGAACGATGTCCTTGCTCAGTGTGCGTGGGTCATGCGTGGCTCATGCTCTGGTCATGCGCGGGTTGGCCGACGCGTGTCCCGCAAGCATGCCGCGCAAGTGCCTTGTTTCAAGCCAATTTATACATTTGCCGACGTTCCCTTCATAGAAACGCCGCTGTCCAAAGTTATACGCCGACTGCGAAAAAGGGAAGTAGAAATTCTGAGGTGAGCGCAAATAGTTCAATCTCTTGTCGTTGTGGGATCTCTCGGGCGTTGCGCACGGATGCAGGTTCCCGCCGCTCTTCGCAAGCCATGCTCGTGCGGTTGCATCGCAACGCGAAGTGCGAATTCAACTCCAACTTATAGTGGGACGCATGAGCGTGATCTGCATAACCGCAATTGGAGTGTTGATTGGTGTGTCGACTTCTGCGTCCGGTCTGAGAAGCGGTGTGCGCAGCCAAGTTGTGCCGCCAGCGCACGTCGCGACTCCCGCAGTTGCGACCGATGACGCGCGACTCAATATCGCGATTCGCATGCTGAAATCAGGGGATTTTGAGGTGTCGGCGACGACGTGCCGCACCGTGCTCAAGCAGACTCCCACCATCGATCGGGCGGCGGCGATTCTTGGGATCGCCCTCACCAAACAGAAAAAATACGAAGAGGCGCGTCCGTATTTATTGCGTGCGCGAGACTCCAAGCAGAGCTTCGCGGAGCGTACCCACGCCGCACATTTCCTCGGTTGGTGTTGCTACCACTTGGGCGACCTCGCGTGCGCGAAGTCCGCGTTTGAACTCCACCTCACGGTCGCACTCGACGAACCCGACTCGATGTTTGGACTTGGTTTGGTGGCGCTGAGCGAGGACCGTCTTGATGACGCGGACTCACTGCTCAACAAAGCGCTCGCGGGATTTAGCGCGCCGGTGGTGCAGCGCAATGATCAGGCCCGCGTGTTGGTGCGCCTCGCCGACTTGGCGCTGCGCCGCGAGGATGTGGCAGGCGCAGAGGCGCTGCTCGAACGGGCAATCGCCGCGACACCAACGCAACACGAAGCGTGGGCCAAACTCGCGCGCGTACGCGATCGACTGGGAAAACACGACACCGCTGATGTCGCGCGCGCCAATGAGCGACGCATTCTCCAAGCGCTGGGACGAACGGTGGCGCCGAGTCCTAGCGCGACGCCGGAAGTTGCTCCCACGCCGATTCCAAACAGCGCACCAAAGTCATCACCCACGACCGCGCCAACGACCGCGCCCGATACCACCAGTCCTCGGAGCGTGCCTTGATCGCGTTGCTCTGCGGAGTGCTCGCGTGCTCCGTCATCGATCACGCCAACACGCGCACGTCTGACGACATGCGCTTCACTGATGTCACGATCCAGTCAGGCGTCAGCGGGGTGTTGACCAGCGGCTCGACTCCGTCGACGCAAGTGCTCGAAGTGAAGGGCGGTGGACTCGCGCTCATCGACTTCGACAACGATGGTGATCTCGATCTCTTTGTTCCCAACGGCGCGACGCTTGCTGATCCCAACGCGGGTCCTGGCGCGCGTCTCTATCGCAACGATCTCATTTCAAGCGATGCCTCCGCAGCGAGCGCGCTTCACTTCACCGACGTGACAACGCAAAGTGGAATCACCCATCGACGTTGGAGTTTCGGCGCCACCGTCGGTGATGTCGATGGTGATGGATTCGACGACATCTTTATCGCGTGCTTCGGTCCCGATGTGTTACTCCGCAACAAGGGTGACGGCACCTTCGAAGACATCACGCAACGTGCAGGCGTTGCCGATCCTCGTTGGGGAACGAGCGCCGCGTTTGCGGATCTCGATCGCGACGGTGACCTCGATCTCTACGTGTGCAACTATCTCGACTTCGATCCTGCGCGTCCGCTTGCGCCTGCGAATTTCAAAGGTATCTCGGTGGTGGCGGGTCCGCGCGGATATCCCGCGGCAGTTGATTCGCTGTACGAAAATCGCGGCGACGGCACGTTTATTGATCGCAGCGATGACAGCGGAATTCGGCGCGTTTCCCCTGGATTTGGGCTGAATCTGGCCATTCTTGACTTCACCGGCGACGGTAAGCAAGACATCTACATCGCCAACGATTCGCAAGCGAACAATCTGTTTCGCGCCACTGGTGAGAGTGCGCTCTCGTTTGTCGATGACGGAATGCGCTCAGGCAGCGCAGTCAATGGTGAAGGCAGTGAGCAAGCGTCGATGGGTGTTGCTATCGCCGATGTCGATGGCAACGGTCGCCCTGATATTTTCTCCACCAACTTTTCTAGCGACACCAATACGTTGCATCTCAATCTCGATGGCAAGAGCTTCGACGATCGCACCAATCAGTTTGGTCTCGGTGCGCCGAGTCGTCCGCTGGTTGGTTGGGGCGCGGGCTTCTTCGACTTCGATCATGACGCGGATGAAGATGTGCTCATCGTCAACGGTCACGTCTATCCGCAAGCGACTAAGCAGCTGATGGACTCCGAGTACGCGCAACGGCCGCTGTTGATGGAGCGCCGTGGCGCACGATTCGTTCCATTGACGCAAGCGGGGGAGTGGAAGCTTGAGCCGCACGTTGATCGCACCGCGGTGTTTGCGGATCTTGATCACGATGGTGATGTCGACTTCGTCATCGCTGGACTCAATCAACCACTGCGCGTGATTCGCAATGATCATGCGAGCGCGATCGATGATCCGCGCAAGGATTGGCTGGTGGTGATTCCGCGCGACCTGCGTAAAGGCGTTGGCAATCGACATGCAATCGGCGCGGAGATTCGCGTGCAACAAGGCTCACGCGTGCAACGACGTTGGATGGTCGGAGGCGGTCCGTTCCAATCGAACAACGCGCCCGAGGTTCACTTTGGACTCGGCGGAGGCGAGGTCGCACCCGTTGCGGCTGATGACAACAAGACTGCCACCGCGGAGAAGATCGATGTCGAAGTCATCTTTTCAGACGGCGTGAAAGTGCAGCTCCACGACATCGCGCCAGGCACGCGTCTCTTCGTCGATCATCCGTAACCGAGCTCGATTAGACGATTTCGACAATCGTGTAGCGCTTCGCGCCGCGCGGAAGATCAACACGAATCGAGTCGCCGATGGACGACTTCATCAGCGCCACACCCATCGGGCTGGTGGTGGTGACTTCGATGTACTCGAGGTCGAATCGTCCGGTGGCCTGTCCGACCAATCGATAGAGATCGTCATCGCCGCGATCATCGTCGCGCAGACGCACGGTTGCGCCAACGAAAACCATTCCATCCGGAAGCGCGCTTGAGTCAGCCACTTGCGCATGCTGCAGTCTCGCTTCGATCTGTTTGATCTTCGCGTCGTTCATCGCCTTGTCTTCGCGCGAGGCGTGATACTCAGCGTTTTCGCGCAGATCACCCAGCGCGCGCGCGTCGGCGATGCGTTGAATGAGCACTCGATCTTGAGCGCGAAGTTCGGTCAACGTCTCAGCGAGCGCGACCTTCTCTTGTGCAGTGATGAAATCCATTCGACGCAATCCCTCTTGAAAACGGGACACGCGGGAGGAAGTCCCGCGTGGCTCACGCACAATAGCGGCTTGTCCCGATGATGGCGAACCATGCGGCAACGCGGCCAAGAATGCGAGCGCTACTCCGCTCGCCGCCGACGCACGATCGCGCCCACCATCGCGCACAACCATGCGAATCCTGCGGCAAATCCAGCATTTTTCACCAACATCACTTCGGCGTCGGTGGGATCAAGCGGAACCGCGGCCGCGAGTGTGCCCAGCAACGCGGGCGGGCTCCTTGCAGACGAAGTCGTCGAGACGATGGCGCGCAACTCGCGCGAGAAGTGAGGCCACCCTCGGAGCGTTCATCGCGTTGGCGGCGAAGCAAGGCGCGTCATCGAACTCACGCATAAATTGGACCGTGAGCGATTTGCCCTTGCTTTCGGGCAGGCACTTTCGGTAGTCTCTCAGTTCGTCCGCAGTGACTGTTGACAATACATTTGGAGAAGAAGATGCGCCCAATCATCGGAATGATCGTTCTGTTCGTGCTCGCACTTTGCTGCTGCGTAGGTGTCGCGCGCGCGGATACGCGAAGCGTGCCCGGGGGCTACCCAACAAT
>QWPW01000059.1 GCA_003671025.1 Planctomycetota bacterium
AATTGGTGCAGCGCACCGAAGACGATCTGCTCGGCGTGCGCAGCTTCGGCAAAACTTCGCTTCGCGAAGTGAAGTCGGAACTCGAGAAGCTCAACTTGCACTTGGGTTACCCAGTGCCCGATTCGGTTTTTAACGTCTGATCAAGCGTGATCAGAGTGTTCAATGTCTGATCAAGCGTGATCATGTGTGTGTGTGAACGATTGGAGCTCCGCCGCGGAGCGAATCGCAGTCAAGAAGACGATCTAGAAGTTTCGGGTACGACCGTTTGTGGTCTGAACCCAGATTGGAATGAGCCATGCGCCATCGTGTATTCGGTAAACAACTCTGTGTGAAAGAAGACCATCGTCGGGCCATGCTGCGCAATCTTGCGGCAGGACTCTTCGAGCACGGTCAAATCGAGACCACCATCCCGAAGGCGCGCGCAGTGCAGCCTTTCGTCGAGAAGATGATCACCATGGCCAAGCGCGGTGATCTTGCGAGCCGTCGCATCATCGAGGCACGTATCAATGATCGCGCGGCTTTCGCGTGGATCGTCGATCCAGCCACGACCGAAGCGAAGAAGACTGCCCACTCGCTGTGGGAACTTCCTCCGGACAGCGCGATCGAGCACAACCGCTACGGTGAACTTCGCAAGGCCCCACGCCTCGTGCAGCACATCATGGCCAAGGTTGCGCCACTCTTCGCTGAGCGTGCTGGTGGTTACACCCGCATCATCAAGCTCGACAAGCGCCGCGTGGGAGATCAGACCGATCTCTGCATCCTGCAACTCGTCGGCAAAGAAGAGGGCCCGCAAGTCAGCGGTCGCCGCTCCGTTCGCCGTCGTACTGCTGACAAGCGCACGGCGTATGCCGCGGAACTTCGCAAGAAGCCTGCGACCGAAGCTGCTGCCACGCCAGCTGCCACTGAACCCGCGAAAGACTAAGTCTTCGTCGTCGGTTGAGTGATCAACGCAAATCTATGCCATCGCCTCCGTCTTACGGGGGCGATGGTTTTTAGTGCCGAGGTGTCAGCGGTGGAGAGGTCGTTCGCTGTGCGCGTCAAACGAAGCGGCACCGCTTCTGTGCGGCGCCGCTCGTGCGGAGTTCGTCCACCTTCTGCACCAGCATGATGTCCGCTTGATTGAGTTCGCGAATGCGTTCCCGCTCGAGAGGGGAGAACTGGTGCGCCGCTTCTGGATGCTCGGAGTCCGCGATATTTTCGCGCGGCAGCGGGGCGCGTTGCGGCAAGCCGAGAATTTGGGCGGGCAGCATCAATGGACTCGTGTTGGAACGAATCGAATCACGGAGCTGGTCAACGAACGCGTCGATGCGCTCGACGGCTCCGACGAGGTCGAAATTCTTCTCGAGGGACGCGACCGCGCTGTCGCTCGCAACATGTGGCTCACGCGCTACACGCCACGCCTGCTCCCCGCTCAAGAGCGTGGTGATGAAGTTCTGAATCTCTAACGTCGGCGGATTGGCGAGAAACGCTGCGACGGTAGCGCCTGGCTTCGCAAGTTCATCGTGGAGGTAGTGCGACTTCTCTCGCTGCACATACCGAATAAATGAAATGACTCGGCTCACCGGTTCACGCAGCAGCGTCACATGAAAAAAATCTGCGCTGACCGCATCGCGAAACTGGCCCGCGCCGTGCCCAACGATCAGACGAATCTCGCGGCGGTCCTTCTTAGAGAGGGCGCAGAACTCCGCGCGTTTGCGTTCGATGTCGGTACCGTCGAGACGCAGCACGCAATGCGCGGGATACTCGTCCGCCAGCAATGAGGCGATCGAGGAGCCGCCGCACTTGGGCAAGTGATCGAACAAAACAGGCCTATTCATGCGTGTTTCTCAGAGTTGCTTCGCGGAGAGCTCTGCGTGCGCAGACGTCGTTGCACGACTTCGCCGCGCACAATCTCACGGGTGCGTCTCTCCTCGCGCGAGTGAATTCATCATCGCCGTTAGAGTACCAATCATGTTGTCTCAACTCGACGCGCTTGAATCCGAAGCCTTGTCCGAACTCGCGTCTCTGGGCGAAGTCGCGGCGCTCGAACTGTTTCGCGTGCGCTGGATCGGGAGCAACGGCCGTTTACGTGACGCGATGAACGAGCTCAAGTCGGTCGCGAAAGAACTCAAGCCCGCGGTGGGCAAGCGTCTCAACGAAGTGAAGGCGGCGATCGAGAGTGCGTTCGAATTCAAGCGCGTGGCGCTGAGCGCGGCGCCTGCTGGACCCGCGATTGATGTCACCGAACCCGGACTCCCCGCCGGCGAAGGCGCGCGGCACATTCTCACCAAGACCATCGACGAGATCGTCAGCGTGCTCGGTCGGATGGGCTTCGCGGTGGCCGATGGTCCCGAGCTCGAAGACGAGTGGCACAACTTCAACGCGCTCAACATTCCTGATGGACACCCCGCGCGCGGACATCACGACAACTTTTTTCTCGGCGGCGAAGTCGCGGGAAAGCTGCTGCTGCGCACACAAACTTCGACGGTGCAGATTCGCGCGATGGAAACCATGGCGCCACCGCTAAAGATTTGCGCAATCGGTCGCGTCTATCGCCCCGACACGCACGACGCGACGCACTTCTCGATGTTCCATCAAGTCGAAGGCTTGTGCGTTGATCGCAACGTTTCGATGGTTGACCTCAAGACCACCTTGGTGCAATTCGCGCACGCGTTCTTCGGTCCGGAAGCCGAGATTCGCTTGCGCCCGAGTTTCTTCCCCTTCACCGAGCCTTCCGCCGAGCTCGACATGAAGATGAAGATCATCAAGAACGGTGTCGCCGAGTGGAAGTGGATTGAACTCGGGGGTTGTGGAATGGTCGATCCCAATGTCTTCAAGGCTGTGGGCATTGATCCCGAAGTTTGGACCGGCTTTGCGTTTGGCCTGGGCATCGAGCGGGTCGCCATGCGCAAGTACGGCATTGGCGACATCCGACTTCTGTTTGAGAACGACGCGCGGTTCTTGCGACAATTTGCGTGACGCGGTCGTTGTGTGCGCGCCAACCACAACGCCTCGGCTACTCGCGAATCGCGAGAAACCGAGGCGTTTGCAAGTGGCGCACTCCGCTGTCATGCGTAGATCGTTCGTCTCGATCATCGCATCGCATCAGAGTGCGGTGCTGCGCGCTAACGCGCAAGTTTGAATCGCTCGACCGAACGGCGCAGAGCGACAACTTCTTCGGCTGACTCGCGCGCGGTCGTGGCCACTTGCTGGCTCTGTCCTGCCGATTCTTGAGTCGCGCGCGAGATTTCTGTGATGCCTTGATCGAGTTGAGTGATTCCTGAGAGTTGCTCCGATTGCGCCCGAGCGATGGACTCGATGGAGCGACCCACACTGCCCGCACTGGTGATGATGAGCTCCAGTGCACTGCGCACCTCTTTCGAGAATCCCACGCCTTTGCTCACGCGATCACTGGCGGAATTCACCAGATCTGTGGTCTTGCGTGCGGCTTCTCCTGAGCGCGTGGCCAATGCGCGCACCTCTTGCGCCACGACTGCGAAGCCGCGACCGGCTTCACCTGCGCGCGCCGCTTCGACTGCAGCGTTGAGCGCGAGCAGATTGGTTTGGAACGCAATCGCATCGATCACCCGCACGATTTGGCCGATCTCGCGTGCGGCCTTGTCGATGTCATCCATCGCGCCTTCGAGTCCGCCCACGGCGCGCTGCGCTGTGATGGCATCGGCGGCGCCAGCGCTGCTGGTCTTGAGCGCGTCGGCACTTTCCTGCGAAGTGAGTTCAGTTTGGTTGCGCAGTTCAGTGATCGACGCCGACATTTCCTCGATGCTCGCGGCTTGCTCATTCGACACGCTCGAAAGAGCTTCGCTCGACGAGGCAAGCGAGTTCACCTCGCTGTCCAGTCGCTGCGCGCCCGCGCGCACTCCCGCAATCGAGGTGTTCAATTGCGCCGCCAACGCATTGACTTGCCCGCTCACTGCGGCGAACTCATCGTTTCCACGCAGCACGACCTGCGTTGCAAGTTCACCGGTACCGAGTGTTTCCAGCGCGCTGAGACAAGCCTTGGCGCGGTGCGAGATTGATCGAGCCATGGGAATTGCCATCAGTGCGACAAATGCCACTGCACCACACGCAACGCAGGCGATCCAAAATGCCAGCGTCTCGATGGGAGCCAACACTTCGGCTTCATCAATCACACCCACCATCGCCCACGGTTGTCCGAGGTAATCGAACGGTTGAAATGCGGTCATCTGTGCGCGACCTTCTGTGCTCAGGATGGTGAATCCCGTCTCGCCGGCAATGCCTTGTTGCGCGATCGTGGCAAACGCGCTCGCGCTGCCAGCGGTGGCGGTCTTGGAAAGACGCAGATTGGAGCGGTTTTTCCCGTCGTTTCCCACGAGTACCACTTCGCCGCTCTCGCCAAGACCTTCGCTCATGCAGCACAGCGCATCGAGATGATCGATGGGAATTTGCACCGCGATCGCGCCGACCACTTCACCCGCTTCGACAATAGGTGCGGCAACGAATCCCGCAGCGGCGCCGTAGCTCGCGGTGTACGCGGCGAAGTCGCACGCCTCTGCGCCCGCAGCCAACGCGGCGTCGCCCTTACGAGCGAGCGTGGCGCGAACCAACTTGGAGAGATTCGATTCTGCGTAGCAACCCTGCACCACCGAACTGATGAAGTCAGTTTCTTTGAATACGGTGTACACAATCACGCCCTCGCGATTAATCAAGAACACGTCGTAGTAGCCGAAAGTTTCCAGCACGCCGCGCAGACGCGGATGATGCTGTGCGTGCGCGCGATCAAACGCGGTGTCGATGTTGAGCGCGTCGAGTTTGTGCTTCGAGCCCACAGGATTGGGATTGCTCACGATGTAGCAATCCTGTAAGACGCGCGCGTTGCTGTCGGGGGGCGCGATTGCCGCGCCGCCAGTCCACGCGAGTCCACCATCGCGAAAGCGTCCCGCCAATTCGCGATCATGATGTTCAACGATGTGTGCGAGAGCCGCATCGGCATCGCGTCCGGCGGCAGTTGCGTCAGCGGACGCTGTGGAAACCCCAGCATCAAACGCCTTGAGCGCGGCCAACGTTGAGGGTTCATTGGCCAGCGTTGTGATGTGTCCGCGCATGGTGCGGAGATATTGTTCGAGGCTGTGAGCGCGCGTGGCGAGCGTCGACGCGAACGATGCGTTGCTTTGCTCGACCAAGGCGCGCCTCGACATGTTGATTGCCGCGTAACCAAGCGCAAGGCTGGTCAGCAGCACCGCGGTCACGCCGCCAAGGAAGACTCGGACTCCAATGGAATCGCTGCGACGGCTGAGCGGAACACGAACACTCTTCGCTGATGAATTCGCTGACATAATGGCCTCCTCGGCGACTGCCGTGCCGAGGACTTCGACAGCGCGGAGGCCACTCTCCATTGACACTGTGCAATTCGGAGAGTTCAGCGTTGGTTGACCCGTCTACGCGCGGATGTAGGAGTTCGCCCCACCTTGGCGCAACTCACTCGCGCACTCGCGCAATCGAGGATGAACTCGTTTCGCAGAAAGCCAAGTCGAGCGCATCTGCATGTGCATCAACCTACCTTGAAGAAAATCATCGCGACCGGCGCGCGGCTCCGCGCGTCCTTTCATTTCGCCGCAAGCATCAATTCTTGCGTACAGAATGAAGTATCTCCAAGGTAGACTTGGCGCATGGGCTTCGTCGCGCCGCAGGGGTGGGAGACAGCTGCAATTCAAACCACAGATTTGGGGATGTAGATGAAAGACGGTGATCCGCTGGGTGGGCGCTGGCGCGTGGAGGTGGATTCCCCACGTCGCGCGTTACCGCTGACTCAAATGCAGTCGGAGATGCTCCGCGCCAGCGTGCAGCGAGTGGGTTCGGCGCGTCCTTACCAACTGCAAACGACGGTTGAACTTCGCTGCCGCTTGGATCTGTTCCAACTGAGATCCAACTGGACACGCCTCTGGAGTGATCATCGCGTTCTGCGGTGCCCCTCGCACTTGGCACCGCACAATGCGCTGCCAGAGATCGAGGTCGTGGAAGGTCACGGCGTCAAAGCCGCTGCGGCGAACGCGTGGAAGCAAGGCGCGGGTTGTGCGTACGACAACGCGCCGCTGCAACTGTTAGTGGTGCGGGGCGCGCAACACGATGCGGTCGTGATCACTGCTCATCACGCCGTGCTCGACGGTGCGGGAGTTTGGCATTTGATGCGCTCGTTGATCGCACCTGCCTGTCCGCGTGAAGGCTTTACGCACGCGCCTGAATCTTCACAATCTGGCGCAACGGCGGGTGAATTCAGCGACTTTGTCGGGTGGTTCGAGAACCACTCGACTCAGCAAGAGAACAGCGCGTATTGGAAGCAGCTCCTCGCAGGCGTTGATGTTGGTCACGGCATTGAGTGGTTGCAGCGAACTGAGCTTCAACCGCACTCGTCACCGACGACGGTCAGCGTGAAGCGCGAGATGCCGCAGCAGATTGCCGATGCGCTACGCGCAAAGGCGATCGAGTTTGGCGTGCGACCATCGACCTTGACTCACGCGGCAGTCGGGCTGCTGTTGGCATCGTGCGCAGGCGCTCCCTCGGCCGTGTTTGGAACGGTTCGCAGCATGCGTCATGCGCCCATCGACGGCATCCACGCAATGCTGGGAAACCTCGCGACTCCGATTGCGGTGCGGGTGGATGTCGATCCCACGGCAACGGTCGGCGCGTTTTTAGCACAGGTCCGTCAACACGATCGCGAGGGCGCGGGGCACTCCGCGATTGGATTGCTTGAGTTGCAGACCGCCGTGCGTGGTGCCATCGCCCGCCCGCTCGATGTGATGGTGGTCCACAATGATCGTCGCGCCTTGGATCACGCGCGCGACGCGCTGGGGTCGGACCTCGTGGAAACGATCATGCTGCGGCAAGAAGCTACGCATCCCTTGGTGATCAAGGTTGGGTTTGGAGCCGCGGTCGACATCGAAATCATTGCCACGACTCATGATGTCGCGGCGCTGCGCGCAGAGCGCTTCGCCGACCGCTTGGTGATGCTGATGCAGGCACTGGTCGAAGATGATTCGCGCCTGCTTGGCGCGCTTCCTGTGGCGACCGCTGAGGAGTCGCACGCAGCGCTCGCGGCGGGTGACGGCGGACTCGCGCTCATCAACGCATCAAGACTGGATGACCTCTTTCGCGTGCAAAGCGCACGAGATCCTTCGGCGATCTCCGTCACTGATCTCGAGCGTTCGCTGACCTACGCGCAACTTGAGCAACGGGCGCGCAGCATTGCGTACGCGCTCACGCATGACGACGCGGATGTCACGCGTCCCGTTGGCGCGTTTCTTGGTCGAGATGTTGATCTTCCCGCCATCCACCTCGGATGCTGGTTTGCGGGAAGGCACTTTGTTCCGCTCGACCCAGAACTCCCTGCCCAGCGCTTGCACATGATGGTGCGAGAGGCAGGCATCGAAACCATCATCGGTCGGGGCGACAGCGCGGGATTTCGTGACGCGTGCCAAGTAAAGTTTATTGATCTCGCCTCGATCGCGTGGTCGTGCGCGTTGGAGGAGATCGTGCAACGACCAGCGCGCGATCTCGCGTATGCGTTCTTCACATCGGGATCAAGCGGAGCGCCCAAGTTGACGCTCGTCGAGCACCTTGGCGCGGCCAATTATTTGAGTTCGATTCACGCGTGTTACAAACTTCCTGCTCGGACTCACGCGATCCAGATGATCCCAGTAGGGTTTGATCCGTCCATCATCGAACTGCATCTTCCACTGATCACGGGCGGTTGCATTGGCGTGCTCAAGCCGGGCGAGCATGTCGATTTCGCGCGCGTTGCCCAGGTGGCTGAGCAGGTGGGCGCGTCGTTCATGACCTGCGTGCCTTCGGTGCTTGAGAGCTTCCTCGAGAGCGCACCTGATGCGCTCCTCGACCAAATGCGATCACTGCGGTGTGTGGCCGTTGGCGGTGAGGCGATGCCGATTCCGCTTCCTGCAGCCTTTTACCAGCGTTTTTCGCAGCATGGCACGCACCTGTACAACGCGTATGGACCCACCGAGACATCAATCGGTGTCACCGCGATGGCGGTCCGCGCGGACATGACCTCGGCGATCCCGCTGGGACACGCGCTCCCTGGAGTGCGGCTGTCGATCCGCGATGAGCAGGCGCGAGTCCTTCCTTTTGGAGCCGTTGGTGAACTGGTGATCGCGGGTGTGCAAGTCGGACGCGGGTACGCGGGCGACGCGGAGCAGACACTCGCGCGGTTTGGGACAGAGGAGCTCACCGGGGCGCGCTGGTACCGCACCGGCGATCGCGCATCGATCGATGAGACGGGGCTGATCGAATACCACGGTCGGAGCGACTTCCAATTCAAGGTGCGCGGCGTACGCGTCGAGGCTGGCGAGATCGAGAGCGTCATGACTAAAGTCATGGGTGTGGCCAGCGCGGCCGTGTGGTACAGCGGCGAAGGCGCGGAGCGAAAAGTCATCGGCTACTACAAGGAACAAGTCGACGCGCCGTCCAACTTGGAACACGCGCTCGAGGCACACTTGCGCTCGGTGTTTCCCGTCCAACTCGTGCCCGCGGCATTCGTGAAGGTTGAGCAGTGGCCCGTGGGTGCTTCGGGAAAGATCGATCGCAAACAGTTGCAAGCGCCCGCGCAACTAGGTCTGCGCAAGGCGGATGTCGCCCACCGAGCGCATTTCGCGCAGAAGACCAGCATCTCAGAACGGATGATGTCTGGCCGCGTCGCTGAGATCTTCGCATCGGTGCTTCGCGTCTCCGAGGTCGGGCTGGATGACTCGTTTCTTCGACTCGGCGGTGATTCGCTGGGCTCGGTGCTTCTCATTGATCGCATCAATAGCGCGTTCAACGCAAAGCTGGCGATCTCCACCTTCATTGCCGATCCAACCCCCGCGGGCATTGCGCGCGCGCTGCACTCCGGTGGTGCCACGCTACACATCGAACCAGTGGCGGTGATTGCGCAAAGCAATGCCACCGAGTTTGTGCATTGCTTTCCCGGTGTCGGTGGGCTCGCTGCCTTCACCTACTTGGGGCTCGCACATGAACTCAAGCAAGACGCGCAGCTCATCGGCTACCAACTGCCAGGGGTGGCGGACAATGACCAGCCCTGCCGCACCATCAACGCGATGGCGCGACTGCTCGCGCGTCGGGTGACGGAGCACGCCAATGGCGCACCGATTCACTTGCTGGGATTTTCATTCGGCGGCTTGCTCGCGGTCGAGGTTGCTCGCGTGCTTTCCGACGCAGGCACGCCCGTGTCGAGTGTCGTGTTGCTTGATGTGCTGCCGCCATCGACGCGGGATCGCCTGCGCATGCTCTGGCGCGAGTTGAGAGTGGCGTGGCGACGGAGGCGCGGCCGCGGCAAGAAGGCACCGACGTACGCCGCCGAACTTGGCGTGCAGGATTTCGCGGAAATGACTGGCCTCGCCACGATAGGTGCTCGTCGGCCCGGCCTCGCGGCTGGAGAGTTAGAGACTCGACTGCGACTGCTGTTGCGCAGTACGGGGCTCGCACTCATGACTCACCACATGCGACCAGTTCTCGTGCCGATCGAGCTCATCGTGAGTTTGCGCGCGGACGGACCGAACACGGCGAAGATTCAACGGCCGCATGAACGCTGGCGTGCACTTGCGCGCGGAGGCTTGCACGTGACCAGCGTGGATTGCAAACACGTTGAGATCGTGCGCGCGCCCGGCATTCCCACCATTGCGCAGGTGCTGCGCAGCGCCATCAAGCGTGCGCGCGAAACCACTCAGGTGGTGTAGTCAGCGTTGATGCGCACGTATTCCGTGGTGAGTCCGCATGAGAGAAACTCGTCGGAAGTCAGCGATGCGTCGTAGCTCTCCGTTGCGGAGTCGCCGTGCGCATCACTCGCGCGCCGCAGCGAGATGGCG
>QWPW01000006.1 GCA_003671025.1 Planctomycetota bacterium
ACGCGACATCGGGCGCCTTCGAGACTTCGCTGTCGACGTTCCAACTCGTCGAGTATCCGTTGGGAGCCACGCGGATCGCGCTAGAGAGAGTGGTCCCCATCGAGTTGATGAAACTGGAGTTCCCTCCATTTCCGTGCAGCATGATGACAACTGGAAAGGGTCCCGTACCAGCAGGGACGAGGACAGCCGCAGTCCGAGCGAAACCGTTCGGCTGCTGCGCCCAGGTCTGGGTGATCGAGAGCGTGGTGTTGGTCAGGTTTCCGTTCGAGCACATGCCCCACTGGCTCAGCAGCCCCGCGAGGTCTGCCCCGTTCACAACACCGCTATTGTCAATATCGGCAGTGCCATTCGTTCCCCACTGGCTGAGCAGTTCCGCGAGGTCCATGCCATCCACTTGGTGATCGCTATTCATGTCGGCGGCGCACTGCCCGTGCGAATTGGAAGTCATAATTCCAACCGTCATGGCGGCGGCAGCAGCAACGGACAACCAAGCGCGCGCGATCGACATGAAGGACACCTTTGAATTCATAGATATTCGCTTAGTGAGCGTCGCGGATGCGCGCTCGGAACATCCAGTGTGAAGCGGCGGTTTCATGCGATGAGTGTAATTAAGCAGTGCTGAGATTCAAATAGTGAAATCCGCGCCTGTCCCAGATCGCCGCATCAGCTGGACGCTTCCGCCAGCGCGACATTGGACAAAGCACAATTCAATCAGGAGAACCTTCCTCCAGGGGAGGAAGGTGTCGTCCTTTATGCCCAATCTGCGACGGATCTTGGGCGATAGAAATCTTTAGCAAGTTCCGCGATTCCATTTGTAACCGCGCGCGCTTCGCGTGGTACTTATTGCAAGGGTGCTCTAGGATCGTTGGGACGGCCGTTGATCGGGAGCGGATGGTGAATCCGCGTATCACTGCGACGTGAGTTCCGGGTCTTCGCTTCACGCGGACACCGAAGTCACACTACCCAACGCCGAGCGTCTGCCTGCACGCATCCAACGCGCGCGCCCTGCGCACCGACGCCTCAATCAAGCGCGTGAGATCGCGGCGACGCAGCGACTCGAGCAGTGTTCCTGCGAGTTGAGTGTTGACCACGATCGCCTCGACGGCTTCGCGCAGCGATTGCTCGTGTTCGCGATCGATCGCGAGGTTGTCCCACGCGGTGAGTGTGGTGACCGCGGCGTCGCCGAGCGCGAGAGTTCGTGTGAGTTTTTCTTCGGTTGGTTTGCCGCCGTAGCCGAGTGCTTCGAGTGCGAGACGAACGCTGGCGTCTTCGAGTCGCAGCTCGCCGATGGCGCGCATCTTCGCGCGTGAGTGTTCGGCGCCTGGTGGCGGCGGAAGTTTGGCGTCGATCAACGTGGGCGCCCACGGTGGCAGCGGCGCGAGCACCGTGTCGATGGCGAACTCGCGCATCGTGGTCACGCATCGATCGCGCATGCGCATGAATGCGGTGATTGCGCCGGAGATTCCTTGTTCGCGCGCGAGTCGTTGATCGAGTGCGGTGCGCAGTTTGCTTCCGTTGGTTTGCGCGACATGGAGGCAGTGCGGACAAATCTCATCGGTGATCATTTTTTGACAGCGCGTGCAGAAGAGTGACCACTGCGGCGACGCGCAGCGACAACTTTGCGTTGTGCCGAGCGCACACTCGGTGCCGCATCGACCGCATCGATGCGAAGTGCGCTGACGAAGAAAATCAAGTTGCGTGGGTGTTGACACAGGAATTGCACCGTACCGAATGCATCACTCACCATGAGACTTCAGCACCGCGCGCTCGGCGAGACTTCCCGATGGACGTCCCGTGAGTTGCGCGTGCTTGAGCAAATACTTGATCGTCGCGGTCATCACGGTTGCGTGCGACCAAGTGAGCGGACTCACCGAAATCGCAGCGCCGGTGTAGGGATCGAACTGTTCCGCGAGCACTCCCGAGGGGAACGCGCGATCGGCGGTCCAGTGGAGATAAGGCAACGCTTGCTCGAGTTCGTTGACCGTCTCCGCGCGTTCGATGAGCCACTGCGCGACCCACAATGTGCAGATCACCCACGGGTTTCCTGGCACGTCGGTGAGATTGGAATGCTCGATGCGGTGGTAGTAATCGTTCTCGTACCGCGCGATGCCGCCGATGTGCGTCTTGACCCACAGTCGTTCGCGCACCGCTTCCATTTGCGCGACCACCTTCGGGTCGTTGGCGCTGAGCGCACCGAATGCAAACAGAGCGAACGCGCTCGAATCGATGGTCATGTCGAGTCGATAGGTTCCGTCCGCGAGCGGCGTGGCCATGCGCGCGAAGCGGCCGCGTTCGGGTTCCCACATGTGACGAATCATCGCGCCGCGCATGCGTTCTGCGCCTTCGTTGTATTCCGAAGCGCGGTCATACGCGCCCATGTCTTGCGCAAAACTCGCGGCGGCCTTGAGCGCACCGATGGTGGACGCGACGGTGAACAGATGCACGCCGCGTCGCTCTTCCCACAAGTCCCACGATGGCTGCGGCAATCCGTTGTGATCGCGATAGCGCAGAATCCAATTCGCGGGCTGCACCACCAAAGAGTCGTACGCGCCCTTGATGAACTCAACATCGCGAAACACTTGGAAATGGCGGCGCAACGACCAAATCACCAGTGAGGTTTCATCTTGCTGAATGGGCAGCACGCGCTCGCCCTCGAGAATCGATGGATGCCAACTCGACGCGAGCGTGCCCGTCGGGTTGTACTTGTGCAGGAAGTAGCCGTCCTTGGTGATGACCTTCTCGCAGAAACGAAAGAAGTTGCGCGAGAGTTCACCGTGACCAGCGAGCACCAATGCATGCGAAACCAACGCGCCATCGCGGGGCCACATGTACGAATACGTGTCGCCTGCAAAGTGAGTGATGTCGTAATCGTTGGCCGCGATGATCGCGCCGTTGTTGTCAATTTGCGTGCGGCAAATCACTTGACTGCGCACGAACATGTCGCGCAATCGTTCAGGCAACGGCGAGAGATCAAGCGGTTCTTTGAGCGCCCACAAACGCCAATACGCTTCGGTGCGATCCATCATGCGCTGCGGAGTTTTGGTGCGCACCTTTTCGTTGAGTGCGAGCACTGCCTCATGCGTGCGTCCTGCCGCAAGCCAGCAATGCAAACTTCCCGAACCCCACGCAGAGAGCGCCACCGAAAATCCAATCGTCGAGTCGACTGAGCCCTGCGCGATGGCGTGGCGCGAAAGCAATCCGTCTTCGGCGTCGCGCCATGTTCCTTCTGCGTCACCGATGCGCTTGGCGCCAGTGGCCCAGTAGTCGATTCCAAATCGTCCCGACGAACATCCGTTGAGCAAGAAGTACGCCGCGTCTTTGTAGTGCACCAATCCGCTCGACTGCGGGTCGTACATCACCGTGTCGCCCACGGGAGTTTCGTTCACGCTGATGTCGTGATGAAAAAACACGCGCACGTCGCGCGGCTTTCCCAGCAAATCAGTGACGACGACGCGACGGAAATACACAGGACTCCAGTAGTCCACTGCGTCGTTGCACAGGAGTTCGATTCCCAATCGATCGTGACGCAGACGAACTTCCGTCACCATCGTGTCGGGCTTGTAGCGCAGATCACGCGTCCAACCGGGCGAATCAATCCACGCGAATTGTCCGTCGGCCCACACACCAAATCGCTGCATGTGTCCACAGGTGTGATTGGGTTGACCAACGTGCGGCCAGTAGAGGTCGCGCATTCGATACTGATCGTCGAAGGCGACGAGCATCTCGCCGTTTCCAACTGGAATATTGCGGGGCATGCGCGGGAATCTCTTTGCGTTGTGAGGGCTTGAAGGGAAAGCGAAACAGTAGTCGCCGCTCGAGTCGCGCGCGATGCAGACAACGTGCGACTAGTTGCCGCCGAGAGCCGCGATGCGTTCGACGGCGGCGCCGACACGCGTCATACGCACGCCGAAATTCTCGCCCACCTTCACCGCGCGACCCGCGCCGATGCAGGTGTCGTTGATGAGAACATCGAGTTCCTCTTCGATCTGCTTGGGGAGTTCGATGATCGAACCGTGCGTGAGCGCGGTCACTTCCGACAGCGCCATGGGGCGCACCGCGATCTGGACGATCAGCGGAACTTCAAGCTGACGGATGCGGGCAAAGTCATTCGACATGGTTGGTGTATCGGCACGCGGCAGGTGAGCACTTGGCAGGAAAGCGCGACACGCGGAGAATCCGCTGAGGTCGTTGATCGATTCACGCGTCGTGCGGTTTCGCCGAGCGAGTCAGCGAGGCACGCACGAGCGGTCGCAAATCATGGTCGCGAGCGCATTTCGTGGCGTTTAAGGCCGAAATTCGCGCTCTCCGCCGCAGCCTAGACCACACGAAAAACATCGATCCCACCCAAGGGAGCAGCCGCAGCTGCGACCGCTCAAGGACGCCGCGACCGCTCAAGGACGCTTCGACCGCTCAAACTTACGAACGAAACCGCTTGAACACCAGCGACACATTGTGCCCGCCGAATCCAAAGGTGTTGTTGAGGGTGACGTCAACCACGCGCTCTTGCGCGGTGTGGCGCACGAAGTCGAGATCGAAACCCTCGTCGGGGTTGTCGAGGTTGATCGTTGGCGCGAGGACGCCCTCGTAGATCGCCATGATCGCCACGATCGATTCGAGTCCGCCTGCCGCACCCAATGCGTGACCGGTCATCGACTTGGTCGAACTCATCGCGAGCTTGTACGCGTGGTCGCCGAAGAGCCGCTTGACCGCCGCGACTTCGGCCTTGTCGCCTTGCGGCGTCGAGGTTCCGTGCGCGTTGATGTAGCCGACAGAATCGGCGTTGACCTCGGCGTCGCGCAGGGCAAACTCCATCGCCTTGAACGCGCCCGAGCCCTCGACGTCGGGAGCCGCGATGTGATACGCGTCACCTGTCGCGCCGTAGCCCACGAGTTCGGCGTAGATGCGTGCGCCGCGCTTCTTCGCGTGTTCGAGTTCTTCGAGCACGAGAACCGCGCCGCCCTCGGAAAGCACGAATCCATCGCGATCGCGATCAAACGGACGCGACGCGCGAGTGGGATCATCGTTGCGCGTGGAGAGCGCTTTCATCGAGGCAAACGCGGAAAGCGTGAGCGGCGTGATCGCCGCTTCGCTGCCGCCGGCGAGCATGATGTCGCAGTCGCCGCGTTGAATGATCTGCATCGAGATGCCAACCGCGTGTCCGCTCGAAGCGCACGCCGAGGCGACCGCGGTGCTGGGTCCGCGCAAATTGAATTGAATCGAAACGTTGCCCGCGCCCGCGTTGACCATGAGTCGCGGAACCACGAACGGGCTCACGCGTCGCGGACCGCTCGCGAGTAGTTTGATGAGGCCATCCTCCATAGTGATGACGCCGCCGATGCCCGAGCCAATCACGGTGCCGTGGCGGTAGGGGTCGCCTTCGTTGCGCAGGTCGTAGCCGCAGTCACGCGCCGCTTCGTCGGCCGCGACCATCGCAAAGAGCGCGACGCGATCGATGCGCCTCTGCTCGCGCGGATCGACCACATGCGAAGGATCAAAGTCGTGAATCTCGCCGGCGAAGCGCACGGACCAGTCATCGTTCTGCGGAAAGCTTCGCAGCGGACTGACGCCCGAACGTCCCTCCTTCATTGCCGCCCAAGTCGCGACGCCCGTTTGCGCGAGATTGGAAACGCCGCCCATCCCGGTGATGACGACTCGGCGATGCGTGATGGTTCTCATGAGTGCCTTTCGCGGGAATCGGAGGGGTTTCGAGGAACGGGCGCGGGCGACGCCACGCTCGGTTCACATCGCGCGAGTGCGCCGCGGTGAGCGCTACGACTCTTTCATCGTGCGCTGGATGTAACGCACCGCATCAGAGACGGTGGTCAGTTTCGTGGCCGAATCGTCGGTGATGGAGATCTCAAACAGATCTTCAAACTCCATCATCAACTCCGCTTTGTCGAGGCTGTCGCAGATCGCGTTGAACTCGCTCGTGGGCGTGACATCGCTCTTGGGGATACCCAATTGGTCGGCGATGGCCTCGACGACCTTCGCTTCGATTTCTGCGTCGGGAAGTGGTTCAGACATACGGGGACTCAATATTGTTCGCGGACTTTTCGCGGACTTTCGCGGGCTTTTCGCGGACTTCTCGCGAAAAACTTCAAACAACTTCACGCGACTAGGAGAAGGCCTTTGCGCGAGCGGGACAACTCTTGGAAGCAACCCGGCAAAGCCCTCGCGAGCCCACGCAAGCCCGAGCGAGCAAAGACTCTACAGCACGCTCGGCCACGAAACAGAACCGCAAGGTTCGTGGCGCTCCCTCGGCTGGGCGCTTCGGTCAGGGGCTTCAGTCGATGCCGTAAGACTCGACAAAGCTTCAAACTCGCCCCCGACTTTCGCGCGCAAATCGAGCGAATTCGCCCGAAAGCGAGCGCGCGTCAAGCCTGGCGATTCGCCTTGATGAAATCGATCGCCTGACCAACGGTGTGGATCTTTTCGGCCTGATCATCAGGAATTTTGGTTCCGAATTGAGCCTCAAACTCCATGAGCAGCTCGACGATGTCGAGGCTGTCGGCGTTGAGGTCATTCGTAAAGCTCGTTTCACGGGTGATCGAGTCGGGCTCGGCATCCGTGTGCTGAGCGACGATGTCGATGACCTTCTTTTCGATCTCGGCGTCGGTCACAATCTGACTCCTTTGGAGGATCTGCAATCGGAGAATGCCCGGCGACGAACTTGTCGGCGGACTGTTGGGAAGTGATGGCCTGACGTAAACGCACGGGGAACTTCGAAAAACGACCCGCGCGCGCACACCAGACCTCTCGTCAGCGATTCGCGCTGTCGAGGGGGCGGAATATAGCGAAAGATGAAGGGTTTGGGCGGAGGCGTGACGCTCTTATCACGGGTTGATGACGGGCCCACGATCGAACTCGCGATCCGACTCACGATCCGACTCGCGGCTCAACTTGCGAGTCCACCATCAACCGCAATGGTCTGCGCCGTGAGGTAGCCCGCTTCGTCGCTGCTCAGATACGCAACCGCCGAAGCAATCTCTTCGGGCTTGCCCAGTCGGCGCACCGGAATGTTGGGCAGCACCGCAGCTTTCACGGCTTCGCCGAGCACTTCGGTCATATCGGTTTCGATGAATCCGGGCGCGATCACATTCGCGGTGATTCCCTTGGCGCCCATCTCCTTGGCGATGGTCTTGGTGAACCCAATCAGCGCCGCCTTCGACGCAGCGTAGTTCGCTTGGCCAGCATTGCCGGTAATGCCCGACACCGAACCGAGGTTGATGATGCGGCCAAATCTGCCGCGCATCATGGGCCGAATCGCCGCGCGACACGCGACGAATACCGAACGCAAGTTGACGGTGATGACTTCATCCCACTGCTCATCGGTCATGCGCAGCAACAATGTGTCGCGGGTGATTCCTGCGTTGTTGACCAGAATGTCCAGTCGTCCGTGCGTCTCTGCGACAGCTTCAACGAGCGCGTTTAACGCGGCTCCGTCACCGATGTCGCAAGGACGAACTTCGCATGAGCCGCCTGCAGCATCAATCGCAGTTTTCACTGCGGCGAGGCCTTCGGCACTGCGCGCGACGAGGACGACGTGTCGTCCGTCCCGCGCGAGGCGTTCTGCGATTGCGCGGCCAATTCCGCGGGATGCTCCGGTCACGATGGCGACGCGCTTGTCGATGGCTGAATCCTCCGAGTGCCGCGAAATGCGACATAGGGCGGGGATTCTACAGAAGGCCACCGCGCGAGTTGGTTGTCATCACGACATAAAAAAAACGACCGAGCGCGGAGGCTCGATCGTTTTTTGTTCTATTCAAGTGTGCGCGGTGTTGATCCGCACACGCGAGTGCATTGCTTACTTGTTGCCAAATCCAGGCGCGCGCGGCGCATTGATCGGCGCGCCAGGAGCGCGCTTGCCAGGTCCAGCGGGGGCGGCTGCAGGCGCTCCGCTGTCGCCAGCTGAGGCAACCTCCGTCTCTTCTGGCGTGAAGTCTTGTTGCACGACGGCGACGACTTCATCGGGCTCATTCGCCTTGGCGAGTTCAAGCTTGAGAATGTCGTACCACGCTGCGATCCAATTGTCGCCGCTGAGTTTTTCCATGATCGCTGGAGGAGTCGCGACAGCGTCAAACTCCACGCTGTCATCGGAGGCGTTGTACACCCACAGTTGCGGCTGGAAGCCGTCTGCGATGTGGAAGACTGCGAGCGAGCAGGCGTTGCCCTCTTGCGAACCGCAACGAACATCGATGCGCGTGATGCCAGCGACGTTCTTGGCGAACGCGCCTGATTCCACCAATCCATCGAGTTGAAATTGATCCGGGCCAACCATCATCGGCTTGAGCGTTTCCACGTTTCCGCGGGCAAATGCATCGAAGAATTTGAGCACTGCGATGCGCTCGACATCAGAGGATGGTGCGAGATTCTCTGGGAGATTCACGCGCTGATCGATGTCGTACTTCGACATGAGCTCCGCGATCGAAGTGAGTTCGGGCGGCGGCGGCGGGGCAGGCGCCTCGTACACCACCGGCGGCGGAGGCGGCGGTGGTGGATCGGTGCAACCAGTGAGGTTGGCGACGGCGAAGACGCCAGCAGTCGAGAGCGCGGCGAACATCAACCGCGCAGCGTTAGTTTGAAATGATGATGACTTCATGTGGTTGATCCTGTGTTTCATCACGCTTGATCATGCGGTTGGTCGTGTGGAACGACCTCGCAAGTTTTATCAATCCGACGCATCAGACCTTTGAGCACGCTGCCGGGAGCGAGCTCGTGGAAAGCCGTGCCCGCGCGCGTACCGTCAGCGGAGATCGCCGCGAGCAAGCTTGCACAACTCTGACTCCATCGTACAGGGCTGACTAGTTGCTCCACAAGCCTTTGTCGAAGAAGTTGGGGATTCGCTCGCTCGTGAGGAAGCGCGGTCACGTTGGACCAGACCTCGGCCGCGAGCGGGGAGATCGAAACTTTCGCGAGAACTTCGCGCATCGCCTCCGCGGCGCTGGCCATGAGCGGACTGTGAAACGCACCCGCGACTTGGAGTTTGGTTCCGCGGACGCCCACGTCTCCCGCGACGGTAATCGCGTTGTCACACGCCTCTACCGAGCCCGAGAGCACGATTTGCCCCGGCGCATTGAAGTTCGCGGGGACGAGAATTCCACCCATCGCGGTGGCGCGAGCGCACACTTCCTCAGCCTGCGTTTCGTCGGCGCCAATGAGCGCAACCATCGAACCCTTCGAGGTCTCTGCGGCGTGCTGCATGAGTTGGCCGCGACGCATCACCAAGCGCAAACCATCCTCAAACGAGAACGCGCCGCCCAGATGAAGTGCCGTGTATTCGCCCAGCGAAAGTCCCGCAAACGCGCGCACGCGATGTGCGGAAATCGTCTCGGGCAACGCGTGAAAACACGCAACCGCCGCGGTAAACAGCGCGGGTTGGCTGATGTCAGTGCGATTGAGCAACTCTTGTGGACCGTTGAAGGCGATGTCGCTCAGCGTGCGTCCATCACATGCGCTCGCGCTGTGATAGCCGTCAGCAAAGATGCGATCAGCTTCGGCGATCACCGCGCGCGCGCGTGGACTTCGCTCGCCCCACGCTTTGGCCATGCCCACCGATTGCGCACCTTGACCAGGACAGAGAATCACCGTTTGCACGATGGATGAAGTTGCGGCTGGCGTGGTGGCGTTTGAAGTTGCAGTCATAGTGGCGAGGTGTTGCGAGTGAAGAGTGCGAGCGATGCGTGCGCGTTGCAGTGAGCGTGCATCGATCACGCACACGGAGCGCGCATCAGATTTTCCAAACGCTGCTGGCCCAAGTCAGACCGCCACCAAACGCAACCAACATGAATGGTTTGCCGGGAGTGATCTTGCCCGCGCGCCACAACTCGTCGAGACAAAGTCCAACCGAGCCCGCGCTGGAGTTTCCGTAGCGATCGATGTTGACGTAGATCTTCGATGGATCGATGTTCAGTTTTTCGCGCGCTGAATCGATGATGCGAATGTTCGATTGATGACACACCACTTGGCTCACATCGTCGGGCGTGAGGCCAGTCTTGGTGAACGCGTCTTCGATCACTTCTTTGAACTTGGTCACGGCGAAGCGAAACACTTCCTTGCCGTTCATGCGCAGATTGCCCAAGCGAATGGGATTGCAAACATCTTCAGCAGGGACGTCGGCTTCGCGTCGCGGAATGTAGAGCGCGTGCCAACCCGAGCCGTCCGCGCCCATGTTTTGATAGATGCAACCAATGCTCGGATCATCATCGGCGCGCAAGATCGCGCAGCCCGAAGCATCGCCAAAGAGAATCGACACCGAGCGATCGGTGTAGTCCACGATTGAACTCATCGCCTCGGCGCCGATGACCGCGACGGTGCGCGCGCGGCCCGCGCGAATCATCGCTTCGCCGGTGTTGAGCGCGTAAACAAAGCCACTGCACGCCGCGGAGAGATCAAACGCCGCCGCGTTTTTCGCGCCAAGCTTGCCCGCGATACGACAGGCCACCGAGGGACAGGTCATCTCGCCCGTCACCGTGGCCACGATCACGAGATCAAGTTCGCTCGGCGCAATGCCTGCACTTTCGAGTGCACGCTCGAGCGCGAGTTGCGCCAACGTCGAGCAGCCTTGCGTGCGCAAGTCGAGCACGCGACGCTCGCGAATGCCCGTGCGCTGCGTGATCCACTCATCGCTCGTGTCGAGCATGCGTGAGAAATCATCGTTGGTCAGACGGCGCTCCGGCACGGCAGAACCGGTACCGAGAATGCGCACTCCGCACGCGCCACTAGGAAGAGCGCCCATCATGCGGCGGGCTCTTGAATGGATTCGAGACGAGCATCAATGATCGCGTTGAGTCCGCTGAGCACGAACTGTCGCGCGCGCAAGACGGCGTTGTGCATCGTGCGCGAAACGCTGGAACCATGGGAAATCAAGCATGTTCCGTTGACACCGAGCAATGGCGCGCCGCCATACTCGTGATAGTCGTGCTTGGCGTAGATCGCTTTCACCACCGGCTCAAGTCGAATCGCAAGTTCAGGATCGGTCTCGAGCACTTGCTGCGCGATCGCTTGGAACAATCCTTTGGACAAGCCTTCAGCGAGCTTGAGCATCACGTTGCCGACGACACCGTTGGTGATCACCACATCAGCATCACCGTCAAACACTCCGCGACCTTCGACGTAGCCAATGAAATTGATGTCTTCGATGCCGCGCAACAAGTCGCGGGCGAGCTTGATTTCGCTGGTGCCCTTTTGTTCTTCGCCGCCAACGTTCATCAGCGCGACGCGAGGATTCTTGATGCCGAGAATTCCGCGCGCATACGCATCACCCATGACGCCGTATTGCGCGAGATGAATCGGCTTCGGTTCGATGTTGGCGCCGACGTCGATGAGCACGATCGGTCCCGCAAATGTCGGCACGGTGACCGCGATGCCTGGACGAATCACATTGGGCAAGCGACGCATATACATCTGGCTCGCGGTGACGCACGCGCCGGTATTTCCCGCACTAATCCAGGCATCGATGCGATTGGGATGTTTCGGCGACGCGTACTCGGCGGCGCGCGAAATCGAACTGTCGCGCTTGGAGCGCACCGATTCGACCGCGGGATCCGTCATCTCAATCACTTCGGAGCAGTGCACGATTTCGATGCGCGCGCCGGGGCCATTCGCGCTGATCGAGCGATCTCTGATCGCCTCTTCAATGATGTCGCCTTTGCCAAAGAGAACGATGGTGTCCTCTGCGGGCAATTGTGCCAGCGCCTTGAAGGTGCCCTTGAGGATCTCGTCGGGCGCGTTGTCGCCGCCCATGACATCGATACCGATACGCATTGCGTGAGTCCTTGAAGCTCGAGCGCTTGAGGCTCGAGCAGAGGTGCGGTCGAAGTCGGATTCGAAACCGCACGTGGCTTTCAGGTCGGCAGCGAGCGACGATCAACAACGATGCATCGCGCGCGAAGAGAACGCGCGTACTTTACGAAAGCAAGCAAAGGTCTGCGCGGCAACGAGACAGGAGTGAAGGAAGCCTTCACCGAACTGTCTTGAAAAATCTGTTGTCACGCATGCGCGCCATTGAGCTCAAGCCGCGTTTTCGCGACGCAACACGGAATCTCGATCGCGTTCAACCGCGCGAGGGCATGCGTCGCAATGAATCGCGCGCAATCACTTACGCATTCGGCGCTTTGCCGAGCTTGAGCTGAAGTCCAGGACGGACGAATCCGCAGGACGAGCACGCGGTGTGCGAACGCTTGGCAGCGCCGCAGTTTGGGCACAGGGTCGTGTGCGTGGACTTCAAAGCCTGATGAGCGCGACGACGACGAGTACGACCAGGCGAGCAGCGAAATGGAGGAACCATGGTGCAAAACTTTCGAAAGCGGCGCAGAGCGCGCCAATGAGAAAAGTGAAATCCACTCGAGAAAAAACTGTCTGCTCGATACGCGCACGTGATGTGCACGGACTCTGCAGACAGACGGGGCAGTCTACGGAAACCTGCGTTTCTGTCAAGGAATGCAAGCGCATGCGCGCGGCGTTCGATAACCCTCACCGACCGCGGTGCACGTTTCTTGTGCGATCGAGCAGCAGACACATCAAGAGACAAGATGAGCATCTCTGGTTAGCCTTGGCGCGATGACGACCTTGCGACAAGTTGAGCTGTTTACCGATGGCGCATGCTCAGGAAATCCTGGTCCTGGCGGGTGGGCCTACGTCCTGCGCGTGGATGGAGTTGAGCGCGAAGCCGCCGGTGGCGAGCCGCGCACGACCAACAATCGCATGGAACTTCTCGGGGCGATCGAAGGGCTCAAGAGTCTCGATGGGCCGCATCAAGTACGACTGGTTTCCGATTCGCAGTACCTCGTCAAAGGACTGAACGAGTGGATCGAGGGTTGGAAGAAGCGCGGCTGGCGTCGCAAAGATGGTCCGGTGCTCAACGTCGAGTTGTGGCAAGAGCTCGATCGCTTGCGCCTGATTCATCGCATCAAAGCCGAGTGGGTTCGCGGCCATGTTGGTCACGCGGAGAACGAGCGATGCGATCAACTTGCAGTTGCCGTTATTGACCGCTACCGCCGCTGACAAAGTTAGTCACGATGAGCGCGAGTCGACCGCGTATCGATCACACGCTTGCGCAGCGCTGCGTCGTTCGTTACTCTTGTCGATCCTACCCAAAGAGTACGAATGCCCACGATTAATCAGCTCGTCCGTAAGCCCCGCGTTGTCCAAGCCTCCAAGTCGAAGGTGAAGGATCTCGAAGCATGCCCGCAGAAGCGCGGCGTGTGTTTGCAGGTCCGCACCGTTACGCCAAAGAAGCCGAATTCCGCGCTCCGCAAGGTGTGCCGCGTTCGACTGACGAACGGCAAGGAAGTCACCGCATACATCGGTGGTGAAGGCCACAACCTGCAAGAGCACTCCATCGTGCTCGTGCGCGGAGGCCGCGTTCGCGACCTTCCCGGTGTGCGCTACCACGTGGTGCGCGGCGCGCTTGACTGCCTCGGTGTGGACGGCCGCAAGAAGGGTCGCTCGCAGTACGGCGTCAAGAAGAAGGCCGCCACGACCGCCAAGAAAAAATAATTCGTAGCTCGAAGCGCGATGCACTTAGTCCCTGCGACTGAGTCATCCGCGCGACGTTGATGGTTGATGAACACTCGTTCATTTCTCGATCACGCCGCGCGACACGCAACGACTGCGACACCACAAATCAACGAAGTTCCAGAGGTGGCTCTGGAACGGCAAGTAATCGCGGATCCAAACTTCGGGAATGCCCATCTCCCGTCCGCGGTGAAGACCGGTCAACGCATTAGGCATTGACCAACAGCCATCAGGAGTGACTACATATGGCACGACATTACAAGCGACCCGACGATTACTGGCTGAAGCCCGACCCACGCTTCCAGGACAAGATCCTGTCGAAGTTCACCAACTGCGTCATGATGGGCGGCGAGAAGGCCACCGCGCAGCGCGTGGTCTACGGCGCGCTCGATGCGATTCAAACGCGCCTCGACAAAGACAAGGTCGAGACCATGCCTCGCACCGCGATCGAACTCTTCCACCTTGCGCTCGAGAATGTGCGTCCTGCGGTCGAAGTGCGTTCCAAGCGCGTCGGCGGTGCGAACTACCAAGTTCCAATGCAGTTGAACCGTCGTCGCCAGCAGTCGCTCGCGTTCCGCTGGGTCATCGACGCAGCACGTGATGAGAAGGGTCGCCCAATGCACCTTCGACTCGCGAAGGAACTGTGGGATGCCGCCAAGAACGAAGGCAAGGCCGTGACCACGAAAGAGAACACCCATCGCATGGCGGATGCCAACAAGGCCTTCGCGCACTTCGCGTGGTAAGAGTCACGAGTCAAGTGGCGCGCGCAAGTGTGTCACCTTGATGAGTGCAGAAGTAATTGAATCGATCAACAGGCACCTGGCAACAGGTGCCTGTTGTGTTTTTGCTCTTTGGTTGCAGTGCTCTTTCGTGACGCGAATTGCCACGAATGGGTCATTGCACCGCGCGCGTACTTCCGCGCGATGTGTTCATTTGTGGCTGATTTCATGGCGTTTTCGCGGCGCGTGACCTTCGCGCGCATTCGTGCCCCTCGACCACAGTTGAGTTCTTTGCAATGCCAGCCGCCAAGTCACGCATGGAGTTGCGCCCCTCACGCACGAACTCGTCCGCAGTCACTCGCACGAGACAACCCGTTACTCTGCGCACATGTACGGACTCATCAACAAAGCCGTCGAAGGATTGGTTCGAAGCAAGTTTGGCGATTCCGCATGGGATCGCATTCGCGCGCGCGCGGGGCTGCCCGACGAGCCGTTCATCTCGATGGAGCAGTACGACGACAAGTCGACGTATGACCTCGTTGCGGCGGCGAGCGCCGAACTGGGTGCGCCTGCAGAGGCGATTCTGCGCGAGTTCGGTCGCTATTGGACGGTGTACACCGCCGAGGCGGGCTATAGCGAACTGTTGAGAGGCGCGGGGAAATCGCTCCCCGAGTTTCTGCGCAATCTCAATCAAATGCACACGCGCGTGAAGCTCGTGTTTCCGCATCTCGCGCCACCGAGTTTTGCCGTGAGCGAAGAAACCGCAACCAGTTTGACGCTGCACTACTACTCGCACCGCGCGGGACTTGCTCCGTTGGTCGAAGGTCTGATTGATGGACTCGGTGAACGATTCGGCGTTGCGGTCGAGTCGCGGACGGAACGCATCGAGAGCAGCAACGGTCAAGCGGCGCATGATTGTTTCCACCTTTCGTGGAAGCCGCGAGTCGGGACGTCTGCGTGACGGAATTCGACGCGAGCACTCATGAGGCTGAAGCGGAGCTCGTGCGCGAGTTGTTCCCGTTTTGCTTCGCGCTCGACTCATCGATGCGCCTGCGCATGACCGGTGCGCGTTGGCCGAACTTCGACGCCACGGTGTGCGTGGGCGCGAGCTTCTTCGACTTGTTTGAGATTAGCCGTCCACTCAACGTGTTGACGGAAGCGCAGATTTCGCTGTGCGGCGGCGATGTTTTTCTGCTGACGCTGCGCTCGCGTCCCAACATCAAATTGCGCGGACAGTTTGTCACCCGCGAAAAATCAGGACAGAGCGGTGGACTGCTGTTCGTCGGCGGTCCGTGGATCACGCGCATCTCTGAGCTCTCGAGTAACGGCCTCTCGCTGCATGATTTTCCGCCTCATGACCCGCGCGGCGACTTTCTGGTCTTACTCCAAGCACAAGAATCCACGCTCGCCGATCTCAAGTTGTTGGCGGCGCGTTTGCGCGCAACGGGTGTAACGTTGGAATCGCGCACGAAGGAACTCGAGCGCGAGCTCGAAGTTCGCGCGCAACTCGAAGCGCAACTGCGACAAAGTCAGAAGATGGAGGCGATCGGTCGTCTCGCGGGCGGCGTCGCGCATGACTTCAACAACATCTTGATGGCCATTCACGGTTACGCCGCGCTCTCGCTTTCGCGCGTCTCGCCTTCGGATCCTGTGCGCAACTGGCTCGAGCAGATTCGTTCCGCCGCAGATCTCGCGGCGACACTCACGCGGCAACTGCTCACGTTCAGTCGTCAACATGTATTGCGCCCCGAAGCGCTCGACATTTCCAACGAAGTGCGTCAAGTCGAGAAACTGCTGCGACCACTCGTGGGTGCGCGCATCACCATGATCATTCACGCGCCCGATGACGCGGGATGCGCGTGGGCGGATCCATCTGCGATTCAACAAATCGTGATGAACTTGGCGCTCAACGCACGCGATGCGATGCCCAGCGGCGGCGAACTTGAGATCTCAGTTGCGGCCGTCGCGGCGGACGCGCAGGTCGCGGCGCCCAACGTGACTTCTTCGGAAAAAGGTTTTATCGAACTGCGAGTGCGCGACACCGGTGTCGGCATGGACGAAGCGACGAAATTGCGTATTTTTGAGCCGTTTTACACCACCAAAGAAGTTGGCAAAGGCGGCGGGCTGGGACTTTCGATCGTCTACGGATTGGTCGAGCAATGCAGTGGCACCATCACCGTCGAGTCGCGAGTCGGTGAGGGCTCGATGTTTCGCGTGCTGTTGCCGCGAGTTGATCGCGAAGCGCCTCGCGCGGCGGAGCCGGTCGTCATTCCTGTTGGCGGTCGCGGCGAGCGCGTGCTGCTCGTCGAGGACGAAGCGCTGGTGCGAAGACTGCTCGAACAATTGCTGACGCGCGCGGGCTATCAGGTCACATCGCATTCCGAACCCGCACAAGCGTTGCTCGCGGTCGAGCGCGAAAGGTCGCAACCATTCGAGCTTGTGATCACAGATGTCGTGATGTCGGGAATGAGCGGGCCGGAACTTTCGCGGTGCATCGAAAAGATCCATGGAGCAGTGCCGACAATCTTTATGTCCGGTCACACTGAGGACGAAATGTTTCGAGCGGGTGGCATGGCCGCGCACCAACGATTCATGTCCAAGCCGTTCGCGCCGAGCGAACTGCTCACGATGGCGCGCGATCTTCTTGACGCGTCCCGCGTGCCGCGCACGATCAAGCGCTGACAAAAAAATTCGCAGAAGTATTAGTGTGGCACTTTTGAAAACGTGCCGCGGCGCGCTGTAAATTTGCCCTCGCTCAAAGGGAAAGGAGCGAGACATGTTGCAAGGGAGAATGTGGGAAAGGTGGGGCGCGGTGCGGTGTTCGCTGCGGCGGTGTTCGTTGTCGCGATGGTGCGTGCCGTCGGTGAGCTGCGCGTTGATCGTTTCATCGTGGGCGATCGCGTCAAGTGCGAGCGCGACCGCGACGACGATCGCGCGCGCAGATTCGAGCACGAGTTCGATCAACGACTCGAGCACGAGTTCGATCAACGCTCTCGCGCTCGAGTTCGCGCGCGTGCGCGAGTCGGCCGCGCAAGAGGCGGCGTTGGCCCTGCGATTGGCGTACTGGTCATCCATGTACTCGCCCACGCTTTGTCTCGATGCGGGCATTAGCGACGAGTTCGCGCTGCGATTGTTGCTCGAACCGATCGAGCCGAGGCCGCGCGCGTTTTGGCAGGCACTCCGACTCGGCGTTGCAGCGGAGCGATTGCAGGGCCGCGCGCACGATGACGCGACGATCCGCGATCGCCCGCGTCGCGCTTCGCTTTCGAGCGATGAGCTCGATGAAGCCGACGAGGACCTCGAGCGATCCTGCGTGCTCTTAGTGCGTGAGGCGGCGCTGCGTGCGTTGACTTCGACGCCCGCGATGAATGCGCAACGTGATGCCGCGCGCGAGCCGAGCGACCCTGTGCGTTGTGCAACGATGGACACGAGTGGCGCTCCTGTACGGCTGCCGCCTGAAGCGATGGCGCAGGTACTCGCGGCGATGCCTTGTCCGATGTTTCATCCAGGGATCAACTCGAGCATCGCACGCGACACTCGTCGGCTCGCGCGTGACCGCACACTCAACGCCGCGCAAACACGCGAAGCGAAAGCGCTGGTTGATGAGTTCGAGCAAACGCTGCTGCGCGCAGAGCAGTGGCGCGCGCGTTTCGAAGGAATCATGGTTGATCTCGCCGAGTGCGCCGATGGCGCGGAGGGACGTGCGTTAGTTGTGGTGACGCGACTGGCGCGTTTGGCGCAAGCGGGTTGGAGCGCGCGCGCTGAGTCGCTCGCGAGTTCGTCGCGCACGAGTTCGTCGCGCAACCGGGCCACGCAGGCCGCGAGAGCCAAGGACTCTGCGCTCGCGGCGGTTTTGGCTTCGCGCGAAGCAGGCTGTTCATGCCACGCTCTCGCCGAACTGCTCGTGCGTATGGAGCCATTCGCGATTGCCCGCGTCGATTCGTTGTTGCTCACGCCGCAAGGACAGTTGATGGTCGGTCGCAGCGTCACCTCGATCGATGATGTGCAACTCGATGCGTGGCGGACCGCATGCGGAATGCGCAAGACGCCGCGTGGATGGGAGGGCATCGCACTACCCGTCAAGTCAAAGCCGCCGCGTAAGCGCGATGTTCCCTTCGGAACGAAACCTCGTGCGAGTGCCTCGCGGATAAGCACATCACTCGATGCGATGTTCAGTGGCGCGCAATGCACGCGGCCTGCAGTGCCGCTTCCTCCGCCGCGGCGTCTCCTGTCAACTCAATCAGTGAGGACGAACGCATCCGCGACTCGTCGAATCAGCACGCGCGCGCCCCCGTGTCTGATCGATTCAGCGCGCGCACAGCATCTCGCGGCACGCGGCGTTACCCTCGCATCGATGTCCGCGTCACCCAATCGCTACTTGCGACAGATGCAGCTGCCGCGATTTGGCGAGGCGGGGCAAGCGCGTTTGCGTGCCGCGCGCGTGCTGGTGGCGGGCTGCGGCGCGCTGGGCACGGTGGTCGCCGAACAACTCGTGCGCGCGGGTGTGGGAACGGTGACCATCATCGATCGCGATGTCGTGGAGCACTCGAATCTCCAGCGTCAGACGCTGTTCACCGAGACAAACGCGCGTCGCGCAACTCCCAAGGCCGAAGCTGCGAAGTCGCGCCTGGCGTCGATCAACAGCGAGGTTGTTGTGCGCGCGTTTGTCGACGACATTCATGCGGGCAACGCGTGGCGTTACGCCAGCGAGTGTGACGTGCTGTGCGATTGTCTGGACAACTTTCAGACGCGCTATCTCCTCAACGACTGCTCGGTGAAGTTGGGAATTCCGCTCATCTATGGCGGTGCGGTGGGGTTTCGTGGAATGGCGGCGGCGCTCCTTCCGATCACGGGTTCTGCGCGCGACGATCGCGTGATCTCTTGGTCGCGTGAGCGTTCGACGCCGTGTCTGCGCTGTCTCGCGCCCGAGCCTCCGCTGCCTGGCGAAGTGGAAACATGCGCGAGCGCGGGTGTTCTGGGCGCAGCGACGGGCGTCATCGCCTCGTTCGAAGCGGCGATGGTTCTGCGTCTTCTTGCCGAAGGCGCGAAGCACGTGCCCGCGCGATTGCTGCGCATTGATCTCGAAACACTCGAGTTGTCGCACGCGGAGTTGCGCCACGCGCGCGATGAGTCATGTCAATGCTGTGCGCGCGGCGAGTTTCTCTTCCTAGAAGGACTCGATGCACGCGATGGACGCGACTCTCACGCGTCTCCCGATTCGCGCGTGCTCTGTGAACGCAACGCCGTCGAACTTCGATTGGGATGCATCCTCGACGCCGCCGCGTTGACGCGACTCGAGCAACGACTCGCGTTGCACGGCGCGTGCACGCGCGAGCAACATTCATCGATGAGCAGCCTGCGCGTCGAACTCGCTGCGCGTGAAGGTGATGCGTCGACCTGTCGGCTCCTCCTTCTCGCGAGCGCGCACGAAACTCTCGCGTTGGTCGAAGGGACTTCGGATCCCGAACTCGCGCGAGCATTGGTCGCGCGCGTGGTCGGACTGTGACACGCACAGTGCGCAATCTCACCGAACCGATTTGATTGATGTCGCGGTTTCACTGTGGTTTCATCGCGAGGTCCTCGCGCAGTGTTCGCACCGCGTTCACGCAACTCGCGCACGATCACCAGTGATTCGAGCCGTTGCGCAAACGCGACGGCGCGCGATTCACGCCCCCCGACAGCCGCCGTTCAATCGCAGAGTGCGCGACTCAACGACGACTGCGGATCTTTGCCGCGTGTGCCTTCCGATGAACTCCATCATCGCACCCATCAAGCGGAGCCTTCGCTGCCTGATCATCACAACGCCCGCGCCAACGCCCGCGCCAACTCGACCAAACTCCAGTCACTCCGTTTGGCTTCACGCAACCAGAAGTTACACTTGGATTGTGCCTCGACGCGACGTTTCCGCGCGAGCAGCGGGGGATAGAACTCGAGCGCGGCGACCGAAGTATGCGAGCCGCGAGGAACCTTCCATTATGTCGATGACCTTTGCAGATCTCGTGGGACGCATCGCTGAGATTGGCTGCGATTTCCGCGCATCGCGCGAGCACTCCGAAGTCGTCGTCGCCGTTCCCACTCAGAAGTACATCGATCCCCATGACGGCGAAAAGAGTCTTTTGCTTCATGTGATGTTGCAGGAAGATGGGCGCATGGTGCGCATCTGCGTTCCCGAGGTGTACGCCATCAACGACTTCGCGCACCGCGGCGCGATGGCCGAGGCGATGCTCGCGGTGAACTGGCGCGTGCGCGTCGCGAGTTACGTGCTCGACGAATCCGACGGCGAGGTGCGCGTCGTGTGCGATGTGCCCGTTGAAGATGGAACGCTCACCGCGCCGCAGTTGTCACGCATGTTGACGCTGGTCGCGTGGACGGTGGATCAGTTCGATCCCGTGGTGCGTTGCGCGGGAACTGATGGAACCGTGGATTTCAAAGAGATCGACGCGCGTGTGCTCGAGGATTCCGCCAACGAATCGGTGGGGGACACCGCAGGTCCGCGCCGACGCAAGAGTCGCTCCAAGCGCGAACGCCGCGAACTCGCCGACCTCATCAAAGCCGCGGGCGGAGTCGAAGGTCTTCGCAAATTGCTTGAAGATCAAGGTCTGTAAAGTCGTGCGTGTGGCGTGGTAGATCGCCGCGATGATCAGCGCACTCGGTGCGCACCAAACATTGCGCGCACGCGAACTCTCTCGGCGACGATGAGCCGTGCTCGCAGAAGTTGTGTGACGCGCACTGTTTCGCAAGCACTGTTTCGCAAACAATTTGTCGCAAGCGCACCGCTCCACCGAAGTCGCATCACAGTTTCGTCGCAGCGCGGGTTTCACCGATGAAATCAAGGGATTTCGCACGACGCGACTCGCCGCGCGCGTGACTCGTCGAGGCGCATTTACGCGACGATTTCCCACCGCGACACGCACACGCGATGGCTACACTCGCGCCACTATGACGACTACCAACACCGCTTCACCAACTTCATCCACCAAGCCATCGAGTGGCTCAACAGGCAACCCCATGGGCAACATCATGGCGAGCAGCCTGCGCCTTTCGATGCGCTATGCCGATGATCTCACCAAGACGATTCCCGCCGAGCGCTTCTGCGAACAGCCGACTGCGGACACCAACCATCCTGCGTTTTGCATTGGGCATCTCGCGATTTATGCGAATAGCGTGCTCGAGATGATCGGTCGCGCGGACCTCAAGGTCGCGCTTCCATTCACGGACGAACACTTCAAGAACGGCGCACCATGCGTCGCGCAAGACGGCCGGTACCCATCCAAGGCCGTGCTGTGCGAAGCGTTCACTGCAGGTTGGGGCAAGGTGCTCACCGCGCTTCCTACCGTGAGCGACGAGGTCTTCAGCGGCGAAAATCCCGCGGGAGGAGGCTTCAAAACGAGTTTCCCAACCATCGGCGACGCGGTGAACTTTCTCTGCGGAGGCCACCAGATGATGCATCTTGGACAAGTGAGTGGATGGCGCCGCGCTACGGGCCTCGGCTCCGCGCACTGAAGTTCGCCTTGGCACATGACGCACCGAACTCGAGTGCGGCACGGATGCCGAGTTCAATCTCGTAAGCCAGAAATCTTCGGCTCCGTTCGCCCAATTGCTTTCGATTGGGTGAACGGAGCTTTTTTTTGCGACATATTCCGGTGGGTATGCTGCGACGATCGACCTTTCGCCACGTCTGCTCATTGACATTCAATTCAAGAAGAGAAGATCAAAGTGATGAACACGCCCATGCAGAACCACTCCATGTTCCATTTCACCGTGCGTTCCTTCATGTCGCTGCCTTCACTCGCCTTCGCGGTGGCGCGCGCTGGACACGTGCGCGGAGTGCGAGCTCTTCGCGCCGCGTTGCTGGTGGCGGCCGTCGCAGCGCCGATCGCACCCTTGGATGTGTTCCCCGCACTGCGTGGCGTTTCATTGGTCACTAGCGCAAGCGCGCAAAGCCAGCGCGACATGATGGGCGGACCGATCACCACCAAGCGCTTTGAGCGGCTTTCGCGCGCGTATCTCTCGCCCACCGACGCAGAGTTGGCCGCGCTTGATGGTTTGCACGAAACCTATCTCGAAAAGTTTCGTCTCGAACTCGAGCCCGAGCTCACGGCCATCGGTGCCAGCATGGGCGGCGGCATGCCCACCAAGGCGGAGTTCGACAAGTTCTTGCGCGACATCGATCGCTTGAACGGGCGCATCGCCGATGCCGACAACGTGTTTCTCAACGCTGCTGCTGAACTCATCGCCGAAGATCGTCGCGGTGGGTTCAATCGCATTCGCGATGCGCGCGAGCGCCAGCGCTTGCTCTCGGGCTTGGCGCGATTCGCGCCCATGATGTTTGGTGGCGGCGGAAGTTTCGTCGACCTCTCTGATCTTGTGATCCAGCCAAAGATTCTCGCCGCGGTGACCGACGAGCAACGCGAGCTTTTTGGCTCGATTCTCGGGGGAATCGAAGCACGACTGACTTCGCAAGCGCGTTCCTACAACGCACGCATGCGCGAAGGAATGAGCAAGTTTTTCGATGCCATGCAATCGATGCAAGGGATGCAAGATGCTCCCGCAGACGCGGACCCAGCGGCCGAGATGGCGCGCATGCAAGGAATGCAGACGGCCTACGTGACGGCGATGGCGGAGATCGGTGGTGAATTTCGCAAGGCGGTGCGCAGCAACTTCACCGCCAATCGCGAATCGATGGAGCAACTCGCGGCCGTGCTTCCCGCGCCGATGGTGGTTGATCTGCGCACCAAGCTTGCGACCAAAGCCTTGGGCATGGTGGGAGCGATGGGCATGATGGGCGGCCGTGGAATGGGAGGAGGAGGCGGCGAGGTTTCCGGCATCGTCTCGCGCATTCGCCGCGATGAGTCCATCAGTGCAGAGGTCAAGCAACAGGCCAATGCGATTCTGGTGACGTGGCGCAGCGACAACGCCGACGCGCTCGAGAGTTTCGCCAAACTCATGGTCGCGTCTGACTCAAACCCGATGATGGAAATCATGGGGGGCGCAGGTGAAGCCTCGGAATCCTTCGCGGGCATCACCGCTGCATCGGAGAAGATTCAAAACGTCGCGAACACCGCGTTCAAAGCGCTGCACGGATTGCTCGGTGGCGAAAACAATACGTATGTCACCAAGTACAGCTCGCGCGCGGGTGCTGGAGCCGACACCGTTGACTCCTATCGCGGCGTTGCTGAAGTGAAGGCGGCTGAGCCGGATGCGATTCCTGAAGTTGGCATGCAGGGAATCGACCAAGGTGTGATTACCGCAACGACCTCTGCGACGGTGATGCAGATTTTCCGCACCCTAGGCAATGACGCAGCAGTCGAAGGCTTGACGGACGCCGTCGTGCAAGCGTGGCTCGACGACGAGTGGAAGCCGCGCATCGAGCCGCTACAAGCGACCATCTCGCAGGCGAAGGTCAAGGTGTATTCCGCGAGCTCCGATGGACGCGTGGAGTATGACCTCGCCGCGGTGGCGCAAGTTCAGCAGGCGCGACAGGCGCTGGTTGCCGCCGCGTTTGAACTCGATGCCAAGCTCGAGGCGAATCTCGCGAGCGCGCTCGGCATCAATGCAGACGATCTCGCATTCTTGTTACTGCGACTCGAGCGACTCGCGTTGGTCTTGAACAAATCCAACGGCATGGAGTCACCGATGGTGGGCTCAGTGCTAAATTTGCTCGTAAGCGCCAAACTTGATCCCGCCACTTCGGTCGCGATCATGGAAGCCAGTCGCGCAGAATTCACCACCCTCGCTAGCGAGTTCCCTGTGATGACGGCGGCGCGTCTTGAGAACAGCCGCAAAACGCTCGAGGCTGAAATGGGTTTCTCCACTCGCGACAGCGCGCGCGTGGCAGCGGCATCGGCGGACTATTCGCGCCTCATGCAAGAGTCCACCAAACTCAACGGTGAACTCGGCGCGCGCGTGGCCACCATTTACGACGCGGCCTGTGTCGCGGCGGTGAGTGACGTCGATGCGTTGGCCTCTGCCAAGCGTGCGCGAATGCGCGCGATGTATCCATCGATCTATCGCCTGAGCGACAGCGCGGAGCGTCAACTCAACGCCTCGGCGCTGTTCACCGAACTCACCGATGATCAACGCGGACAGATCGAAGCGTTGCGCGCGGAGTACAACGTGGTGTACGAAAAGCTCAGCGAGCAAATGGTGATGCCGGCATTTCAAGGCTTCCCAGGCGACGGTTCGGCCGAGGCGTTTCAGGATTACGCCAAGCGTCAATCCGAGGTGGAGAAGGTTCGCTTTCAACGCAAGGAATTGACGGAGAAATCCCTCAATCAACTGCGCCGCACTCTCGGTTCAACGCTGAGCGCGAAGGTCCCCGGACTCGTGCCCGATGAAGATGCGGAGCCGGCCGAGCCCATCGAGCGTAATTGGATGGAAGCGGAAGAGGATTGATTCACGCGGCGCATGCGCGCGATGATTCGAACCACTCAGCGCGTCTGAGCGTGTGCGTGAATTGTCAGTCTGTTCCTCGCGCTCCGGTGTGGAGTCGTGCACTCGGTCGCTCTCGGTTAGCGTGTCCACGCGGCGCGCACTCGCGCGTTGCAAACCACGTTGACCGATGCAACGATGACCGACGCAACGATGACCGACAAGACGATTCTCACCTTCGACTGTGGCACGACTTCATCGCGCGTGATTCTGTACTCGCCGCGCGATGATGGAACGCTCGTTGCGCGCGCGTCGTCGCAGCGTGAGTTCGCGCAACACTTTCCTCAGCCCGGTTGGGTCGAGCATGACGCGGACGAGATTTGGCAGACCTCGCTCGGGTGCGCGAAGGCGGCGATGGAAGCCGCTCATCTTTCCAGCACAGACATCTCGGCCATCGCCATCACCAATCAACGCGAGACCGTCGTGGTGTGGGATCGCGCCACCGGTCGTCCGATTCACCGCGCCATCGTGTGGCAAGATCGGCGCACTGAACCGCTCATGCGACAACTGCGTGACGCGGGGCATGAAGCGCAGGTGCGCGCGGCGACGGGACTCACGCTCGATCCATATTTCAGCGCATCCAAGATTGCGTGGATTCTCGATGCATGCGAGGGCGCGCGCGACCGTGCACAGCGCGGTGAACTCGCATGCGGAACCATTGACTCATGGATGCTGTGGAATCTCACGCGCGGCGCTGTGCATGCGACCGATGCATCCAACGCGTCACGCACGATGCTCGCGCGCATCGGCGGCACGAACGGCGCGCAGTGGGACGACGCGCTCTGCGAACTCATGCGCGTTCCCCGCGCGATGTTGCCGCAGATTGTTGATTCGTCGGGAGCGATTGCAACGAGCGACGCATCGGTGCTCGGTGCCGCCATCGCGATCACCGGAATCGCCGGTGATCAACAAGCGGCGCTCTATGGTCAACAGTGTCACACTCTCGGACAAGCGAAGTGCACCTTCGGCACGGGCTGCTTCCTGCTGGCCAACGCCGGCACAGAATCGCCCGCCGCGCCAGAAGGATTGCTCATGACAGTGGCGTGGCGCATGAATGACGTCACGACCTATGCCATCGAGGGCGGCGTGTTCATCGGCGGTAGCGCCGTCCAGTGGTTGCGCGACGGACTCAAGTTCTTCGAGCACGCGAGCGATGTGAATCAACTCGCCGCAAGCGTGCCTGACAGTGGCGGAGTCGTCGTCGTTCCTGGGTTCGCGGGCTTGGGCGCGCCGTGGTGGGACGCGAACGCGCGCGGAGCGGTGTTGGGATTGACGCGCGGTTCGACCAATGCACATCTCTCGCGCGCGACGCTCGAAGGCGTGGCGCATCAAGTGGTCGATCTCGTCGAAGCCATCGAACGCGCGGGCATCACCATCGTGATGTTGCGCGTGGACGGCGGCGCGGCCGCGAGCGATCTGTTGATGCAGATTGAGGCTGATTTACTGGGAAAAACCGTCGAGCGCCCCCGCAATCTCGAGACCACTGCATTGGGCGCTGCGATGTTGGCACAGCGAGGACTCGCGATGAACGTGAGTGCGCGTGATCACGCCGCAAGCGACGACTCGATTGAACGACGATTCGATCCAACGATAGACCAGCATGCGCGCGACGCTGCGCGCACACGATGGCGAAACGCCATCGCAGCGATACGAGCTTTCGGACACTCATCATGAAACGACCATTCGAACGCGCCGCGCAACTCGCTTCACTGCAAACCAACGAGTTCGACATCCTCGTCATCGGCGGCGGTGCAACTGGACTGGGCACTGCGGTGGACGCGGCCGCGCGTGGATATCGCGTGGCCGTCATCGACGCATACGACTTTGCCAAAGGCACGAGTTCGCGCAGCACCAAGCTGGTGCATGGCGGCGTGCGCTATCTCTCCGAGTTGCACTTTGGCTTGGTGCGTGAAGCGCTCGAAGAACGCGCGCGTATCTGCAGCAATGCGCCGCATCTCGCGCACGATCTCGCCTTCATCGTTCCGCGATACCACTGGTGGGAAGGCCCGTTCTACGGCGTCGGACTCAAACTCTACGACGCGCTCGCGGGGACACGCAACTTGGGCAAGAGTCGTTCGCTCTCGCGCGAAGAAACGATGCGCGCGATTCCCAATGTGAAGGAAGAGGGACTTCTCGGCGGCGTCGAATATCACGATGCGCAGTTTGATGATGCACGCATGGCGCTTGCGTTGGCGCGCACCGCGGCGTCGCGCGGCGCAACGGTGGTGAACTACGCGCGTTGCGTTGGATTGGTCAAGGTCGAAGGGCAAGTCGTTGGCGCGCATGTGCGCGACGAGTTGGGCGCGTCAGGCGCGTCGTTCAAAGTGCGCGCGTCGGTGGTGATCAACGCAACAGGCGTCTTCGCCGATGAACTGCGCCGCCTCGATGACAGCGCCGCAGCAGCGAGCATCGATCCGTCGCGCGGAGTGCATCTGGTCTTGCCGCGCGAGTTTCTTCCCGCCGATCACGCGATCATGGTTCCCCACACCGACGATGGTCGCGTGCTCTTCGTGATTCCATGGCACGGTCGCACGCTGGTGGGAACCACCGATACTGCGGTGAAAGAGGCAGAAATCGAACCGCGCGCGAGCAGCGATGAAATCGGTTTCATTCTGCGCAACGCAGGGCGCTACCTCACGCGCGTGCCCACCCAGAGCGACATTCTTTCGGTGTATGCAGGACTGCGGCCGCTCGCGCGCGCCGAAGCAGACACCGAGACCAAGAAAGTTTCGCGCGAACATTCCATCGAAGCTTCCGCCAGTGGCTTGGTCACGGTGACTGGCGGCAAGTGGACGACCTATCGCTTGATGGCCGAGCAAGCTGTGGACATCGCGATGGAAACCGTGGGACTCGAAGCGCGTCTCTGCGTCACCCATGATTTGCATCTGCATGGCTATGACGAGCACTCGGGACAAACCGCGGGCCTGCCCGATGCACGACGCGTGTATGGAAGTGACTGCGCGGAACTCGAGAAGATCGAACGCGCGGATCGTTTGCTCGCGGCGCCCATGCATAAACACTTGCCGATCACGCCGTCGCAAGTGATCTTCGCCGCGCGCGCGGAGATGGCGCACACCGTCGAAGATGTGTTGGCTCGTCGCACGCGTTGTCTGTTGCTCGACGCGCGCGCATCGATGGAAATCGCCGATGAAACAGCGCGTTTGATGGGACACGAACTGGGTTGGAGTGCAAGTCAAGCGGCCGCGAGCGCCGCCGCGTACTGCGTCATCGCGCGCGGCTATCTGCCACCTGCACAGAGTTGAAACCAACGCCGCGCTATCGCTGAGTCATAGGCTCTCGTAGCAATTCGATGCCGTGAGTTCAGCGAGTGTGTGTGATGAACACGCGTCATACGCGCGGCGAGTGGTGCGCGAGTGCTTGATACGCTGCGTTCATGCAACGATCAGCGGTGTTTCACGGATGCGGTTGGTTCACGATGAGTGGGCGCGCGAACTTTGTGAGTGTGCTCCTCGCAGCGCACGTGTCGGTCAGCGCTCACGGTGCGCCGCAGCAAACTGTGCCGCAACCGGCAGCGGCCGCGCGACAGCAGATTCCGTGGCCAGTGACGCTGGGCATGCGCACCGCGGCACTCGAGCGCAGTTGGAACGTGATCGACAAAGTCGTGCTCGTGCCCGATGGCGCGACGTACCTCGATGAAATCTCCAAGTGGAGCGAGGCGGGGCATTGGCCAGTGCTGTTCGAAGACGATCTCTATGCGCCAATGTTTGTGCGTGGATTCGAACCGCTGCGCGTCGAACGTCGTGCCTCCGTCGGCGCGCTCGCAACTGATCGACGTGAACGCGAGAAGCAAATGCAGGCTGTTGCTGCGGAGGCGATTCACGACGGCACGGTCGATGTGCTTGACGCGTGTGCTCGTCGGGGGTTTGCGCCTTCGATGGTGATCATTGCCAACGCGGATGATCCTGCGTGGACTGCAGCTGTCGCGCTGTCCGCGCTGCGCGGCGCGCCGATTCATTTCACCAACCAGCCGTTTGGCGCGCCGAGTGACACGCTCGATGCAAAGAGTTTCACCGCGCTTTCCAACGAGCTCGAGATCGCCGCGGAACGCACCGGACTTCCGTGGAAAGATTTAGGCGACGCGATCGACGCGTTTGTGATTTGTCGCGACGTGGCCAACAAGTGTGTTCCCAATCTTGATGCGAATCTTCAACTCGCGATTCCCAGCGGTCCCTTCACCACTGCGCCAGGTCAACCACTCGCCACCATAAACACGCTGGGACGCCTGAAATCTGGGCAGTTTTGGTCGATGGGCTCATGCATATTCGGCAGCGAGGCGCGCAGTGCCTATGTCGCGATGGCGGCGACGTTCACTCCGCGCAAGAGTGCATGGCTCATCAACGGCTACGCCCTCGGCGGGGGATGGGTCGACTACTCCGTACAGCCCGCGCAAGAAACGTTTGCCAAGCAAGGCATCCTGAGTGAAGTGTGGGAGAAGGACTCCGCCACGCTTGCGTCATGGCGCATGTTGCTCATGGGCGGTTTCGGCGGTGATGCGTTTGTGATCAACAGTCATGGCATGTCCAATCAGTTTGGGCTCTATGCCGATGGCACGGCCAACATCGGCGACGTGCCGTTGTTCGATCGTCCCGCGATGGTGCATTTCATTCACTCGTTCTCACTCGAGCGCGCGGGTTCGCCTGACACTGTTGGCGGTCGATTCATTGATCACGGCGCGTACGCCTACTTCGGCTCGGTGTACGAACCGCTACTCAACGCATTTGTGACGCCGAAGATGTTGGCCGATCGCGTGGGATACTTGGTGCCGTTTCTTCTTGCCGCGCGCGTGGTTGAAGGATCCTTCGCGCGTCCGTGGCGCACGAGCGCATACGGAGATCCGTTGGCGCTGCTAGCGACGCCGAGCAAGATTGGCGTGAAGCGCATCGCCGCAAACGCGGACAATGCAGCGCTCACGGAAACAACTCTTGCCGCGAGTGCGGGCGCAGCGTTGGTGCGATTTCGCGACAACAAGGATCCCAACGCGTTGGTCGAAGCGATGCGTGATCTCGAACTCTGCGGCAACGATGCCAAGGTGTTGCAGATTTGGGAGTTGGCCTCGAGCACGACTGCTGCACCCGCGGCCGCAGAGTTCGCGCTGGGCGCATTGTTTCGCGCGCGCAAGTTCGATGAGTTTGCCATGGCCTACGCGCAAGCATCGCATCGCAATGCGTGGGCCAACGACATGCTGTGGCATCTCGCAGGCGCGCGGCTGTTTGCGATTTCAGATGCGCGCTTCATCGCGTTGCTAGGAAAGAATCCGCGCGGACCCGATGTCGCGCTTGATCTTGGGATGCTCAAGCCCGCGGCATTGCGCGTGCTCGGACGCGAAGGTTGGGAAGCGATTTGCAACGCGGCCGCACGCGACGCTGATGTGCCGGCGCGCGCGCGCATCGATACGGTGCGATGAATGTGTGGGCGATGAATGTTTAGGCGATGAATGTGTGGGCGATGAGCGTTGCCGACGCCGCGCACGCACTCGACAGGTTGCAACGTGTGATCACACGCAGATTCACTTGCTCAGCGCAGGCAGTGCCTTCGCGTCACTTGGCGCGCGCGGAGTTGTCACTGGTCCACTGGGTTTGAGTTGGCCACGCGCGCGCTCGAACGTGCTCACTGGTTCGGCGACACAATCGTTTGCGCCATCTTTCGTGGAGCGGCCTGCGGTTGTGCTCGCGGCAATTGGCGCAATCTTGACCGAGCTATTCATTTCGTTGGCCACCGCGCATGCGAGTCGAGCGAGCCCGCGCGGCGCGGGGTGAAGATCATCGGGCTGCAGCAGCTCGAGTCCAGTTCGTTCGACGCGACGAGTGGGCTTCTTGCTGCTGGAGTTACTCGTGGTGTCACTGAGTGTCGATGGCTGCGCGTGTTCACGCGAAATTTCTTCGAGCATGGTGGAGAGCGCAATGACCCGCACATTGGGACGCGTCTTCGCCCAATCCTTCAATCGCGTGTTGAGTTGCTCCAATGTCGCCACTTGTGGCATCTGCGCGCGGCTGAGCATTTTCCCAACTGCGCTCGACATGTCGGGAAGATCGCCCACGATCACTGGCGCCGTGAACTGCTCGAGTTCTTTGAGTCCCAGTTCAAACTTGGCCAGTCGATCCGCTTCGCTGGTGACCGGCTTTCCGCCGGGAGCGTCGTCGCCATAGGCAAACCAAAACAGAAAGTCGAGCGCGACCACGCAATCAGGATGAAACTCTTGCGCGCGTTTCGCGGTGCGTGCGCCAGCGACCAATGGATCCATGAAGAAGAACGAGCTCGAAAGATCGCTGGTGAGCAGATCAAGTTGCGGACACGCGAGCAACACCATGTCCTTCAAACAAAATCCGCAGGTGTACGGACCATCTTCGCGTTGCTCTCTGAGCACGCAACCAAATCCCGCGGTCGCGCTCGCTCCGATGAAGGCCACGCGCATGGGAGCTGCGACGGTGATCGCGGTTGGCGCCGCCACCGCGACTGTCGATTGATCGCATCCTCCCGCAAGACTCGCGAAACTGACGCAGGCGATCGATGCAAGTGTGAAAGCGAGTCGGTGGCGTGTGAGCATCGGCACACGATAGAGGCGGTGCACCACCGCGCAATCAACAACACGGTGCATTCGAGTGAATGCAGAAGTTGCACAAAACGTCGTGTTTCAAGCACTTCGCAGCGAGTTCGCCGCTTGCGTCACATGCAAAGCGCAGTTGCCATCGTCGAGCCAAGATCAGCAGGGCTCTCGCTCACGGTGATGCCGCAGGCGCGCAGTGCGTCGATCTTCGCTTGTGCCGTGTCGTCGGCGCCACCGATGATCGCGCCCGCGTGACCCATGCGCTTGCCTTTCGGGGCGGTGCGGCCCGCGATGAAACCCGTGACGGGTTTCTTCATGTTGGCTTTGATCCAACGCGCGGCCTCGACTTCATCGGTGCCGCCGATCTCGCCGATCATCACCACGCCATCGGTGTGCGGATCGTCGTTGAACAACTTCAACGCGTCGATGAATCCCATTCCGCGCACAGGATCGCCGCCGATTCCGATGCAGGTCGATTGACCGATGCCGCGTTGCGAGGTCTGCCACACCGCTTCATAGGTGAGCGTGCCCGAGCGACTGATGATGCCCACGGCCTTGCCCGACTTCGCATCTGCTTTATGGGTGTGGATGTAGCCCGGCATGATGCCGATCTTGCAGCCGCCTTCGAATTTCGCAGTCGCTCCTTCACCACTCACGCGGCGCGCGGGAGTGATGATGCCCGGACAATTTGGTCCGATGAGCGTCACGTGCGGATACGCCTTGAGCGCTTCCTTCACGCGAATCATGTCGAGCACAGGCACGCCTTCGGTGATGGCGCAGATGACGCGAATACCCGCATCTGCAGCCTCCATAATCGCATCGGCCGCGCCCGCAGGGGGAACGAAAATCATCGTCGCATCCGCGCCCGTCGCTTTGACCGCTTGCGCGACGGTGTCGAAGATCGGCAGCCCGTTGGCGTCCTTCAATCCGCCTTTGCCCGGCGTGACTCCGCCGACCATCTTGGTGCCGTAATCAAAGCAACCCTTGGTGTGCGAAGCGCCTGCGCTTCCAGTGATGCCTTGGCAAATGACCTTGGTGTTTCCGTCGACGAGAATAGACATAAGCGCCGCACAATACCCGAGAACGCGCGGCCGCAGACTCGATGCGTTGCGCATTAAGTGATCGCATCGACCGCGTTACACTCGCGCCCCCCATGGCACGCACTGGCACCACAAAATCACTTCCGTTGCAGGCCACAAACGCAAAGATGCCGAAGACGAAAGTGCGCGCAAAAACGCCGACGACCCCCAGTAAAGGCACGAGCAGCGCGTCCAAGAAATCTGCAGCGAAGCCAGTCAAAGCATCAGCGCCGCGCGGGTTGACCTACGCGCAAGCGGGCGTTGATATCGATGCGGGCGACGAAGTGGTCGAGCGCATCAAACCGATTGTGCGACGCACACACTCGCCGCGCGTGATGGGTTTGCACGGCGCGTTCGCGGGCATGTTTCGTCTCGACAACAACCGCAAGTTGTTCAAGCGCAACTACAAGAACCCAGTGCTCGTCGCGTGCACCGATGGCGTCGGCACCAAAGTGAAGTTGGCTGCGGAGTTCAAGATTTACGACACGGTCGGAATCGATTGCGTCGCGATGAATGTGAACGACCTCATCGTGCAAGGCGCGGAGCCGTTGTTCTTTCTCGACTATCTCGGTTTGTCCAAGCTCGATCCCGTCGACACCACCGCGATGATCGCGGGCGTGGCCAAGGGTTGTGAGATTGCCGGCTGCGCACTCATCGGCGGCGAATGTGCGGAAATGCCTGACATTTACGCTCCTGGCGACTTCGATGTCGCGGGATTCTGCGTGGGCGTCGTCGAGTTAGAGCGCACCAAAAACGCGTTGCGCGCCCAAGTCGGAGACCTCGTCATCGGCTTGATGTCGAGCGGCGTGCACTCCAACGGGTACACGTTGGTCCGTCGCATCGTGAAGGATGCGAAGCTCGACTATCGCAAGAAGTACGCGCCACTTGGAAGCACGCGTCTCATCGATGTGTTGCTTGAGCCAACGCGCATCTATGCCAAAGAGATCGTCGCGTTGATCGATTCGCTGGGCACAACCCGCGCGATCAGCGGCATGGCCCACATCACCGGCGGCGGTTTGCCCGGCAATGTGTGTCGCGCATTGCATGACGATGTGGATGTGGTGATCGATCCGACCACGTGGATGCCGCCTGCGATTTTCCCGTTCTTGCAGAAGCATGGCGGCGTCGAGAGCGCAGAGATGTTCCGCGTCTTCAACATGGGCATCGGTTACACGATCATCGTTCGTCCGCTCGCAGTGGAGCGCGTGATGCGCACGCTCAAGAAACTCGGCGAGAAGCCGGTCGTCATCGGCTCGGTCGTCAAGGGCAAGGGCGACGCGCGCATTCTCGGTGTCGAGTGAACCTGCGCGCGATGAGTTTGCGTGAACGTGCATCCAAACCGAATCAATGAGCGTCGTCCCGCGCTCGTCGCGTTCACGCGCCGCGTGTGAAATGTCCTCAACCAAAAACGACAACGCCGCGCCCTTGGAAGAGCGTGGCGTTGCCACTAATCATTCCATGTTCGCGGTCAGAACTTTGGCGCGGTTGGCGCTGGTTCTGGCTTCGGCTCAGGCTTTGGCTCTGGAGTTGGCTCCGGAGTTGGCGCTGGCGCTGGAGTTGGAGGATTGAGCTCGAACTTTGGCGCGGTTGGCGCTGGTTCTGGCTTCGGCTCAGGCTTTGGCTCTGGAGTTGGCTCCGGAGTTGGCGCTGGCGCTGGGGTTGGAGGATTGAGCTCGAACTTTGGCGCGGTTGGCGCGGGTTCTGGCTTGGGCTCAGGCTTTGGCTCTGGAGTTGGCGCCGGAGTTGGGGCTGGGGTTGGTGGGGTGACGGGTGGGTTTGCGATCGAGAGCGTCGTGATACCGAGCGCAAGCGTCGCGGCCGTGGTGACGGCGAGCAGAGTGTTCTTGAGTTGCATATGTGTGATTGGTCCCGTGATGAGTTCTACGGGGACTTCTAAGGGGATTCGCGTACCTGTGAAACGAAACGATCGACCCAGGGCCCTGGATCGAGCGCTCACGACGCGAGGCCGTATGGGCGCATTCCGAAGAGACAGAAAAAATATTCGCAATGGCGCGAATGGAGGTGAACGCGCGCTCGGCATCGAGGCCGCTCGTCGACTCGAATCACTCCGACTGCGATCGACGGGTGCGTTTGATCTCGCCATCGCGCTTCTTCGCGTCGATGCGTCGCTCAACACTTCCGCGCGTGGGCTTGGTCTTGCGTCGCACCTTGGGACGCTTCGCTGCCATCGAGACCAGTGTCTTCAGTCGAGTGAGGCACGCGTCGCGATTGTCCGCTTGCGAGCGCGACGTTTGATCACTGATGAGCAGCGCCTCGTCGGCATCAACTCCAACCACATGCGAACTCGCGATGACGCGCAGTCGCGTAAAGCCCGCATCGTCGAGGCCCATGATTTCGCGCAACAACACGCGCAGCTGCGCTTTAGTGCTGGTCTTGTTGACGTGCTGTCCGCCGGGACCACTGCCGCGCACGAAGTTGAAGTCGAGCGCGTCGGTGCGCATGCTGCAGCCACCGCCGAGCTTGAGAAATGCGCCCAAAACATGGGTGTCAGCATCTTTCTTTCGCGAAGTTGGTTTCGGTGCGGTCATCGCAGTGGTTGTTGCATCAAGTTGAGTGACGGGGGTACTCAGAACTCAATCTTGAGTCCCGCGCGCAATCCTTGCACGCTTCCATCGAGCCCAAGTTCGTCGCCGTCGAACGAGCCGCCGACGATGCGGTAGCCGAAGAACACCGCGCCTTCGTCGCAGAACCACGCGGAGACGTCCGCTTCGAGTCGCGATGCGCTGCCGAAGTCGCCGTCGCCCATCGGCGAGTTGATTCCGTACGCGGCTTCGGCGGTGAAACTCACGCGACGCACGATGGGAAAGCTCGGCTTGGTATCGAATGAGAGTTCGAAGCCGATACCGATCTCCACATCGAAGAATGCTTCGTTGGCATCAGTGCGCAACGCGGTGGTCTCGTTGGACAACTCGCGTTGCATCGCGGTGATGTCGAGGGCGAGCAATCCGTACACCGAAAGATCAGCGCCGTTGGCCGCGGGAGTCCAACCTGCGACGGGTTCACTCCACGAAGATGGGCGTTGTGCGAGCGGGCGATAGAAGTCATACGAAACTTCCACGCCCACGCTCCACCACGAAAAACTGCTGGAGAATTGCTCGCCGTTCGCAAAGTCGAGGCCGCCCAATGTGAACGGAGTCGTGACTTCGCCGCCGCCATCGGTCGCGAAACTGAATCCGCGCACGCCCACCGAAAGTCGATCGCGCACGATTTGTAGCGCACCCGCGAAGGACAACTCTGCGTCATGCAAATCAGCGTCGCTCACATCAACGTTCGCGCCGTCGTCGGTGAAATCTCCCGCTAATCGCGGCAGCCATGCATCAAGTTCAAGCACGAGCCGGAACTCGGTGGGCGCGGCGACGGGAGCGGCTGCTTCAGGTTCGAGTGCCAGTGCTGACGTGAGCGCGAGTGTTCCTGCATCCATGCAGCAAGAGTATCAGCGCGTGTGCATGTGGATGACCGCGATCTCGGGCGGACAGTTCACGCGCAAAGGAAACCACGCGCCCACTCCGTTGGTCACGTAAAGGCACGACTCGTCGCGTTCATACTTTCCCGCAGAAAGACGCTGGGTAAACACCAAGTTGTGTTGTCGATTGCCTCGACGCGCGAGTTGACCGCCGTGGGTATGTCCGGCGAGGGTCAGCGGAATTCCCCGCGCATGCGCCGCCACAAACGCCTTTGGGTTGTGCGCAAGAAACAAATCCGCACGACCCGCGCCGCAGCGCCGCAGTCGAGCCTCACAATGATCGATGGACTTGCACCAATCGATTCCAGCGACGAGAAGTCCATCGTGGCCGCCCGCGCGCAGCGAGATATCCATGAGCGGAATGAGTCCCGCATCGCGCGCACCGCGGACGATGGTGCGTGGATGATCGAGGTGATCGTGATTGCCCAGCACGACGAACACGCCCAGCGGCGCGCGCAACAACCCGAGGCGCTCGAAGAGTTGCGGCGCTTCGCGTGCGGAGAGATCAACGAGATCGCCTGTGATCGCGATGAGATCCGCGTTGACCGTGCGCACCGCGTCGACCGCTTGCATCAATCGTTCGTCGCCTAAGAGATGTCCAAAGTGAATGTCCGAGAGATGCGCGATGCGCAGTCCATCAAACGCGCGCGGCCAATGTGCGCTGGCGAGAGTGATGTCTTCGATGCGAATCGGTTGCGCGACATGACGCGCCTTCAATCGTCCGCCCAGTATCGCGTCAGGCAGTTTCGTGAGGAGTGCATTGCGAATCGTGGCGCTGTGATAGCGGAGCGTTCGCCGAGGTTGCGCGTCGCTCACGAAGCGGTCTCATGTTCGAGCAGTCGTTGCAACGTGTCCACATGGAGTTGGGTGGTGGCGAGCGCGCCGATGGAAACGCGCAACACCAATTGACCATGGAAACGGCAGTGCGAGACGAAGCAACTTCCGCTGCGGTTGACGGCGTCGATGAGTCGTTGTGTCGCTTCATCACCGTCGCGATGTGCGATGGCGACGAGGTTGAGCGCGGGTTCGGTCACCAAGAGCAACTTCTCATTCGCGCGCACGCTGATCGCGAGACTCTGCGCCATCGCGACATGACCACGCACCATCGCCGCGAGCGCTTCGATTCCAAACGAGCGCAACACGAACCACAACTTGAGCGCGCGAAAGCGTCGGCCGAGCGGGATTTGCCAATCGCGGTAATCGATGACCTTGCCGGATTCGGTCGCGGTATTGCGCAAATATTCAGGCAGAACGCTGAGCGCGCGAACTAACTCGGCGCGATCGGCGATCCACAAGACATCGCAATCGAAGTTGACCGGCATCCACTTGTGCGGATTGAAGCACCAACTGTCCGCGTGCTCCGCGCCCATGGTGACGAATCGAAACTCTTCGCATAGCGCGGCAGTTCCGCTCATCGCCGCGTCGACATGAAGCCACGGCGTTGCGCCGCTCTCGGGGTCGCGCATTGCTGCGCAGACTGCGGCGATTTCTGCGACGGGATCAATCGCGTTGACTCCAGTCGTGCCCACGCTTGCGCACACAAACGCCGGAAGATGTCCTTGCGCGCGATCGAGTTCCATCTGTGCGGCAAGTAGATCCGCACGCATCGCGCCCTGACGATCACACGGAATGAGCCGTACGAATTCTTTGCCAATGCCGGCGATGCGCGCGGCTTTCTCGACCGATGAATGCGCTTGATCACTGGTGTACACGACGACCGAACGCGATCGCGCTTTCTCTTCCCATGCTCCAAGCCCACGCAAGTCGCTGCGAAATCCCGTGAAGCGTTCACGCGCGGCCACCATGGTCACCAACACCGCGGAACTCGCCGTGTCTTGCAAGACTCCACCACCAGCGCCACTTGAGAGAAATCGTTCAGGCAATCCCAGCGCGTGCACCAGCCAATCAAGCACGTGTGTTTCCAACTCAGTGCATGCGGGACTGGTGCTCCACATCATTCCTTGCACGCCCAGACCAGCGCTCGCGAGTTCACCGAGAATGGATTCGAAGCTTGAATTCGCTGGGAAATACGCAAACCATCCAGGGTGCTGCCAGTGGACGATCCCCGGCATCACCACGCGATCGAGATCCCCAAGAATCGTGTTCATCGCTTCACCGCACTGCGGCGCGCGCGGCGGAAGCATCGCGCGAATGGATCCGGGCTCGCAGTGATGCGCGACTGCGCGCTGTCCCACCGTGGCGCGATACTCCGCGATCCAATCGATGAGCGCGTAGCCCGCGCGACGAAATCCTTCGCCATCGAGCGGCGTCGGCGCATCTGCCATTGGTTCGATTGCAGGCTCTTCTTGCAGGATGGTCATGATTGCGGACTCCCTTCAAGTGGCGGCGGATCTATCGCGCATCGATCGCGCGTGCTTCATCGATGCGAGGAGAGCGTAGCCCGTTCGATACGATTGCTGCGTGCGGCTCGCTCCTGTTTCTCTGACGACTTCGCGTTTGCTTCTGCGTCCTCACGCCGAGCGCGATCTTGCTTCGTGGATTGAAGCGCTGAGTGATCGCGAAGTTGCCCGCCGATTGCGACAAGTTCCGCACCCCTACACCGAACTCGACGCGCGCTCGTGGATGACGCAAGTCGCGCAGGGACGCGCGATTGGCTCGCTGCAAGATTTCGCGATCACGCGGCTTGATAATGAGCAGTTGATTGGCGGAATCGGCTTCGCAATAGGGGATTCAGGCGTGGACGCGTCGCTGGGCTATTGGATTGCGCGCCCGTTGTGGGGGCTCGGCTACGCGCGTGAGGCGTTGCGTCGCGTCGTTGCCTACGCCTTCGATGAGCTCGCGCCGCCGCTGGATCGACTCGAAGCGCACGTGCATCGCGAGAATCCTTCGTCGCTGCGCGTGCTCGACGCATGCGGATTCACCGACTGTGGATGCGAAAAGATTCCAGCGTGCGGACTCGATGGCATCACTGTCGCCCATCGATACGAGTTGCATCGTGGCGCGCGCAAGGTTGGCTAGGTTCACACAGTTTGCGCGTCATCGACCGCGTCACGCACCAACAAGTTCGCGATCGACTTCGCGCGCGAGTTCTTCCATGAGCGAAGAACCCAAATCGAGTCGCAGTCCCGCGGCGCTGAACAACTCAGGCAGCGGACGTGAACCACCCAACGCTAAGCCCTTGCGGTAATTGGCCAACGTCTGCGATTGATCGCGGCGCGAGTGAATCCACATTTGGATCGCGCCAGTTTCGGCGATGCCGTACTCGATGTAATAGAAGGGCATGCCGAAAAGATGAAGCTGGCGTTGCCACATCGAGTCGCGCACTTCTTCGCAATCGTCCCACGAAATCTCGTTGCCAAATCGCTTGATCAGCGCACGCCACGCAATGGTGCGCGCGGCGCGAGTGTGACCAGGATTGGTGTAGACCCAGTGTTGGAACGCATCAATCGTTGCGATCCAAGTCATGATGGTGGGGAACTTTTCCAAGCGCTCACGCAAAGCGCGCGCGCATTCGTCAGGCGAATAGAACTGGCCGTGATAGGGAAGCGTGAGCAGTTCCATCGACATCGAGGCGACTTCACTGAATTCGGTGGGCGCGCTGCGATACTCGAGCACGGGATCACTCATCGAAAGCAGCGAGTGAAACGCGTGGCCCGCTTCATGGACCATGGTGACGAGATCGCGGTGCATTCCTGCGGCGTTCATGAAGATGAAGGGGCGACGCGAATACTGCCGCTGATACTGATAGCCGCCTGGAGCTTTCGCGGGACGCGAATCGAGATCGAGGCAATCGCCTTCGCGCAGCGTGTCGAACATGTCGCCTAGACCGCTGCCCATCTCGTGGAACATGCGCGAGCAACCATCAACCAACGCTTGCGCGCCTTCGAACGGGCGCAGCGGCTTGCGTCCTTGCGTGTCAACCGCAAGATCCCACGGTCGCAGTGGTGAAACGCTCAGCGCTTTCGCGCGCTCAAGATCAAGTCGACGCTGAATCGGAACCAAGTGCATCGCGATCGCCTCGTGCATCGAGATGCAGTCGGCGGGGGAATAGTCGAAGCGCTTGAAGCGGCGATGTTGGAAATCGCGGAAGTTGTCGAAGCCCGCATTGACCGCGAGTTGGTGACGCAGCGTGATCATCTGGTCGTAGATGTCGTCGATCGCATCTCGATCTTGCAAGCGTCGCGCATTCACCGCTTGCCACGCGCGCTCGCGCAACGAGCGATCGGTTTCCTCGAGAAAACGAGCCATTTGCGGCATCGTGCGCGTCTCTCCGTCAAACTCCACCGTCATCCGTCCCGCGATTTGGTTGTACTTCTGATCGAGTTCGGCGAGTTGGGTTTCGAGCGGGATGTTCGCCTCGCGAAAGAGTTCGATGTCAACGCGCAGTCCGCGCAGCAGCACTTCGTAGCGTTGCAACGGAAGTTGTGCGGCGAACTCGCTGGACGAAATCTTCTTATCGAGCGCGCTGGCAATGGGCTTGAGTTGCGGATCGACATCGCGCACGAACGCGAGGTACGCCGCTTCCGCAACTTTGTCTTCGGTGTTGCGTGTGGTCGCGATGTAAATGTCAGCCATGCGTTCGGCGACAAACGCGTCGAGTTCACTGCGCGCGAGAATGAGTTGCTCGAGGTCGTGTGCGCTTGTCACCGTGCGCGCCAGCAGCGCCGCGAAGTACGGTTCAAGCGCCGCGAAATTCGCAGCATCAAGTCTCTGGGCATCAAACAAGGGAGACGCAGGAGTGTGTGCATGAGCCATTGATTACGCAGAGTAACGCGGATGCCGTGCGATGACTCCACGTGTTGCAACGAGGGAAGTACGCTTTCTCTCATGCCCTCGGTCGTTCACGCGTTCGCTCCCGCGAAGGTCAACCTCGCGCTCTCAGTCGGCCCGCTGCAACGCGATGGCATGCATGAAATCGCCTCGTGGATGACGACTCTTGATTTGTGCGACGACCTCACGCTCACGCGATTGCCGCTGGGCACATGCTCGCGCTACGCCATCGAGTGGCACACCGATGCGCGATCGAAGGCCGATATCGATTGGCCTGTGCGCAGTGATCTCGCGGTGCGCGCACATGAAGCGCTCGAAGCCCGCCTCGCGAGGCGGTTGCCGGTGCAACTTCGATTGCAGAAGCGCATCCCTGTTGGCGGCGGACTCGGTGGCGGCTCGTCCAACGCGGCCGCGATGTTGCGCGGACTTGATGCGCTGTTTGAGTTGCGCCTTCGCCCTGAATTTCTCGAAGAAGTCGCGCGGCCGCTGGGAAGCGATGTGCCCTTCTTCGTGCGTGGCGGAAGCGCGATTGTCGAATTGCGCGGCGAACAGCTGCAACGCGCGCGCGACCAACGCGTGCATGTCGTGCTGGTGTTTCCGCAGATCGCGTGTCCCACCGGCGCGGTGTATCGAGCGTTTGATGCGTTGACGCGCACAACGAGTGTCGATGTGCAACGCGTGCGCGCGTTGACGGCGAGTTCGCCTGCAAGCAGCGCGTTGTTCAATGATCTTGCGGAGGCCGCGTGCATCATCGCGCCGCAATTGACTGCGTTGCGCGGCGAGATCGCCGCACTCACGCAACAACCCGTGCATGTGAGCGGATCAGGATCCACGCTGTTTCTCTTGGCCGATGATGCGATGCATGCAGATGCGTTGGCGCAACTCATTGAGCGCACGTTGTCGGTGGTGGCGCTGGCGAGTGTGTCCGCGCCAACTCCAATCGAGATTGTGGATGGTGATGTGCGCGCGATCGATGCCATCAGCAGTGACCGCGATGACGAAGACGATGTGAGGTTCAACCCTTAACTCGTCGCGCTCGGGCGTACGACGGTCTTGCCCAATGTTGTTTCCGTACTTCATCCCACGTTCCAAATGCAAAGTGCCGGCGACACCAGCATCGACGCGACGAGTGAACATCGCACTGTGGGTCAACGGGCGCACTGCTTCAAATCGCAGGCGCGATCGTGCTGATCACCGCCGAGCAGTGGTACGCGGGGAGCGTCACCGCCAGCGGCGTTGTGGTCGGCTACCAAACGGGTAGAGTCAAAATAGGCACGGAATCCGCGGAATTGGTCGGGTTTTCCAGCTCATCGGGCCAAGAGATCATCTTCACCGACTCGACGTCATCGAGCTCACCGCACCCCATAGGAGCCGTGGTTCCCCTGCGCTCTGATTATCGGTGGCGCATGCATCACGCTCATCGCAGTTGCGATTCGAATGCCTTCGCGCCAATCAATGACGCGATCGCCACCCCGAGCAATGCTCCGCAACGCGATGAGGCGTAAACTAAGGCCAAATGCTGTGGCAGCCCTCACTTCCTCAACGCTATCTCGACACCACTGAAGCGGAGTTGGGTAACGCGATCGAAGCACGTCGGCGCGAGTTGGGGAGCAAGCTGCTCATCCTCGGTCATCACTACCAACAAGATGACGTCATTCGTCACGCCGACTTTGTTGGCGACAGTCTCAAGCTCTCGCAATTGGCCGCCGAGCAAGCGCCACAACGCGGCGCGAAATACATCTTGTTTTGCGGCGTGCATTTCATGGCCGAGACTGCGGACATTCTTACTGAGGACGATGTCGCAGTCATCTTGCCTGACCTCTCCGCGGGATGTTCGATGGCCGACATGGCCAACTACGACGACACGGTGGACGCGTGGAATTCGATTCAAACCGCGCTGCGCCGTGCGAAGTCCAATCAGCGGGTGATTCCCATCACCTATGTGAATTCGACGGCGGCGATCAAGGCGTTTGTTGGCGATCACGGTGGCGCGTGCTGCACCAGCTCCAACGCTTCGCGTGTGTTTCAGTGGGCGCTCGCAGGCGGCGAGACGCCACTCGCGCGCGGTGAGAAGATCAAGATCCTCTTTCTGCCTGATCAACATTTGGGGCGAAACACCGCGAAATTGCATGGTTTTGTGACCGAGGTCGATGCGGCCGCCACACGATCGAAGGCCGAGTGTGCGTTGTGGAATCCCAAGTTGGAGAACGGTGGCCTCACCGAAGAAGCACTCGTCGACGCAGAGGTTTTGCTTTGGGCAGGGCACTGCAGCGTGCACAAGCTTTTCCGTCCTGAGCATGTGGTGGCCGCGCGCAAAGACAAACGCACCGTGCTCGTGCATCCTGAATGTGCGCAAGAAGTGGTGGATCTCGCGGACCTCGCGGGTTCGACCGAGTTCATTCTCGAGACGATTCGCGCTGCGGCGCCAGCGTCGCGCTGGGCCATCGGCACCGAAGTGCATCTGGTCAATCGCATCGCGCGCGCGGCGAGCGAGCACGGTGTCGACGCGCGCATTTTGAGCGACTGTCAGTGCTTATGCACGACGATGTACCGCATCGATCAAGCACACATCTTGTGGTGTCTCGATCAGTTGGCTGCGGGCAAAGTGGTCAATCGCATCGTGGTTCATCCTCAAGTCAAGCCGTTGGCGCAGCAGGCGCTGGCACGAATGTTGGCGTTGGTTTCCTCGCGACGCTCGACGCCTATGCCGGTTGACTGACGGCGCGCGGCGTCTTTGTTTTTGTTCTCCTCGCAACCCGACTCCTCAGGGCCGCGTGCATCCTTGCGCGAAGGCGCTGTTACTGTCTGCGGCTCAAAACTTTCTCAATCGGACTCGCCATGCGGAACAAGAAAACCAAGATCTCTCTCGTCGTCGTTGCAGTACTTGGAGTTGCCGTGGCGCTCGCGCCGACGCTGCTGGGCGGTTACGCGCGCGGCGTCATCGTGGAGTCGATCGCGAGCCAGGTCAAGGGCACGGTCACGCTCTCGAGTGTGTCTTTGGGCTGGTTTTCTGCGCAAAAAATCGCAGGTCTCTCCATCGACGGCGGTGCCGCGAATGGAAGCATCAATGCGGACGCGCAACTCAACCAAGGGTTGTGGGAACTGCTCATGGGAGGCGATATCACGCTCGCGCTCAGCGGCGCGGTCACCACCACGATCGCGGCCGATGGATCGATCGGCCTTCTGCGAATGATGCAAGATGTTCCTGCTGCCGCAAGCCCGCCCAGCGGCACGAGCGCCACGCCGAGCGCCGCAGGTTCGCCGTTGCAGAACGCGCTAGGAACGCGCGCGGTCAAAGTTGAACTGACAAGTTTCGACTTGCACGCGACGAGATCCGATGGCGTCGCCTACGACATCGAGAAGATGAAGGGATCGATCGCGCTCAAGGGCAACGATGTTTCCGTCACGCTCGATGGATCGACAAAAACGCTGGGCCGCGCAGGCGAGTTCTTGCTCGAATCGAAAGTGGCGTTGGCATTTTCGACTGCGGGCGCGCTTGATCTCAATGCAACGCACGGAACATTCACGTTGGATGGCAGCGATCTCGCGCTTCCCTCGGTTGCGGGCGAGGTTGCGTTGACCAAGCTGCATGTGAGTGCGAAGAAAGAAGCCGCGGGCGAAGTGCGTGTGGACGCAGCTATCAACGCGCGAGTTGCTGATGCAGCCGAGTCGCAGGTCGCTGCCGAAATTCTCATCGCGCAGCTCTTTGACGATGGCGGCGCGCTGATGCTTGATCCTGGTGCGATTCGCGTATCGATCGACGCGCGCGCCGTTCCGCTCGCGGCGTTGCAACCGTTCGCGCCGGAGATCGCGCCGGGGGTTCCCCTTGATTTCGCACAAGACATCGGCAGCACTGCGGACATCATCGTGAGCAAAGGTCTCGGCGGCGCGGCGCGCGTTTCATGGGAATCCCAGCATCTGCGCCTCGCGTTTGACGGCGCCGTGACCGCTGATGGCGCGCGCATCGATGGTGCGACTTTGCAAGCGAATGTGACGATCCGACCGCAAACGCTGCGCGCGATTTCGGGGCTTGACGCTGCAGAAGCGGTCGAGGTGTCGCTCTCAGGAAGCAACATCGCGTGGCATCAACTCGATGCGAAAGACGCGGCAAATCCCAGTAAAGCGGTGGGCGGCGATTTCTCTGTGCAAGTGACGAAGCCAGTGCAATTGCGCGCAGTGGCGGAGAATCTCGACGCGCGCGTCAGCTCGCTCACGGCCACGCTGAACAAGAAACTCGACGATGTGTTGGCGCATGTCACGGCGGCATCGGCGTTGAACTACGGCGCGAAAGGCACGGCCTCGCTCACGCTTGCAGGCGATGTGAATCTTTCGACTAAGGCGCTCGCGGCAGGTTCGCTCGACGCCATCGCGTTGCTTGATCCCGCGACCGTGTCGAATTTTTCGCACGGCGCGCTCGCAGTGCGCGGTACTGCGGCCAACCTCAAACTTTCAGTAAACAATCTCGCGATGCCGTTTGTGGTCTCGGCGAATGACTCACTGCTCGCGCATGCGCAAGGTCACGCAAGCATCGAACTTGCAGGCGCACTCGCCGTTGAAGGCGCGGCAACGGACGCGACCAGTCCGCCACTGAGCGCGATGGTCAACGACCTCAAGTGCGAACTCACGCTGCCGAGCAACAGCAAGCCCGGCGTGATTGATCTCGGTGCGCGCATTGACGGTGCGGTGACGCACGTTGTCCAGCAATTCACGCGTATTCCCGCATCATTTGCCGCACCAGCGCCCGAGTTGTTGGCGACGCTTGGACTCGTAGGTTCGATCGACATCAAAGGAATCGATCCATCATTCGTCGCCCGCTTGGCGCCGAGTGCTGCGGACAAAGTGGGAGTGCTCGGCGTTGGACCGATGACGGCTTCGGTGCGCAATCGAAATGAGAACGGCGCGACGCTCGCAGAGTTCACGCTCGACGCGACGGACGCGGATGTGTCGGGATCGGTGCGCCTTGCCAAAGACACGCTGGCACTCAACGCGTTCGTGCTCGACCTCACGCTCAGCAAACAAGCGCTCGCCTCGCTCCCACTCGGTGAAGGAATCGAACTCGCGCCAGGGACGAAAATTTCAGTGCGCGTTCCCACCTTCGCGCTCACGCAAGCGAGCGACGGTTGGGTTCCATCAGGCGATTGCGCGGCGACGATTTCCATCGACGCGTTGCAGATCAATCGCGCGCCAGGAATCATGGCGCCGCTGAAGATTGCGCGCATCGATACCAACGCCTCGTATGTCTTCAAAGAGGAGCGCGCAGTCGTCAAGGGCCACGCAAACCTTGGAGGCAACGGCAACGCGGGCGGCATGGCGTTTGACCTCGCATGGAAAAAACCTGCACAAGCGAAGCTGTTTTCTGGCGCGCAGGGCTCGCTCGAGATCGTTGAGTTTGATCTGGCGAAGTTCGAACCAGCGCTTGGTCTCGCGCCGGGGAGTTACTCGGGAATGCTCGGCGGCGCGGGAACTCTGAAGATCACCTTTGATGAACGTGACTCGGCACGCGCGCAAGTGATTGCATCGTTTCCCAAGACGCAAGGCTCGATCGAGCTTGAGGTCATCACGCAAAGTGGTCAGCGTCTGGCGCGCGCGAAGGGTGATGTGAGCGCAGACATTTCCGCCGATGCGTTTGGAAAACTCGCGGGTCTCGGTGGAGATCCCACACGACGCGTGACGACTCCAGTGCGCGCGACGATGACGATTGCGCAACTCGATGTTCCGCTCGACGACGCGCTGAGGCCGCTGCTCGCACGCGCGAGTGTGAACGCGAACGGCGCGCTCTCACCGCTGGCACTTGAAGTCATTACTGGCAACGGAACAAAGACATCGGTGTCGACGGGCGCGCTTGCGCTGACGATCAAGAGCGCGCGGCTTGCCGATGAAATCACGCTGCAACTGAGCAGTGCAAATGCGCCGAGCGCTGCTACGGCCACGAACCAAGTCAGCACCACGGGCAGCATCGACGCGAAGATCGTCGTGCGCGGCGCAGTCGCGGACTCGACGAACATCGCGACTCAAGCAAAGGTCGCGAACAACACCAAAGTTGCCAACGCGCCCGCAACTGCCAGCGCCATGCGTGTCGACGCAACCATCAAGGCATCGAAGTTTCCCGCGGCCACATTTGATGCGCTCGCGGCCACGGGCGGATCGATTCAGAAATATCTCGGCGACGCGATTGACGCGGAAATCTCCGCACAATCGCTCTCGTCCACCGGCGGTTCACTCGCAGCGAAACTCTCGTCAGCCTACGCATCGCTCGATGCGCCAGTACTCACGGTGAGCGACGGTTTCTTGCGCGTGACCGAGAGCGCACCGTTGAGCGCAACCTTCGCGCTTTCGCCCGCAGTGAAAACCGAGTTGCTCGCGTCGATCAATCCGATCTTCTCCGACATCGTCGCGGGATCACCCGCGAAGTTCACGCTCACGAATCTCGCGTGGCCACTCGATGGGGATCGCAAGAAGTTCGACGCTTTGTTCACGCTCGAGACCGGCGAAGTGCGTCTCTCCAATTCGGGAGTGCTTTCGTTTCTGCTGACATTCGCGGGCGCATCGCGCGCCGATGGATTCGAGTCGTATCTCGACATGCTCAACGGCACGGTGAAACAAGGTCGATTGACCTATCGCGACTTCGCACTGCGCGCGGGCAAGACCAAGCAGGGCACGTGGAAGAATTCGTTGCTCTTTGCAGGCGACATTGATCTTGCCGCGAAACCGATGCGTGCGAATTCGATCTCCACGGTGGTTCCGCTTTCTGATGCCGCAAATTGGTCGAGTATGGCGAAAGGTATGTTTGACAGCATCGGCGCTGCGAGTCCCGAGTTGCTCAAATCGCTGACCGTCGGCGTCGACATGAGCGGTCCGTTGTTCGACAGCGCCGGCAAGCCCGCGAAGCTCGAGATGAAAATGAAATGGCCAGACATCACGAAGGCGTTGTCCGACAATCCTGGGGGAATCCTCGATGCCGCGGGTTCGATCTTCGATGCGATTCGCAATCGAAACAACTAGTCACCGCAGCGCTGCGATTCGCTCGCGCGTCAATTCAGCAATGCAATTGATGGGTTGATGGCGCGGGATGCACGGCGCCCATGCCGCGCGAATCGCCCACTTACATGGGCTTTTCGGCGATGGTCTCGTCAAACACTTGCAGCAGTTTCGTCTTGTCGAAGATCATTTCTTGACGCGAGAGACCAGTGATCTCGTAGTGCGGCGTCAATTCAATCGCATCGACGGGGCACGCCTCTTCGCACATGCCGCAATAGATGCAACGCAACTCATCGATGTCGAACTGCTTGGGATATTTTTCGCGGTCAGGCCACGGCGATTCTTCGGCGACGATGTGGATGCAATTGGCGGGGCAGGCCGTCGCGCACATGAAGCACGCGACGCAGCGCACGCGCCCGTCTTCGTCTTTGTTGAGGCGATGCACGCCGCGAAAGTTGTCGCGAAACTGGCCGCCCTCTTCAACAGGACGATCGTCGCGCTTCTGTTCGGGGTACTGCAACACCCAAATGTTTTTCTTGGTGGTGCCGCCGCGACCGATGTTTTCGAAGCAGTGACGCAGCGTCGTCCCCAAGCCTTTGAAGATCGCGGGGAGAAACAAACTCTCTCCGCGAGAGAGGCGGGTGGGGGTCACGTCGATGACTTCTTCGTCGCGGATTGCCATGGGGTCGGGATGGTACGGTGTGGCCGTGAGCAACGAAAGCGAACCGAAATCATCACCGCCTCGCGCAAGCAGCGAGAGTGCACGCACCAATCGCGTCACCTTGCTCGCGCGCAAGCCGTTTCTCGCCGACGCATCGATGATGGGGTTGGGCACTCAGATCTTTAGCGAAGTCATCGCCGGAGTCGTGCTCGGCCTCGGCACGGACTACCTCCTCGGCACCAAAGGTCGCTGGGTGGTGGTGGGCGCGATCGTCGGAGTGTGCGTGGCCATGTGGACCATGATTCGTATCGCGCTAAACATGAAGGGCGTTTCAGCGAGTCGCGCTAACGCTGGCAAAGCGACGTCCACGCCGAATTCGTCGAGCGCATTGCGAAGCGGTGAGTCGAGGACCGATGAAGCACGCTAACCCCGCCTCGGCCTATCCCACCGGACGACTCCTCTTCGCCATCGGAGCATCAGCCGCGACGCTCATCGTGCTGTGGACGCTCATTCGCCTCGGCGGCGAGCTCTCACCCGAGGTCTATCGAGCGGGCGTTCTAGGACTGGCATCAGCCACGCTCGCGCATATTTTGGGAGCAGTCGCGGGCGGATTTTTCATCGACGCGCACGGCTGCTCGACCGCGTACCTCGCCTCCACGGTCGTGCGCTTCCTGCTCACACCGCTGTTGGCACTCTCGTTATACTTTGCCCTCCCTGTGCAGCCCGTCCCGCTCCTCATCGGTGCGACGGTGGGCTACCTCGTCATCTTGGTGGCCGACATGGCCGTCATGCTGAAGTCGGCGCAGAGGGGTGAGAGAGACGTGGGCGCGGCTGCAAACTGAGCCAAAACCTGCGGAAAAAGCGTGGTTTTCAGAATTTGCAAGGCCGCGCACGACACAACGAATTGACATTAATTGACATCGTGACAGATTTCACGATTGCGTCCATCGATGCAATCTCCATCGACACGACATCGACACGACACTTGATCGCGGAATCGCGTCTGCATCAGCTCTGAACTTTCCCGCATGAACTTCACCTCCACACTTGCCTCGTTGGTCAGCGCTGCGAGCACCTCGGTGCACGGGGCTCACGCGCTGCTCGCGTCCGAAGGCAGTCCACTCGACCACGTGCTCGACAAGCCATCGGCGCTGTCCACGATGTTCGGGCTTGACTCGGCCGACATCAAACTCAGCGTTGTCTCGCTCGTCGTCGGCGGCCTGCTGACGTTCTGCCTGCTGATGCTTTCGGCTCGCCGCATCGGCACCGGATCTGCCGCGCAAGGCACCGACCGCTACCTCACCAAGGGGCGCATCGCGCAACTCATCGAAGTCATGGTGCAGGGACTGCGCGATGGCGTGCTCGAGCCGATGTTGGGCAAGCGCACCTCTGACTACTACCTGCCGTTCTTCCTCTCGCTGTTCTTCTTCGTGCTGACGCTCAATCTGTTCGGCCTCATCCCGCTGGCGGATATGCAAGAGTTCGTGCACAAGCTCACCAGCTCGCACGACCATGCAGGTGAACACGCTGGTCATGCCGCGAGTCCGATTTACTTCGGCGGCACGGCGACCGCGTCCATCTCGGTGACCGCGGGCTTGGCCACGATTTCGTTCTTCGTGATCTTGCTCCACTCGCTGCGCGAACTCGGCGTCAAGGGTTTCCTCGAGCACATGTGCGGCGGCAAGGAACTGCTCAACGGACCCAAGGGACTGTTGCTGGTCGTGCCCATCCTCTTTGTCGTTGAGATCCTCGGCCTCATCATCAAGCCCGCCGCGTTGGCCATCCGTCTGTTCGCCAACATGCTCGCGGGCCACACGTTGTTGGCCACGATCTTCATGTTTACGGGCATGGCTCTGAAAGCCGGCGGTTGGGGCTTTGCCGCGCCAATTGGCCTTGTTTCCGCGATCTTCGCGATCGCGATTAGTTTCCTCGAACTCTTTGTCGCCTTCCTTCAGGCGTTCGTCTTCATGTTCCTCACTGCGGTGTTCATCGGAATGATGAGTCATCACGGTGACGATCACGGCGCTGATCATGAGACTGATCATGAGGCTGGCCACAAAGAAGGGCACGGACATGGCGTAGCCCATGCGTCCGCGCACTGACCGCAGATTGACACCGTCCAACTCCGGGCCCGTGGGATGCTCGGCTGAATAATTCCAAAGCCTTCAACAGGCGCGTCCCACCGCCAAGAAGAATCGAAACCCAAAGACTCAGAACCCTTTGGGCCGCACAGCAAACAGAGATCACCATGACCATGAACAAGCTCAATAAGATCGTTCCTTTCATCGCCGTCGGCGCCGCCGCTCTCCTCGCTAACCCAGTGCTCGCACAGGGTGCAGCTGCAGCTACCGAGGCTGCGGCCACGGGCAAGCCAGTCGCTGCGGGTTACGCCGCTATCGGTGCAGGACTCGCCGTCGTCGGCGCTGGTCTCGGCATCGGCCGCATCGGTAGCAGCGCGGTCGAATCCATCGCACGTCAGCCTGAGATGGCATCGACCATCGCACAGCAGATGGTGCTCACCGCAGCGCTCATCGAAGGCGTCGCGCTCTTCGCGGTCGTTGTTGGTTTGCTCGTCATCATCTGATCAGGCACTGATGAAGGACTGATTTGCGTTGACTGACAAATCGGCGAATTGCGGCGGTCACACCGTTGCAGTCTTGCGTCGAGGCTTGCGTCAGAAGACAAATTTTCGGTTGCCGCCGAGGACACTCGGCGGCAACCTTTCCGATCCGCGACTTGCGGATCGAACGACTGCTCTCCACCGGAATCGTCTTGATTCGCGGATTGTTCACGGTTCGACTCGATCACCATTCGCTGGATTTTCCTATGAACGCGCTCATCGCCGCCAGCCCACTTGCTCCTGATGTGATCGGTTTCACGACCGCGATCATCGTCTTCCTCGCCTTCTTCATCGTCACCGCCAAGTTGGTGTGGCCGAAGATCATCGCGGGCCTTGATGAGCGTTACGCCAAGATCCGTGGCGAGATTGATGCCGCGGAAGCCGCGCGCCATGAAGCGCAATCGGCGCAGAAGAAGTTCGAAGAGAAGTTGCAGCAAGCACAAGCCGAAGCCGCCGCGACCATCGCCTCCGCGCAGGCCATCGCGCGCAAAGCAGGCGATGAACTTCGTGCGCGCAACGAGGTGGAGCTCGCCGACATGAAGGCGCGCGCTGTTGCTGACATCCAAGCCGCGAAAGAGAACGCGGTCAAAGAACTCAACGATCACGCCGTCGGGTTGGCCACCACCATGGCGAGCAAGATTCTCCGCCGCGAAGTGAGCGCGGGCGATCAGTCGCGTTTGGTGACCGAAAGCCTCGCCGAGCTCGTGCGCGGCCGTAACTGACTGCGACGCGCGTTGTGCGCGACTGCCGTACTTCCACTCGCTTCGCTCGTATCGCTCTCTGACCTCCGCGCCACTTCTTTCGTCAAGCTCCAATGGCCAACACCAAGCACATCGACAAAATCGCCAGCGTGTACGCCAAGAGTCTTCTCGAGGTGTGCGACAAGATGGGCGGCAACGCCGTCGCGCAAGCATGCGCGAGCGAACTCGAAGGCATCGCCGAGATCATTCGATCTGATCGCGCGTTCGCCGAGTTTCTCAAGACTCCGATCATCGGTGACGCGGCGCGCACTGCGTCGCTCGACAAGATCGTCAAAGGTCGCGTCTCTGATTTGGTCTATCGCTTTGTCATGGTGCTCGCCGATCACGGCCGCGGTGGTCGACTCGCAGACGTTGCCGATGCATTCGACGCGCTGTTGCAAGAGCGACTCGGTCGCATCGAAGTCGACATGTTCACCGTGGACGGCCGCGCTGATGACGAGGTCATCGCCACCGTCAAAGCACGCGTGAAAGAAGCGTTTTCCAAAGACGCGGTGCTTCATCAGTACGCGGACAGCGCCATGATTGGCGGCGTCAAACTTCGCATCGGCGATCAACTCATCGACGGCTCGGTCGCGACCCAATTGCGCGCGATGCGCGATGCCGTTGCCGCACGCGGCTCGGGCGCGATTCGCTCGCGACCCAGTGACTTTCTCGGCTAACCAACTTCAAATCACACATGCCAAAGCGAGTCTCTCGCCTGCGCATCGTTTCACTTTCCCTCCCGACTTTCGCAACACAACACACGCAGATTCAGCAGTGGCCACGGACGAGAGTCAAGGCACCGCATTTACCACGAGGACACATCCGTGAAGATCAAGAGCGACGAAATCACGTCAATCATCCGCCAGGAAATCGAGCAATACTCGGGCAAACTCGAGATCTCCGAGGTCGGCCATGTCGTCGAAGTCGGCGACGGCATTGCGCGCGTTTATGGTCTTTCCAAAGCGATGGCCGGTGAACTCATCGAGTTCCAAGGCGCGACTGGCAGCGTCATGGGCCAGGTGATGAACCTTGAGCTCGACACCGTCGGCTGCGTGCTTTACGGCGAGTCGTCTTCCATTCGCGAAGGCGACACCGCGCGCGCGACGGGCAATCTGCTCGAAGTTCCCGTCGGTCCCGAGTTGCTCGGTCGCGTCGTCGATGCGCTGGGCAATCCGATTGACGGCGGTCCTGCGCTCAACACTAAGCATCGCCAGAAGGTTGACATCGTCGCCCCTGGTATCGCCGCGCGTCAGCCCGTCACCGAGCCGTTGCAGTTTGGCATCAAGGCTGTTGACTCGATGGTTCCCGTGGGCCGTGGCCAGCGCGAACTCGTCATCGGTGACCGCAAGACGGGCAAGACTGCGGTCTGCATCGACGCGATCATCAATCAGCGTCAGTTCTGGGGAACCCCCGAAGCCGTCGTGTGCATCTACGTCGCGGTTGGCCAGAAGGATTCGACCGTCGCCGGCGTCGTGGAGACGCTGCGCAAGAACGGTGCGCTTGAGTACACCATCATCGTCGCCGCCGGCGCGGCATGCGCGGCACCGCTGCAGTATGTCGCTCCCTATTCGGGCTGCGCGATGGGCGAGTACTTCATGTGGCAGGGCAAGACGCCTGAGGGCCAAGCTGGTTCGGTGCCCAAGCACGTGCTCATCGTCTACGACGATTTGTCCAAGCAAGCCGTTGCGTATCGCGAATTGTCGCTCTTGCTTCGTCGTCCACCAGGGCGCGAGGCGTATCCCGGCGACGTCTTCTACTTGCACTCCCGTTTGCTCGAGCGCGCTACCAAGTTGTCTAAGGACAACGGCGGCGGTTCGATCACTGCGCTGCCGATCATCGAGACGCAAGAAGGCGACGTGTCGGCGTACATCCCGACCAACGTGATCTCCATCACCGATGGTCAGATCTACTTGCAGCCTGAGTTGTTCTCCGCAGGTATTCGTCCCGCGATCAACGTCGGCATCTCGGTGTCGCGCGTGGGCGGCAATGCGCAGATCAAGGCGATGAAAGAAGTCGCTGGTTCGCTGCGTCTGGATCTCGCGGCGTATCGCGAACTCGAAGCGTTTGCGCAGCTCGGTACCGAACTCGACACCGCGAGCAAGCGTCAGCTCGATCGCGGCGCACGCATGGTTGAGCTGCTCAAGCAAGGGCAATACAAGCCGTTTGACGTGATCGATCAGTGCCTCTCGATCTTCAGCGCCTCGCGCGGATATCTCGACGACGTTCCTGTGCCGCAGGTTTCGAAGTTCGAAGAAGGTCTGCTCAACTACTTCCGCACTCAGAAGGCGGAACTGCGCGCGAAGCTTGTGAAAGCCAAGAGCTTCAAGGGCATTGAAGATGAGTTCAAGGCTGCAGTCGCGTCTTACAAGGCCGGGTTCCGCGGCTGATCAGTAGAGCGAGAGCTGAGCTTCGAACTCGCAACGATTCAAAATAGAGGGCGCCGCAAATTGCGGCGCCCTCTTTCATTGGATCATGTGTTGTAAACAGCAGCTTGATGTGCGCGTGACTAGCTGCGTTTGTTGTCTGCGTTCTTTCCGCTCCGAGATACGCTCACGCCAGACGATCCGCCTACAGCCATGCCCACGAACGCGGCGGCAAGGGTGCTCCACGCGCGCCACGATGGGTAATCAATCCACCGCGCCGACTCGCTGAGCGTGAGCGTGCTGATGCGCAGTAGCGGTCGCTGAAGCGCGCTTCCCTCGATCGCGCCCGACGCAACGAGTCCGCCGAGGACTGTCGAGATCAGCAGCAGCAACGCCATCCCGCCGCGACCGCCGAGTCGTCCTGCGACGAATCCACCGATGAGTCCGCCGATGAGCGTCACGGTCAACGCGACGAACGTCCAGTTCTCCGTGGCGCCCCAGCCCCCGTCGGCAAAAACGAATTCGTCGCCGAGGCCGCGATAGCAGGCGTAGGTGCCGACGATGATGGCGATGATCCCCACCATGAATCCCACCCATGCGCCAAAGGGCGCTCGCAGACATCCGGTGCATCCCATATGAAATCCTCTTGAAGCGCGCCTGCTCGCATTACTGCTGCGGGCGCTGGTCCATGTCTTGATCGATGTCGTGAGGCGTGTCGCGAGGCATGTGAGTATCGCCCACACGCTGATGGCGCTACTGCCGTCCCTGAATTCCGATCATCGTCCCCAGCCCCGCGGAAAGTTGAATCTGTGCGCGAAAATCTAACAATTTCGCGGCGGCCTCGGTGTGTGCGACGCTGTGTTTGACCTCGCCCTCGCGCGCGGGTTGGTGCAACACCGCGACTTCTCGCGTCGCCAATCGTTGCATCAGATCCGCGAGGACGGCGATTGAAGTGGCCACACCGGTACCGATGTTGAGCACAGCTCCGCCGAGTGGTTTCGTCGCCTCAAGTGCAACGATCAAGGCACGGGCAACATCGGTGACGTGCACGAAGTCACGGGTTTGCGTGCCGTCGCCGTAAAGTGTGATCGCTTCGTTCATCGTGATGCGCTCGGCGAAGCGGGCGATGACTGCCGCATAGCTCGAGTGCGGATTTTGTCGCGGCCCGTACACATTGAAGAATCGCATCGACACGCCATCAGGTGCGCTGTGTGCCAGGGTGTGTGCCACGGTGTGTGCCGCGGTGTGTTTCGTCGTGTCGCCGTGTTCTCCGCGCGCAAACGCGCGCACTTGTGTCTCGCCGTTGAGTTTGCTCGTCGCGTAGGGCGACATCGGTTGTGGCTCCATCGACTCGATGTGCGGCGCGCATTGATCGCCGTACGCACTCGAACTCGCGGCGAACACCACGCGCCGCACACCTGCCGCGCGCGCGCCGTCGAGCAGCGTGCGCGTGCCTTCGACATTGACTCGTTGATACAACTCAGGCGATACGACGCTCTCTGCCACCGATGTCTTCGCCGCAAGATGCACGACGTCGCTCACGCCCTCGAGCGCGCGCGCCACCGCGACCGGCGACTCGATCGACCCTTCGCAAATCTCAAGTTTCGCCTCGAGTTTGTCCGTGAGGTGCGCGAGATTCTCTTTGCGCCCGCTGCTGAAATCATCGAGCACACGCACGCGCACTCCGTGATGCAGCAGCGCTTCACACACATGCGATCCGATGAAGCCAGCGCCACCAGTGACCAACACCGTGCGCACCGTGTCGGCGTCGCTGCGTGGCAATCCTCGCATCAAGATGAAGCCTTTCGTGCGCGTTGGTCCTGATCGGAGTGTGCGTGATGATCAAGCAGTTGCGTACCCGCATTCATTCTCATCGGGTTGGAACGCAATATCGCCGCGCACGCATCAAGCGCCGCATGGATTCCGCGCGTCGCGCTCTCGATGTCCATCGAAGGTCCTCCGCGCGTGCGCGCTTGCTCAGGCAGCTGCGGTACGTGGATGAACCCCGCTGCGCCTAGCGAACTGTGCGCGAGCAATCGATACATCAGTTCGTTGCACAAGAAACTACCCGCGCTGAGCGAGAGTGTTCCCGCAACTTCCGCCGCGCGACACGCCTCGAGCATTTCACGCACAGGCAGCGTGGTGAATCGCGCAGCGACGTCGCCGTCGATGACCGGCGTGTCGATCACTTGCGCGCCCGCGTTGTCAGCGATGCGAGAGTCGCGCAAGTTGATCGCGACGCGTTCGAAGTGAATGCTGTCGGCCTTGCCACTTTCACCGAGCGCGATCACCGCTTCGGGTCTCAGCGCATCAAGCGCTGGCTCGAGGATGGACCATGCGCTTGCCGGTTCAACGCCACCGATGACGGGCAACGTCAAGTATGCGCGCGTGCCGCAAATACAAGGGGTTTTCTCTAGGAGATCGCTGATGAGCATCGTCGGATTGACGGTGCTTCCGCCAAACGGTTCGAACGAAGTCACGAGGATGAGCGGGCGTGATGGCATAGAGAAATGTTTGCCAACGGCGATTGAGACGAGTGCGCATCACGCGCGACGCGATTACTCCCCGATGTCCTCAGCCCACAGATCAGGCTTCTCACGCTTCATCCGTTCCATGAGTGCGATGCAACGCGCATCGTCGACCACCACGAGTTCGGCACCGTTGGCGCGCATCCAATCTTCCGCGCCCATGAATGTGCGGTTCTCGCCGATCACCACCCGCGGAACTTTGAACAAGATCGCCGTGCCCGAACACATCGAGCAAGGCGAGAGTGTGGACACCAATGTGAGCGAGCGCCAATCGCGACGACGTCCCGCGCGACGAATGCAATCGACTTCCGCATGCGCGGTGGGATCGCCCGATTGCACGCGCTGGTTGTGGCCCGCGGCGACGACGTTTCCGTTCGCGTCGAGCAATGAACTGCCGATGGGAATGCCGCCTTCACGCCAACCCTTTTCGGCCATCTCGATGGCCGCATCAAGTCCGCGACGAATCCATTCAGTGCTGATCATGCGGTGCAGTATCAGCACCGCCGCGCGTTTTGCAACAACGCGAAGCGCAATGGTCCCCGACCCAATCGGCTTAGCTCGGAAGCGTTCCTTGCACAGGAAGCGCGGCGCCTCCGGCATAGTTGTCACTGCGCAAGACATAGAGCGCATGCTGCGCGCGACTGCAGGCGGTGAGGATCGCTTCGTACTCAACGTTGGCGCTCGCGCCCGCGACGTCGTGCAAGATGACGACTGCAGCCTCGAGCCCCTTGAAGCGATGCAGCGTTTCGTGGCGCAAACACGGCGGATCGGTGTCTTCGCGACGCACCGCGCGTTCGAGTGGAAGCAGGGGAATTCCTGCGATTTCGCCCCATCCCGCCAACACCGTGCGCTCGTACTTGAAGGGCGAGATCAGCGCGATGTCCTCCGCGCGCACGTCTTCCTCGTCAACGAGATGACGCACGATGCTCTCGATGGCGCGGCGTTGCGCAGCGATGTCGCCATGCGCGTACTCGGCCACGACTACCGTCTGTCCCGCGCGCATCGATGGCGGCGAAGTGAACTCCTCCATGCGCGCAGGGTTGAGCGATTTCAAGAACTCGCTGATGGTCACGGAATTGCGCAGGTTCTCGCGCAGCTGCAAAGGCTGACCGAATCGAGCGCGCAGCTCTGCGTCTGGCGTTGCTTCGTAGAGCACTTGATTGCGATCGTAGAAGAAGGCGACGCGCGTGCGAGGATTTGCACACAGCGCATCGAGCACGCGCATCATCGTGGGCGAAAAATCTTGCCCCTCATCCACGATGATCGAATCGAAGTGACCGAAGTCGCCTGCGTGTGCCGCGCGTTCGAGTGCAGTGAGCAACGCATCAAAGTACTCGGGCGTGTTTTCGTCGGCGGGGAGCTGGCAGCGTCCGTGCGCAGCGGCGGCGGCGAGCGCGTAGAGGCGCGCGACCACGCATTCGCGCGCGCGAATTTCATCGAGCGACGTGTCGTTGCGTACCGGATGCGCATGGAGTCGCGCCGTGAGCGCCGCCGCAAGAGGGATGTTGAAGCACAGCACCAACGTGCGTCGTTTCTGTGCCAAATCGCGATGCGCGCGATAGAGCGCCGCGTAAGTCTTGCCCGTGCCGGGATAGCCGTCAATCGACACGCGATCGATCCCATGCGCCGCATTCATGATGCTGCGCACCGGACGCAAGAAATCCGATTCGACGAGGCGCGCGTTGCCGATTTCGTCGCGCACGCCCAGTTGTGTTCGTGTTGAGGGCAGTAGAAAACGCGCGACCAATTGCGCAACACACGACTCGGCGCCCAGCGACACTTCGGGATAGCGCTGCGCCAATGCTTGAAACAAGTCTTCGATTTCTCGGCGCAATACCGCGGGATTTCGGCATTTGGCCGCATCGAGAATGTGCTCGCGGATCTCCAACGGGAGCGCCTCGTCGGGCGCGTCTTCGTCTTTGCGCGCATGTTTGCGCGTGGGCTCTGGAAGAACTTCAGCGTCAACCAGCGCGACCAGCCAACCATGGAGATAGGGTAGTTTCTTCGCGTCATGCATCGCGTGCTTGGACATCGCGCGCACCAACGCGTGCATTGATCCAACGGCTTGCTTGGGTGCGCCGCGGTGATCGATGCGAATTTCATCGCGCACCACCCGGTGCCAACCATGCTTCGCACTAAAGCGGTAATCGCCGCCCTTGACTTCGATGACGATCATTCCGCGCGTGGGATCGATGACCAGAAAGTCGATCTCGCGCGTTCCCACGCGGTCGGGATCTTGCACCAACAGATTTTGAATCACGGTCCACGACGTCTCCGCGAGCGCCTCTTCGAGCAACGCGCGAAAGACCAGTTCGGGTTGGTTGCTTGCGCGAGTCGCGCCGTCAGGCCACAACTCATCGGGGACACGAGGAAAGAATTCCGCCATGCGGGCGAGTGTATCGCGAGCACTTCGCGCCAAGGTCAATCCTCGTGATTGAGCCGAACCCGACGCATCATTTACATAAAAGAACGGAGCGCGTCCTGCGACGCGCTCCGAAGTATTGATCTTGTTTTCAAGGCCTTTGCGGCCAGTGCCACTCGCGGCGTTTACTCGTCGTCGCTGTCCTCTTCATCGTGGAAGCGCAGCGCGTCATCGTTGTCGACGCTGTTGGCGTAACTCTTCTGGAACACCGTGCCCTTGAGCTCGGATTCGTCGCGCATCTCTTTCATGCGCGCCCATTCTTCCATGGTCACCACCACTTCACGCGCGACCGAACCCTTGTGATCGCCGAGGATTCCCGCTTGCCCCATCTGATCCACCAAACGCGAGGCGCGGCCGTAGCCAATCGCGAGACGTCGTTGCAGCAACGACACGCTGCCGCGACCCGACTCGATCATGATCTCAACTGCGGAGTCGAACATCGGGTCGCGTTCGAGTTCGCCATTGTTCAGCGCCACGTTTTCGCCACCGTCGCCGCCAGTGTTGCCGATCGCGCCCGAGCGAATCGTGAGCAGTTGTCGCTCGAAACTCGGCGCAGCAACAGTCTTGAGAAACTTGGTGACCGCACGCGCTTCCTTGTCTTCGACCAACGTGCCTTGTGATCGACGCGCATCAGTTTGGGTTGGCGTCACCACCAACATGTCGCCTTGACCGAGCAGCAATTCCGCGCCCTTCTGATCGAGCACGATGCGACTGTCGGTGCCGCTGGCCACTTTGAAACTCACGCGGCAAGGCATGTTCGATTTGATGAGGCCAGTGACGACGGTCGCTTGCGGACGCTGGGTGGCGAGGATGAGATGGATGCCCACCGCGCGCGCCTTCTGCGCGATACGCACGATCGACGTCTCGACCTCTTTGTTGGTCATCATGAGATCGGCGAGCTCGTCGATCACGAAGACCATGTAGGCCATCTTCTTGGGGACCTTGGCCCATTCGATCTCGTCGCTGGGACTCATGCGCTCGCGCAGTTCGGTTTCGCCGAGTTCGTTGAACGAACGAATGTCGCGCACGCCTGCTTCTTTGAGCAGTTCGTATCGCTCTTCCATCTTGGTCACGGCCCATTCGAGGATCGCCGCGGCCTTGGACATCTCAGTGACCACGGGGCACGCAAGATGCGGAATCTCGCTGAATTGCGCCATTTCCACCATCTTGGGGTCGACCAACACCAGCTTGAGTTCATCGGGACGCTTGGTGTACAGCCACGACATGATGATCGTGTTCATGCACACCGACTTGCCCGAACCCGTCGTGCCCGCGATGAGCATGTGCGGCATCTTGGTGAGATCAAGCACGAGTGGCTCGCCCGCGGAATCTTTGCCCAAGAACATGGGGAGCATCATTCCTGCGGCGTGACCGCTGGACATGAGTTCCTTCAAGCGCACTTTTTCCTTCTGCTTGTTGGGCACTTCGATGCCCACCGAGGTGCGACCAACCATGTTGGGAATGATGCGCACGTTGGGAGCTTGCAGCGCACGCGCGATGTCTTTGGCAATCGTCTCGAGTCGCGCGACTCGCGTGCCCGCCGCGAGTTCCACCGAGAACAGCGTGACCACTGGACCAGATTCGATGTGGGTGATTTCGCCTTCGATTCCGTACTCCGCCAACGTGCGCGTCAAGAGTTCCGCTTGTTCGCGCACGAACACTTCCATCTTGACTGAGTAGTTTCCCTCGGGTTCTTCCAGCAAATCGAGGGTGGGGAATTGGTAGCCCGAGTAATCCGGAGTGCGCGGAATGTCTTGATCGCGCAGCTTCACCACCGACACCTTCGCGGTCATCTTGATGGGGAGCTTCTCGATCTTCGCGCGCAGTTCATCTTCGGAAAGCGGTGAACGCTCGACGACATCATTCGTGGGTTTAGTTTCAACCACGCTCTTGCTCGCCGTCGTGCCGCCATCGGTCGCGTCGATCTCATCGATGTCGCTGACATCATCGTCTTCGTATTCGTCGAGGTCTTCATCTTCATCAGCGTCGACGAGTTCATCGTTGTCGAGAGGCTTGGCCACTGCGATCGCTGGACGCGCCGAGGCGCGACGCGCGCGTGACGAGGGAACGGGCGCGGTTTGCGGAAACATCGAAGAAACCCGCTCGCGCAGCGCGTTTGCGTGTCCCTTCCAATCGGTCTCCCACACTGGCGCGAGGAACGAGAGCGCGCGCGCAACTGCTCCAGGCACCATGAACACCAACGCATCGGCCGCAACAACGGCGCCGATGGAAAGCGCGCTCAGCAGAATGAGTGACGATCCGACGGGACCAAAGCGCCAATGCAATTCATCAGCGAACCACATGGGCACGATGCCCGCGTCAACACCAGTGAGTGGGCCAACGGTGGGGAACCACTCGGCATGCAACGCACCAAACGCAGCCATCGCGAGAAGGCAACCGACGAAGCGCACGAATGGATGCGTGAGCGTTTTCCCGAGCGCGACAAACACCATGAGCACGCCGAGGTAGATCACCGGCAGCCACACGCCAAAGCCGAACGTGAAGTTGAGGCTGTACGCAACCGCCGCGCCGAACTTGCCGCAGAGATTGAGCGGCGGATCGGTCGGGATCGCCACCACATGCGTGGGCCAATCAGAGGAGCGGAAGCTCGCGAGACTCGCGAGCAATCCGGTGTACAGCGCCGCCGCGAGTACCCACAGAATGCGTCGACGCGCAAGGTCGCGGCTCTCGACAGGAGTGGTGACATCGGTATCAACCTCAGACGCGCTCGAACGCGCTGAGGAGTTCTTTGAGGACTTGGCCATGGGCTCGATATCGGCTGAACTCGCGCGAAACGGCCAACTGTTCGCATGCGCCAAGGAGCAACGGCCACGAGTCGCGCGAGCATCGCCTTCGCGCCCATCAACCGCCCGCGCGCGGTAGGCTTCCGCCATGTACTTTCGGCTCGTCGATCGCTTTCTCGAACTGAGTGACACCCAAGCGGTGGGCATCAAAAATGTGACCGCCGCCGAGGAGTACCTCCAAGATCATTTCCCAGGATTTCCCGTGCTTCCCGGCGTCTTCATGGTCGAAGCGCTGACCCAAGCAGCGCGCGCGGTGCTAGAAAAACGCGGCCATCGCCGCATGGTGTTGGGCGAAGTGAAGGCGTTGCGCTACGGCAGTTTCGTTCGTCCTGGTGAGACTTTGCGCGTCGAAGTCTCACTCGACAAAGCGCGCGAAGACGGAACATTCGTCTTCAAAGCGCAAGGAACAGTCGTGCGCGGAGTCGGTCTCGCGCAAGCCGAGTCGCCTGCCGAGACAGCCGTCTCGGGTCGCCTTATACTGCGCCCCCTTCGCGCCTGAGCGCTCAAGATCTCTTGAGTTGCGTGCGCAAAGTTTGACCCCAATTGGAGACTTTTTAGATGGCGCAAAGCCGCGACGAAATTGAAGCCGCTGTTCGTGATGTGTTGATCGACGCTCTCGGTGTTGATGAGGAAGATGTGGTCGAGACTGCGACGCTCAAGGGCGATCTCGGTGCGGAAAGCATCGACTATCTCGACATCGTGTTTCGCCTCGAGAAGAAATTCACCACCGCGGAGAAGCCGTTCAAGATCGCGCAAGGCGAACTGTTCCCCGAGAATCTGATGACGGATCCGTCGTTGGTGGAGAACGGCAAGATCACCGCCAAGGGCATCGCGATGCTCAAGGAAAAGGTTCCGCACGTGGCGCTGGGCGCGTTCGAATCTGATCCGCAAGTCACCAAGTTGGCGGGGCTGTTTACGGTGAAGAGCCTGTGCGACTTCGTGCAAACCAAACTGGGGAAATGAATGCGGTGGATGTGGATCGACAGGGTCATCACGTTTGAGCCGAAGCATCGGCTTGTCGCGGTGAAGAACGTTTCCCTGGCCGAAGAACATCTCCATCAACACTTCGCCGCCGAGCCTGGTCTGGCGAGCGCGCCGGTGATGCCCAACTCGCTCATCCTCGAGGGAATGGCGCAAACCGCGGGCATTCTCGTGGGCAGCGTGCATGACTTTCGCGAGAAGGTTGTGTTGGCCAAGGTCACCTCGGCCACATTTGAACGCGACGTGTTGCCTGGCGAAACTATTCGCTACGACGCCACCATCGAACGCATGGATGAGATGGGCGCAAGCACCATCGGCGTGGTCGATCGCTTCTCGTTTGTCGACAACGCGTGGGCGCCTGTCGGGCGAATCGAGTTGATGTTCAGTCATCTCGATCAGAACCGCGCGGGCACGGAGTTTCCAGAAGAGAACTTCGTCTTCGGCGAGAACTTCGCGACCCTGCTCGAAGGGGCGGGACTGCGCAAAGCTGGCGTCAAGAAGGACTGAGCGGGCGCGATGCGGTGGGTGCGGACTTTCGTTAACACTCACCATCGTCTACTGCGCAGAGCCTAAGCTCGTGGGCGGAAGCGCCCGCGCTCAACACACATCACAAAAATGCGGCGCGCCCCGCGGATATCGCGGGGCGCTGCCTGTCATGAGCGGGACGGGGTGCTCCTCAGCCACCCCGTCCCACACGGAGTTTTGGAGCCCTGATCGGGGAGGCGTTCCGATACAGGGCCGATCCAAAGTCGAGTCCCAGTGCGGGGAGTCGAATCTGTCACGGTCGCGGAGTCCCTTACGCGACGGTGACTTGAATAGAGTGAGTTCCAGCGCGCGCAATGCAAGCGCATGCGTGCGTGTGTCGCAATTGGGGTGCTCGTCTGCGCAGCCTGTGCGGGTTGCTCGTAGGGCGAGTCCCGTAGGATGCGTTGGTGGCACGACATCTTGCGATTTACACCGGCTCGTTTGATCCGATCACCCTTGGTCACCTTGATGTGCTTGCGCGCAGTCGAGGGCTGTTCGATGAAGTCGTCGTGGCCATCGGGCGCAATCCCAATAAGGAGGCGCTCTTTAGTTTCGACGAGCGTCTCGCGTTGGCGCGGGCGTTGGTGAGCGAGATGCTCGCGAGCAATCCCGTGGGCGCGCAGATTCGCGTCGAGCATTACACCGGTCTCACCGTGGATTACGCCAAGAGCGTCGGCGCATGCGCCATTGTGCGCGGAATTCGCAACATCACGGATCTCGCGAATGAGTGCCAACTCGCGATCACCAATCGTCAAGTCGCCGCGATCGAAACGGTGTTCATCGTGACTGGCGAAAACTTCGCGTACACCAGTTCGAGCCTCATCAAACAGATCGCGGCGTTGGGCGGTTCGCTCGATTCGCTTTCGAGTTTGGTTCCGCCGTTGGTGATCGAAGCGCTGCGGATCAAACGCGGCGATCGCAGCAATCCGCTGGGACGTTTGGTGCGCGACGAACTCGTCGAGTGAGCGCAATCAGTGTGCGGCAAGTGCGGCCCAGAAAACGCGCGCACACCGCACCCATGATCGATCGAACGCGCGACTTCACTCGCTACTCTGCTGCGCATGTCCGCCACTGTTCGCGTCATCTCGCTGGGAACTCTCGCCGCAAATCCTCTGTGGGGAGAACGCGGAGCCGTGCGTCCGCCGCACGCGACCACTTCACTCATCGTCGCGGGCAAGGTCAAGATTCTTGTTGATCCATCGCTGCCCGCGCAAGCATTGCTGCCGCGACTCGCCGAGCGTGCGGGCATCGCCTCCAGTGAGATTACCCACGTGTTTCTCACGTGCCTCAATCCGATTCATCGTCGTGGCATCATTGCCTTTGAGCATGCGCAGTGGCTTGTGTGCGAACGCGAGCGCGAGGCGATCGGCATTCAGCTCATCGCGTCGATCAAAGAAGCGCATGCCGCGGGTGATGAGGATCTGGTGCGCACCATTGCGCAAGAAGTCGCGCTGGTCGAGCGCACGGTTGCCGCGCCCGACAAGTTGGCGCAGGGCGTTGATTTGTTTCCACTTCCGGGCGTGACTCCGGGGCTCGCGGGATTGCTGCTTCCGGGCGCAGGCGCAACCACACTTGTTGCGGGCGACGCGGTGGTCACGGTCGAACATCTCGCGGCTGGACAGGTGATTTCGCCTTGTTATGACCTCGAAGCCGCGCACGAGAGTTTCAAAGAGGCAGTCGAGATCGCGGACTGGATCGTGTGCGGACGAGACAACATCGTGGCCAATCAAACGCGAAGATTCTGAGCGACGCGTCCATTCTCGCGCGACGTTTCGCAACGCGGCAACGGTTCTCTATCATGACGATCCATGTCGCGATCTCTGCCTGACGGACGACCAATTGCCAGCGGCACTTCGCCTACGAGTGAAGCGCGCGCGCTCACTTCGCCTGCGACAACTCCACCAACATCTCAAGCACAAAACTGGATCGGAGCCGATCCGCGCGTGGCGCCAGTCACATTGCGCACGCTGCAACGCGCGATGCGTGAGCGCAAGACCTTCGCATGTTTGACCTGTTACGACGCGACCACCGCGCGTTGGCTCGAGCGCGCCGGCGTGCCCGTGTTGCTGGTAGGCGACACCGCGGCCGAGATGATTCTCGGATTTCCCAACACCCTTCATGCGCCGCTTGATTTTCTGATCTTGCTCACTGCCGCGGTCAAACGCGGCGCGCCGCGCACCTTGGTCATGGCCGACATGCCCTTCATGAGTTACCAAGTCAGCGACAGCGAAGGCGTGCGCAACGCGGGCCGATTCATGACCGAGGGAATGTGCGACGCGGTCAAACTTGAGGTTGATGCGTCATTCGCTCCGCTGGTGCAACTGATGACGCGCGCGGGTGTGCCCGTAGTCGCACACATCGGCTCGCGGCCGCAGCACGCCAAGCAAATCGGCGGATACATCGCGGCGGGAAAGACCGCGGAAAGCGCGCTCAAGATTCTCGACGACGCCGACGCGATGCTCGCGGCGGGCGCGTCGATGCTGCTCGTTGAAGCGACGCCGATTGAAGTCACGCAGGAAATCGTGCGTCGCGCGCAGGTGCCGGTCATCGGCTGCGGCGCGGGCGTTGGCTGTCATGGGCAGGTGGTGGTCACTCACGACCTTCTCGGGCTCAGCGATCGCCAGCCGCCATTTGCGCAACCACTTCTGGCGATGGGAAAGCAGCTCACCGAGATGGCCGATAGTTGGAAAGAGCGCGTCGCCAACGGCGAGCTCGGAGAACACCCGTATGCGTTGAGCGATGAGCAACGCGCTGATTTTTTGCGGCGAATCGGTCGCGACTGAACACGGCTGAACATCACTGAACATGGCCGAGCCGCGATTCGCTCGCGACTTTGGGTACGACAGGCACAGGGAAGCGCGCGTGAGATTGCCGTCCATCGATCAACGATGTCGTGCAACCGCCGCCGCGCACGAGCGAATGAATCGTCGCCGAGGATTGGTTGCAATCGCGAGTACGCCGTTGCGTCCACGCCAACGAAACTCTGCCATCGAATGCGAACCAATGCCATGTCGAACTTCACTCACGTCGGTCCTGGTCTTGTCGTTCTCGCGGCCGCGTCACTGGCGCTGATCGCTGCGCCGTTGTGCATTCGCCGCGCAAACGATGCGCAGGCCGATGCCAACATCGCGTTCGCCTCGCAAGTGTTGGCGCGTCCGACGGTGATGGCTTCGGTGCGCTCCTCTGACGCCACTTCCACGCGCGTCGCTCTGGCGGCGCCTCCGAGCAACGAGGTCGAATCGGGATTGACGCTGCTGGAACAGTTCAATCGCGCCAATCGCGCCATCGCCAAACTTGTCGAGCCCAGTGTGGTGCACGTGAGCACGCTGGTCGCGGAATCGGGTGCGCAGGGCGGCGCGCCGATGGGCGCGTACGGATCGAGCGGCTCCGGTTGGATTTGGGATGAAGATGGGCACATCGTCACCAACGCGCATGTGGTCGAAGGCGCCGAGCGCTTGCAAGTGCAGATGTTCGACGGCGAACTGCGCCCGGCGGAATTGGTGGGACTCGATCTGCGCACCGACATCGCGGTGATCAAAGTGGCCAGTGGAGGTATGCGCGCGTCACTGCGCGGCGACTCGGGCAAGCTCGAGCAGGGCGATCTTGTGTACGCGTTCGGTTCACCGTTTGACTTTCGTTTTTCGATGTCGAGCGGAATCGTTTCCGGTCTCGGCCGCAGCGCAGGACTGGCCGACGTCGATTACGAGAACTTCATTCAGACCGACGCCGCGATCAATCCGGGAAACTCCGGCGGTCCACTCACCGACATTCGCGGTCGCGTCATCGGCATGAACACCGCCATTGCCACCGGTCGCGGCAACACCGTCGGTCAAGGCCAGTTCGCTGGGATTGGCCTGGCAATCCCCATGTCCATGATCGAATCGGTGGTGTCGCAACTCATTGAGACGGGTGAAGTGCGCAAGGGGTTTCTCGGCGTGACCGTGGTGTCGCTCGATCAAGCGCGCTTCAACGCGCAGGCGTTTCCCAACTTCGCTCCCGCGGCAGCACACTTCAAAGGCGACGGTGCGGTGGTCGGCGCGGTGTCAGCAGGGTCACCTGCAGACAAGTCGGGGTTTCGCGAGGGTGATGTCATCGTTTCTATCGATGGTCAAAAAATAGTCGGTGAAACCGCGGTGCCTGCGATCGTGTCCTCGCGTCGTCCCGGAGATGAAGTGCGCTTTGAGCTTTGGCGCGGCAGCAGCGATGGCGTCGGCGCGCAAGTCGAAATCGTGACCAAACTGGGACAACTCGACATGGGCATGCGCGTGGCCTTTGATGTGCCCGCGATACTTGCGCGCGCGGGCATCGTTTCATTCGCCACCGCGACCAGCGAACGCGCGAGCAAACTGTCGGTTCCCTTTCGTCGCGGCGTGATCATCGAAAGTCTGCAAGAGGGCTCGGAGCTTTCGGGGATGTTGAGCGCGGGTGCGGCGATCACCGGCGTCTTCGATCAGAACGTGGGCTCAGTCGACGAGTTGTATGCGCGCCTCGCACGCGTGTTCCCTGCGGGCGGACGATTTCGCCGCAGCGAGTTTCCGCTCACGGTGACCCAACCCGATGGCAGCGTGGTGGCGATTCTGATTTCGCTTCGGCGCTGACATCGAAGGGTGAATGCGCTCGCGGCTGTGCGAGTGCCATGTCGTCGGTTAGCATCGCGACGCTCGTTCGTTTCACGCTCGCGGCTCATCGCTGACATGACTGCTTCACTTAACAAACACGATCAACCGATTCTGCTTGAGGTCAACAACCTCAAGACCTGGTTTCCCATTCGTCGCGGACTTCTGCAACGCACAGTGGGACATGTGAAGGCCGTCGATGACGTGAGCTTTCATGTGCGTCGCGGCGAGACACTGGGACTGGTTGGCGAATCCGGTTGCGGCAAGACCACCGTTGGCCGCACCTTGCTGCGATTGATTCCAAACTCTGGTGGAAGCGTGCGCTTTGATGGAGTCGATGTCTTCGGCGCGGGTGCGTTGCAACTGCGCGGCTTGCGTCGGCAGATGCAGATCATCTTTCAGGATCCCGGTGGCAGCCTCAATCCGCGCATGCGCGTGGGCAACATCATCGGCGAGCCACTCGAAGTGCATGGCATCACGAGTGGTGACGAGACTCGCGTGCGAGTCGAAGAGTTGCTGGTGAAGTGCGGGTTGTGGAAGCAAGCGGCTGATCGCTATCCCCACGAATTCAGCGGCGGGCAACGACAGCGCATTGGCATTGCCCGCGCGCTCTCGCTCAATCCGCGACTCATCGTGTGCGACGAACCAACCAGCGCGCTTGATGTTTCGATTCAATCGCAGATCCTCAATTTGCTCGCGGATTTGCAGCAAGAAATGGGTCTCTCGTACTTGTTCATCTCCCATGACATGGCGGTGATTCATCACATCTGTGATCGCATCGCGGTGATGTACAACGGCAAGATTGTCGAAGCGGGTTCGCGCGACGAAATCATCGGTAACCCGCAACACGAGTACACCCGCGCGCTGTTGTCGGCCGTGCCTGAGGCGGATCCGCGTGGCAAGAAGCAGCGCGTCAAGCCGGAAAACGCGCGGATGTGATGAGCGCGCTACTCTTGCCCATCATGCGCGGCAATAAAGTTTTTTGGGTCCTCATGCTGGCGTTCGTGATTCCTGCAATTGGATTCACCATTATCGCGTGGCGCGTCGTGGGACAAGTGCGCCGCGATGCGTTCGTCACCGACGCGCGCCTGCGCGAACTGGCGTGGAGCGTGCTCGCCTACGCCGATGAGGCCAACGCGTTTCCTGTTTCCGAAGCGGAGTTGCGTGCGTTTACCAGCGCGCCGACCGGAGTTCCCGCGACGCTGCGCATGCCCGTACTTGAGGTCGGCGCGGTGGCCGTTGCAACTGGCTACCCACTGACGCGCGTGGAAGTCACCAGTGCGATTCCCGCGCCCACGCTCGACGAATCGCTCAAGGAAATCGAAGTCGAGTGGCCCACCGCGCGCGATGTGCAGCCGATCTTTCGCTCCAAGGGCAAGGCCACGCTGCACGGAACTTCGCCCAGCGTCGGCGAGTGGTTGTACGCGATGGCGCAGCGCATTCGCGCGCGCTAGAAAGCCTCGCGAAATCGCGCGCGAGTCCCGCGCCGTTGCGCTAGATTCTGCGCATGTCCGATGCTCCTGCTGCCGCGCCCGTGTTGATCGAGAAGTCGCTGCCCACAACCGAAATGGTTGATTGCATGCTCGGCGCCAGTCGCTGGAATATCCCCATTCACGAGCATGGCTTCATCGCCCTCGTCGATTGCATGCCGCGCCTCGTTCCGCAAGGACAAACCGCCGACTGCGCCATCGTGCAATCGGCGCGCGTGAGTTACGGCGAGGGCACCAAGCATGTCAGTGAAGATCGCGGTTTGGTGCGCTATCTCATGCGTCACCATCACTCGACGCCGTTTGAAATGGTGGAGTTCAAGTTCCACATCGCGATGCCGATCTTCATCGCGCGCCAGTGGATTCGCCATCGCACTGCGAACGTGAACGAATACTCCGCGCGCTATTCGATCATGCCTGATCGCTTCTATCGCCCCGATGTGGAGAGCGTGCGCAAGCAATCGAAGTCCAATCGGCAAGGCGGCGAAGGTCCCATCGACAGCGGAACCGCCGAGGAGTTCCTCAAACTACTCGACGACGCAGAGAGCCACTACCAGCGCTACATCGATCTCACCGAGCGCGGCGTTGCGCGTGAACTCGCGCGCGCGGCGTTGCCCGTGAGCGTCTACACCGAGTGGTATTGGAAGTGCGACTTGCACAACATCTTCCACTTCCTCGCGCTGCGCATGGATCCGCACGCGCAAATCGAGATTCAAGATTACGCGCGCGCGATGTATGAGCTCATCAAACCAATCGCTCCCGTTGCCTGCGAAGCATTCGAGGACTATCGATTGCACTCGATGCACTTGACTGGTCTTGAGATCGAAGCGATTCGCAGCGGCGCGCCACTCGCGACTGAAAACAAGCGTGAAACAGCGGAATGGGACGCAAAGAAGGCGCGGCTTGGTCTGTGAGTTTGGATTCTGAGTTGAGTCGGCGAAGTGAGCGTGGGTTCACGCTCACGCGATTTCGCTGAGGCATGCAATCGTCGCATCCGACTTGGGCGCAGGCGTGCCGGCCACAAGAAGCGCAATCGAACGAGCGCCCGCGTTCGCGGCAGCAACAGCTCCCGCAGCGCAATCGTCGATGAGCACGATGTGATTCGCGTCGGTGATGCCGAGCACGCGTTGCACTTCGAAGAGCCCCCACGGCGCGGGAGCGGGCGCGCATGTTTCATCGGCAGTGATGATTGCATCGAGCGGAATACCTGCGGCAACCAGCGCATCCAGTTGGGGTGCGAGCAATCTGCGCGAAGTGCAGCAGACGACGGCGGTCTTGATGCCGCGGTCATGCAATCGGCGAATCGCCGCGCACGCTTCCGCGTTTGGTGTGCTTGCAATTTGCGCCGCCGCGAGCAGACGCGGCTCGAGATAGGCCATCATCACGTCAAGGTCCGATTCGGTCACCCATCGATGATGGTGGCATCGATAGGCCTCGGCGATGCGCGCCGTCGAGAACACGCGTTCCAATTGTGGTCGTCCTGTGGGTCCGCGCGAAGCCGTGAGTTCCGCGTCGGTGACTTCAACACCCCAATGCGCCAATGTGTCGCGAATCGCCTGATGAATCGCCGTGCGCCCCGCGTCATAGAGCACGCCATGCCACGAAAACACAATCGCCTCGGCGTTGCGCAGCACATCGTTGGTTCGGTCAGTGTCTGGTCGCGTCATGGTTTGATCGCACACTGCAAACGGTTGGTCGCCGGCGGAACATCGGCGGAGTTCTGCGGCGCACGCGCGCTGCGTCAAGGCGTCGTTGATTCATACGCATCAACTCGCACTCATTCGCATCCATTCACATCGGCTTGTTCAACTGCGCCAAATCGAGTTCGCGTTCGGTCGGAATCGAAACCAGTCCGATCAGCGGCGCGTCGGGCGCGGTTTGAATCTGCGTCAGACGAATCGGAGTCGGCGGGTAGTAACGCAACAGCCCTCCAGGGAAAGGACCCTCTCCGCGCACATCCCAGAATTCGTTGAGCGGAATCGTCAGCGTCTCACCGGCAGCAAGTTGTTTGGCGTGATGGAGGTAGCGTTGATTGAGCCAGATGTCGATCTCGGTCCACGATTCGACGGAGGCGTTCACGATGATCATCGCTTCGCCGTCGTTGAAGACTTGGATTCCCTCGGCGATGCGCTGAGTAAGTTGGAAGGGATACGGCCGCGTGGCCTTGGTTGGATCCGAAGGCAACGACTCGCATCCGCACGCCGACATGATCACGCCCGCCGTGAGGGCTGCGCAAAGAAGCGGCGTTACAACAGGAATTCGCATCGGCGGAATGTAGCACTTCATCGTGTGGGCGCGTCGCGAGCAGTCGTGCGCGAGCGTTGCGATGAAGGAGCGGTGCACGGATCTCGTCACGCGCGACGCATCAAGATGGGTGCAATCCAGCAGCTTTGGCGCAGGAATCGACTAGTGCGCGCGCGCGATCCATGGTGGGTGCCTCGGCGATGATGCGCGCGATTGGCTCGGTGTTCGACGCGCGCAGATGCACCCAACCATCAGCGAAATCAATGCGCACGCCGTCCGCGTCGTTGATGCGCTCGTTGGCAAATGCCGCCTTCATGCGCGCCAACGCGGAGCTCACCGCGGGCAATCCACCGATGGCGGCGAGGTCGAGCTTGGTCTTGAGAATCGCGTAACGCGGCAGCGCATCGACAATCTGTGAAAGCGGTTCGTCGCGCGATGCAAGCAAATCAAGCACCAGCGCCATCGCACTCAGAGAATCGCGCACCCAACACACGCGCGGGAAGATGACGCCGCCATTACCTTCGCCGCCGAGCAATCCGCGCGCGGGCTTGAGCGACGCGACCACATTCGCTTCGCCGACTGCGGTGCGCAAAACCCGCGACCCGGGAAAGCGCGCGGCGACATCATCAATCATGCGCGAGGTCGAAAGATTTGCCGCCAATACGCCCGCGCCATGCAATTCCAACATGCGCAGTGCCGCGAGAACCAGCGTGTATTCCTCGCCGATGTAGCGACCAGTTTCATCGACGATGGCGAGGCGATCGGCGTCGGGATCTTGTGCGAATCCGCAAGCGGCGCGACCACCATGAGCAGCATCTCGACTCATCGTCGCGCGCACGGCGTGCACGAGATCGCCGAGATTTTCCGCGGTGGGCTCGGGCGTGTGTCCGAAGATTCCCGTGGCCTCGCCATGAATGTGAGTGAGTCCACAGCCAAGCGCCTCCAACAACATGCGACCACCAACGCAACCCGATGCGTTCACGCTGTCGAGCACAACATGCAGCGCCTTCGCGCGCACCCGCGGCGCCGCTTGCGTCGCGTGCAACACACGTTCGACGTGACGCTGATTTCCCGAGTCGTCACTGGCGATGACGCCAATCTGCTGTGGACCCACGAACGCAATGTCACTGTTGCGAAATCGCGTGATGATCTGTTGCGCTGTTTCTGGTGGCGGTGCGAGCCCATCGCCGTCGAGACACTTGAGGCCGTTCCACTCAATTGGATTGTGACTGGCGGTGATCACCATGCCGCCATCGGCCTTGAGTGCGTCGATCATCACGCCCGCAGTGGGCGTCATCGCGATGCCGATGTCGATGACATCGCAGCCCGTCGCAGCGAGCGCGCCTTGCACTGCGCGTGCCAGCGCATCGCCGCCGATGCGACCATCACGCGCGACCACTAATCGTGCGCGGCGCCCTGTGATTCCCGCTTGAATATGCGATCCAAACGCTCCCGCAAACGTGGCCGCGAACACGGGCGTCATGGTTTGTCCCACGATGCCGCGAGCGCCTGAAACAGAGAGCATGAGAGGAGCATCCGTGCGTGTCGAAGACATAGGCGCGAGTGTAGGGCGAGAGTTCTTCGGCGCGCGAACCAGTCGAAGCATCGCGCTACACTCGGGCGTCAATGGTTCACAATGCTTCCGCTTCCCTCTCGCACCCATTTGCGCTTGAGGTTGAGTCCGAGTTTGCCGCAGCGCATGCGATCATGATCGGCGGCGTACGCGAGCCGATGCATGGCCACAATTGGCGGGTGGTCGTTTGCGTCGGCGGCGCCAAGCTCGATGGCGAAGAACTCCTGTGCGACTTTCATGCGCTCGACGCACACCTGCGCGCGATCATCGCGCCGTTCAGCAATCGCACACTCAACGACGTCGCGCCCTTTGACGTGATCAATCCAACCGCCGAAGCGCTGGCACGACACATCTCGCAATCGCTAACCACTGCGCTCGCCGCGCAATCACCATCGGTGGTGGTGGAATGGGTGCGCGTGACGGAAGCGCCGCGCTGCACCGCCATCGTGCGCAGCGGCGCGACGACAGCGAACGGCGCGGCCAGCCCGAAATCGATTTCACCATGACGCAACGGATTCCCACGATCAACTCGAAACGTCCTCAATCACCCAACGATGTAGTCCCCGCGGGACCAGACGATCCCGCGCGTTTTCTCAATCGCGATTTGCAGTGGCTCGAGTTCAACCAACGCGTCTTGGCTCAAGCACTTGATGTGCGCACTCCCTTGCTCGAGCGCGTGCGCTTCCTCGCGATTTTCGGCTCCAATCTCGATGAATTCTTCATGAAGCGCGTCGGTGGTCTGCGTCGGCAGATTGATGCAGGAGTGGGCAGTCCGCCTTGGGAGCCACTCACGCCTGTCGAACAACTCGAGCTCATTCGCGAGCGAGTGCTCGAGCAAACCGCGTGCGCCACCGCGGCGTTTCGCGAGACGTTGGTGCCCGAGCTTGCGCGCGAATCGATTCAACTTCTCGATTGGCCGGAGCTCACCGATGCCGAGCGCGTCGAAGCGGAAAGCTGGTATCGCCGCAACATCTTTCCCATTCTCACTCCACTTGCGGTGGATCCTGGGCATCGCTTTCCCTTCATCTCCAACATGTCGATTTCGCTCGGAGTGTTGCTCCGTCGTCCCGGCGAGAGCGAAGCGTTGTTCGCGCGCGTGAAGGTTCCCGAACTCGGCGGAAAGTTGTTTCGCTTCGGTCAGACGCGCCGCTTCATCTCGCTGCAAGACATCATCGCGCACAACTTGGACGACCTCTTTCCGGGAATGGAAATCACCGAGGTCCTCCCATTTCGCGTCACCCGCAACGCCGAGACCGAGCGTGACAACGAAGACGCCGAAGATCTGCTCGAGCAGATTCAACAACAATTGCGCGAGCGGCGTTTCGCACGGGTGGTGCGATTGGAAGTCGGCGCGCGGAGCAACGAGCGCGTCATGCGCTTTCTTGAAGAGGAATTGCAACTCGACACCGACGACCTCTATCACACCGATGGCACGCTCGATTGGGGAACACTCAATGAGATCGCCGATCTCGATCTGCCCGAGTTGCGCTGGCCCAAGTGGACGCCGGTCGCGCCGCAAGGACTCGATGACGATGACTCCGACATCTTCGCCATCATTCGCAAGGGCGATGTCTTGTTGCATCATCCCTACGAGAGCTTCGACCACTCGGTGGAACGCTTCATCGAACAGGCCGCGGCGGACCCGAAGGTGTTGGCGATCAAGCAGGCGCTCTATCGCACCAGCGGCGATAGCCCGTTCATTCCTAGTTTGATTCGCGCGGCGGAGAGCGGCAAGCAAGTTGCAGTGCTCGTCGAATTGCGCGCGCGCTTCGATGAGGCGCGCAACATCCTTTGGGCGCGCAAACTCGAAGACGCGGGCGTGCATGTGGCCTACGGAGTCGTGGGCTACAAGACCCACACCAAAGTTGCGCTGGTCGTGCGTCAAGAGCAAGGCGGCATTCGTTCGTACGCGCATGTGGGCACGGGCAACTACAACTCCAAGACCGCGCGCCTTTACGAAGACGTGGGCATGCTCACTTCGGATCCTGCCATCACTGAAGACCTCATCGGGCTCTTCAACTACATGACTGGCCGCAGTCGGCAGACCGAGTATCAAAAGTTGTTGGTCGCGCCGGTGGCGATGAAGAAGCGATTCATTGAGCTCATCGATCACGAAGCCGAGTTGGCCACGGGGGGGCGCGGTGGACGGATCATCGCGAAGATGAATCAACTGGAAGATCGCAGCGTGACCGATGCGCTCTATCGCGCGGCGATGTGCGGCGTTTCCATTGACTTGATCGTGCGCGGCTTCTGTTGCATTCGTCCCGGCGTGAAGGGACTGAGTGAAAACATTCGCGTGACCAGCACCATCGGGCGATTCTTAGAGCACAGCCGCATCTTCTGGTTTGGCAACGGTGCGCCCGATCCGCTCGATGGACATTTCTATCTCGGCAGCGCGGACTGGATGTATCGCAATCTCAACACGCGCGTGGAATGTGCGACGCCGATTGAAGCGCGTCGTCATCGCGAGCGATTGTGGGACATCTTGCAGCTTCACTTGACGGATCGTCGTCAGCGATGGGTGATGGCGGCGGATGGTTCCTATCGCCAGCCTAATTGCGCGACGGCGAGTGTTTCGTCGCAGGACGCACAGGGCAAGAACTCCGCCGAGGACGACGTGTGCATCGGAACGCAACAGTTGTTGATGCGCCGCACGCTCGAACATCGCGTCAGCGCTGATCAACTGAGTAGTAGGCAACGCTTCGAGTAGTCGGGCTCGGCTTGTTTTGTAGCCAATTCGCTTACCAACCCGTCGCTCACCAACCGAGGCGTCGTGGCGCCGTGGAACCGACAAGCCGAATCGGTATCACTTCGTCGCCTTCGAGCGAGAGATTTGCGTTGTCGTCAGCCTCAACGGTGAGATCGAAGCTGGCGCGAACTAACTTGGATCCATTCTCAAACTCGAGCGTGAACGCGCCCTGTGCCACGCCGCCGATTGCCAGCGGTCCGCGCACACCTTCGAGCAACAGTTGTTCCACACCATCGTCGATGCGCATCAACAGCGCGGCGTTGGCGCGATCGAGGCGCACGGAAATCTCGCGATCATCATCATCAAGAAAGATGATTTCGTCGCTGGTGAGATAGCGGTCGCGCGGATCCTCGGGCATCGGACCAAACGCGACACCATTGCGCACCAACGCGAGCACGCGATGCATGATGATCCGGCCAACCATGTGCGTCGACGCTTGCTCCGTCGTTGCTTGATAGGCGCGAAAGGAAGCGGTCAACGCCGCGAGTGTCGCCACCAACAGCGCCGAAGAAATCGCCAGCGCGATGAGCATCTCGACCAGCGAGAAGCCGCGCGTTGCGCGCACGTGGCTTTGATCATGGTGACGATGAGCGTTCATGAAGTACTCGCTCCCTCGTGGTAACTATTCGCGACTGGATCAACTGATGCGGGCCAAGGAACGCCGTCGGGCAGTTTCGCGTTAGGGTCGTAACGCAAGCGAATCTCGCCAAATCCGCTGAATCCCGCGTCTCCGGGCAGCGCGCCTTCGCCGTCACCGTCGAGCGGTCCGAAGTAACCCAGCGTGGTGTTGAAGGATTCAGGTTGGCCGTTGTAGAAGAGCGGACCAACTCCAGGAACAGGACGGTAGGTCATCAACAGCGTGCCGATGACGTCCGCGGTTCCACGCACATCCATCACGCCTGCGATGATCGTGCCCTTGAGTTTGACGCGTGGGGTGAGGTCGGGATCCGCCGCCACGACGTTGCTGAAGTTGCCCACATCAACGCTCCAGCCTGGAAGCATCACCGAGCTCCGTTGCAATCGATCCAAGGCCTCCGCGCCCAATGATTCCAACGCTGATTGCAATGCCGGTCCGTCGACTTGCAACGCCAAGTCAGGATCGAGTGGATCGCAATAGAAACGTGTGGCTCCAGTGATCTGCACTTTGTTGCGCCAGTGCGTGTACTCGTTGGGAGTGTCGCCCGCGATGGAACCGAGAAATGTGCAGCCATCGAAACGTACAGAATTCGAAACTGCGCGCGTATTCGCGTAGACCGTTGCGCCAATCTGCGAGGTAACGCCGGGGAAACGAGGCGCGTAGCTGATGACGCCCGCGATGTCGACTTGCTTGAGTGCTCCCGTGTAATTCCAATTCACATCAGTGCAATTGGTTTCGGTTTCGAGATACACCGTTCCTTCGAAGCGACAATTGCGAAACAGCGGATTGGTCCCCTTGGGGATCTTCACATCGCGGAAGGTCATGTTCGAATAGATGGGGCGTTGGTAGTAGTCGTAGGCTGCGCTCGATCCGTAGGGAACCGCTTCATAGGGCGCGCTTATCGCGGGCGTGTAGGTTCCACCCGCGGCTGCTCCTGCAGCGGCTTGGGTGGAGAAGTTGTTGGTGACGTGCGTGGCAAACCACGTGGCGCTGTCGGCGAAATCGGCGGTGGTCACCACGCGCAGTTCATCTTCGGTCGCTTCGAATTGCACGGCCGATTCGGATTCGCCAGGACGCACTGGTCCTTGCGCGATGCCACGCCAATCTTCTGCGGCCACCGTTTCCCACGCGCTCTCGGAAACCCCAAACACCAGTTTTCCCTGGACTTTTGCGTAGTAATCGTCGCCGCTGAGCACGCCGTCGGAGTAGCCCAAACGCACATCGCGTGCATCGACCACACCATCTTCGTTGCGATCTGGTTTGGCCAGATCGATGAGTCGTGCGAGTTGATCATCAACACCAGAGAATTCTGGTGAGCCCGCATCAATGTTCGCAGCAGCAGCACGCGTTGCGTCCCACACCACCATCGCGTCGCCGTCGAGGTCGTACTCGGAGAGGAAGAGATCGAAGTCATCGATGAACTCGTCACGATCGAGATCTTGGAAGCTGGTGCCGCTGAGACCTTGGAGCTCGGTGGGATGCGTGGGACGCAAGCGTCCGTCGCCATCACTGTCGTACGCCGCGACCGCAGCGGCCAGCGCGTTCACTTTCGCAGTGAGCGAGTCGGAGAGGTAGCGGAAATCGGAACGCATGACCAACGGGTCGCCGTTGGCCGCAGTCAACTCATCAGCGTTCGTTCCGTACTGTGTGCCCAGTGGTCCTTCGACGATCACGTTCTTGCCGATCATCACGCGGTTGGGCGAAATGATCGCATACTCGATGCGCTTGCCAATGCTGAACTCCATCGTGAGTGTGCGTTGAATCTCACCATCAACACCCACGCTGGTCACGCGGACACGCGACGTGTTGGGTACGAGTTCGTAGCGCAAGTCAAACCACAAGCGATCGACGCCCGCTTCGAGGCGCATCGCTTTGGTGGCGAGTGTGCCGTCATCGAGCAACACCGGACGAAGAACATGCTGCGGCAATGGCGCAAATGCGCCGACATCCGCCAAGTGCGCATCGCGTATGGCCTCGGCGAGACCATCAGGAGTCGCAGGTCCGTCGAAGCCATCGGCAGCCAGCACTTCAATAGTGCCATCACTAGGGCTCCAGTCGCCGCGCCACAAGCGTCCCGCATAGATTGCATCCACAACGCCCTTGTCGATGACAAAGCGACGACATTCACGTGCCAATCGTCGCTGCGCGAAGATCAATCCGCTTTCGGCGGCGCTTTGTGCGCGCGAAACTTTGAGCGAGCTGTCTGCAGTGCGCAGATTGCCTTGCGCCACGACGGCCATCGTCGCCGCGAGCGAGGCGAAGATCACCAAGAACATCATGGCCAAGATGCTTGCGACACCACGACGCACGCGTGTGCGTGCCGCAAGGTGGTGACGCAAAGATGTCTCGAGTGGCTTCATGAGTGAAGAGTGTTCGTTTGTAGCCTCATCGATCGGGCATTGACGTTTGACTTACGCGTGACATCAATCACGCGTTTCAACCAGGCGCAATCCAAGCGACGCGCGTGATTTCACGCGGCGCGTCATCGGCAACCCCCTGATACTCAACGATGACGCGCACGCGCACCGTGGTGCTCGCGCCGTCAGCGACAACATGGGTGATCTCAAACGGATCCACATGTTCCACCATCACGCGCTGCGACCAACCGGCCATGTCGGGGATGGGGAGACCGAGCGCATTGAGCGGACCGTTTCCCAGCGCAAAGGAGAAGGTCACACCATCACCATCGTCACCGTCGAAGTCATCGAGGTCATCGAAGTCTTCGATGCTGATTTCGTTGGGTTCTGGTCCCCAAAACGAATCGCCAGTGACAGGATCGCGATAGGGAAGATGAAGCGTGAGTTCACGAATCTCGTTGCCCAATCGCTGCGCCGTACTCGCGTGCGTCGACCACTCGTTTTGCTTGAAAAAGGCTTGCTGCGCAGACATGATCGCGAGCACGCCTGTTCCCACAATGATCGTGGCCAACGCTGTTTCGATCAGGGTGAAGCCACGCGCGCGCGCCGTGGTGATTGCGGAGTTGTCACGGTGATGAGTGAGCATCGTTACTTTCCCGAGACGAGGCTGGACATCTTGAAGATCGGCAGAATGATGGCCATGGCGATGAAGCCAACCACTGAACCCATGAGCACAATCATGATGGGTTCGATCATGCTGGTCACTGTCTTGATCGCGTCCTTGAGTGCCTTGGCGTAGAAGATGGAAATCTCGTCGAGCACTTCGCCGAGCTTTCCCGATTCTTCACCAGCGGAAATCATCTGAATCACTGAGCGAGGAAGCAGCGTGCTGCGCGCCAATTGCGTCTGCACCTTCTTGCCTTGCTTCACTGCGCCATACACCGAGCGCCACATGCGCTTGTAATGTCGATTGCCCGAGATGTCGCCGGTGATGGCGATGGTGTCGAGCATGGGGACGCCTGCGTTGAGCAGCTCGCCCATGGTTTGCAGCGAGCGACTGATGTACAGCGCGCGGAACATGCGTCGAATCAACGGCGCGGAAATCTTGAAGCGATCCCACCAGTTGCCACCGACTTCGGTGCGAATGAACGCGAGGAAACCACCGATGCCCATGAACGCGGCCAACAGCAGCAACCACCACCACTCGACCATGAAGCTCGAGAGCGTCATAAGAAAACGAGTTGGTCCAGGCAGCGCGTCTTCTTTGCCTTTGAACACGCCAGCAAAACTCGGCAGCACGAACGTGAGCAAGAACACTGTGGTCGACACCGCCATGGTGGCGATGATGCCGGGATAGATGCTCGCGCCGATCACCATCTTGCGCGTCTCAATTTCTTGCGCGAGATAGGCGGCGATACGGTCAAGCATGCGCGAGAACGAACCCGACATCTCCGACGCCTTGACCATGTTCACGTAGAGCGCGCCAAACAACTTGGGATGTTTCGCGATGGCCTCGGAGAACTGCTTACCGCTTTCGACGTCGGCCTTGATTTGCGCCAAAATGCGGCGGAACTTCACGTTCTGCACTTGATCGGCAATGCCTTCGAGTGCCGCGCGAATCGAGATACCTGCGCGAATCATCACCGCGAGTTGGGTCGTAAAGTCGAGAATATCTTTCTGCGATGGGCCCGATGCGTAGTTGAATTTGCGCAGCGTCGCGCGAATGTCGTCGCCTCCCGCAACGATGGGCACCAGTTGCACCACGTGATCGCCACGGGCGCGCAGCAGTTGTGCGGCTCCGGCGACGCTGTCTGCGGATAGCACGCCGGCGATGAGTTCGCCTCGTTCGTTGCGCGCTTGAAAACGATAGTGCTGCGTAGGCATGAGTTACGCCGCCAACATTCGGTCGAGCTTGTCGGGAAACGACGCCTGCGCCACTGCGTCGTCGCGCGAAATCATGCCGTTGAAGTAGAGCTCCGCAATCGAGTTGTCCAGAGTGGTCATTCCGATGGAACGACTGGTCTCGATGACGTTGGGGATTTCGTAGGTGCGCGCTTCGCGAATGATGTTGCGCACCGCGGGCGTGCACAGCATCACTTCGATGGCCGGAACCATGCCCGGCTTGTCGATGCGACGAAACAGCGTTTGTGAAATCACCGCTTGCAGTGTGTTGGCCAACATCGCGCGAATCTGATTCTGCTGATTCGCGGGATACATGTCGACGATGCGCTCGACAGTCTGACTGGCGTTGACGGTGTGCAACGTCGAGAGCACCAAGTGCCCAGTTTCTGCGGCAGTAATTGCCAATGCAGTGGTGTCGAGGTCGCGCATTTCACCGACGAGAATGATGTCGGGATCTTGACGCAACGCATGTTTGAGACCGCTGGCAAACGTTGGCATGTCGGCGCCGAGTTCGCGTTGCTCGATCAAACACTTCTGACTTTGAAACGTGTACTCCACGGGATCTTCGAGCGTGATGATGTGCTTGCGATAGCGCTCATTCATCGCTTGAATCATCGCGGCGAGGGTGGTCGATTTACCCGAACCGGTATCACCCGTGACCAACACCAATCCGCGCGGCAGATAGGTGAGGCGGGTGATGACCTCGGGGAGATTCAACATCGCCAGCGGCGGAACCTTGGTGCGAATTGCACGCATGGCCATGCCCACCACGCCGCGCTGCATGTGCGCGTTGACGCGGTAACGACGAAAGCCTGGGATTTCGTAGGAGAAATCGAGATCGAGATGCTGTTCGAAATGACGACGCTGGTGTTCATTGGTCACCGACGCCAACACCCGCCACATGTCTTCACCCGAGAGCTCGGGCATATCGAGTGGCTGCATCACGGTCTGCGAACGAATCATCGGTGGATGACCGGAGACGAGATGGATATCCGAGGCGTCGGCCTCGTTGGCTTTTCTGAGGATGTCATTAAGCGGTGATGATTCCGACACGAGCGAGTCCCTCCGAGTGACTGTCGTCATCGGTCGCAGGGTCAACGCAAGTGAGGAGCGCGAGTGAGCGAGTGGATTTCCATCACGCGCACGGTGGTGCAGATGTCACGGCGCGAACACATCGACCGTTACAGGGCGTTGCGCCGAACACGCGGCAGGTATTACACAAGGTTGGGTTGTTTACCCGCCCTGGGCGGGAGTCGTCGCGATGGGCGGAGTTTCCGATGGCGTCGTCGGCGCGGGGCGAATCGAGTCGCCGCGTCCATCGACGCTGGTCGCGGTCTTGAGAATTCCCGCTTCATACAAGATGCGCACCACCGACTCGGGATCGCGATACCCAAGCGTTCCCGTAACCGTCCACGATGTCGCACCACCCTGCAGACTCGCGGTGGGAACGACCGCAGGAATCGTCGCAGTCACGCGCTCGCCCGGCGGCAACGCGCGCAGCGCCGCCCACTTTCCACCGTAGGCCGCGCCATCTGCAAGTCGCAGCACGTAGTCGTATTCGATGAGTTCGATCTCATCTTCGCCGGGGTTCAACAGTTCGAGTGTGATGACGACCGCAGTCGTGTCACCTTTGGATGATCCGATGGTGACGGCGGATGCTTGCGCCTTGGGACGAACGAGCGTGCAGCCTGTCGTAAGCACGAGCGCAAATGCGCAAACGCAGGCAAAACTCCAGCGTTTCGTCATCGCGAGGTCACGCACGATGTGGGACGCAAACGGATGCGCAAAGCGATGAGCGTGGAGATTTGAAGGTCGGCACATGCACCTTTGAATGTAGCAGGATCGTTGCGGATTCTCCGCGTGTACAGAGTCACGCGAGCCTGTGTTGTGAATCGCTCTTGGTTACGCTTTGTCTATGCCGCGCATCCGCTGCAACACCGCTGATCTAGATGCTTGCGCCACTCAGCAGCATGCATGGTCGAGTGCGTGCATCACGCGCGGAGTCCGCAGTTTTCCGTGGCGCGCGCCGGTCATCAATCATCAACTGTTACTAGTGGGCGTGTGTTTCATCGTCACGATGCAGTTGCCGTGGAACAGCGCGTGCATGGCGCAGCAATCGACGATGCCCGCCATCGCGGACTCGCCCACCGCGCAAGCTCTCTTTGAAGAAGCGTTGGCGCAAGCTGCGGAAAACCCCGCGGAAAGCGCGCGTATCGCGCGGCGACTGCTCGACGAGTACGGAACCAAAGTGATTCGCATCGGTGACGCGAGCGATGGTTTGTTCGCGTCGGTCTCGGATGAAACCGAGCGCATGTTGCTCGCGACTCCTTCGGTGTTGACGCGCTTTCGCGATGCGCAATCGCGCGATGCGCAGCGCATGTTGGATGAACTCGGTCCGCTGGTGACTGCGGCGCGTCGACGACTGACTCCTGCGGGATTGGTCGCGACCATTCTCGTGGCGCAACGCGCGTTGCATTCGGACCGACCTGCGGAAGCGGTGGCGGCGTTGTCGCGCGTGAGTGCGCATCCAGATTTGCGCGGCGCAGAAGCCATCGCATGCGCAGGCATCGAAGCGTCTGCGCGGAGACGTCTCGGCGATGCATTGGGCGCAGACATTGCGTTGGCGCGATTGGAAGCGCTCGCAGCCGACGCGCGAATCAACGTGGAGAACGCGTCAACAGCGCAGCTCCAAGCACAAGCACGGTTGTTGTCCGACGTGACGGCAGCGCTGGCATCGGCGCGCGCAACTGTGGTCGAGCACAACGCAACTCGGGCGCGTTCACCGTTGCTCACAGGAACCGCGACGGAAATCCCCGCGACATCATGGCGCGAGATTTGGTCGCTCGATCTCGAAGAGACGCTCTTTCAGCGGCTCTTCACCGAGATGCTCGCGCAACAGTCACCGAAAGTCTTCGAGCGCAATCGCAACGCCGCGAGTTGGATGACGGTTGTTCCGACGGTGTTGGGTAAACGCATCTTTGTGCACGAAGGTCAACGCGTGCGCGCGGTGGATGCAGACTCGCGCGATGAACTCTGGTCGCGTGATCTCGGTGGTGTTGGTGTCGAACGCGATGTCGGTGGTGTCGGTGATCTCTCCGTCGTGGCCGTCGATGAAGGCGCGCTCGTCGTGTACGAAGGTCATGCGTTCACCAACGCACGCAGCGGTGCCGCGCGTGTGTGGTGTCTTGACCCGCGCACGGGCGACAAGCGTTGGAGCATTGATCTTGATGGACACGAAGGACGCAACGAACTCGCGGGACTCTTTCCCGTGGGCACGCCGCTGCTCTTGCCTGAATTGATTGTGGTCTCCGCGCGCAAGCCCACGCAACGACTGGAGCAAGTCGATTGGTTGTTGGCGCTTGATCGCCGCGACGGCAGCGTGGTGTGGAGTTCATCAATTGCAGGCGCGCCAGGAATTCGCGCACTCGCGGGCCGTCGACACGCGGGCATCGTGGTCGACGGCGCGTCCATCGTCGATGCGACTCCGCTAGGCGCAGTAGCCAGTGTGCGCGCGACTGACGGTGCGATCGAATGGCTGCGTCGATTTCCAGTTCCGCTGCGCGAGCCGCGTTACACCGCAGAACCGTGGGAGTTCGGTGGTCCTGCGATTGCCGCGCAACGCATCTTCGTCATCGCGCCTGATGAGAGCGAGATCTACGCGCTCAATCGAAACAACGGCGCGTTGCTCGAAGCGAAACCGATTGGTCCGGGCACGCAGTGGGAAAGTCCGCGCTATCTCATCACTGCGATGAGTACGCCGGCGCCTTCGTCTTCGCGCGCAAGTGGCGAAGCCGTGAACGAAGAGGACGCGCGCGCCGCAACTCCGATGGTGCTTGGTGTGGGCAGCGACATCGTCGCGTTTGATGCGCGTGACCTCTCGAAGCGGGTATGGAGTTTCGCGGAGAACACGAAGTCGTTGCAGCCGCAGCGCACTGGTCTGGACAATCGCACGGGAATTCGCGGGCGGGTGAGCATTGCGGGTAACGCAGTGCTCGTGCCTGGCGTCGATGAGTTCACGATTCTTGATTTGAGTACGGGCGCGATCGTCGCGCGCATTCCCGGGCAGCGTCCCGCCAACGCAGTGATGGCTGATGACCGCATCATTGCCGCCGGTGATGAGTCGCTGCGCATCTTGATGCCGCCCGCGCGTGCCGAGTTGATTCTGCGCGAACGTCTCGCGTTGATGCCTGACGATCCCGCAGCGGCGCTCGCGTTACTTGATCTCGCACAAGCGACCGCGCGTCCCGCGTTGGCCATCGAAGCCGCGCGTGCAGCAGCAGCCGCATTGGCGCGCGGCATGGGAAACGAAGCTATTCGCGCCGATGCGATCGAACGACTCATCGTGCTCGCGTCCACCAATCCTGATGTGGGCGATGTCGCGCATCACATTGCCAGTGAACTCGTGAACACTCCCAAGTTGCGCGTGCGCGAGTTGTTGGCGCGCGGAGATTTCTTGCGCACCGCAGGCCGCCCCGTCGAAGCGATCGAATGCTGGCGCGCGTTGGCAGTGGACGAGGCGCTCGCGTCGGTGCTGGTGAGCAACGTCGTCGGCAGCGAGGTCGGCAACAATGGAGTGGCGCGTTGCGTGCGACTCGAAGCGCTCTCGCGTTTAGCGCGTATCTCTGCGCGCGACGCCACGATCTCTACGCAACTCGAAGGGTCGGCGACTGCGGCGCTGATCGAGTTGCGCGCCGCGTTGATCAACGACGCGACGAATGAATCGAGGCAACGTGCTGCGTTCATTCACGCACATCCGCGCACGCAAGTTGCGGTGGACTACGCGTTGGAGTGGATGCGCCTGTCGCAACTTTCGCCGCAAACTCCGCTGCACGACAAAGCATGCGCCGAGTCCGCACTGCGCGCGACATTGCTCGATGCACTCGTCGCACCAGCGCGAGTGGATCTCGTTGATGCGGCACGCGCGCAACTCGAGCTTCACGGTGATGCGATGCAAAACGCGCGCGTGACTCGGCGTATCGACAACTTGTTTGTCGCGAGCGGAGTTGATCGCGCGGGTCGCGCCGTGCGCGAATCGCGACTGCCTCGCGTGGGAACCGAAGTGGGAACTGGTGTTGATCTGCGCGCGCGTCTCGCGCGATACGACGGCGGTGCCTACGCAGGCCGCGCCGCAAATCTCGCGCTCGGCATACACGAGGGCGCGTTGGTGCGATTGAGCGAAGCCGATCTCTCCATCATGTGGCGCCTGCGATTGGACGACCGCGACCCGTTGGTGTTGTGGGCTTCGGATCGCATCGTGTTGTGGCAGTCCGTGGCGCAGGGCAGAGAAGGTGCGTTAGTCATCGATGCGTCGGGTGGCACAGTGCTCTACGCAACGCCGCGCGCGCATGAGTTGTGGCCAGTCGACGGAGACAAAAAAACTGCAGCGACTGTTTCCGATCCTCGCGCTGGTGTTGGCGACGGCGGAGTCGAGCCGTGGAAGATCATTCCCTTCTGTGATCAAGATTCGCTCGTCCTCGTGCGCGGTGATGGCGATGTCGCTCGATTCGCCCTCGCCGACAACACGCTGAATCCACGGACAGCGCGCGCGGTGCTTCAACATGTCACCGCCGCAAGTTTGCACGATGGAACACTGACGCTTGCGGGCCGCGTCGAACGCGAAGGCGTGATGTCGACGCAAGTCGTCGTACTCGATCCCGTCACGCTCACGGAACGATTTCGCTTCGAGCCGGTGACGTCGCTCGAAGTGCGTTGGTGCTTCGCGACGGCGCTCGGTGAAGTGTTTGTGGGCACCGCGGTCGGTGTCGAGCGTTGGACCGTCGACGCGTTCGGCGTTGCGCGCCCTTCGCTTGCGGCGGCGAGTTCAGATCTGTTTGAGAGTCGTATGCCTACGCTGCTCGGCGCGTCGCTGATGGTGGTTGATCGCTCCGATCGACCGCTGCGCATTCCGTTTTTCGAAGGCGTGGTGACGCCGATGATTCTTGCCGACGCGGCAGACGGACGCGTGCAATCGTTCCGCGGCATGCAGACGATTGCTCAGGGTTTGTTGATGCACTGGGATGACCGCGTGGGATTGCTCGCGGCTAACGGTGAGTGGATCGGCGTTGACTCCACCGCACAAGAGCGCAACTTCGTCGCGGTGCTGCCCACCGAAACCGCAGTGCTCCAAGTCGCGGGAGCGGGAGTCCTCGACCTCATGGGCGCCGATCCCGCCTCGAGCCGCGTCGAATACGCGTACCTCGTGAATGCGCTCTCGCCCGAGCATGGTTTGCGCTTGACCAATGAGGGATTCGCGGTGTCCACATCCAAAGTCGACCGAGCCATGGTCATCGACGGATGGCTGCTTCTCTCGTCCACGCGCGGCACCGCGGCGGTAGCGCTTCCTGCAGTTTCTCCGCCGTTACAAGCGGTTTCCGCGGTTGCGCCGGGTGATGGTGTCGCACCTCATGCCGTCAACTCGACGGCCACTCCAGCGCACGCGAAGACCACTCCGTAATGGGGTAAATTTTCGAAGACATTGAGCCGCGCCGTGGGCATGAATGATGCGCCATATTTTGTGGCGTGGTGGGTTGACAGATTGGTGTACAAGCGCGACAAACCCGCTCCCATCGGCGCGAATTCTTAGCGCGCCACGCATCACCAATGCGTGCATCTCGATGTATCGCTTGCAGGTCTTTCACTATGACACTCATGCTCATTGAAAATTCTGTGATTGATCGCACGTCGTTCATCGACTGCGGCGCGGGACTTGCTGTCGTGTGCGCAATCGACAACGCGTCGTACTTCATCGGCGGCGAATCCACCGCCGTGCTCAACGGCGATGACGACGACGACGCGGGCTTCGAGCTCGACGATGACGATGATGACTTCGGCGAAGAAGAAACCTTCGGCGATGAAGACGCGCCCGCCGACGACGATGACGACGAAGACGAGGATGAGGACGAAGACGACGATGATGACGACGACGATGCCGACGAACTCGGAGACGATGAGTCGAAGGACGCCGACGGCGAAGAAGGCGAAGACGACGGCGACGAAGAAGACGACGAGGAGTCCAAGAAGGACACCGATGACGAATCCGCATTTGGCGCCGCTGAAGACGATGACTTTCTCGACGACGAAGATCTCGCCGACGAGGACAAGTGACGCGTGGCGTTAGGACAAGTGACGCGCGACATTAGGACAAGTGACGCGCGGCGATGACGAGCGATCATTCGCTCATCCATCCGCGCGATCAACCACCCATAAACCGCGCCAGCAGCAACTTCACGCCGCCGGGGTGAGGCACGACGAACAGAACGGTGGGACGACCTTCCATCGCTTCCATCGCGCGAGGAACCGCGACTTCATCGAGGATCACTGTGCCGGGATCGCGCGTGAGTTCTTCGGAGCTCGCGTCGAGCGCGCGCACGCGCACGCGTCCGCCCACGAGCACCGCCACACGATCATTCGACACGCGTCCCAGCGCCATCACGCCGCCGTTGATTGGACGCAATCCATCGGCATCGTTCCAACGCACGAGCGAATTGAGCGCGGGATGAAACGCGATCCAGTCACGGCCATCAATGCCATCGCGCACGCCTTGGGGCGCGAGCATCTGCGCGGCGGTTTGATCATCGGCGCGATCACTGATCAGCGCGCGCGTCAGTGATTGCGTGAGCGATTCATCGCTGGTGGGATCAGCGCTGGCGAACTCAAGAATCCCATCACGTGCGCACATCGCAAACACGCGCGAGCCATCGCTGTTGAAGGTGGGAAACAAGTAACTGCGCGCGCCGTCTCCGAGCAATTTGCAAACCTTGCCATTGCGCTGCACGACAAGATCAAACTGTCGCTCACGCACATCGCGCGATGAATACGTCAACGCGCCGTCGATCCCCAACGACGCGAATGCATTCACGCGACCATCTTGCACCAACCACTCGATGTCGTTCTTGCCCCACTCGAGGCGACCAATCCAACGCGCGCCATCGGGACGCGGACTCTCGACTAAAAATCCGCGCGCGTCGCTGTTACGTCCGAGCACGAGTCCGCTGTCGGTCTCGCCTAGACGCACGAGTCCAGTCGGCGCGACGCGATACATCGCGATGCGCGAAGCCTTGGGTGCCCGCTGTCCCGGGCGCGCAAGCATGGTGGCGCCATCAGGTGGAGTGCCCGTTTGCACTGCGATGAACTGTCCGCTGGGAGAGAGCAACGGCAGCGTGAATCCATCGGTGGTGATGGTGCCCAGTGCGCGCACATCCATCGACACGCCACTGCCAATCACCGTGCCCATCGCGTGCAGCGCATCAGGCCCCACACGCGGCGCGGCGGCGGAAATCACTGGTTTTGTAGGGGTTTTCGCGGTGTTCGGCGGCGTGCTGGTGGTGGTGACGCACGCAGCAAGCAAGAGTGTTCCCACAAACAACGCACCCGCCGCGCCAAGGAAATTCCATCGGCGCGACGGGTGCGAGTAGTTACGGATGTCGATGCGCATGAGCGTGTGCGGAACACGCACGATGTTTCTTTCTCATGCGCCCTTGCGCCGAGAAACTTACGGCGTGCCTTGTTGCTTCTTGTCGACTCCTGCGGTTTCGTCGATGGCATCGGGCTCGCTGTCGACCGACTCGCCCTTCTTGAGGTCGTCGAAGAACTTGCCTTCTTTAAGCATCGCCTTCGAACTGGTCTCGAGCGGTTGTTGCAACATGCGCAAGCGACCACGCTCTTCCTTGTTGAAGTTGTCGTCGTTGGCGTCGGGATTCTCCACCACGACCGGCACGAGGAACACTACGAGTTCCACAACTTCCATCGAACGCTCGGTCGAGCTGAACGCAGCACCAAGAATCGGAATGTCGCCTAAGAACGGAATGCGGCGATCGACTTGTGTCTCTTGCTCGCGACGAATTCCCGAGATGACAATCGTCTGACCGTTCTTGACCGTGACGCTGGTGTTGGTCTGACGGCGATCGACCACGGGGTTGGAGTTGATGGTGGTCGACGAGAGATTCGACAAGAGAATCTCGACTTCCATCGCGACGTTGTTGTCTTGGGTGATGCGCGGACGCGCGTTGATTCCTACGCCGACGAACTGCTGCTCGAAGCTGGTGGTGGTGCCGCCGGTACCGCCGTTGGTCGATCCCGTTTGGAACGAAACATCGCTACCCGCGACAAACTTGGCTTCCTTGTTGTCCTCGGTAAACACGCGCGGTTGCTGGAGAATTCGCACCGAGTTGTCGGTGGAGAGTGCTTGCAAGAAGAACGCGAGATCGTCGGTGGTCGAGATGGTGAGCGAGCTGGCGTCAAACCATGGCGAACCAAAGTTGTCGCTGCTGTTGCCCGAACCGGACTTTTCCATCTCCAAACCAATGTTGCCCGTGACCGAGTTTTCGCTGCCGTTGAGCGGCGACGCAAAGTCGCCCACGCGACCCACGCGCGCGCCCCACGAGAAGCCGTCGCCGACTTTCACTTCGGCCAACACTGCGGTGATCATCACCTGACGGCCAGGGCGATCGAGTTCATGGATGATCTCGATGACCTTCTTCTCAACTTCTGGCGGCGCCATGACCAACACCGAGTTCTGCTTGGGATTAGGGACGACGCGACTGCGACCAATGAGCGCGCTCACTTCCGACGGCGTCTCGCCCGCGCCTGCGCCCGCGCGCCCGCCTTGCCAAGGGAAGGTCATCTCATTTTGCTGACCACCTTGTTGCGCCGTCGCAGTGCCGCCACTCGTGTCTGTCGCGCCTAGTCCCGTGTTGAAACTATCTGCCAGTCCGCTGAGGCCTTCCTCGGGCATGCGAATTCCGCCGCCTTCGGAGCCGCTCGCCGCGAGCAGCGTGTTGAGAATCTCCGAGAGTTCCACTGCGCCCACATGCTTGAGCGGCACATTGACGGGAAGTCCCGAAGTGAACGGCTGATCGAGATCTTGAATCCAGCGATCGAGCCACTCGTAATTTTCTGGCGTCTTGGAAATCACCACCAGACGATTGGAGTCGGGATACGCCTCGATGGAAAAGATGTTGGCCACTGCTGCAGTAGGCGAACCATCTCCGCCGCCACCGCCAGCATTTTGCACCGCGCGACCACCGGCAAATGCACGGTTGGTTTGCGACGCGCGCGAACCAGTCGACGAGCCGCCGCCGAGCAACGTGTTGAGCAGCGTCTTTACTTTGATGGGATCGGCGTAGAGCAAGTCGTAGGTGCGGAAGATGCTGCCCGCCGAATTGGGCGGCAGATCCCACGCTTGGTCCACCAGTCGGCGAATCTCGGTCAACGTCGTCGGGTTCGCGCGCACGGTGACCGAGTTCATCGATTCAAGCACCGAGACGATGAGCTCACCGCCGCCGCCGCCCGCCGCGCTAGGCACGCCGGGCTGTTGCGGATTGCCGCGTTGTTGTTGGTTGCGACTGTTGCCGCGCTGCGCACTGGACCCGCCGCGACTTGCGCCCGCGTCGGCGAAGAGATCTTGAATCAGCGTCGAGATGGTGGTCGCGTCTTGATACTGCAGTCGAAACGTCTCGGTGGCGTAGTCATTCCACGAAGGCGTGTCGAGCATGTTGATGAGCGTCTGCACCTTCTTGGCCAGACCAACATCACCCGAAAGCAGAATCTGATTCGAGTCGCCGTCCGCGGAAACCTTCACATCGGTGGGCAGCAGCGCTTGAATGCGCTCGAGCACATCGGTGGCACTCGCGGTGTTCAGTCGAAATACTTTGGTGACGAAGAGACCGTTGTCCTCGACCTCCATCACATCTTCTTCAGGCCCGAGCACCACGCCCGGCTGCGTCTTCTCGAAGTCCGCCGAAGAGGTGAGGTAGATGATGTCTTCGGTTTCCGTCACCGCGATCGGTGGCGTCGCCATCTTGAGCGACTGGAAGAGGAAGTCGAGCGCTTGGCTCTTGGGGATTTCCTTGTCGCCCACGAGCGTGATCTTCACGCTCGAGACGTCGGACTTCTTGTACGAGACATACTTGCCCGTCCACTCGTAGATGAAGGGGATGAGCGCCTCGACGCCTTCTTCTTTGAACGCAAGCTTGACCATCTTGTCGTCGATGGTGCGTCGTCCCTCGCGATTTCCGCGCAGCTGCGACGGCGGAGTCGCGGGCGCGGCCGTTGCGTTGTAGCTCGCGACGGTGCGCACATCGTTTTGGATCGGCGCGGTGTCGCGCGCGGGCACAGGTGTTGGGGTCGGCGCTGGTGCAGGAGTCGGCGCGGTGGCCGGAGTTTCTGCCGCCGCTGGCGTGACGGGCGCAGTTGTTGGCTCGACGGGTGGCGTCGTCGGCGCAGCGGCTGGTTCAACCGGCGGAGTCACTGGCGGCGCGGTCGGCGCAACTGCGGGCGTTGGCGTCGCATCTTGCGTTGGCGTCGGTGCCGCGGAAGGAGTGGGGCGGTTCGAATCGGCAAGCGAGGCGGGCACGAACATGCCCGCGATCGCGATGAACGCCGTCGCACGGATGACATCACTCAGACGAGTGGTGCGCGGGAATGGTCGGTAGATCTTCTGCACGGTTCTAGCTCCGATTCTTTCAATGGATCAGGCAATGATCAGGCGGTGTCGTTGATCAAAGGCGGCGAGCGTGTGACTCTTCGCGCGATCGACCAAGGCTTTGATGTGTGAAGTGATGGAGCGCGGTGATGTTGCGCGATTGGCAACGCCGCCCCACATTTCTGATTGCGTGTTTCGTCGAGTTCGCAGGTTACGGATTCTGCTGCAGTCGTTGGATCAACATCGCGCGCTCGTGATCGAGTCGCGCTTGACTGTGATCGTCCACATTGAGGGAATCCGTCGCGGAAATCGCTTCGAGTGCGGTGCGCGCTTGCGCGTGAGTCATCGAAGTGATTCCCGCATCTGTGAGCGTTGGCGGCAGCAGGCTGCGATCCGCATACTCCACGCCCTCGGTCGAAGTCGCGTCGGGCTCGGGGAGATTTTGCGGCTCCATTGCAGGTGAGTAGCCCGGTTGCTGGGTGGGATCTTCGCCAGGACCTGGGCCTGACGGTTGATCCGCGCCGGGCTGATCGCCGGGGCCTGTCGTTGGATTGTGGTTTGGTGTTCCTGGTGCAGCGCCCTCTGGAGCGGTCGGCGGCTTCGTGCCCGCGCTGCGCGGCTTGCTGCCGCCGTTTGCGGTGGCTGCTCCGCCAAAGGCTCCGTTTGCAGCGCCGGTTCCACCACTCATAGTGCCAGGAGCGCCAGGAGCGCCAGGAGCTCCGACTTTCGTTGTGACTCCGCCGGCAGCGCCGCTCGTTCCCGCGCCACTGGTCGTGCTTGCGGGAGTCGCCCCAGCTTCGGTGATGCTGCTCATGCGCGCGAGCGCGACGGCGCCCGTGAGAAACTTCGTGTCGAGTCTCGGCCAGAGCGAAACGGTGTACTCGCCGCGCAGATAGCCGAGTTTCGCAGAGAACGGCGCGTCGATGGCCATGACCGTGATGCCGTTGACGGTCTCGCCGATCTTGATCTTCGTCTCGCCAAACAACACGTACTCGCCCACGAACGATGTCGGCGCGGGACCGGTGTAACTCGCTGGTGGCGGTGGCGGTCCTGGCGGTGGCGCTGGCGGTTCGATGGGTTTGACGACGTCAGAGACCTTGGGCTTGCGCACAGGCGCGGTCGGCGACACATACATCGAGCGCCCGTCAAAGCGTTTGCGACTCTTATCGAAATACGCTTCGCTGTCGGCGGCGAGCGCGAGCAGTGGATCAGCTTCTTCGCTGGTGACAGAAGTGGAAAAGATCGCCGTCGTCAGCGCGCCGACACCGATTCCAACCACGTACAACGAGAGCCCTACAGCCACCGCAGAGACAACAACCGGAGTGGAGAAGCGAAGTCCTGTGGGAAGTTTGTCGAGGAGATCTCTCACGCGCCACCTCGTTGCGACTTGCGCATCACGCCCCATTTTTCGACGGTCATTTGCACGGAAACTCGGCGCGTGTCGCGGCGGTAGGTGATGCGCAAATCGGAAATCGCGTCCACGGCAGGATCGGCATCGAGCGCCGCAACCACCGCAGTCGCAGCCTCGGGCGTCGCCTCAAAGCGCAAGTCCGCGGTGAGTCGACCCATCACGCCGCCGATGCGCGCGGCGACGTCAGGAAGCACCGAGCTCGGCAGCGCCTGTGCGGGACGCATGTCGAGGCCGTAACTGCGAATGTCTTTCTTGCGCAACGTCGCGTCGATCGCGGCGGAGAGTTTCGACTTGGTTTCCGCCTCGAGGCGCGGCGCGGAATTTGGTCCAAGCACGAGCGCGTGATCGGCGACGGCTTCGGGCAAATCGCTCGCTCGACTCGAAGCGCGCTCAAGCACCGCGGACATGTTGTCCGCGCGATTGCTCAGCTTGTCCGAGATCGGCCACAGCCAACTGTTGAGGATGAACCAACCCGCGAGCGCGGTGCCAGCGACGGCGATCCATTTGCCGCTGCGAGGCAGCGTGTGGTAGCGCTCAAGCACGAGTGCGAAGGGGTCGCGTCGCGCCACCGAAGTTGCAGGTTTTGCCGCGAATGGCTTGGCATTCGACAAGAGCGGCGAAGGGACGGTGGAGGTTGGTGCGGCAGTCACGGTTGAGGTCGAAGAAGCAGTGGGGAACGCGCGTAAGGAAGTCGAATCAGCGCTCGCGCCAACCGCAACCGAACCAGTCGAACTAGGCGTAGGCGGAAGAGTGGGAGCAGGATTGGGATTCACGGGCGTCATTGGCACGGTAGGTGATTTGGTGGCGCGACTGACTTAGGTTTTGCTCTTCAAGTAGTCGAGGATGCGATTGAAATCCGCGGCAAGACGCTTGCGCGTTTCCGCATCGAGGTCGGCGCGATTCTTGGATTTGGCCAGTTCGCCCAGACGCGCGCGCGCTTGCTCTTTAGTCATCGCTTTGAGTTGCTCATCGGTGAACGGCTCGGGGATCACGAGGTTCGCCGCGGCGACTCCGCCGGGTCCACCACCTGCGCCGCTGCCAGTGCGCGGAGTTGCGGTTGCGCTGCCGGCGTCAGTCTTGGGCGCGTTGGGATCGACAGTCTCGGGAGTCGTTGCGGGCGGAGGTGTATCGCGACGACCGATGCCGCGCGTGCCCATCGGCCGACTCGCCGCGTCGGCGCCCGTTGTCGCGTCGGGGTTTGGCGTCGCCGCGGCGTCTGCGTTGGCAAGCACAGCGGTTGTCGCAAGGGCTGCCGCAGGTGACTCGTTGGATTTATTCTCTGACTCGTCTTCGGTTTCAGCGCCCTCGTTGTTGCTTCCGCCTCGAGTTGAGCCAGAATTCGACGCGGCGTCTGCGCGCGCGTTGGAGTTCGCAGCAGGGGCGCCGCCGACTGTTTCGTCCGCATTCGGATCGCCGTACTTGCGCTGCGAAAGTGTCTTCACACTCCAGTCGCGGTCGGCTTCGATGCGCGCGTCACGCGTGGCATTCACGATCGCGGCGTCGAGATCAAACTTGAAGATTCCGCGGCCATCCGGCATGTTCCAGCGCCAGCGCGTCTTCTCAAACACGCCCGAACTGTCCATGTATTCGGCCATCTTGTTGACCGACTCGGCGGCGGAGTTCTCGCCTTGCGCTTTCGCTTCGGCCTTGACGCTGATGCCTTGCGTCGACGAAATCTGAATCGACTCGATCTCGATTCCGTCAGGCGTGCTGCACGCGAGATCGCCGAGCAACTTCGCGACGGGAACCGTGCGCTTGCTCAGCTCGGAGTAGAGCGCGATGCGGCTCTCGATTTCGCGCTGCTGACGATCGAACTTTCCGTATTCGTCAGGCATCTTCCATTCGAGAATCTGTACCCGCGTCCAGTTCGCGACGATCGGCGCAACGCCGAGCACGAGAAAGGCGACCAGCGCGACGCGCAGGGCGCGGCTGGGATTCGAGTAATGCTGCACGAAGCGCTCGATGCGCGAGGGAAGTAGCGATTGCTCACGCCGTGCGAGAGTGGCGAGGCTCGAGAGCGGACCCGTTGCGACGATCGTGGCCGCGAGCAGAATCGCCCACTCGCGCCACCATTTGGCGTCGCGTTGCGCGGCTTCGACTTGCACCGAAAGCTGCGACGCGAGCAGTGCGCGAATGGCGGGATCGAGCATGAGCACGGTGTCGCCCACGCGCTCGGCGCCGGCTTCGGTTTGCGCGATGATGCTGGCCACCCGCGCTGGTTCGATTCCCGCGTTGAGCGCGGTTTCGGCGATGGAACGGCGCAGACCTTCGTTCCACACGTTGTCGTCTTCGCTGGCGGTCTCGCGCGTCGCGCGCAGGACGAAGCCGCTTGCGCAGCGCATCGCGATGGCGATCGAACCGTCGCTGCGATCGGCGCGCAGTGCGGGCAGCTCGCCTGAGGCAAGCACCAACATCGCGGCGGGTTCAGGGATGTATCGAGTGATTGATTCGAGTTTGGCGGGGACCGCGACGCCAACATGCGCAGCGGGCCACGCGATGATCACGCCTTGGCGATCGTCCGCGGTGGCGTCGCCGGTGAAGGCAAGGCCCAAACGCGAACTAGGAATCGAGCCGAGGAACATGCCCTCAGCCTGCATCCGCAGCGCGACCAGCATCAGATTCGGCGCTGCGTTTGGGATCGTGGAAAGCCGCACGATCGAGGAAGAAGCTGGCAACATCACCCGAAGATCGCCGCATTTCGCGTCACGGAGCCAGTTGCTCAGTCCCGTGGAATCTTCGCGGGGGAACTCACGTGCCTCAAGAACAGTGGCCTGAGTGCCTCGGCGAACGAGCAGGACTCGCCACGCATTGGCACGGTGCTCGGCAATGGCCAGGAGCGAGTCATCGAGGGCGGGTGGGGACGGCTGCTTCACTGCTCTCGGTACTCCAGAATGCGGGCGGGGAGGGTCGAACGATCGACAACCGCCGTGATTTCAACTTCGAGTCCAGTCGTGTTAGAACGGCCGCGACTCGTGATGGTGAAGACGTAACTTTGCGTATCGGCGTAGGGCGCGAGCGCTGCGATGGCTTCTTGAGTAATCCGCGTCCCGCCCGAAAGATCGGAGATCGAGAGGAGCCCGGTACTCGAGGCGCCACGCACCGAGATGATTGCATCAGCGCTAATCGGATCATCGGGTAGCAACGCGCGAAGAACGGATGGAGGAGCCGTGTTGAGGTTGAGCTTGCCGATGATCGGCTTGGTCCCATCCTCGAGCGTGGCCTCCTGAAAAATCTTGCGCATCTGCATCGCGTCGAGCGCTTGAATGCTCGCAGTTCCGCCTGCTGCTGATGCCGAGGAACTGCGACCGCTGCGACGACCGCTGCCAGGTTGTTGACCCGCGGCCGCTTGCCCGCCGCCGGTTGCGAGCGCCGAGAGAGATTGCGCCAGGAGCATTTCCATCTTGGCGTTGGCGCCCTTGGCGAAGGTGGTGAGCGCCGCGGATTGCGCGGCGGTCACGCCCAGACGCTCTTCCATTTCTTCGGCGGTGGCGACTTTGAGGTTGAGTCGAGGTTCGCCCGAAGCGCCGATGAGGCTGCCCATGCTGCGCGCAGTGAGCGCCGAGGACCAGCCGCCGTCGAGCAACCCATCGCCGTCATCGCGAGGTTCGCTGAGCGCTCCGTCATCTTCGTTGGCATCGAGGCGCCCGTTGAGATTCGCGTCTTCGCCACGCACGGAACTCGGAGGCGCACCCGCGACCAGTTCGAGTTCGGCGATGGAGCGAAAGTTGCCGTTGCGCGGTTCGTAGCCGAGATCGCGATTGGCGTAAAACTCGCGCTCCGCGCCCATCATTCCTTCCGATTCGTCCGAGTCGCGCCAGTCGACAATCGCGTCGGCGACATCCATGGTCATGCCGCTGATTTCCAGCAGCGTGGTGCGACCAATGTTGTTGATGTTGAGTTTCGCGTGCTCGTCTTGCGGGCCATTGATCTCGACGCCATCTTCGACGTGACGGATTTCCCACGTGCCCGAGAGCAAACTGCCATCCGCTGATTTTTCGAGGTCTTTGAAGAGCTGCCGCGCGTTGGTCGCGTCGGGTTCTTCGGTGTGGTACTCGAGCACGGCGATGGTTTCTTCGATGCCCGCGCGCGCGGCCCATCGCGCTTCGACCTTCGCGATCGACTCACGTCCCATCGCCGCTTGCCGAAACGCAAGCACCTGCGCCGCACCCACCACCACCGCCGCGATGGCTACGGCCCAGATGACGATCACGATTACCGAGCCGCGCCGCAGGTGCACTTTGCCGCGCCGCAGGTGCACTTTGCCGCGCCGCAGGTGGATTACGCCGCGCCTCGCGTTGTGCATGTCACCGATGCGCGGGCGCGTTTCGCTCATCGACGATTGCCTCGCGACGATCCGAATCCGTTGCCGTTGCCGTTACCGAGTTGAGTCGCGCCGCCGCCGCTGCCGCCAAAGCTCGGACGACCACCGCCACCGCCGCCCATTCCGCCGCCGTTGCCGCCGCCGGGACGACCGCCGCCGAAGCCGCCCCCAGGACGACCGCCACCTTCGCCACGACCGCCACCTTCACCGCGACCGCCGCCGCGACCGCCGCCGCCGCCGAATTGCACTCCGCCGTCCGTGAGCACGCCGCCAGCTGCTGCGGCGTCCGCTGCGGGATCGGTTGGAGTTTCGCCGGCCGCGGCCTCTTCAGCTGCTTCTTCCTCTTCGGTTGGTGGAGCGACGATGCGATCGATCGCAACTTGGGTGCGCAGCACAGAAATCGCGCGCCTCGCATCGCTCATCTCCGCGCCCGCGGCGTCGCCGGTGGCAGTCACCGTGATGCGCAGCGCCCAGGGCAGACCCATCGAGTCGGAGTCCCAATCTTGATACCACTGCTCGCCGTCGTAGGCCTCGATTGAGACGCCCATGATGCCATCAACGCCTGGCGTCGCCACTCCGCCGCCTTCGCCGTTTTCATCAGGCACGGGATCGCGACGCGTCCAAAGCACACTGCCCGCGGAGTCATCTTCGATGCGATGTTGCGTCTCGTACTCGCTGCCTTCGCCCGAGTAAATGTCGCGCTTGGTGGGACGAAGTCGCGTGTTGTAGACGAGGATTTCATCGCGATCCATCTCGCCGTAGCCGGTGTAGGCCACGCCGTCGAGAAGAAGCACGCGCGTGTAGAAGAGATCGCCGTCGCGCAACACGGCCGCGACATCGCGACGAATTGCATCGAGCCCAGCAGAGGCGCGCGTGACTGCTTCGAGTCGAATGCGTGCGGCATCGCGCCCGCGCGAGATGCGCGAGAGCACCGTCGCGATGGTGACGACCACCATCGCGCTCACCGCGATTGCGATCACCAACTCGATGATGGTGAACGCGCCCGCGTTACTACGGTGATGCTTGTGCGCTCTCACGGGCTGCTTCGATTTCGGCATAGCGGGCCTCACGATCAATGGGTTCAAGAGGGGTACGAATGGGATCGGGTTCTTCACCGCGTTTTTCGGCGATGTATGTCTCAATGATGTACTCACGGCCGCCATCATGACTCACCGTGGCGCGCACGAGTGCAGGAACTCCCGAGCCTCCTTGCTCGATTTCAATCACGAAAGAAAACGCCTCATAAGGCGTGCCTGATTCGAAGTGTCCCGCGAGCGGATGAATGTCGCCGTATTCGACGGGACCTTCGGTGAGCACGCTCGCGAGTATCTCATCGATCGCGTGCGCGGCCAACACATCGATCTCGCCGCGACGCACCAAGTTCATCGCTTGGCCGCCGACTGAGAGCACCGCAATCATTCCAATCGCGAGCAACACACCGGCGATCACTGCATCCATCAACGCGAAGCCACGACGCATGCGCGCACATCGAGCAGCATGATGAACGTGCGCGTGCTTCACCATTTCTCCAATGCAGCGCCTTGGTCGTCGAGATCAATTTGTTCGCGCACCACGACGCCCGGCTCGCCGATGCGAACCGGAACAGTGGTGTAGGTCTCCAACACCAACGCAGCGGTTTTTTCGCGACCCGCAATCAACAGTTCGATACGAGGTCGGCTGCCATCGGGATACGAAGGAATGTTCCAGTTCTCATCGCGCATAGGCACGCCGTCAACCAACGCTTCGACGATGAGCATTCCGTCTGGAAGTTGGACGGGCGAGCTCAACCGATCTTGCTGCCACACGCGCGGGCCTTCGGGATTCGCGGGGTCGAGGTCCTTGATCCACAACGACACTTCGCCGGAGATCTTGTCGTAATACAGGCCAATTTGCTGGGTTCCCGACCCGTTGCGAAACGCATACATCCGCAGCAAATCTTCGACTTCCAAAATCGCTTTGTCTTCGATCTGTCGCGCCGCCACCGTAAACTTCGGAACAATCGTCGCCGCCATAATCGCCAGCATGATTGAAACGATCACGATCTCGAGCAGTGAAAAGCCGCGCCGCAGGTGCACATCGCCGCGCCGCAGGTGCACATCGCCGCGCCGCAGGTGCACATCGCCGCGCGTATTTTGACGCGGCGTCGATCGCTGAAGATGAGTGATGGAGTTGCTCACGCGGTGCAATCTTCGCGCGAATCAGCTGGTCTTCTTGCCGTTGGTGATGTCCGCGTCTTCACCTTCGCCGCCAGGAGTTCCGTCTTTGCCGTAACTCACGATGTCGAAGTCGCGGCCGTTGGAACCGGGAAGCAAGATGACGTAGTTGTGTCCCCACGGATCGAGCAAGTCGTCAGTTGACTCGAGATAGTCAGGCACCAACAGCGAGAGATCGAATTCGTTGCCGACCGAGGTCTCGCGCTTCTCAGTGAGATAGATTTTGACTTGCTGCGAGATCGCGCTCGCTTCGGTGCGCGCTTGATCTTCCTTGGCTTCGCCGAGGCGCTTGAGCAATTGCGGAGCCACGAGTCCCGCGAAGATCGCAATGATCGTCACGGCAATGATGACTTCGATGAGGCTGAAACCGCGGCGAGCGCGACGAGTGCGAGAACGTTGAGTGGTGGCGTTGTGCATGGAAGTTTCCTGAAGCAGAATTTTGTTTGGTCGGAGCAGCACTGAACTCTTACGCGCCCGCGGCCTTTTGCAGTTCGATGATGGGAAGAAGAATCGCGGCGAGCACGAAGCTGGCCACGAGGGCCATGACCACGAGCAGAACCGCGGGCAAGACTCGAGTGAACATTTTGAGCGAGTTGTTCACTTGGCGATCAAACGATCCTGCGGCGTGCAACAGCATCTGTTCGAGACGGCCTGAGCGTTCGCCGATGTTGACGATCTGCACCAGCAGCGGGGGAAACTGTCCCGAGCGCTCGAGTGGATCCGCGAGCGATTGGCCCGTCGAAACTTTGTCGGTGACTTGATCGATTGCGTGCATGAGGGCCTGATTGCCCAACGTGTCACGAACGATCTTGAGTGCCGAAAGAATGGGAATTCCCGCAGAAACAAGCGTTCCCAGCGTGCGAGTAAATCGAGCCACCGCGATATCGCGCATCAATCGACCCACCAAAGGAATGCGCAGCGTGGCCGTGTCAAAGCGCAAACGGTTCGCGGGCTTCGCGATCCAGTTGTTGCAGTTCACCCACACCAAGAGCATCACCGCAAGAATCACCAACCACCATGAGGTCACAAACGACGAGAGTCCCATGAGGATCGTCGTCGGAAGCGGAAGCTCGAGATTCGCTTGCAGAATCGGCTTCATCACGCGCGGCAACACGAACACGATGAGCACGACGATGCTGGCGCCGATCAACACCGCAATCATCAGCGGATACACAATCGCGCCCACCAATTCGCGACGCAGTTCCACGGAACGCTCGAGCAGATCCGCGAGTTGATGCAAGATTTCTGCGGTGCGCCCCGAGGCGTCGGCGGCGCGCAACATGCCAGTGGTCATGTCATCAAACGGTGGGCCGTATTCTTTCGCCGCTTGATGAAAGGTGACGCCCGACTCCACGCGCTCGATGATGAAGTCGAGAATCGTGCGCATGTTGCGATGCGCCGCTTGGCGACGCACGGTGCGCAACGCTTGCATGAGCGGCAATCCCGCTTCGAGCGCGGTGGCCAACTCGCGAATGAGATCAGCAAGCTCAGGACGCGAGATGCTCGGACGCGACTTGCGTCGTGTGCTCGCCGCAGCATCGGCATCACTCAGCGTGACTTCGAGCGGCGTCTCGCCCTTGGCGGAAATCATGCGCATGGCGACGTTGCGGTCGGGCGCAACGAGTGTTCCCGTCGCAGTGCCGCCGTCGGCGGAAAGCGCTTGGTAGTGGAAGGAAGGCATCGACGATTAGCCCTTGCTCGCGGCAGCGACGCCGGCCTTCAACTCTGCAGAGAAATCTTCGACGTCTTGCGTGGCGCGCAACACTTCTTCGATGGTGGTCATGCCCGCAACAGCTTTGCGCATGCCGTCTTCGCGCATCGAGATGAACTCGGAATCGAGCAACGCCTTGAGTTCATGCACGGGACGATTCTGCGCAATCGCCGCACGCAGAGCGGCAGTGATGCGCACGATTTCGAAGAAGCCCAATCGTCCGCGGAAACCGCTGCCGTTGCATTTCTCGCAGCCGCGTCCCACCGTTTGTTTTCCGACGAAACGCACGCGCTCTTCGGGCGTGAGTCGGTGATCGACTTCTTCGGTAATCTGCCGCGATTCGCGGCAAAACGCGCAGTTTCGTCGACCGAGGCGTTGCGCGATCAAACCTTCGAGCACGCTCGCGGTGAGGTACGGCTCCGCACCCATGTCGGCCAAACGACCCACCGATGAAATCGCATCGTTGGTGTGCAATGTCGAGAAGATCAAGTGACCCGTGAGCGCCGAACGAATGGCGATGTCGACGGTTTCACTGTCACGCACTTCGCCGACGAACACGATGTCAGGGTCTTGACGCAAGATCGCGCGCAGGCCAGTTGCGAAACTCAATCCGCGCTTGGCGTTCACGGGAATCTGGTTGATGCCGTTGAGTTCGTACTCGACGGGATCTTCGATGGTGATGATCTTCTTGCGCGGGTCGTAGAGTTTCGAGAGCGCCGCGTAGAGCGTCGTCGTCTTGCCCGAACCAGTGGGGCCCGTGACCAGCACCAATCCGTGGGGCTTGTCGATCATGCGATCGACCAGCAAGCGATGCGACTCGCTCATGCCCAGACTCACGAGGTCCAACGGCAGCGAACTCTTATCGAGAATACGCATGACCACCGATTCGCCGTACAGCGTAGGCACAGTGGAAACGCGGATGTCGACTTTGCGTCCTTCGAAACGCAGCGTGATGTGGCCGTCTTGCGGCACATAGCGCTCGGCGATGTTCATACCCGCCATGATCTTCACACGGCCGATGAGCGCCGCTTGCAGATGCTTGGGCGGTTGTGGTTGCGAGACCAACACGCCGTCGATGCGGTACTTCACGCGCAGTTCGATTTCGAACGGCTCGACATGCACGTCGCTCGCGCGCCCTTGAATCGCTTCGAGCAGAATCAAGTTCACCAGATTGATGAGCGTGGGCTGCTCGGCCATTCGATGCACGTCATCTGCTTCGATGGCATCAAGATTGTGTTCGTCATCGGGCGAAGCGGTGAGACCGCCGTCGCTCGCGAGCGTCTCGGCCATGCGCGCCGCAGTGGTGCCGTAGCGATCACGCATGAGATCGCGAAACGCCGGCGGATCGAGTCCGATGCGTCGCACTACATGCGCCGTGACGGTGCTGATTTCATCGACTGCCGCAGTGTCGAGCGGGTCGAGCATGGCCACGACGATGCGACCACCGTCAAGCGACACAGGAACCGCGCCCAAACGCACGGCAATTTCAGGAGGCAACAACTCTGCCGCCGCGGGATCCGATGGAGGAGCCTTCTCGAGCCACTCGATTCCCAGCAACGTGCAGCGCTCACGCACCGCAGCATCTTGCGAGAGTGGAATGGGTTGCGGTCGCTGCTCTTTTGAGAGAGTGGTCGCGACTGCGGTGCCGTTGCTACTCGTGATACCTGTCTGCAAGCGTGAACTCATTCTGCGGTCGTTGGCCGCGCTCAACTCAGTATGGATTTCTGATGCGATGCGTGGACGCGTTGTGGTTGCGCGCACGATTCGATCAAGACTCGCTCAAGACTCGCTCAAAATTCGCGCGCACTTCAACGACGCGAAGCCTCACACAACGGCTCTACATAAGGCTCTACATAAGGCTCTACATAAGGCTCTACATAAGGCTGTAAATACGGCTGTAAAAAACGGCGCGGCGAAATGCGCCGCGCCTGTGTTTCAGTTGCTCAGTCTTCTTTGGTTGGCGGTGGTCCGCCGCGACCTGCGTTGGGATCCTTCGTCGCGCCGAAATCGCGCGCGGCCTTCGCGCCTTCCGCGCCCTTGCCGTTGTTGGCAGAGAACGCCGGCGCTTGAACGCCCTTGGGATTCGCCGCCGCGCCATCCGCGCCGTCCGCGTCGTCGCCGCGACTCTTGGCGCCGCTGCGAATCGCCTGCGAATAGGTCTGTCCATCCGGAATGTCCGCGCCTGGCTTGCCCATGCCCGGAATCGCTTCCTTTTGCACATCGTTGAGCAAGCCCGCGAGCAGTGTGCGGTACTTGGTGTAAAGCTCGTCGCGCTGCTTCTTGACCATCTCAATCTCTGTCGCTTCGCTGTGCTTCACGGTCGCGCCCGAGGCTTTCTGTGCAGCAATCTCGGTCCGTCGACGCGGTTCGGCCGGCTCGGTCACTCGGTACGCATCGACCATGCGCGATTGCAGTGATCCGTACTCGACGGTGAACTCTGCGCGCAGCGTCTCGAGGCTCGTCTTCTGCGCCTCGGTCAGATCAGCCAACCCAAGCGCCGCGTCAATCATCGGATTGATCGGATCAGGACGGTAGACCTGCGGAAACGCGCGCTGCATCGCCTTCTTGTGGAAGGGCGCGCCGTACTCGTCGCCGAGGGCCGTGGTGATCGCGACCAATGATTCCTCTTGCACAGTGCGCACGCCTACGCGACGCATCATCACGCGCTCTTGCACGGCGATGCCGCCTTGTGAATCGTTGTTCGCCATCGCTTTGAGAATCGGCGTGATCGTGGCATCGACTTCGGCGTCACGCAGCGCGAGCGCGGCGTCGAGTTTGGCTTCGTACTCTTCCATCGGAACGCGGGCGGCATCGGCGGCCGACGGTGGCGCATCGAGCTCGCGGAAGATCATCATCAAGTTGAGAGTCTCGCCCGAGAGTTCGCCGTTGGGCAAGCTCTTCTCGCGACGCAGCGCGCGCTCGAGTCGCGGCCATTGTTCGACTTGCACATCGCTGAGCAGACTCTTGACGCTCGCGAGGAAGTCATCGCGCAACACCACTTTTTCAGCGGCCCACTCGACGAGTGGCTTGCTGATCGCGTCCATCACGCGATCTTGCGACGCGCCCACGGCGGTCTCTTTCATCTTCGCTTGGAAGCCCTCGTTGGCGGTGACGAACGTCGCGTTGTATTCATCGAGCAGCGTCTCGAGAATCGGGCGCTGCCACTCTTCGAGCTGCAGCGAGTCGACGAAGACGGGCAAGTCGCGGCCGAGGAAGTCGGGCATGAACAGGTTGCGCATGCCCACTCCGCCGCCGAACTGGGCGTGCGCCGCGGGCGCGAGCGAGAGGGCGACGCCTGCAGCCACTACGGCGATGGCGAGGCGCGAGAGAAGAGCGGAAGTACCGAACGAGGCGCGAGTATTTACGCGAGCATTCACAAGGGGGCTGATTCGAAGCACTGTCATCTCCTAAGCGATTAGATTCGTCGAAGTCGTTTGTCTAAAGATCCACCGAAAGGTTGGGATGTCCCAAGCTGCCATACAAGTCTTGGTCGAAGTCTTGGCCGAAGTCTCGGTCGAACTCTCGATCGAACAAGGTCTCGGCCAGACATGGCGGCGATTGTTCCATCATCGCCGCAAACGCGTTGCCCATTCTGAGCTGAGCCAACGAACTCGCGGCAGTTCTCATGCCACGAAAATTTCGAGTTTGGGGAAGTCTCGCGGCGGCGCTCCAACTCCAAAGTTCACACATGCATCCGCGATTTGCTGCGACCAAGGACCGACCGTGGCCACGTAGCGAGGAAAGATCGGCACATCGCGGCGACAACTGCACAAGCGCTGCGACTTCTCGCACGACGATTTACGCGCCGATAAGCGGTCGCGGCGCAAAGTGGTGTGCGAGCGCACCAAGCGTCAGCGAGCGCGCACGGTCCGCTGCTCGATGCGCTTGACCGACTCGGTGCGCACGATGCGGTCGACGTAGATGCCCGGGGTGTGAATGTGATCGGGGTCAAGCGAGCCAGTGGGCACGATTTCCTCGACTTCGGCCACGCATACCCGACCGCACATCGCCACCATCGGGTTGAAGTTGCGCGCGGTCTTGCGGAAGATCAGGTTGCCCGACTCGTCCGCCTTCCACGCCTTGACTAAGGAGAGGTCGGCGCGAATCCCGCGCTCAAGAACGTAGGTTTCCCCGTCGAATTCCTTGGTTTCCTTGCCCTGCGCGACGATGGTCCCGACGCCGGTTTTGGTGAAAAACCCCGCGATTCCCGCGCCGCCCGCGCGCATGCGTTCGGCAAGCGTGCCTTGAGGATTGAACTCAAGCTCAAGCTCGCCCGCCATGTACTGCCGCTCGAACTCCGCGTTCTCGCCGACATAGCTCGACACCATGCGCCGGATCTGCCGCGTCGCAAGCAGGAGCCCGAGACCCCAGTCGTCAACGCCCGCGTTGTTGCTAATCGCGGTGAGCCCGGTCGCGCCGGAGTCACGCAAGGCAAGGATGAGTTGCTCGGGAATCCCGCACAGCCCAAAGCCGCCGACCGCAACGGTGATGCCATCGCGCGTGAGCCCGTCGAGCGCGGACTGGGGAGTTTCGTACACCTTGCTTTTCATGGGGCGCGAAGTGTAACGGGGGGTTGACGGGAGTTTTGGCGAGGCACGATTTCGAGACTCCGCGAATCGCGGAAATGCACGGTTGTGGGTACGGAGCGCGCCGCCGTTGACGCATGGAATGTTGCTCGCGGTGCCGTGGTGGCGCGTGGTGTGAGCGGTGACGAAGTGGGCCAGCCACAATTTCCAAACTCCGCCAAGCGAGCGCCCCACAAGCGCCTGGCCAATCAGTTTCTCCGCGTCCCGCGCAACGCCCGTCGATTACGGACACGTCCCCCAGCCGTCGAGAATCACTGCGAGATCGAAACCGTTGATGGTGCCATCCGCATTCGTGTCGGCGCGCGGGTAGCCCTTGGGCGCAGTGGAACCCCAATGGGCGAGGATGATTGCGAGGTCGGTCCCGTTGGTGCTGCCGTCTTCATCGATGTCGGAGCTGCACAGCGGACATGCTGGGAATCCATCGATGATGTTTCCAAGGATTGGAGAGGTTGAAGCCACCGGCGGGAACCCGTACACGCCGACGTCGCATTGGAAGTGACTCGGGCTTTCATCGATGAGAACCGTGGTGCCCGCGGGTTCATTGAACTTCAGCAGAAGTTGTGTATCGGAGTCTGCAGCGACTTCGCACTCAAACGGTGGCACAAAACTAGATGTGTAGCGCGCGCCGGCACTCACATGAATCCAATCAAGATCAAAGAGACACGACGGGAAGTTGACCGACGAAAGCAGGGGTCGGAACAGGCCGATCGACATGCGTGAATCTGGAGAGTTCCCCGCGCATGTCGCGGTGAAGACCCATGAATTCGTCAGCTGACCGTCAATGAAGAGCATCCCGTTCGATCCGCTGCGAACCCATGCCACATGACGCCATTCCCCAGCGAAGTTTGGAGCAAGCGAGGCAACCGAATCGGTGCCGCAGGCGTACCCCCGCGTCATGTAGTTCGAAGTCTCTGTTGAGGAAAAGGAGACCGACTTGGCTTCGTACATGTCGCGTTGCTCAGCAATGAGGAGACCTGTGGGAGACCCAGGTTGAATTCGGACGCGCATCTCGTAGGTGTAATCGACAGTCGGAAAAACGGTGTTTCCCGAGATTCGAATCGTGTCGGTGACTGCGCCGAATTGCGCGTAGCCGGCGTCTTGCGCGATGGCGCTCGACACAATCATGGTCGCGGCCGTGGTCGCGGCCATGGTCGCGGCGATCGATGCAGACGCGGTTGTTCTGTGGCTCATCTTCGTGCTCTCCGAATGCGCTTCGGTTGGCCGCACAAGACGAATGTGCGCGCGCGCCGAACTTTGCGTTTCGAGAAGGAAGAGAGATCCGCCAATGCCCTCATGCCACAGGGTCGCCAGAATTACGAAAATCATCGCGGCTTTCGCGAAGGTGCGACGTGAACGTGCGGTGAAGCGTTCGGCGGACTCTGGTTCGTTCTCGTCATCCTCGTCCGCGCGTGCGAGTGCGCTGCGCAACCGAGCACGTTGGACCGCGTCCATTGGGTGCGACTTAAGCATTGGCGTCATCGTCATCCACGAGGATCGCTCGAAACTCAGCCTCGCGCTCCGGTTGCGCAATGCGCTCGTCGGCCAACAGCAGCTCAATTTCCGCGCGCAGCCTCCGAAGCGCGGTCCGCGTGATCATCGGTGCACGGGTCGCGGCAATCGAGAGCTCGATCTCAAGAGCGGGGTACGAAACGCCCTCGAGGACGTGGCGCGTGAAGAGCCGCCAGAAATCGCTTCGCCCTTCGCGGGTGTATGCGAGTTGGACCCGATCGCACGCCACTTGCAGCACGCCTCGACGCCACGCGCGATCGAGTGCACGCCACGGCTCGGGATCGAGGGACGCGTCGGGAGCGGCGAGTTCGGTGGCTCGACGAGCGCGGCGCTCTTGCGCAACGTGTTCATGCGCATAGAACACCAGGCCGTTCACCAACCAACGCCGAAGCGTGATCGGCGGAGTTTGCGTGAGCCAGAGCAAGAAGTAATCGTCACGCGCGAAACGTGAACCAATGAATCCGCCGACCAAGTCTTCGGGCGTTCCGATGTTGCGCAATCTGCCCGCGCGGACGTACGCACAGAGCGGCGCGTATGCGTGCGACATCACATGGCTCCGCGCCAATTCAATCTTCCCTAAAGAGATTGCACGCTCGAGAAACGTGAGATGCGTCGATGGAAATTCATCTAAGTCCGCCACAACTTGACTATACCTTCATCGACGGAAGGCGATCGCAAAGCGGAGGTCGTCGTGATGACGGCGGTGCTTCGCGCGGCGGGGCGCGTGATCGTGCGCGCGCGATGTCTCGCGAAGGTGCGCCGCTGAGTGAGAACCATGAGCCGCTCTCCGCGAGTTCAGATGCCTCGGAATCTTTCGATCGCGCAAGGGCCACTTGCATTGCTTTCTCAAGCGTGCATGTTTGTAGAGGCCGCGCTCCTCGCAGAAGGGCGCGATCCCGCGTGGACAGTGTTTCGTCGTCACGCGATTGATTGACGAAATTACCAAGCGCTCGAATCAGAACTCGGCCTCCAACGCCAACAAATGGCCGACCTCGTGCGCAGCGTGACGAAACGAATCCGCACCCGCATGGTTGAACTTCTCGAAGTCGAAGGCGGGAACCTCGCCGAAGAAATCCGCGACGTCATCCACCTCGCGCGATGAGCGCGGAGACGGTCGCCAACGCTAAAAATTGCTGTACCAAGATGCGCCTAGGTATCATCGAGGGATGGCTTCGGCGGATCCACCTTTGAATCA
>QWPW01000060.1 GCA_003671025.1 Planctomycetota bacterium
TCAAACGCGCGGATCGATCGCGGGCATCAGCTCGGCAACAGATGTGTCCTTCAACAGCGATGGAAGTGTTGTGCTCATCGGTCATGTTGACGGACGAATTCGTTGCGTTGACTTCGACGCGAAGACGCACACGCTTACGGAACGCTGGTGCACTGGCACGCGCGATGGCGGAACGCGCGCGGTTGCGATTTCGCCCGCAGCGTCGTGCGTTGCTGTCGCATGGAGAAATGGATTGATCGCGCGACTTGATGCGAGGTCGGGCGCCACCGTGAGTGAACGCGACCTTCCGGGCGGGCCTGTGTTTGATCTGGCGATTTCGCCCGATGAACAGACCATCGCCGCAAGCAGTTGGACACAGACCGTGCGACTCGTTGATCGCGAGACGCTTGCGATCAAGTCGCGTTTGGGCGGAACTCTCTCGCATGTGTGGGGCATCGCATTTAGCGAGGATGCATCACGACTGTTTGGCGGACTGGTCATCGAAGAGCAGAAACACGACGAATCGTCGGATGTAACTTACTATGTCGGCGCATGGTTACTCGATCAGGCGGACGCCATTCTCGACACCGCGATTGACCATTCGCCGCGCTTGGCCGTTTGGGATGAACTGTCGCAACGATTCACTTCGATCGATCACGCGGGCGTCATTCGTGAGATCGATGTGCGCGCACGCACCGTTCACACCATTGGAACTATCGACGTCATGGTGCGCGGCACCGTGCGCTGCTTGGCGCGACACGATTCGATGATCGCGCTTGGACTCAACGATGGACAAGCGGTGCTGATGCATCAAGACGCGTCAGGCACGTGTCGCGAACAATGGAGCGTGGCGCAAACGAATGGACCACTCTCTGCTATTGGATTTTCACCTGACGGCAAGGTGATTGCATTTGGTGGCGCAGAAGATTTTTCTGTCGGCGCACTCAACGTGATCGACGGCACAACCATGTGGCGCGCGCAGCGCCCTGAAGGTCATTCGAACCCAGGGCGACGTCGTGCCGCGAAGCCAGTCTTTCTCGCGAATGGAGCCTCGGTGACATACGCGGTTGTGGGCCATGAACAATCGCGACCCATCTTTCGCACGCGCGACGGCGTGATCATTGCACACGAGCGTGATCACCCACCGCTCGAAGCGGATGATGCGCTGTATCGAGCATCCACCGGCGACATCTACACACTCGGCATGACAGGGATGATGCTTCGTGACTCGAGTGAAGGCGCGCTCACCTTTTCCAACGTGGCGCGCAATGGTGGTGTGATGTGCGCGGATGACTCGTTTCGGCGCTTGTTCGTCAGCGCGCGTGATGGTGCGACGCGCATCATCGACAGCGAGTCGATGGAGGAACTCATGCGACTCGACTCGCCAGCGGGTGTGCCGTTGGCCATCACGTTTGATAATGAACGCGACGCTCTCACCGTGATCACGACGCGAGGAATCCTGCGTACGTGGAATGGACTTGTGAACTACACGCCGCCCACGAGTTCGGGTCCAACCGAAATCGAACGTCTCGAGGCGCTCCCTTACCTTGCGCCACCGAGTGCATCGCAGGATGTTGCATCGGCAACGAAGCGCGAAGCGAAGCCCCGTTGATCGCGTGCAAGACGTTGTGGTGTTCGCCCTATCGTGCAACGTATTGAGCGCGACGCATCAACTTGCAGCGACGCCGCCGATCACAAAACCTGCGCAATTGCGCCGGGCTTTTGCGTAGACTCGCGCGTCACACTTATGGCATCCGCGCCCTCGACAACACTCGCGAAGGACCCACCACCGCCATCGACAATGGAGGGGCTGCGATCGATTTGGAAACTCGCGCGCGGCGAACACGCATCCTTCGGCCTCGCAGTCGTCGCACTCATCGTGGCCGCCCTGTTGCTCTACATCGCGCTGCTCGTTCCGCAATCGGTGTTCGACACGGTGCTGGGTGATTCGGCCGCAGCCTCCGACATCTCGCGCACCATCGTTGGCTGGATGGGTGGCACGGACGCGGTGAGTCACGCGCTGTGGATTCCCGCACTGTTGATGGTGGTGATCACGGGCTTCTCCGGCGTGGCGATTCATCTCAAGACACGACTCGCCGCGGGCTCCGCCGAGCGCATCGCGCGCCGCACGCGTGACCGCATGTATGACCACGTGCAGCGACTCCCATGCAGCACGCTCGATCAACTTCCTTCGGGCGACTTGCTGCAACGCTGCACCTCCGACATCGAGTCGATGCGCGTGTTCCTCACGAGTCAAGCGCCCGAGATTGGCCGCGCGGTACTCATGTTGCTCATGCCGCTGCCCATCATGGCGATGCTCGATTGGCGTATGGCCATCGCATCGGTGGTGTGTGTGCCCGCGATGTTGGCGTACACCGCGATCAACTTCAAGAAGATGGGACCGTCATTCGCCGCGAAGGAAGCAGCTGAAGCGGCCATGACCGCCAACGTGACGGAGAACCTCACGGGCATTCGCACGGTGCGCGCGTTTGGTCGCGGCGCATACGAAGAGACGCGTTTTGCCGCGTCGAGCGCTGCGTTTCGCGAAGCGGACGCGCATTTGTTTCGACTGTTCGCACGCTTCTGGTCCATCTCCGATTTGATGTGCTTCACGCAGCAGATCATCGTTGTGGGATTGGGCGCGTATCTCTTTGCCAACGGTCGACTCGAACTCGGCGCGTACTTCTACTTTCTCACCGTCGTCGCGATGTTCATCTGGCCCGTGCGCATGCTTGGACGCATGGTGGTCGAAGCGGGCAAGGCATTGGCCGCTATCGCGCGTCTTGATGAGATTCTGGCCAAGGCGCAAGAGCGCGATCTTGATCCTGACGCCGCGCACGCCAAGCCTCTTACGAACACGCGCGAAGGACTGGCGATTTCGTTTCGCAATGTTTCGTTCGCGCATCGCGGCGGACCATTGGTGCTTGATGATGTGAGTTTCGATCTCGCCGCTGGTCAGACTCTGGGTTTGGTTGGTCCCTCGGGCGCGGGCAAGACCACCATCGTGCAGTTGCTGTTGCGCTTTCACGAACCGGATGCGGGAACAATCACCATCGATGGCTGCGCGTTGTCGTTGATCCCGCGCGCGTCGATTCGCGGCGTGGTGGGAACTGTGTTGCAGCAGCCGTTTCTCTATTCGAAGAGATTGCGCGACAACATCCTCGCCTCCGCGCGCGCCGCCGACGCGCACCAACGCGCGATGGAATCCGCCGCTGCAATCGCGTGTGTCCATGAAGCGTTGCTTGCGTTTCCAGAGGGCTACGACACCGTCGTCGGCGAGAAGGGCCTGACGCTTTCGGGTGGACAGCGCCAGCGCGTGGCGATTGCGCGCGCGTTAGTACAGGCGCCGCGATTACTCGTGCTCGATGACGCGCTCTCTGCGGTCGATGCGCAAACGGAAGCCACGATTTTGACCGCGTTGCGCACGAACAAAGACACGCACTCGCTTCCTCCGAGCAAGCTCATCATCGGTCATCGATTGTCGGCCGTGATGCATGCTGATCTCATCTTGGTGCTTGACGGTGGACGGGTCATTCAACGGGGAACGCACGAGCAACTCGTCGCGCGCGCGGGCCTCTACCAAACACTGTGGCGCATTCAGACGGAACTCGTTGACCTCGCGAGTGAGTCGAGTGATGCAGATGCTGCGATGAGTGATCGACTCACTGAAGGCTCGTCAACCGCGGTGCTCGAGGTGCGCGATGTCTGAAGTCGAACGCATCGACGACTCGCGCGCGCGCTTCAGCATGCGCGTGTGGATCCCCATCATCACGCGAGCGTTTGCCCATCGAAACGCCGTCGCGGGACTCATCGGCGGCGGCGTCGTCGTCGCGGGAATCGAAACCGTGTTGCCGTTGCTCGTCGGTCGCATCGTTGATGAAGCGCGCGCCGGCAGTGAAGCATCGCTGCTCCCGCTGCTGTTGCTGTACCTCACGCTGTTCGTAGTCTTCGCGGTGGGCGTGTGGGTGTTCATCCTCGGTGCCGGCATCGTGGCCACGCGCACTGCGGATCAATTACGCCGCGATTGCTTCGCGAAGCTGCAGTCGCTCGAACCGGCGTACTTCGATGTGCGCCCCACTGGTTGGCTCGTCTCTCGACTCACCAGCGATTGCTCCAAGGTCGCGGGCATCTTGCCCTGGTGCATTCTTGATTTCGCGTGGTGCTCCGCGATTCTCATCGGTGTCATTGGCACGATGTTTCTCACGGACGCGCGTCTTGCGATATGGGCGCTCGCGGCCGTACCGGTGATGATTCTCGTGAGCGCGATTTTCCAACGCTACCTCGTGCGTTCAGGTCGCGAGGCGCGTCGCGTGTCGAGTGCGATGACCGCGGCCTACGGCGAAATGTTGCTCGGCGCGCGTACCACCAAGACGCTCGTGCGTGAAGAGGCCAATCTCGCGGAGTTCGCGCAACTCTCGAGCGAGATGAACTTCTGGGCGATGCGCAGCGCCGTGTTGTCGAGCGTGTATCTGCCGCTCATCGCGTCGATCGCCGCGTTTGGTGCTGCGCTCATCTTGTGGCAAGGCGCGAGTGAAGTGCTCACGAAGGAAGGGATCACGCTGGGCACACTGATCGCGTTCATGCAGTTCGCGGCGTTGTTCGCGCAGCCAGTGCAAGAACTCGCGCAGCGCTTCGCCGACATTCTCAACGCGTCGAGTGCTGCGGAGCGCATCGCGTCGCTGTTGGCCACGCAAGCGAAGATTGGCGACAGCGCAACGGTTCGCGCGCCGACACATGATGAGCTGCGCATCAACGCGTTGCGCTTCGAGGGCGTTTCCTTCTGGTATCGCGAGGGCGTTCCCATTTTGGAAAACTTCTCGCTGTGCGCGTCGCGTGGAAAGACCATCGCGTTGGTCGGTTCCACTGGCGGCGGCAAGAGCACCATCGTTTCGTTGGCCACGCGTTTCTATGAACCGCGCACGGGACGCATCACGCTTGATGGCGTGGACTACCGCGATCGACCGCTCGCGTGGCTCACCGAACAAATCGGCATCGTGCCGCAAGTCGCGCATCTCTTCGCGGGAACGCTGCGCGAGAACATTCGCTACGGACGACTCGAGGCCAGCGACCACGACATCGAGAACGCCGCGCGCCGCGTGCGCGCGCACGAGTTCATCGTCGCACTCGAACACGGATACGAAACGCAAGTCGGCGAAGGCGGCGAACGCCTCTCCACGGGACAGCGACAGTTGGTGGCACTCGCGCGAGCGGTGTTGCGTGATCCACAAATCTTGGTGATGGACGAAGCGACCAGTTCGATCGACACCGCCACTGAGCGATTGGTGCAAGCGGGTGTTGATGAAGTACTCAAAGGACGAATCGCCTTTGTGGTCGCTCATCGCTTGTCGACCATTCGTCGTGCTGATGTGATTCTCGTCATCGAACGCGGCGCGATTGTCGAGCAAGGCACCCATCGCGATTTGCTTGCGCAACGCGGCCGTTACTTCGAGCTCTACACCAATCAATACGCCGCCGACAAAGAACGCGCGCTCTTGCATCTCACTGATGCGAAAGCAGAGGCCACGGTTGCATCGCTTGTTGGCGATGAGAGCGAGTGACGCGACCTAATGACGCGCGCAAAGTCATCGTGGCGCAAGTGGTGGTGATTGATTTATTGCACGACGCGGCGAGTTGTCGCGCGAGTTTGCACCTTGCGCACGCGGCTTCATCACCGTTGCGACCACAATCATTTCGCCACTGGGCAAGATGACCACGCCAGGATCAGCGCCGCCGATCGTGAGTCGCGTCGCATCGATCGTCCACGTCACGCCATCGCGTGAACGCGCGCTCCACACTCCGCGATCACCCGTGCCGAAGAAACGCATCTCGTCACCAACCGTCACCATCGCGCCGAGCCAACGATCGTTGTTCTTGCTGTCGATGTCTTCACCGCGCGTGAAGATCAATCCATCGGAGCTCGTCGCGTGATACGCCTTGCCTGCGAGCGGACCGCTACGAGAATCGAGTTGCTTGGGCGAGATGAGGTGCCACACGTTGGCAAGTTTGGTGACCGCGCAATCGATCACGGGTTCATTGGCGACGGCGAAGCGAACACCTGGCTCAATCGCAAACGTCGCTCCATCACTGGAAATCGCGCTACCGATGCTCGGCGTTGAACGACTGAAATCGTGACTCTCGTTGCGCGTGATGTAGAGACGAATGCGCCCGTCATCGAGCACGACCAACGTGGGATCAAACGGATGCTGCTCGGTCGAAGTGAGTCCGGTGAAGATCGCGCTCGAGGGCGCACTCCATGAAGCACCGCCATCGGTGGATCGACTCAACGCGATCTTGTCGAACGCGTCGTTTACTGCAGGCTTCGCGCTCTCGTTCGATCCATCGACGACGGCGAGTGAATCGGGAAACCACTGAAACGCCGCGAGCAACTCGCCATTGGCCAACCGCGCCACACTCGCAACACCCGCGCGTTCGAACGAGTGCACGCGCGTGACCTTCTGTGTTTGATCGGTCACACGAAAGACGCCGACGTCATTGTTCCACGGCCCGTTGCCGTTGCCATTTTGTCGCGGGCGCTTCGCTGTTGGTGGACTCGGTGAAGTTGATTGCGGCTTCGCTTCTTGTGAGGGAGCGATCGATGGCGCGGCGTCGTCTGCGATGATTGGCTCCGTCGCGCTCACCGTAGCTTTCGCCACCTTCGACTGCGACTTGAAGAAACGCGTGATCAGCGCAGGCGCCGCGGCGGGATACGCGTGCCCTCCATCGGTAATCATCGCGATGAATGGCGCGGCGACTTTCGATTCCCACAACGTGCACTGTTTGCTCGCGTCGCTCGCCCAAGCACTCGACTCCGTTTCGCACTGATTGATGCGACGCACCGCAGTCATGACGCGCTCTTGTCTCGCGAAGAGAACGATCTCGTCGCCACGGCTGGCGACATGCATGCATGGAAGCGGCGTCAACTTCGCAAGATCGATCGAACCCGCAGCGACGGGCGCGACCGCGGCGAGCATCGAGGAGCGCGCGCACCACAGTGCGTACGTAAAGCCGCCGCCGTTGGAGTGCCCAGTCGCATAGACGCGCGTGTCATCGACCCATCCTTGTGCGCGCAGTGATGCCATGATCGCGTCGACAAACGCAACGTCTCGATCTTCAAACTCGCCCACACGATTCTGCCAACCACTCCTCGTGCCTTGCGGATCACGCGCCGATTTCGTGAGCAGTCCTTGAGGGTAGACCACGACTGCATCAGCCCATTCACTGTGGAAATGCATGCTCCGCTCGACATTGCGCGCGCTGCCACCGTGTCCATGGAACGCGAGAATCACCGGCGATGCGCTTGGCTTTTCGCGCGGCCGATGCACGATGGCGGTTCGTTCAACACCGCCAATCGTCCATGTCTGCGTGACGCCACCGGCGGACGTTTCGAGCGGCGCATGAGCAAGGTCATGAGCAAGCGCGTGCACATTTATGAGAACCGACGCGAGGCACGTGAGGATGATGTGGAGCCGTTGCAAAGTCGATCGATGAAACGTGATTCGGCTGCTGCGATTGCGTCGAGATCAGGTTCAGGCACGAGAATTTTCCCTGTCCGTGCGTGGTCGCGAGCGCCGAGCGCCGTGAACACCGCGTCTGGGCATACCCTTCGTCCATGCCACGCTCAGTCGCCACGGTCATCTACTTGATTGCCAGCGCGTTCGCCCTTACTCACGACGCGCGTGGCGATCTGCGCGAATACGACCTCACCATTGCCGAGCGCACGATCAACATCGCGGGCGTTGAGCGGCAAGCGCTCACCATCAACGGCAGCGTGCCCGGACCAACTCTCTTCTTTACTGAGGGCGACGATGCCGTGATTCGCGTGCACAACACGCTTGATGTGAGCACCTCGCTGCATTGGCACGGGATCTTGCTTCCCAATGCGCAAGACGGTGTGCCAATGCTCACCACGCCGCCGATCGAACCAGGCACCACCTTCGCGTATCACTTTCCGATTTTGCACGCGGGCACCTATTGGTACCACTCGCATAGTGGCTTGCAAGAACAACGAGGGATGTATGGTGCGATTGTGATTGCGCCGCGTGCGACCGCCGCCGCGCCCGTTGCAACGATCCGCGAAGAAGTGCTCGTCCTGTCCGATTGGACTGATGAAGATCCCGTTGACGTGATGCACACGCTCATGCGCGGAAGCAATTGGTACGCGACGCGCAAAGGAAGTCTGCCCACGATTCTTGGTGCGCTGAGTCAGGGCGCGCTCACGGCGTACTGGCAACGCGAGTGGTCGCGCATGGCACCGATGGATCTCTCCGATGTTGCCTACGACGCGTTTCTCATCAACGGACAACCGCGCGTTGCAATGCAAGGAACTCCCGGTGAACGCGTGCGTCTGCGCATCGTCAACGCTTCGGCTTCCACTTATTTCTACGTGCAATTCGCTGGTGGAACGATGCAAATCATCGCCGCCGACGGACTGGATGTTGCGCCGATCGAACTACCCCGCGTGCTGATGGCGATCGGAGAAACCTACGACGCGATCATTACTATTCCATCAACGGGTGCATGGGAGTTTCGCGCGACTGCGCATGATGGATCGGGAAGCGCGTCAGCATTTCTTGGTGAAGGCGATGAGCAACGCGCGCCCGACGTTCCTCGCGCCGACAACTACAGCATGACGGGAATGCTCAAGAGTGGAATGGAGTCGAGCGGCGCGATGACCATGAGCGCAGACGACGGGCGTCCGCCACCGCCCTATCGAATGCTGCGTTCAACAACTGCGACGCCGTTCCCCGACGCCGCGCCGCGCCGCGAACTCACCCTGCGTTTGACGGGCAACATGGAACGCTATCTCTGGTCGATCAACGGACTCACGATCAATCAGGAGAGCACGATCCCTGTGCGCGAAGGTGAAGTGCTGCGCTTCATTCTGATCAACGACACCATGATGCATCACCCGATGCATTTGCACGGACACTTCTTTCGCGTGGTCGGCGATCAAGGCGATTACTCGCCACTCAAGCACACCGTCGATGTTCCGCCCATGGGCCGACGGGTGATCGAGTTCGAAGCCAACGCTTACGGCGATTGGATGTTCCACTGCCACCTGCTCTATCACATGGAGTTGGGCATGGGTCGTGTGGTGACCTATGCGGGCGCAGATCACACGCCGTCACTCGAACAGACCATGGAAAACAAGCCGTTTCTTGTGGTGGACGCGACGGTGTTGAGCAACATGACCACCGGCGAAGCGCGAGTGATGATGGGCCTCGACGACTTCGCGGTCGAGTGGCAGACGGGATATAAGCCGAACAGCGACTTCGAATACAACGGCGTGTGGAGCCACTGGTTCGATGCGAACTTCTCAACGCGTCTCGGTACGAGATTCAGCGATCAACAAAAAGAAACGGTGACTGCGTTCACTGGGTTCGACTATCGCTTGCCGCTGCTCATCACTGCGCGCATCGAGATTGACTCCGAAGGCGACGGCCGCTTCGGCGCGTCGAAGACTTTCGATCTCGCCACTCGATGGAGTCTGGTCACGGACTGCTCCTACGACACCACATCCAAGTGGGATTGGAGCGTTGGTCTTGAGTATCAACTCACCAAGCAGTTCTCGATCGTCACCATGTACGACAACGAGTACGGATTCGGCGCTGGATTGCGTCTGCAGTTCTAGCGCG
>QWPW01000061.1 GCA_003671025.1 Planctomycetota bacterium
CGATGATGGCAACAATGACGGCAACGATGGCAGCATCACCTCGCACGGCTCGCTCGCAAAAAGCCTGAAATCGCCCATGGAATCATGCTGTTGACTGCGTGGCACACGCCGATTCTTCGAGTCATATTTGGATCGCTGGACGGCGGAAGAGCGGTCTACCGACACCGCAGACAGGAGAGACGCAGGTCGTTCAGTGCTCTTCGCGGTGGCGCTTGCAGTGCCCATTGACACCGGATCTCGCGCATTCTCGCGCGGCATTTCGCGCGCGTTCTCTGGTGCTATTTCCTGCATCAACATTCCTGCTCTTCCCATTCTGTGTGCTGCGGATCGTTTTTGGTTCATCGCTCTGACTCCCCTGTCTTTACTCACGCGCCACGTTGATCAGCACGTTGATCAGCACGTTGATCAGCACGTTGATCAGCACGTTCATCAGCACGTTCATGACCACGTTCACGACCTCATTCACGATCACCGATGCTCTGGTGCGGCATGCACGTGTGGCACTTCGGTTTGATTCGACTCCTCCCGATTTACCCGCGTCACTGCTCGCGATGCCTTTCCGTGCTCGAGTTCTCATGTGCGATGAGTGCGCACGCGTGTTTGCGCGTGCGCTTGGTCATCAGTGGCGCACGTCACGTGAAGACACATGCAGACACATGCAGACACATGCAGACACGTTGCATCTGTGCGTGCCTCGCGTTCTTTTCCGTTTCATCCAAATCGATTCCGTTCGTTCAAGCCCGTTCAAGTCCATTCTCTGAACCTGCGCACTCGAGCTCACGCGGCCTTGCGCGAACTCATCATGTGAACTCTCACGTGAACTCTCACGTGAACGCCCCGCCGCCGCATCCATCACTCGGATGCGTTGCGGTCATCGCTTTGTGTATTGATCACGCATTGATCACGCATTGATCACGCAACTGCGCGCGCTTGCACGGCCAGTTGCCACAGACCAACGCCACCTTGCAACCGTCGCGCCACCGTCGCGCCACGCCACGCCACATCGCGCCGTTTGTTTGCACGGCGTGTTCGGTGAGCATTCGCGACCAAGTTGTGGGCCGAACTTTTGTTCGGTGTTTGTTAGTATACGACGGTCTTCAGGCCGCGCAACCGGTTGTCGCCAAAAATCTCGAAATTCGTGCTCGAACAGGGCGTGGTGGTTGGTTAGGGCGGTTCTTCCACAGTCACGACTAGACCATTGGCGAGGAGACGCCAGACTGGCGAGATTCGGCGCCAACACACAACTCAAGTGATTCCTCAAAGTGCCTGGCACATCCGGCGTCCCTCAAAGTGCATGGCACATCCAGCGACCCGCAAAGTGCCTGGCACATCGCGCGCCCCTCAAAGTGCCTGGCACATCGCGCGCCCCGCAAAGTCCATGGCACATCCAGCGACCCGCAAAGTGCATGGCACATCGCGCGTCCCTCAAAGTGCATGGCACATCCAGCGATCCTCAAAGTGCCTGGCACATCCCGCGACCCGCAAAGTGCCTGGCACATCGCGCGGCTCTCAAAGTGCATGGCACATCCAGCGATCCGCAAAGTGCCTGGCACATCCGGCGTCAAAGTGCCTGGCACATCGCGCGCCCCTCAAAGTGCATGGCACATCGCGCAACCCTCAGCGCGTCGCGCTCGTCGACTTGGCGCACGCCTCAACCACGCGCTTCACCGCGTCGAGCAGTTGTGGGATCTCAAATGGTTTGTGCAGCAAGCACATCGATGCGGGTGCGCGTAGCGGAAGTGCTGCCGCGGGATCGCTTGAGATAAACACCACGGGGACGGTGTATCCCAACGCCTCTTCGACAAACGTGTGGATACGAAAGCCATCCATCGAGGGCAAAAACAAATCGAGCACCAACACTTGCGCGCTCATCGCGGGGTCAGTGGCTACGCGCACGGTTTCCGCGCCGCCGCCCGACGGCGTGACTGTGTGACCCTCAGCGCGCAGCGCTTCGGTGAGCATCTGACGCAGCACGGGATGATCTTCGGTGAGCACAATATGTTTGGGCGCACATGACTCACTGCCCCGCGACGCGTCGCTGCCACGCGCCGCGCTGATCGGCGCGACGGGGAGCTCGACGATAAACGTCGTTCCGCGACCAACATCACTTTGCACTTCGATGGTGCCGTGTGCTCCGTGGATCACTTGTTGCACCACCGCGAGACCGAGTCCCGTTCCTACACCCGCTGGTTTTGTGGTGAAAAACGGCTGAAAGATGCGGTGCAGCAACTCGGGCGAAATTCCCACGCCCGTGTCAGCGAAGCGCAACTGCACGCGATGCGCGCCGACCTCGCGCTCGATCAGCGAGCCTGAGATACGCAGTCGTCCACCTTGAGGCATCGCGTCACGCGCGTTGAGCAAGAGGTTGAGCACCGCTTGTTGAAACGCGCTTGCGTCCATCACAACTTCGACCGATTCGAGTGCTGCAAGTTCCACCGTGATCGCGATCGACTTGGACAATCCCGGCCGCGCGATCTGCAACGTCTCCATGATCACCGCAGGCACCGAGACATTGCGCACCGCTTCCGTAAGCGGCTTGCCCAAGGTCAACATGTTGGTGGTGAGCATCTTCGCTTTGGTAGTCGCCAACTGAATCGCTTCGAGCGACTCGATGACCGCAGGCGTCACGTGTAGTTCCGTCGCGGCGAGCGCCGCTTGTCCGCGAATGGCTGCGAGCAGATTATTGAGGTCGTGCGCAAATCCACCCGCGAGCAGTCCCAGCATTTCCAATCGCTGCGCATTGCGCAAGCGCTCTTCCGCGCCTTGATGCTCGGTGACGTCGACCGTCGTTCCCACCACCCGCAGCGGTCGACCGTTGGCAAACTCAACGGCGCGACCGCGATCGCGCAGCCAACACACCGCGCCATCCGCGCGAATCACTCGGTGCGTGCTCTCGTAGCGACCAGCGCTTCCGTCGAGGTGCGCCCCCCACGCCTGCGCCACGCGCGCGCGATCATCGGGATGAATCGCGGCGAGTTGCGAAGGATCCGCGAACACGATCGATTCAGTTGCCGTGTGCAGCAACGCGCCAAAACGTTCGCTCACCACCGTGTGAGAGCCAATGGTGCAATCCCACCACGAATCAGCGGCGGCATCGAGAAACTGCGTCAAACGCGCTCTCTCCGCCACGGTGGATGCTTCGCGCGCGGCGCGGTCACTGACATCACGAATGGTGGCGTGGAAGATTTCACCTGGGCGAACTGGATCGAGAAACACCGACAATTCGATGGGGAAACGTCGCCCCGCGCGGTCGCGCGCCACGATGTCGATGCGCTTGCCGATCACCGGTCCGTGACCTCTCGCCGCAAACTGTTCCATCCCGCGCGCGTGCTGCGCCGCGAAGTCGCTGGGGATGATGGTTTGCGCGAGCGTCTGGCCCACGAACTCCTCGGCGGACCAACCAAACAAAGCTTGTGCGGCGCTGTTCACCGCGACGATGGTGCTGGTGCGGTCGATCGAAACAACTGCGTCAGGAAGTGACGCGACGATGGACGCAGCAAACTCACTCGACATGACGCGATGCTACACCAACGCGCTAGTGGCGCAGTCGCGTGGCCGCAGCACACGCGCGCACTACGGACACCAGACGCGTATCCAAAAAACAACGCGGCCCCGCGAAATACTCGCGGGGCCGCGTGAGGAGTGGAGCGATGGCGCCCGAGCTTGCGCTCGGCTCGTCCCGCCAATCAGCTCCAGTTGGAGAGCAGGATGGTCAAGTCCGCGGCATCAGTGACGCCGTCATCGTTGAGGTCACTCGCTCCGCCGGATTCCTTGCCATCGCCCCAGTTGCTCAGGAGGATGGCCAGGTCGAGTCCGTTCACCATGCCGTCGCCGTCGATGTCGCCGGGGACGGAGACTCCGCCGATCGCTGGCACCGTGATGGTGATCTCTTTGAAGCAGCAAGGATGGAACGATTGCGAGTGCAGGCCGACGATGAGCACGATGGTCGAACCAGGAGGCAGTGCCGAGTTCACCGTGATTGGAAGAGTCGACAGTCCCATTCCCCATGGAAGCGATGGAAGGTCGAGCAGCGATGGGTTCACTGTGGCGGCGTAGCCGGGAGCCACCGCGATGGTGAGCCACTCGCCGACGAACACTGGAGCGTCACTGAGGTTGATCATCGAGAGTGAGAAGGTGAAGTTGTTTGCGCCGGTCACATCCTGCGTGAACAGGTCGTAGTCGAAGCATGTGCAATCAGGGAGTTCGATGCAGACTTCTTCGGTGCAGCACTCATCCTTACCGCTGCCGGCAAGAGTCGCGCTGAAGCAGAAGGTGCTGCCTGGAGTTCCGCCGATGATCGGAATGTCGATCAAGAGCGAGGAGCCTGGTGCGAGTGGAGGAGTGAGCACAATCACGTTGTTCGGTGCGAAGGCTGCGTCTGGAAGGATGAGCAAGTTGGCAGGGACTGTGGAGTTGTTGGTGATGTTCACCGTCCACAAGAAGTTCATCCCGCCATCAGCGTCGGTGGGCACGCAGTCGATGTCTTCAGTGGTGAACTCGCATGGAGAGCCGACGCCGAGGCAGTTCACTTCGAGCGAACCGAGTTGTTGCTTCTGAGTAATGGCGACATTTCCGTCGAGGTCGACCTGCAGTGAGCCACCCACTGGCGCCCCCGCGGAGGCCTGGCCTTGCAGACCGTAGACCGCTGGCGTTGGGAAGCTGATGGCATCGCTCATCGACCACACCATGTCGTTGCCGCCGGTCTCGTAGGCGACGCCGCCGGTGGAATTCTCTCCCGAAAAGATTCCCACCAGCAGTTGGGTGTCGACGCCCCAAGCACCCGCCGCGTTGCCGCAGAAACGCAGCACACGTGACGCATGTGCGCTCGTGGTAGTGTCGTTGTACATCGACCGCTCGCCCACCAACATGCAGCAGTTGCTGTCGAAGGTGATGTCTGCGACTGGGTTGGAGTACCCGTAGCCAGGCTGCCTCTCGCTCAGCGTGATTTCCAGTTGCGCACTGCCTGCGACAAAGTCGCCAGTTCCGTTGACCGCGACCGACCAGATTTGGTTGGGGATCCCGGTTTGACGGCCCATGTCACAGTTCCACAGCGAGTAGTAGACGCGGCCAGCGTTGGCCTTGACCGCGAAGATGCGCGAGCCCAGCGGCTCAAATCCTGCGGGCTCGCCGGGAATCGCGAGGCTGCCGTTAGGCAATTGACCAGTCACTGCGCCGAGGTGGCGATAGGTCGAGCGCACTTTGAACCCCGAGACATCCGCGGGATTGATCGAGTAGATGCGGCCGTCCTCGAAGTTCGAGGCGTAGAGACGCGCGGTGTCACAGTCCCACGAGAGTTGGCCGACGCCTGGATACTGCTCGTTGATTGGCTGTGAGGGATCGATTTGCTGTGGCAGTGCGATGACCGTTTGCGCAGCGCCGGTGGCGCCGTTGATCGCGTAGATCGCGCCTACTCCGCCAAACCCAACCAGTTCGCCCGTGGTGGTGAAATCAGGATAGAGCGCGGTGTGGGCGCAGAAGATGTTGCCCACTCCGTCGAGCGTCACGCCGAAGATACTGCCGAGATTGCCCATGTTCCATGTTGGGTGCGCGTAGCGATCGGTGGTCCAGTTGGAACCGATTGGCGCGCTGCCTTGGTTGCCCAAGTCGACGAGATAGAGCGCCGGTGCGGCGAGGTCGGCGCTGTAGTTTGTGACCGCGGCGACGAGACCAGGATCAAACGGCATCGCGAGTTCGTTCACCAGTTCGGGGCGCTCGCCGCAGCAGACACAAGTCGCAGGCACGCCGCCGCCACCAGTGTTGTCGCAGGGCTGGCCTTGGCATTCGATGCGAATCTCACCCGAGAACCCAGGCGCGCCAAGTTTGGTTCCCACCTGAATCATGTAGCGACGTCCGCACACGACTTCGCAGGTCACTTCGGATTGCTTGCCGCAGGCATCGTCGTTGCAGCACAGCGGGACGGCGTCTTGAGGACAGGCACATCCATTGGAGTCGGGATAGATCGCGATCACCGTGTCAGCCTGCGTGAGGCCGCAGGTGGAAAGCTTGACCAAGCCAGTGCAGTCGGCGGTCCAGCAGAACCACACGTCATGCGAGAGAAAGGACTGGCCGGGCGAGCACATAGCGACGTAGCCCTGCCCGCTGGTCGTGGCTGGACCGAGTTCATATGGAAATTGCCCGCCACCAGAGATTGGTGTCGGGCTCGCGCAATCGTCGCTGCCAAGTTGGGCATAAGCGCCGCTGCTCGCGGCAAGGGCTACGAACGTTGAGAGGACCAGAAAGGTCGACCGTATTTGATTCTTCATCTTTGAAACTCCAGTTGGGACGGACTTGACTTCGCGACGCGCAGGGTTGCGGCGTCCCTCGGTTCCGTTCAAACACTGACGACCTCTCACGCTCGGACAAAATGCTCGCGAAATTTTTCAGCGCGCATTCCCAGCACGAAGTGACTGTCACATGCGATCGGCGAAGTGCCTGGCACATGCGATCCAAGATGCGTTTCGTGTGCGACAAACGTGCAAGTCACTGCGAGGATCGATCGCTACACTGTGCGCCCTCACCCCAAGGCCGGTGTGGCGGAACTGGCAGACGCAGCGGATTCAAAATCCGCCGCCCTCTAAAGGCTTGCAGGTTCGATTCCTGTCACCGGCATGAACCAACGCCCACGACGCAGCCGTCGTGGGCGTTGGTGTTTTTAATGGGAAAAACCCACGGCCAATCACCGTGCAGCGGATAGATTGCGGCGATGCTGGAAGCGCTCGCGATCACAGTCCTCTGCACCGCGCAAGCGCCTGCGGTGGACTTCGAGCGCGAGATCGCGCCGATCTTTGCCGCCAAATGCTTGCATTGCCACGGGCCCGAAAAACAGAAGAGCGGCTATCGGCTCGATGTACGCACGATCGCGCTGCTTGGCGGCGATTCGTCGGCGCCCAATGTCCATCCCGGCGATGCCGACGCAAGCCCGATGGCGCGCTATATCGCGGGGCTCGAAAAAGACATGGTCATGCCGCCCAAAGGCGAGCGCATGACCGATGCCGAGGTCGCGCTCGTTCGCCGCTGGATCAACGAAGGCGCGCAGTGGCCCGAGACCGCCAGCGTTCAAACGGCAAATCCCCTCGATTGGTGGAGTCTGAGGGCGTTGGTCAAGCCGCAGCCGCCCGCGCAAACCAGCAATCCGATCGATGCGTTCATCGCGGCGCGACTTGCAAAGGACGGTCTGGCGATGGCGAAGGAGGCCGATGCGCGCACACTGTGTCGGCGCGTGTATTTCGACCTCATCGGTTTGCCGCCGACGCCGGAGGAGATTGACGCGTACGCCGCCGACGCCACCACCGACAAGTACGAGCGCCTCGTCGATCGACTGCTCGCGTCGCCGCGCTACGGTGAGCGTTGGGCGCGCCACTGGCTCGATGTTGTCCACTACGCCGACACCCACGGCTACGACAAAGACAAGCCGCGCGAGCACGCGTGGCCGTACCGCGACTATGTGATCCGCGCGCTCAACGAGGACAAGCCCTACTCGCGGTTCGTCGAGGAGCAAATCGCGGGCGACGCGCTGTTTCCTGGCACGCGCGATGGCGTCGAAGCGCTGGGCTTCATCGCGGCTGGACCATGGGACTTCATCGGGCACGAGGAAGTCAGCGAAGCGAAGATCGACGGAAAGTTCGCGCGCCACTTCGATCGCGACGACATGGTGGGCAACGCCATCGGCACCTTTGCGAGCGTCACCGTGCAGTGCGCGCAATGCCACAACCACAAGTTCGATCCGGTTTCGCAAGAAGACTACTACGCGCTGCAGGCGGTGTTCGCCGCGGTTGATCGCGCGGACAAGCGTTATGACGCGACTCCCGAAATCGCGCGCAAACGCGACGAATTTGCGACGCAGCGCACGCGGCTGCGCGATGAACTGAAGGCGCTCGATGCTGCATTTGCCAACGCCGCCGGCGACGCGTTGGTGCAGCTCGATCGCGAGATCGCCGCGGCCACACCGAAACTCGCATCCGCTAGGCCAGGCGCTACGCCAGGCGCGGCGACCGAGCAAGATGCGCCCGATCAAAATGCGCCTGAGTACGGATATCACAGCGAGATTTCCCTCGATCCGCACGCGGAGAAGTGGGTGCAGGTCGACCTCGGTGCGTCGCGCGCGTTCAATCAGGTCGTGCTCGCGCCCTGCAGCGACTCCTTCAACGGAATCGGCGCTGGATTCGGTTTCCCCGAAGAGTTTCGCGTCGAGGCGTCCGACGATCCCGAGTTCAAGTCGCACGTGCAGTTGATCGCGACGGCAACCCGCGACCCCCGCGGCGCAAACTCCACCGCGCTGGTGCCGTTCGACACCCAAGGCGTGATGACGCGCTATGTGCGCGTTCGCGCCACCACGCTCGCGCACCGCAAGGGTGATTTCATCTTTGCGCTTGGGGAATTGCAGGTCATCGACGCCGCTGGACGCAACATCGCGCAAGGCGCCGCCGTCACCAGTTTTGACAGCATCGAACTGGCCGATCGTTGGCGGCGAGTAAACCTGACCGACGGAATTTATCCCGCGCTGGTCGTATCGCCAGAGCGCGCCGCACAACTGCGCACCCAGCGCGATGAACTGCGCCGACAACTCGAGACCAACGCGGTTACTGCGCGAAGAGCCGAGATCGATACCAACACCGCACGCGCCGACGAGTCGCTCGCCGCGCTGCCTGCGCCGATGACGGTCTACGCGGCCACCATCCACACAGGCACGGGCTCGTTCGCTGGAACGGGCGCAAAGGGCGGGAAACCGCGGGAAATCCGCATACTTTCCCGAGGCCAGGTCACGCAGCCCGGCAAGGTCGTCGAGCCTGCCGCGCTGTCGGCGCTCAACCCGCTCCTGCCATCGAGGTTCGGTCTCAGCGAGTCGAGCGGCGAAGGTGAACGCCGCGCTGCACTGGCGAAATGGCTGGTGGACTCGCGCAATCCGCTCATCTGGCGCACGATGGCCAACCGAGTTTGGCACTACCACTTCGGCCACGGCATCAGCGATACCCCGAACGATTTCGGCCGCATGGGCGCAACGCCCACGCATCCCGATTTGCTCGACTGGCTCGCCGCGACCTTCCGCGACGACATGCAGGGATCGCTCAAGTCGCTGCATCGGCTGATCGTCACCAGCGCGGCGTATCGGCAGCGCTCCGATGTCGGCCATGATGAGGCCGCCGCCGCCGAATCCATCGACAGCGCAAACACGCTCCTTTGGCGGGCAAACACCCGCAAACTCGAGGCAGAGGCCGTCCGCGACGCCGTGCTCGCGACTACCGGATCGCTCGACCTCGCAATGGGCGGCCCCGGCTTCCACGACTTCGTGATCGAGCAGCCCGAGCATTCGCCCCACTATCGCTACGACCTCGCCGATCCCAACGATGGCGCGACCTTTCGCCGCTCGGTTTATCGCCTCATCGTTCGATCGCAGATGCAGCCGTTCATGACCACGCTCGATTGCGCCGATCCATCGCAGCGCGTCGACAAGCGCAATCAAAGCGTTTCGCCCAATCAGGCGCTGGCGTACCTGAACAATGGCTT
>QWPW01000062.1 GCA_003671025.1 Planctomycetota bacterium
CGAATTCGGTTGTCGCTCCCGCGCCCGTTGTTGCACAGGCCGCCAAGATTCGCATCGGCGTTTCCATTCCTTCGGCGGATCACGGATGGACTGCGGGCGTCGTCTATTGGGCCAAGCAATGCGCGTCGCTTCATCCTGAAATCGAATGGACCATCGCGACGGCGGAAACTCCTGAGAAACAAATCACTGACATCGAAACCATGCTCGCGAAGAAGGTCGATGGTCTGGTGATTCTCGCGACCGAGTCCGCGCCGATTACGCCTATCGCCGAAGAAGCGCACAATCGTGGCGTGCTGGTGGTGAATGTCGATCGCGGATTCCTCAAGCCGGTCGCCGACATCTTTATCGAAGGCGACAACAAAGCCTTCGGTCGCAAGAGCGCAGAATTCATGGTGGGAAAACTCGGCGGCAAAGGCAAGGCCACGGGCGACATCATTGTGCTCGAGGGAATTCCTTGCACGGTGAATAGCGATCGCGTCAGCGCGGCGATGGAAGTCTTCAAGACTGAGCCAGGCATTAAGATTGTCGGCCAACAAGCCGCGAACTGGAATCGTCAGAAGGCGCTCGAAGTCACCGAGACTTTGCTGCAGAAGAACCCGCGTATCGCGGCGATTTGGGCTTCGGATGACGACATGGCGCTCGGCGCCGAACAAGCGCTCAATGAGAAGGGGATCAAGGGCGTTTGGATTCTCGGCGGCGCAGGAATGAAGGACATCATCAAGCGCGTGATGAACAACGATCCGATGTTCCCCGCGGACATCACCTATCCGCCTTCGATGATTGCGACAGGAATGGAACTCGCGTGCACCGTGCTCGTTGGTGGCAAGCGTGCGGAACGCATGCAGTACATGCCGCAACACCTCATGATCGACGTCGATCTCGTACTTCCCGAGAACGCGAAGAAGTATTACTTCCCCAACAGCGTTTACTAAATCGCGGTTGGTTGATCTCGCAAGTGACATGAACATCATCGCGCGCGCGACGGCTCTCGCCTTGCTTTAGAACCTCTGACGGTTCACTCGGCGGCAGCACGTTGCGCGCGCGCTGTTTCGTTTTGTGTGGGCGGTGTCCTCCGTGGCTACGCGCAGCTCATAGTCTTCCGCGTTGACTTTCGTCATCGGGTTCTGCCGAGCAACCGCGTTTTGGCCGCGTGAAGGCCTCAATGCAGGACATGCACAACTGGGTGTGGTCACTCGCGACTTTGCCACTCGCGTGTCACGCGGTGATGCGGTTTGGGAGGCGCAAATGTGCCTGTCCTCGATCGCGCGGTCTCTGGAAATGTCCCTGTCCTCGATCGCGCGGTCTGGGGAAATGTGCCTGTCCTCGATCGCGCCGGTCAACGAAATGTGCCTGTCCTCGATCGCGCAGTCTCCGGGAAATGTGCCTGTCCTCGATCGCGCGGTCTCTGGAAATGTGCCTGTCCTCGATCGTCTCTGGAAATGTGCCTGTCCTCGATCGCGCGGTCTCTGGAAATGTGCCTGTCCTCGATCGCGCGGTCTCTGGAAATGTGCCTGTCCTCGATCGCGCCGGTCAACGAAATGTGCCTGTCCTCGATCGCGCGGTCTGTGGGAAATGTGCCTGTCCTCGATCGCGCGTTCTCCGGGAAATGTGCCTGTCCTCGATCGCGCGGTCTCTGGAAATGTGCCTGTCCTCGATCGCGCCGGTCAACGAAATGTGCCTGGCCACTCCGCTCACGCCGAAGCATCGGAGGTGCGCGCGAGTTTTGGATTGGGATTGAGGATGGCTGCGCGCGAGTGGTGGCGGGGTCGGCCAACGCAGTTCGTCGCCTCGCAAACGCGATTAGGCCGCAGGCTTCTGCTGCTGCGGGGTCGGCGCGGCGGTCGGTTCGACGCGGGCCACGGGGATGCGGATGTTGGATCCACAGCCACGACAGCGCACGAGTTTGCCGCGCGCCATCGAGGGCACGGCGAGAACGCGTTGACACCCGAGGTTCGGGCACATGATTCGAATGACTTCGTCGCCGGCCATCAGATGCCTCCGCGCCGGACGAGCAAAGACTCAACGGCAGCATTCTCGGCATCGGCTCGTGCAGGCGCGCTCTTGAGCGCGTTTACCTGCGACTTCTAATTTGCGGCACGGTTCAAACTGTGTTGCGGCCAAAAGGCGCCGAATGCGCGCGCATCTCTTCGTATCCTGCGTCGATGGCTGATTTACGTGTTCATGGTTTGTCGGAGGAGCCCACGACGGGTCATGCGGGAAGTGCCAGAATCGAAGCACCCGCGACGCAGCTTTCAGGCGTGCTTCCCGCGGGAAAACACGCAGCGCGCGGGCTCTACGTCCACGTCCCGTTCTGTTTTCACAAGTGCCACTACTGCGACTTCTACTCATTCGTCGATCGCGAGGCGCGCAGTGGTGACTTTCTCACCCAACTCGAACGGGATGTGACGTGGAGCGTCGATCGCCTTGCAGGGGCACTCGACACGATCTTCATCGGCGGCGGGACTCCGACGCTCTTGACCGCGGATGAACTGCGCATCCTGTGCGCGCAAGTGCGGCGTTTCCCACGCAACGTGGCCATCGAATGGACTGTCGAAGCGAATCCCGAAACCATCGACGAAGAGAAAGCGCGCGTGCTTGTCGAAGGCGGCGTCAATCGTGTTTCCATCGGTGCGCAGAGCTTCGATCCCAAACATCTCAAGACACTCGAGCGTTGGCATGATCCGGCCAATGTCGTGCGCGCGGCCCAACTGGTGCGTGGCGCGGGAATCACCAACTTCAATCTGGACTTGATCTTCGGGATTCCTGGGCAAACGCTTGATGATTGGCGGCGCGATCTCGAGCGCGCGCTCGCGCTCGAACCGACGCATCTCTCGTGCTACGGATTGACCTATGAGCCGAACACCGCGATGACGAAACGCCTGGAAATGGGCCAGTTTGAAGCGATCGACGATGCGCTCGAAGCTCAGATGTATGAAGTGACCGTCGACACGCTCGCTGCTGCGGGCTATGCGCAATACGAGATTTCCAACTACGCCAAGAGTGGTCGTGAATGTCAACACAATTTGGTCTATTGGCGCAATCAACCATGGATGGCCATTGGTCCCAGCGCCAGCGGATTTCTCGCAGGCCATCGATACAAAGTTCTGCCGCGACTTGGCGATTGGCTCGCGCGCACGGAGCATGAATCGCAGCCGATCGTCGATCACGAAGCGCCTGATGTCGCGCGTCATGTGAGCGAAGCGATCATGCTTGGTCTGCGCTTGACCGAGGGAATCGATGCGGCGCTGGAGGGGCAGTCGGTCACGCTCGTCCCTCGTCGCGCTGAAGTGTTTTCACGCGCAATCCGCGACGGGTTGCTCGAGCGAGACGCCGTGTCCGCACGCTTGCGACTCACGCGACAGGGATCGCTCTTGGCGAACACGGTGCTTTCCGAATTGATGTGATGAGACGCGTGGCCCAGACTCGTCGAGGACACCGTGCTCATCCCCCGAGTGACGCATTGGGTGTGCGACAACTATTCGCATACTGTGCATGCATTACAGTGAGTTCATCGCATCCCCGCAGCGCGCGTTTGGTTCATCGCGCGACGCTCGGCGCTGCGAGCAAACTCGGACAGTTGTTTCGGGATCGATTCAGGGCAAATAGCGGCTCGAAGTGCGCAAACGGTCTCAGGATCAACCCGTCTGTGCGCCGATAGAGCCGATCCTCGCATGCCGCGATTACTCGACATCTTCAAATTGTGCCGACCGGCCGACTGGTCGAAGAACAGTTTTGTCCTGATCGCCGTGGTGTTTTGGCTCGCCCATTACGTGGGATCGACCGATGTGGGATCGACCGACGTGGGATCGACCGATCACGCCTCGTTGTCGTATCAAGAGATTCACGATCGTCTGATGGCAACGCTGTGCGCGTTCGCGTCGTTCTGTTTGGTCGCGAGCGGTTCGTACTGCATCAACGATGCGATGGATGCAGCGAAAGATCGCGCGCATCCAGTCAAGTGTCGTCGTCCCGTCGCATCGGGCGCGGTCTCGCCCTCGACTGCGATCGTGAGCGGAATCGCACTCATCGCGGGCGCATTCGCGCTGGCGTCAACCGTGCGCCTCGCGCTTGTCGCCGCGGTCGGAATCTACATCGTGCTCCAAGTCGCCTACAACGGCGGACTCAAGCGCGTCGCCATTCTTGATGTCACCACCATTGCCACAGGCTTCGCACTGCGCGCGGCCGCGGGTGCACTTGCCATCGGCGCGGCGCTTAGCGTGTGGTTGGTCTTGTGCGTCTTCTTCTTGTGTTTGTATCTCGCGTTCATCAAACGCACGTGTGATCTGGTTGCGGCGCAGGCGCAAGGCAGCGCATGGAAATCCTCCGCGGGCTACGACGACCGCAATGAACTCAACTGGTTGCTCGGAGTGAGCGCGACACTCACGGTGGTGATGTACGTTTCGTACACGCTCTCCGAACACGCGACGCAATTGTTCGGTGCACGCGCTTATGGAATGGCGCTGTTGACGCCGTTGGTGTTGGCGTGCATTCATCGCTTCTGGCGCCGCGCCAATCGCGGCGGATCGGACAGCCCACTCTCCGCGTTGCGCGACGACAAGGTCATGCTCGCATGCGCATTGCTTTATCTCGCGCTGCTCCTCGTCGTGCTGTTTGTGCCGAGTGTTTCATGGGCCTTAGGCACGTTGTTCCTCAGTGTGGAGAGCGCGGTATGAGTCGATCGTTGTTGTTGCGACTGGTGCCGTTGATCATCTGGATCGTGCTGGTGTTGCCTGCGGTTCTCACGGGACTCGTTGGACCGAGCGAAGGATGGGACCAAGACTTCTACCACCGTCCCGTGGTGCAGATTCTGTCGGCGCAACTGCCGTCACTCAACTTCAACGACTTCGGTTCTGCGACCACCCCTGGCTATCACGTCGTGTTGGCGGTGATTCATCGCCTCGGTGCGAGTGATCTCGAGTTGCGCTTGCTCTCTTCACTGTTTGGACTTGCCGCGGCAGTCGCGTTGTGCCGCGTGGTCACGCGCTTGTCGAACGAAGCATTCGGCGCGGTTGCTTCCGCAGTGCTCTTGCTCATGCCGTATGTCATGAGCAGCGCGGTTTTTTTGACCACCGATGATCTGGCACTGTTCGGCGTGACGCTTGCAGTTGCCGCTGCAGTTGATTCCGCGCGCGCCGGCTCCACTTCGTCAACTCTGGTGCGCTCCGTCACGTGGAGTTGTGCCGCATCCATCGTGCGTCAGGTGTTGCTGTGGACCGCGGGGCTTCAGGTTCTTGCAGTGCTCATGCGATGGATGGCAGGCCATGAACAGCGTCCGCTGCGCGCGTTGACGTGGGCATTAATCGCGATGTTGCCTGCAGTCGCGCTCATCGGTTGGTTTGTGTGGATATGGGGAGGCTTGGTCCCCCCAGGATTCCAGCGCACAGTGAGTGCGGGAATCAACTTCGCGACACCAATCTACGCCTTGGCGTTGATGAGTTGCTGGGGCGCATGCATCGCCGCGGCGCATCCACAATTCTTTCGTGCCTTGCGTTCGCGCCGCGCCTTGCTGTGTGGTCTGTGCGCGCTCGGTCTGGCGTTGTTGACTGTCACCGCTCCCGACAGTCCGCCGCTGGGAACGCGCTGGGGCGGAATTCTGTGGAACATCGCCGCACGATTCCCTGTCATCGGTGGCCGTTCGTTGGTCCTGGTGACGATGGCCGCTGCGGGCGGCGTTGTGATTGGAACCATTCTCGAAATCGCCGCACGTCATCCGCGGCGCAGCGAGGCATGGACGGCGCTGAGTGCGCTCGCGCTGGGAGTCGTGGCGCAGATGGCCAACACGCTTTGCTTCGAACGCTATCTCGCGCCGATTGTCATCGTGTGTACCGCGCTCGCCATCGCCCCGTTGTTGCAAGAGTTCCAATCGAAGGCGACAACTTCGCTCGATTCAGAGCGCGGTGTTTCGGTGGTCACGGTTCGTTTGCGTTGGCCACTCCTTGCGGCGCTGGTCGGGCTGTGCTTGAGCGTGTCCGAGGTGCACATGAAACTCGGGGACCCATCGGCACCGCCACCCCGACCGGATGAGTTTCGTCCGACGCTGTGAGTGATCACAGGGTTCTCAAGGCTCACTTGATTGTGTTGACGGCGCCGCGCTGACGCGTTCACACGCGCGCGTGGTCACGACGTGGTCGCAACGTGGTCACGACGCGGGCTTCTCAGCGAGTTTCGCGCAGCGGCGCTGCAATCATCCAGGGAAGATCAAGCCACTTGGTGACGCTGGTTTCGTGGCGTTTCCACCGAGTCCTCCACCGAGCCCTCCGCCAAGACCACCACCGAGTCCGCCAGCTGACGCAGCTTCACGTTGCATCTGTGCGGCGACGAGTTTGGCGATCTGCACGAAGCGCGCGCGAAGATGCGCGAGGACTTCGGTGAGCTCAGCCGACTCTTCTTCGGTGCGGTTGCCTTTGGATTTTTCTTCAAGCACGCCGAGGAGATCGATCGCGTACTGCGCGCCCATGATGTCGATCACGGGGCGACCCGTTTGCGGATCGGCGTAGGCGCCGAGGCTCATCATCGCTTGACTCGCAAACGCGCCCACCAACGCGCGAAAGTCTGCAGGCGGAAGTTCGCCTTCGTTTGGATCAGGAGCCGCGGACTTCGCAGCTTCCTTCTCCGCGAGGCGCTCCATCTCTGCGTGTGCTTGTGCTTTCCAGTCGGAGTCGATGTGAAGTTTGTGCTCGTCGGCCATGACGCGAGAATAGCGCAGACGCGACCCACAAGGGCGGCAGTGGTTGGTTAGGATTCGCCTATGCCTCGCTCGGCGCGCGCTCTGCTTTCCATCATCGCTGTTGTGTTCGTGACTGTGAATGTTGCAGGGTGTGTGTCGTCGACAACTTCGGCGCCCGAGCGTCGCGTCCTCGCACTTGCTGATTTTTCCGCGCCGCCTGCGGACTTGAAGACCGATGTGGTCGAGATGTCTGCGGGAGTCTTGGATGGTCCCGAAGAAATCGTGATCGGTGAAATCATCAGCGGCCCTCAGGGCACGGAAGTCCAAGCGCAGGGCGAAGTGCGCTCGACGCTCGCCGATGGAACTACCGAAATCGATGCTGTTTCCCCGAAGGTGACCGCGCGCGCCATCGAGCCCGGCGAGTCGTGGCCAGTCGAAGGTCTCGTCGGGCAAGTGAATGGCCGGCCGATTTTTGCCGACGCGTTTTTCGATCCCATCGAAGATCGATTGCTCACACTCTTGGCTCTCCAAGATCGCGTTGAAGCGCGTCGCGCGCTGGTGGAGTTTGTTCGACGTCAGTTCAAAGAAACCGTTGACAGTGAACTCATCGTCGCCGAAGCCGAGTCGAAACTTTCTCCCGAGCAGCAGCAGGGCGTGTTCGCGTGGTTGAAGTCGCTGCAGGAAGAAACCATCGCCCAACTCGGTGGTACGCGCGCGTCAGCCGAGGCGAGCATCGAAGCGGAAAGCACGATGACCCTGGAACAGTTCATGCAACAGCGCCGAGATGTTTCGCTCGCGCAGCGCTTGCTCAACGAACGCATCGAGCCGCGCACAATCGTTGCGTGGCGCGACGTGGTGCAAGAGTACGAATTGCGCAAAGCAGAATTCAATCCGCCGCCGACGTTGCGCGTTGGGCGCATTCGGCTCAGCATCACCAGCGATGCGGCGTTGATCGAATCGGTGAAAGCGCAGATCGCGCAGAAGCGTTCGTTCTCGGCGATCGTGGCGGAACTCAAACTTCCTGACGGCGGGTTTTGGAATCAGTTTGATCTTCCTCCTGATGGAATCAAAGGACTGCAACTTGCGGATGCGGTGAAGGAGCGCCTCGATGGATTGGCCGTCGACACGCCGAGCGAGTCGCTTGAGCAACGCGGATTTGTGATGTGGCTCGCAGTGATTTCGATTGAACGCGCGCCAGAGCGCACGCTCTACAACCGCGAAGTGCAACTCCGTCTCGAGAACGAAATCCAAGCGCGTCGCGAGATCATCGAGCGTGAGCGCTACATGGCCACGCTTCGCAGTCGCTGGGTCACCGACGAGATCGGCGAGATGGAGCGCAAGCTCGTTGAGTTCGCGCTCAAGCGCTACTGGCGCTGATCGTCTTTGCCCGCGCGTGTATCGACGCGCGCCTTCCAATTCGAAACACCCCTCGCACGCACACGAGAGAGCGTGAGTGTTGCGTGCCGCGGTGCGTGAACCTTCTTTGGTCATTCACGCTTGATGCGCACACGCGACTCCACGCGCCGCTCGAGAATGGATGTCACATGGCGCACCGCCGATGCGCCGTGTCCTTCGCCGCGCACACCCACCAGATCCACCCGTGCGGTGGGAGCGAGCTCCAGCGCGCGGGCGAGGCGGCGATCGATGCGGTCACGCGAGAGGGTGGGTCCGCGCGGAGGTGCGCGGCCTGAGAGGTCAAGCAGCAAGCGCCACAGCACTTCACGTTTGCGTCCATCGACGCGATCAAGCGCATCCCACGGACCAGCCGCGCGCTTGACCTCGACGATGACCACAAATTCACCACAAGGCGTGAGCGCGATGAGATCAGCCTCATCGCGCGGGTCGCGGGGGCTGCGCCAATTGCGCGCCAAGATGCGGAATCCCATCGCGCGGAGAAATCGTTCCGCCGCGCGTTCGCCCGCGTCGCGCTTGGAGAAGGACACGCGGTGCAGCAGACGATGACAGACGAAGGCGAAGGCAACGAAGATTCCTTCGATGCGAAAGTGCTGCCATGCCAAGCGCGCACACTCGACAAACGCGCACCAACGCGAGCGAGGACTCGCTCGCGATGCCAGCGCGCTCACGGCAAGTGCATCGAGCGCGCCCAAACGCGAAGTGCGAGCGGACAGTGGCGCGGACAGTGCAGCCGGCGGAGCGTTCTCATCGCGTGATGAAATCCGATGAAGCCCGTCCGAAGGCTCAGTGATCGAAGGGGTGGTCAATTGAGTGAGTCCAAGAAAGCGTTGCACCGAAGAATCGATTGCGTTGAACGATGTGAGTAGCCACGAGACGGCACGCGAAAGCACGAGACAACACGAGACAACACGAGACAACACGAGACAACACGAGACAACTGCATGCGCCGAGCATGCTGCGATCTCAAAGGGCCAAAGGCCCGTTGCCTCAGGCCGGGATGGCGGCGCGCC
>QWPW01000063.1 GCA_003671025.1 Planctomycetota bacterium
CCGCGCAACGGTCAGCCTCCGCGCGAGCGTCGGCAAGAAGGCGGTCGAGTCAACGCGCCTGCAGTTCCCGCGAGTACGCCGCCTGCCGTGCAACCCTCCGCGACGAGTTTCGCGCTGCGCTGCACTTCCCTCGATCGCGCAGGCATGCTCGACAAACGATGCACCTGCGACGGCGACAGTGTTTCTCCTGCGTTTTCATGGGCAAATCTCCCCGTTGGCACCAAGAGCATCGCGCTCACCATGCATCACATTCCGCCAGACGGCGGCGAGCATGTCTATCTTGTGCTCCATGGAATCCCCGCTGATGCAACAGCCATCGGAGAGGGCGCGCGCGATGTTGGTCGCTTCGGCAGTAACACCGTCAATCGACGCAACGAATATGCGCCGCCGTGTTCGAAGGGTCCTGGTGAAAAGATCTACACCGTCACGCTCTATGCGCTCAGCGCCGTTGCGGCGTTCGATCCATCGAGCCGCAGCGTCACACGCACAGACCTTTTGAAAGCGATTGAGAAGACGACGCTTTCGTCAACGGCTGTTGATTTGCGTTACTCACGCCGCGCTGGTTCTAGTGAATCAGCGCCGCCACCACCACCGCCTGTACGCGAGCGATGACATCAACCGAAGCCATCGACTGAAGTCCATGGGCACCCACCTCCGTGGTGTCCACTCAACTCCTGTCATCGTTCTAAGATGAACGATTCTGAACTGATTGCGACCTCGGCATTCTCACCTCGTGGTTTCCGCGGTGATCGGGTTGTAGATCTTTGGCGTCGCTACCTGTTTCGTCGCGACGCGCGGCACGCGATGGATGGTGATCACGTGGAATGCACTCGCATGATTGCTGCGCATGTGAAGCGCGCCTCGATGCGATTACGAAACTGCGCGCGCGATGTCGTCGACGACGCGCAGCGCGTGCGCGAGACACGTTTCCCACGCGGGCAACGCTGAGACATCTTGATGCGCGAAGTGAATGCGCCCACAAAGCGTTCGTTGCAACAATTTCGGCGCCGACGAGGAGTAAAACCCTGGCGGTGCAAAGCACATCGCGTGACCAAAACGCGCGAGGCGAATTTGTTGCACGTCACCCGCTGCCACGCCGGTGATGCTCAAGATGCGTTCGATCTGCTCCGCGCCGAGCGTGGCATACGCGCGCCAATCGTCATCGCCGATCATGGTGAAGCGCGCGGTGTGCCACGGCAACGGCCAGTAGAGCGTGAGTACATCGGCGTCTCGTGCCGCATCGCTGGCGAAGGTTCCGTCCACCACATCGGTGATGCGACGATCGCTCTCGCAATCATCGCCCGTCGCGGGAAACGCCTTGTCGTGAATGGTGAAGAGGTCGTAGTACTTGAGTGTGCTCGCCTTCTTGAGCAACACGTTGGCCACGATGTAGCCAACGGTGTGCACCGCGTGCATCGCCTCCGACTTCGCGAGATCACGTTCGATGAGTTGCGGAAGAATGTGTCGCGCCACATGCAGCGGACAACAGATCACGGCATGGCGCGCCTTGGTTACGCGCGCGCGACCGTTCTCGTCGCGCCAGCGAATGTGCGTGTAGTCGCCGATGACTTCGACGCTGAGCACAGTCGCTCCGATACGTGCAATCGCTGTGTTTCCCTGGGTTTTGTTGCCTTCGCGATGCTTGATCGCGTTCCACAACAAATCGGCCAAACCCGCGTTGCCTCCGGGAAGCACCAGTCGTCCGAACTCTTCGGCGGCGACGAAATTCCAACCCGCGGCGGCGGAGAGTTGTTCCCATCCCACACCAAAGCTCGAGTAGCAGTACGCCTGCAACGAAGCTTCGACCAACGGCGGCAACACACCACCTGCGGCCGCGCGCACCGCGCTGCGAAAGTCGGTCTGATCAAGTTCGTTGACCAGCGTCATCGACTCACGCGTGATGGGAATGTCGGGGTACGCCTTGTTCGCGTAATACGAAAGTGCTGCGCGATAGGCGTCGTAACGCGCGCGTTCTTCGTTGCTGCAACCCGCGCAAGGATCATCAGAGAGCACACCGCCGAACTCAAACGCAGTGACCGCAGGCGGATCAACGCGTGCGTGTTGATAGACGCCGAGCTTCAGATACAGCGCTTCTTCCGCAGTGCCAGGATCAGGCACCATGAAGTACGCCGAGCCCAATGAATATGGAACGCCGCGCCAGCGCTCGCCCATCGCGTTGCCGCCCAAGCGCGGGCGAAGATCAAACAGACCGATGCGCGCGCCTTCTAACGCATGCGCCACCGCGAGGCCCGACAAACCACCACCGATGATGGCGACATCGAGGAGTTCTTCGCTCGCGGGCGAACCGCTGCCAACACTTTCATTGGAATGGAACGGAAGCACCGAGCGACCAAACCAATCACCGTGCCACTGCTTGGAAAACGGAAGTCCGCCGATGATCTCGCTCGCGCCGAGAGCTTCGTCCCAGAGCGTGAGAAACGGCGACGCGCTGTGCGGCGAAGTCGGCGCGAGCATGGAAGCGGCGGAGGCGCGATTGTTCCACGATGACGCGACTGCGCTTGCCAACATCGCGCCGCCAGGAAGCGCGCCTGTGCGGAGCGCGGCCAAACCCAGGGCAACCGCCGAGTGACCCGCGTGCGCGAGAAACGCGCGGCGTTGTGCCGCATCAACAGAGTGAGGTGCGGGCAACTGCTGATCCATACGCCAAAATCTACATCGTGATTGAGCGCGAGACGAAGACTATCTGCGCGAACGAGCGAATCTCTTGATCTGTTGGCGACCGCCGTACGCGCGTCGCTTTCGTTAGCGCGCCGGCAGCTGGCGCACAAAACGCGCGCCGAACAATTCACTTCGGGTCGCAGGCGCAACCGCGGATTTCGCGGCGATTCCCCGCGTTTCCGCGGGATCTCCCCAACAGCCACCGCGCACGACACGGTTGTTCTCGAGCGTCCCCGCTGTGTCCCATGTCCAATTCCACAATGCGCCCGACGACGCGACACCGAGTTGTTGCGCGGACTCGCTCCACTGCGTGTCGCTGGGAAGCTGCCAACCGTTACCCGCACACGTGCGCACCACCGCACTGACTAACTGCTGTTGCTCGAACTGCGCAAACGTAACTTCGTACGCGCTGGAAAATCCATCGCGGCGCGAGAGCTCATTGGCCAACGCAATCGCTTCAAACCACGTCATGCCCGCGGCATCGGTTGTTCCGGTAGGCGGGGGCGCCTCGTATCCCAGCAACTCGCGAAAGGTTTGCGCATCGACGAGTGACGTTGCTGTCCACTGTGCACTCTGATACTCAAACGATTTCGCTGCGTCGAGCCATGCCCGCGTGTGCGGCTCGAGCGTCTTAGGAGCGACGACTGCGGTTACTTCGAGTGGCGACACGATTGGTTTCGATGGCGGATCGTTCTGCGTCGCCGCCACCGACGCGAGGTCGTCCCGGGCAATGCTCTCAGTAAGCAACAGCACTGCTTGCGCCGTGGCACGCTGCGCCAAGATTTCATTGCGCGCGTCGACGGTGAGCAGCAAGCGCGTTCCGATGGGAAGTGAGAGCAACGGATCCACCATGTAAGGGCGATCGGTGTGAATGTCGTAGCGATCGATGCGTAGCAACAGCAGCGGCTCTGCGTTGGGCAGCAGCGCCATCAACTCGACACGCACTGCATCGGGCCCTGGACGCAACACCATCGCGGCGAGATCCATCGCCTTGGTTAGCGGTGGAGTTTCGTTCACCGTGCGCGCACCAATTTGCTGCGTGCGCGCGGCACCGTTGGCACTCACGACCAACGGACTCACGACGCGCATTGGTTGATCGGCTTGTGGATTCGGAGCCAGCGCAAACAGCGTGAATTCCCCTGATTCGCGGCGACCTCGGCCTTCGCCATGACACTCCGCGACCAACGCATCGTCGGCGTGAATCATCATCGCGCAACCCGCAGGAAGCATGAACGCGCCATCGATGCCGACGCCCGCGAGTGCGCCGCCCGTGGAATCGCGTTGCGTGTCATCCACACCAAGATCACCCGTGAACTTGAACCCGATGCTGGCATCACGCGCATCGAGTGCTTGCGCAAACTCACGCGACCCCGCAGTGAGCCACACCGTGGAGAGTAACCCTGGCGCATCCGCTTGGGTGCGCCAACCTCCGATGAGAAGTGAGGTGCGATCACTCTGCGCGGGCGCATCAATGTTTACTGCATGGATCGCGCGCTCGAGCATGAGTGGTTGTTGAAACGAACGCATCACGCTTCGCTCTTCCGCGTCGATGGTCCAACTTTCGCCGATGCGCCATGACGCGATCACGCGCGTTGGTGACGCGGTCGTATCTGCGATGGGCAAATCGATGACGAAGTCCGCGCGATCAACCGCCGCGCCCGCTTCAACCCATGCGCGAAACTGGGTCAACTCTTCCGTTGTGAAGCGCGGCGGCACAGACATCGCGCCTGCACTCGGCGCCCACGGTGGCATCTGATTCGCTTCGATGGCTTGCAACGCAGTGCGCGCTGCGCGTTGCACTTCACCTGCGGTGCGAAAGGGATATGCGCCTGGTCCGTCGGCGCGATGACACGAGATGCAGCAGCGCGCGATCATCGGCGCAATCACGCGCTCAAAGTCGGGGACATCGGCTTGCGTCGCGCGAGCGCTCCCAAGCGTGCCATAAACGCCCAACAACACGAAGCCCGCAAGCGCGAGCGTTCGTCGGCGCCGCACGCGTTCAACCACACGCGCCCCACGCGTTGAGCAAGAGCGCAAGGTCTGCGCCATTTACCGCGCCGTCGCGATTGAGATCAGACGCGCCGCCTGCACCGGCCCATGCGGAGAGCAATATGGCCAGATCAGCGCCGTCGACAAGGCGATCGCCGTTGATGTCCGCGGGGCACACTGAGCCCGTGAACGTCACAGGGCTGTCGGTGGGAACGAAGTGTCCGCCGCCTGGACCAGTGTTGCCCGTGACCAGCATTCCGAAATACTTGGGGCCCACGAGATATGGATATTCCGTGGCTCCTGATGCACTAATTGTGGCGAAGTAGGCGCGGATACCGTTGGGATAGTCTGGAGTCACCGCGAAGCGCGAATTGGTCGCGTCGAGGTCGCCAATCTTGGCAACAAACTCGTAGTCTTCCACGAACGCACCAAGAGGATAGGTCGCGTTGACTGCGGGACCGTACTGGTTCGCCGGCAACGCGGTACCGTTGGGTAGGGTGGTGCGCACAGTGATGTTTCGCAGGCGATACCCCGTGCGAATGCGGGCAATTCCGCCAGTTCCGTCGACATTGGCATAACCGTAGGGTCCGTACACCGGATAGCCATCGAAGGCGTAACCGATGATCGGCGAATGATGCAACGCGTCGGTCGCAAGCACGCACGGGGGAAACTGATGCGGGTGGTACACGCCGGCAGGCGCGGTATGCCCCTTGCAACTGTCGAAGCTGTTCGCCTCCCAGAACATGGCGTTGCGATGCCAGATGTTCAGATTATTGTAACTCATTGCATCAAGTGCGTTGAAGAATGGAACCCCGTTGACGAGGACTCCAATCACACCCAGCGGAGTCGCCGTCTGTGTCACCGCGGGCGTCGGAGTCTTGGTGATGCGGAACACCCAGTTCTGATTCACTGGAGTGTTGGGGTTGCCCGGCCATGGACCGATGGTGTACGAAGGGATACCCGCCGATGAGGGGTACACGAACCCTGCCGAATGGCGGACGAGCGTGACGTTGGCGGTGATGCCGCCGTAGCCCGTCTGCCCAGTGGTGTTGCGCATCCATGCGGTGACTGCAGGAGTGATGGACTGGGCCGCGCTGATGTTCGCCATCGCAAGTGGCATGAGCAAGAGACAGGTGCGCAGAGCGGATGAGTCGATGGCAAACATGAGTAATCCTCAACTGGCGAATCGTGGCGGTGGTTCGAGAAACGATTGTCCAGCGAGTTGTAATCATCGCCTCAATGGGGACGCTCAATCGAATCAGATTTCTGCGAAACCGAATTCGTCGCTGTGAGCACGCAGCCAATCGCGATCGTGCGCGAAGGTTCCGGCGTTCCACCAGCGAGAGCAACAGCCAATGCCCGCGCGAGATCATCGTGCAGCGCGGCGGGTCGCCGTTGACCAGGCGCCTCGAACAAATCGTTGATTCTCCCGCGGTAAAGCAGGGAAAACTGACCGTCGCCCTCACGGCGCACGATCGCTGCCTCAGGTGAAATCGTCGCCCCGACGGCGCTGAGTAACGCTCCATCGCGATCGAGCAATGCCACCGCGCCGAGCGCAAAGTCCGCGTTGTGGCTTCGGATTTCTGCCGCGTCCGCAAATCGTCCGGGATAGACGAAGTAGACCGCGACGCCGTGCAGTTGTGCGCTGGCTGCGATGCGACTCATCTCGGGCGCGAGCGCGTTGGCGATGGGACATCGTGGCTCGAGGAAGAACAGCAGTGCCAGGGTTGACGATGCGCCGTCAAGCGGTCGATGGCAGACACCATCGATGGATGGAATCGCGCACACGCGCGCCTGCGAGGCGCCGCCTGATGAAGCGCATGAGAGCAACGAGCTCACCGCAATCGCGCCTACGCAGCAAAGACACGCGCGACGCAGCATGCTGGCGCGCGCAATCGTCGAATGCGGTGATTGGTATCGAACGTGCATCGCACGAACGATACGCGAGAGCGTCGCGACAGATCAGCGCGCGGGTGCGCGTGACAACGATCGCGAGCATTCGCGCCATACAAGAAGTCGTTGATCGCCCCGCTTCAACCAGCGTCACTGCGGCCGACATCGGCGCGATGGCTCGGTAGGTGTTTCGCGATGGCCCAGCATTCACGCGATTCATGCAACATCATCGTCATCGCATTTGGGTCGTCGAACTCATCCAACACAAGTATTTCCCTGTGGGTGCCGAGATGGAACCCGTTACGGCACTGTTGGTGAAGCAAGATCCTTAGGCGCGTGAAGCGCTGACGGCGGCGCTGCCGAGTGTTCCCCTCGAGGCCTTCGTGATGTTGCTCGTCGCGTGGACCGTTGGACGACTCACGGGTGGTTGTGGCGCCGCGCGCGTGACGCCGATACTCAAGGTCCCTGCAGCACGGTGGATTGGTTTTCTCAACGCGCTGTTTGTCGCGCTGAACTTCTGGATGATTCCGCATCCGTCGTGGATGTTCAATCCAGGGCTCGCGTTGTCGATTATCGCGAGCTTCATTGGCGGTCACGCCGCGAAGGGCTGACACACGCGTTTTCGCTAGAAATCAGCGCCAATACGCAGCCAAAGCACGCCTTCGCTTGCACCATCAGTTGATGCGCCAGCTGATAGATCCGCCTCGCGTAAGGGCGTACCTTCGAGAAATCTCGCATCAAAAACACTGGTATCAAGCGAGCGCCAACTCGCACCGATCGACACATCCCATTGCGAGTTCACATGCCATGCAAGCGAGATCGAAGTCTCCCACGCGAAGGTTGGTTGCGCAACAAACGACGCAACTGAAGCGATGTCGCTCGTCGGTGCCACATTCGCAAACAACTGCAACACGAACACATCGCTCAGCGGACTCATGACGGTGAGTCCAAGCGGTTCGCTCAACGACCATGTCAGAGGCGCCTTCACCGATTCATCGAGGAACAGCGCTTTTTCCGCAAACGGTGCATTCGGAAAGGGAGACTCTCGCACGCCGCCGAGCGCCGCCGTTGTTGGCAGCAGCATCACAAGCGCGAAACAAACCGCAACCTTGCGAGCGCAACCGTGGGCGACGGCGGCGAGCGTGCGAGCATCTCGATACTGAGGGCAAAAATTAAGAACGCTACTCATCACAAAGATGACGCGCAGAACCGCGCGACTGTTCCAAGATGCCTGAGATTTCCCTGTGATTCCTGTAGGGAAGTCGCTCCGCTCCAACGCGCCCGTTCAAAACTGAAAGTAGATGAAGGTGCCCGATGTGCTCGGCCAGAAGAAGAAGAACACCACCGCGAACGAGGCATACACACCCGCAAGCACGCCCACGCGCATCCCGTCCATTCGCTCGTGCAAGCGTCCCGTGAAGTAACTGAGCGCGTGCAGCAAGAGAAAGGCGCACACCAACATCGCAACCAGAAACGGCGCTTTGGGGCC
>QWPW01000064.1 GCA_003671025.1 Planctomycetota bacterium
TGAAGAAGATCTCGCCCTTCTCATTCACGCTCAGGGTCACGGCCTTCTCCAACTCGGTGTTGTCGCCGAGCGGTTGCGCGCTTGATGCAGTGGGCAATGCCACTTGCACTCCCTGGTTTTTCGTCATCGACAACGACACCATCACGAATGTCGCCAGCAGAAAGAAGATGATGTCAATGAGCGGAATGATTTCGAGACGCGCCTTCTTGCGCTTTCCTCGACCGCCGCCGCCGCCGCCGCCGGCCATATCAAACTCCTCCCGTGGGAGCCATCAACGTTGCACCGATAGAAATCTTCGCCTTCGCATCTGCGCGTGACAGCGAGTCTGGCTCCACCAGCAACCTCAGTTGCGCGGATGCCGTGGTGATGTCGTTCTCCACTTCTTCGATCTTCGTGTTCAAGAAGTTGAACGGCAGCAACGCGGTGATGGCGATACCAAGACCAAACGCCGTCGCGATGAGCGCTTCTGCAATACCGCCGGTGATCGCGCCGGGCGAACTGAGATCGCCGCCAATCACGGCAAACGAAGCCATCATTCCTGTCACCGTGCCGAGCAGACCTAAGAGCGGCGCGAGCGTAATCACCGTGTCAAGAATCGAAATGCCGCGACTGAAGCGCTTGAGTGCGCGCGATTGTGCATACGCCAGCGCATTGCCGAACGAGAGTTCACGATGTTCGAGCGCGTAGCCAAGCGTCTTAACAACGCAGTCCTTCGAACCCTTCGATGTGGTGACGGCCGCAGCGAGATCGCCCGCTTCCACTTCGCGAAAGAATCGATCGACGGTCTTCGGGCTACGCCGCTTTGCTTCCAAGAGGAGGAAGAGCACGCGTTCAAGCACCACTGCCAAGGCCAAGACCGACGCCGCCAACAGCGGCCACATGATTGGTCCACCCTTCACGAAGATGTGAATGAGGTTGGTCTTCTGCACGAGTGCTTTCAGTGCACCTCCGCGTGACGGATCGAGCGGCAGCGTGCCTTCGCCGCTGGCGACGAGCGTGCCGATTCCGTTTTGCAATTCACCTTCGATGCCGCGCACAAGTGGCTGGCTTGATCCTGGTTGCGCTGTCGCAAATCCTGCAGCGCCTGTCGATGCGCGAAACAATGCGATAGGTCCGATGAGCGCAAACTGTCCTTCGCTCACAGTCCCCAGCATGTCTACAGCACTTCCAGGAAAGCGCATGCCACCGATCGAATCAACAACTCGCTTGATCGACGAATCGACGAACGAGGTCTGTCGCGAGAAGCGCTCAGCAGCCGAAAGTGTCTTGTTTTCGGCTGCATCCTTCGCAGCCGTGATCAAGTCACCGCAGTACTGCATCTCGCACGGATTGATCTTGGTCTCGAATGTTCGAGCGTATTCGTCGAGCAAGTTGCCCACATACGCAAGTTCCTCTTGCCGCGCCTTCATCTCATTCTTGATCGTGGCAATCTCGAGCGCACCAACATCAACGAGCCGGGTAGTGCGATCAACATCCTTGCGCAGACGAGTCACATCGCCCTCGAGCGTAGTGAGCTCTTGCGCGAGCGGAAGTTTTTCGTTCGTGACTGTTTGGCGAAGCGCGTTGAGCTCACTGATGCTCTTCGCCAACTGCGCCTGCGCAGATTGACCGACGCGATTGATCGCGTCACTTGGAGCAGTCGCGGCGGTTTCGGTCTGCGCCACACTGGCACTGACAAAACAGAGGGCGAGAGCAGTTGAGAGAATGTGTCGGAGTGTGTTGTTCATCGGATCGAAACCGGAAGCGGGACAAAGGCTGGCGATTGCTTGCCTTGAAGAATTTCGAGCGCGGCGAGGACAGGTGTGGCAACGGCGGCTGATGACTCCCACTTCCAGCCTTCCGCGGTTGGACGACCAATGCCTGCCGCGCCGCGCGGACTCACATAGAACGCTTGCGCGAGACCGATATAAATCACTTGCACTTCCGCAAGGGAACCGTCTGCGAGCGTGCGAACTTCAAAGTTGACAGTGAGTTCGCTGTTGGCCTTGTTGAGCTCATTCAGAATGCCAAGCACATTCTGGAAGCGCTCAGCCACAGACACCTTGGTCGTGGCGGCATCTTCAGGAATGCGCGAAAACAGCGGTGCAAGACGCAGTTTCACGGGATCAGGCACGAGGATGAGCAGCTTCTTGACCTCGGCTTCCATCAATGTGACCGTGGCTGCAAGCTGCGCGCTTGTCGCCTTGAGCGCATCGTTTTCTGCGATGAGTTCGTCGCGCTTGGCGTTGGTTGTCGCGACGCTTGCTTGAGACTCAGTGATGCTCGAGCCCAGTGACGACACTTCCTTGCTGACGAGTTCAATGCGGCTCTTGAGGATCTCTTTGCCTTGGCTCCAGTCGTTGCGTTCACGACCGATGAGCTGTTGCGTTTCGATCCACTTACCCATCGTGATTCGAGTCTCTTCCAAACTGGCCGGCGTGGGCGCTGCGTCTTGAGCAACGACGACCGTGCTTCCGAGAAGCACAGCGAGCGCGAGGATTTGTGCGTGGTGGTGTTTCATATTCGGATCAAAAGGCGAACTCAACTTATGAGCTCGTGTGAAGGCATTCCTACGCTGTTTATCACACGATGCGAACGCTAAAACAAATCAACAAACCTCTTGTTGGGATCGTGTTTGAGTTGTGTGAATGGGATGTTTGCTTCGTGTGAAGCGGCCGCGCGCGATTCACCAAGGATCGCGAAGTCCGGAACGAATCGCCCGTAGTTGCAGCCAAACTGCGGCGCTCGGTTCGACGTCGTGCACGCTCATCGACGCGCTCGTTGCAACCAAGTCTTCTGCTCGAGGTCGCGCATTTGGATTGCTCGTACCCTCGGTCAAGGCGCGCGCGTAGCACTCGAGTGCCTTCGCGCGCTCATCGCAATCAGCCCATGCCCCGGCAAGCGCACGCAGCGGAGTCGCGCGTTCAATGTCGACCATCTCAGCGCGTGACGCATCAAACATCACGAGAGCCGCATCAAGTTGTTCCCGCGCCTGCTCAACCGCGCCTGCATCATGCTTGCATGCAGCGATGCGTGCCATCTGAGAAATCTGATCGATAGGCAGCCAACGCGCGTGTGCGAGCACTGCGTCGGCTTGTGCGAGATGCACCTGAGCAGTGAGATTGTCTTTCTGCGCGATGGCGACCTCAGCAAGTCCAAGCGCGTTTTCAATGCGCAGGTCATACGACAGCAGTGCCGTCGCACGATCGATACCTTCGATGATGCGCTCGCGGCGCGCGGCGACGCTGAATGACTTTGCGTAGAGCTCGATATAGACACGGGACGCATTGCGCACCAAATCAAAGTTTTTGGTGGCGACCAGCACGTCGAGCTCTTTCAACGCTGTATCGAAAGCCTCATCGCTCAACGGTTGCAAGGCTCGAGCAGCGCGCACAGCTGCAATCTTGCCCTGCTCGGGCTCGCCGACGCCTCGCTCACGCGTCGCGGCTAAAGCGTCTTGACCGAGCCATGCGTGCGCGGATCCAATCTTGACAGCAACCCGTTCGCGCTGCCAATCGAGCGCATCAGCCGATGCCAATGTTGCCAGACGTGCGCATCGATCCATGTTGGGCGTATCGCCCTCGCGCGCGAAGGCCACGGCAAGACTTGCATACGCCGAGCCTTGTCGCCACGAATCGATTGACTCAGCGCAACGCTCAGCGCCGCCGAAAAGACGAACCGTGATCAGCGCATCGACGACTTGCTCTTGGGCCCGCGCACGATCCTTCGCGTTGGTGTCGCGTGGAATTGCAGACGCGGCCTCGAACGCAAGTTCGAGCAGTTCGCGCGAAAACGTGGCTGCCGGCACAGGAGTCTTCGTGGCGGCGACAGCGGAGTCCGTTGATGTGGATTGCGCCCAGCTGCACGACGAACCGAGAACGAATGCGACCGTGAGTGCAGCGAGTGAATGTGAGCGATTCGAAGTCATAACCAGTATTCCACAGCCGAATCGGTTTCTAATGAAGAGCGTCTGTTGGCGTATACCTCGCCACCAACAGACGCTCGTGAACACATGCAAAGCAAGTCGAACTTAGTTGCAAAGGCCCCAGTTACCAAGCATCGCCGCGAGATCGGCCGCGCCGGTTACACCATCGCCATCCAAGTCGATGTCGCTGGTACCCCACGCGCTAAGCAATTCTGCGAGATCGGACGCGCCAACAGTGCCGTTGCCGTCGACATCGCCAATGCACACGCCAACGATCACGCAACCACCTGGAGGCGCAACGTTCATGCCGAATGCATCGGCAGCGGTCCAACCGCAGAGCCAGTTGCCCGTCGAACTGAAGGCGCCACGATACGACACTGGCTCAAAGAACCCATCGTTTGGCGAAGTCGACACGGCGTTGACCGAATCATTCGCCGCGCGTGGATCAATGCTGATGACTGGCTTCACTGCGAGGGTGATGGTTGGATTCACCACTGGACCACGCGTGATTGCCGCGATCGGAAGCGTCGTTGCCGTGACGTTGTTCTGTCCCTTGGTGCGCACGCCGCGAGCATCAGCCTCGGTGTAGGCCGCAGTGTTGATGTTGTTGAAGAACACGGTGTCCTTGATTTCGTTGAGCTTTCCGCTCGTCTGCGCCTGGTAGAAATTGCTCGGAACAGCGGGAGCATTCACGGTCGAAGTCGTGCTGAACGGAGTCGTCCAGAGGTTGATCCACGAAGTCGTTCCGTTGAAACCGTAGCCCGAGCCGCCGTCGCCGTCGATGTTGTCGAGCGCAACAAGCTTCTCGCCAAGATCCATAAAGATCGACTGACGAATCTGCATACGGGCGTTGTCGCGCCATGCAGTGCCGTGATCGCCACCGTTTGAACCAGTGGCGTTGGAGCCTGGATTTCCGATGACCGTCATGTTGTACATGACACCAGTGGTGACTGGCTGGTAGTCGCTCTGCTCAGCGCCGTCCATCTCGATGCAGTTGTCGCCCGTGCCCGAACCTTGCGCCGCCAGCGCGGAGTAACCCTGCACGATGAGACCGAACTGCACCTTGCCGCGCCAACCTTGATCGATGTCGAGGCTGTCGTCGCCGACATTCCAGATGCTGATGTACTTCAGGTTGACAGCGCCTCCCCAAATTTCAATGCCGTCGTCAACATTGTTCATGATTTCCATGTGATCGATGATCGTTTCGCGACCAACTCCACCGAGTGAAAGTCCGTTGAGTTCGTTGTTGAGGCCGATGACCTTGCCGCCGTAACGGAATGAGCAGAACGCAAGCGAACCGCTGTCATCTTCGTCGTTGCCGCCGCCGTAGAGCACCTTGGTATCGGTAGGGCTCGAGGCGGTGAGGCCTTCCATCGTGGCGATGTTGTTTGCGTTTGGCGATGCGGTGTTAGCGGCTACCGCGTTCTCGCTGATGTAGCCCCGACCCATGATGGTGAGGTTGCCCCACTCGTTGCATTCTGGGCGCCATGTGCCCGTGCGTGGATCGCCATTAGTCCATGTTGCAACATCGGCCTTTGATGTGAAGATGATCGGGGACTCGTTGGTGCCCACGGCGTTGATGCGCGCGCCACGAGTGACGGCGAGTGAGCCACCGACTTCGCTTGCGATGACTGTGCCCGGCTGAATGGTGAGCGTGACGCCTGGCTGGACATAGACTTGTCCGATCAGGTTGTAGGTGTTCGTGCTCACCCAGGTGGTTGATGTTGCGATGTTGTTGGTAACGAGGATCTCGGCAGCATGAGCCGAACCAATGTTGAGGAGAGTCGCGCCAGAGGCGAGGAGCAAGCAGCTGATTGAATTGGACTTCATCTTCATTCCTTGAATGTTTGAGTTCTGAACGAACACTTGAACGCGGTTTGGATGACGCCTATCCAGGGACGTCACTCAGAAGGAAATTACGCCTCATAAATGTGGACAACGCTAAGACGCGTTGTGAACTCTGCAAGACTTTGTTCAATGACGCGGCGACGATTGCGGGCGTAGACAACCGTCACGAAGGCGAAAGATGCCAGTCTCGTGTGAGCGTTGTGTGTGTATCGCGTGAGCGCCGCGCGAAAATTTCGTCAAGCGCCCAAAGGCATCAAACGCGCTGAAGCATCAACGCGTGCATTTACGCGCCAACAAGAGCGAACACCGCGCCATCGAGCTCCCCGTTAAGCGGAGCCTCATCGGCATTCCTGTTGCATCGGCCGCGATCATCTATTGCAACGCGACCGGGCTCACTTCGACGACGCCAACGGGTTCGCTCTCAAAGATCACGCAGTTCACCTTCAGTTCGATCGCGCCTATTAGATGCAATCGTTTTGGAGAAGCGCGCCGTGGATCAGCACCGCGCGTTTGATGAAGCACTTTCTCGCGACCTGTCCCTACGCCTCAGCGAACATGTGTTGGGAACATGAATTCACGCGCAGTACGGGCATCAATTCGATCAGCGACGGATTCGATCAAGCGCGCGGCTGGCAGCGCTACCAACGCGAACGCATCGATTGTCTTGTGCTTCGGTGTGATGTTTTCGATGCCGCAAAATGCGAAGCGCTGTCCGAGTGGACGGGCGTTGAGGGGTCACCGATCGCCCAAGAAAACTGCCATGAAGGGCAATCAGCGCCAGACGTGTACGAGCGACTCAAGTCCGCGATAGACAATAAACCTGCGTATGTCGATGCGATGCTGGCGTTGCCATCGATGCACGGGTTCTACAACGCAGATCAACGCGCAGCGCTGCGTGCGCACATGACTTAGCCGAACGCACGCGTCAAATGCACGCGGCCTTCACAGGCGATGCCGATATTTCTCCAGTTCAGCAATGACTATTGGGAGATTCACGGATGAAGCTCAAAGTGCGAACATTATTTCTGAGTGATTGCCACCTCGGCTCGAGCGGCGCGCAAGCGGAGCAACTCGCGCGCGCACTCAAGCATGTCGAGTGCGAATCGATGTTTCTTGTCGGTGACATCATCGATATGTGGCGACTGAAGCAGCGCTGGCATTGGCCCGACGCGCACAACAGCGTGATCCGAAGGCTGCTCAAGATGTCTCATCGCGGCACACTGATTACCTATATCCCTGGCAATCATGACGAATTCGCTCGCCCCTTCTGCGGGCTCACTTTCGGCGGCATTCGCATCAGCATGGATGCCGTGCACGAGACCGCCGATGGCCGCCGCCTTCTGGTCACCCACGGAGATCAATTCGATCTTGTGGTGCGCAACTCGCGCATGTTGGCACTGGCGGGATCGATGGGCTACGAACTGTTGCTCAAGATCAATCGCGCCTACAACGCGATGCGCCGACTGTTCTCGCTCCCCTACGACTCGCTGTCACAAGCCATCAAGGCGCGCGTCAAACAAGCGTGCACCTTCATCTCCAACTTCGAAGGCGCGCTGGTGGCGGAAGCGCGGCGAGGCGGGTTCGATGGCGTGGTGTGTGGACATATTCATAAGGTCGAGCAGCGCATGATCGATGGCATCGATTACTACAACTGTGGTGATTGGGTCGAGAGTTGCACCATGTTGGTCGAACACGAAGATGGCCGGTTCGAGGTGATTGATGGCCTCGCCTTCCTCGCCAAGATCGATGCGACGAAAGCGATGCAAGCCGAGATGGGCGAGGGAACCGACATCAGTAGCGACAACGAGTTAGACATCGATGCGCACGAAACAGATCCATGGTTTGCCGGACCTGTCGCCGCAGATCGCCGACTCTTCACCATGTTGCGCTCCAACTGACTTTCAGCGCGTCTGCGCAGCAGTTAGTTCAAAGTTGGCCGCGGTGATCCCATCAGATCTGGCGTTCAGCGTGTCGCGTTGCAACGCACTCACAATCGCGTCGGCCGCAAATGGTTTGGCGCGTGCCAACGCGCGTGCGCGCATCGCAGCAAGCCGTTCGCGATCAGTGAGCAGCGCCTGAAGCCGCCAGCCGATGGTCATGGGCGAGTTCAAACGAACCGCAACCCCCCACTCGAGGAGATGATCACTATTGCGCTCTTCTTGCCCAGGAAGTGGATTCACGATCGCCATAGGAAGTCCACTCGCCAACGCCTCGCAGGTGGTGAGTCCGC
>QWPW01000065.1 GCA_003671025.1 Planctomycetota bacterium
ACTTCAACCTCGACGGAGAGATTGGTGCCGCGGATCTCGCGGAGTTGCTCTCGTTATGGGGAAGCGTCAATCCGCCCTATGGCGATCTCAACGGAGACGGCCTCGTCGGCGCGCCGGACCTCGCGATACTGCTGAGCAACTGGGGTCCGCTGGGTTGACAGCGGCGCGCGCGGCGCGCGCGGCGGCGAATGCTGCGAATCGCCGCGATGTCGCTCGGCAAGTGACGCATCTAACAACAGCCTGCGCGTGATCGCGGACAGGCACATTTCAGGCGATCAGCGAACCTGAGGCATGCTCGTGCGAGCTCGTCACTCGTTGATCGAAATGTGCCTGTCCACGATTGCTCCGCTCACGCGCGCTCAACCGCGTGGACGGAGCACCCGAGGCCGTGCCCGTTCTGAAGCAACGTGCTGAAGCAACGTGCTGAAGCATCGTTCTGAACCAACGTGCAGAACCATCGTGGCGCCCAACATTGCGAGCTGGTGCGTGCACTTCTTCTCACATGAGCGCGCTTCCCTTCCTGCTATACAGCGCCGCCCATGGCTACCAAAACTAAACTCGTTCCTGTGCAGAGTGCTGCTTCGTCGACGCTTCCGATTCTGGAATTCGTCTCGCACAACTACATGAACTTCAATGCGCGCGCGACGCGTGATGCGCTCTATGCGTATTGGGATCATGTCGGCGGCGGCGGCAAGATGTACTGGGCCGTGGCGGGCGCGATGTCGTCGGCGCGGTTGGGCATCACGCTGGCGCCGGCGATTCGCGCGGGGCTCGTGCATGGACTTTCGGTCACGGGCGCGAACCTTGAGGAGTCGCTCTTTCGCCTCGTCGCGCAGCATGGCTACAAGGACTTTCCTGACTACCGCTACTTCACCAAAGCGGATGACACCAAGATCCTCAAGCAGCGCATGCGCCGCGTGACCGACACGAGCATTCCTGAAGACGAGGCGTTTCGCGCAGTGGAGAAGATTCTCGTTCCCATGTGGAAAAAGGCTACGAAAAACGGCGAACGCCGATTGTGGCACGAGTACTTCTACGAGCTCATCCTCTCGATTCCCAAGTCGAAGTATCAAGGCAACCCCGACGAATGTTGGCTGCTCGCCGCGGCGAAAGCCAATCTGCCCATGGTGGTGCCTGGCCACGAAGACTCGACGTTTGGCAACATCTTTGCGTCGCATGTGAAGTTCGCGGAGTGCAGCGCGCTCATCGTGAAGAGCGGCGTCGAATACATGGCGCAGCTCTATGACGACTACAAGATTCTCAGCAAAGGCAAGGGCGTGGGCTTCTTCCAAATCGGCGGCGGCATCGCGGGCGACTTCCCGATCTGCGTGGTGCCGTCGATCAAGTACGACCTGCAACAGCCAGTGAAGCCGTGGGCGTACTTCTGCCAGATCTCCGATTCGACGACGTCGTACGGCTCGTACTCCGGCGCGACGCCCAACGAAAAAATCACCTGGGACAAACTCACCGCGAAGACGCCGATGTTCGTCATCGAGTCCGATGCGACGGTGATTGTGCCGCTCATGTTGTCAGCGCTGCTTGAAGCGCGCGCGCAACCGAAAGCCGCGGACAAGATCATCAGCGCGTCACGCGCGCAGACGAAGAAGTCGTTGGCGAAGCGATAAGTATCGCGCAATGATTTCGTGATGAGCATGTCGCGTTGATCATGTCGCGCGCATCGTGCTCACGCATCCATCGCAAAGACACCGAGTAAAAACATCGCCGGCGCCTCAGGAAACCCGAGGCGCCGGCGATGCAAACGTGGAAATCGAATTGCGGCGGGGCGGGAACCCAAACAACCGCAAGCTCGGGAGTGCACGAGGGGAACGTCACGTGGGCGTTCGTCTTCGCGGGGCACACAGGTAACTGAATCAGTTACAGGTGCCGCAACCCATGAAACTCACGCGGGAGCGTGCGTTTCAGTGACAAGATCAGCGGAAAGGGGAGAGAGGAGACTGATCCTGACAGACGAGAAGAGTCTTTCGCGGCGAATCTCTGCGCGCATGCTGTCGAGATTGGTGGAATTCGTGGCGCGGATGGTGCTTTTGACGCCACACCGCTGCGTGTGGGTGCGAGAACTGCGCGAGAGGAAGGCTTCGCGCCGCGATTCGCGCGGTCATCAACCGAGCGCGAGTGTGGCGGGAATCACTTGCGCGCGGCCTTCGCGATCGAGGCACGCGAGAGTCGTGCGACCTTCGCAGGCAATGTCGTCGCCGAGATAGACGCGATAGCTGTGCTCGATCTTGACTGGACCCGCGATGAGCAGCTCGGTGTGCACGCGCACGAGGTCGTCGTAGCGCACGGGTTTGCGATAGCGCACTTCAAGCCGCACCACCGCGAGAAACACGCCCGCCGCTTCGAGGTCGCGATAGTTGCCGCCGCGCGCGCGCAGCATCTCGGTACGACCCATCTCAAACCACACGGGATAAACCGTGTGATGCACGACGTTCATCGGATCACACTCGGGGTAACGCGCGCGCACTTCGATTTCGTGCGTGGCCAGCGGCGTGGTGGTGGCATCTGAAAGCGTGCGCGTTCGGTTCATCGATTTACTTTCCAATGCAAAAGCGGGAGAAGACCAATCCGAGCACGTCGTCGGGATGAATAGGGCGCGCGATTTCTCCCAGCGCGTCGAGTGCGGCGCGCAAGAGACTCGCGACGAGTTCGATGTCGTGCAAGCGCGCGCCTCGAGCCGCCGAGGTGCTCGCGAGTGTGTGTGCTTGCGTGAAGTGATCGTGCGCGCGTGTGAGCGCATCGTCGTAGCGCGGAAGAATCGTCACCAGTTGCGCGCGACGAAACGCGCGGTCGTGACCCACGCGCGCGGCGAGGGCGCGGCGCAGCGCGGTGATGCCAACACCCGTGCGCGCGCTGGTGTGCAACGAAGTCGTTGCGTGCTCGTGGTCGTGATGATCATGATCGTCATGCGCCACGCGCGTCGAATGGATGGTGTCATCGAGATCAGACATCGTCGCCACATCGATGATCTGCGCCGTCGAGTTGAGCGCGATCGGCGTCGTTCCCGGCGCAGTGCAACGCACGATCACGTCGGCGCTGTCGATCATCGCGCGTGCGGAGCGTTCGATGTCGGCGTTGAGTGATGCGTTGTCGTTGTCGTTGTCGTTGTTGACGACGGGCGCGACGCTCGCACACATCACTCCCGCGAGATCCGCGAGATCGACTTCGATTCCTTCGCCTAGCGCAACACGCACCACGATTGCGTCGCGCGTCGTTCCTGCGTGAGGACTCGCAACGCAGCGCGTCTGCCCGATCAGCGCGTTGAACAGCGAACTCTTGCCCGCGTTGGGCGCGCCTGCGAGCACGATCAACGCCGTCGCGCGCGCGTGCGCATCGCCGTGTGCTCCGCGCATCGCGTCGCTGCGCTGGGCAAACTCCGCGCATTGCATCGCCACTTCGGCGGCGGGCACGGTGATGACATCGTCTTGATCGGTGAAGTCGATGCCCGCTTCGACGCGTGCGAGCAACGACGCGCACTCGTGCAACAACGCATCGGCGCGCTGACCGACGACGCCGCGCGCGACTTCATCGGCGGCCACGAGTTCGGCGTCACTGGTTGCGGCGATGCGCGCGGCGAGCGATTCGGCGGCATCGATCGACAATCGTCCCGCGAGATGCGCGCGCCATGCGAACTCGCCTGGTTGTGCGTAACGCGCGGGAAATCCCGCGTTGTTGATGCACTCGATGAGTGTGTGTGCGATCGAGTCAACCAACGCACGCGCGCCCACGCATGAAATCTCCAGCGAGTCTTCGCCGGTGAAACTTGCGTCGCGCTCCATCCACATGGCGTACGCGGGGCAGTCTGTTGTCGTGTGCGTTGCGTGATCTTGCGTCGCCGCCGCCCCACCGCTGTCGCGCTCGTGCGCACTCAATCGCACACGCACGCGATGCACGCCGCGATGGGTACACGGCGTGTCCAACAACGCAGTCATCGCATCGCGCAAGCCTGGTCCCGATGCGCGCACCAACGCGCGCAGCCCAACGCCCGGAGGCGAAGCTACCGCGACGATGGTGTCGCGTGAATCACGCACGAACAACCGCCCAAGCGCGCGCGGTTAGTGATCCGCCCACGGTTAGCGATCCGCCCACGGTTAGCGATCCACCCACGGTTAGCGATCCTTGAACTTCTTCGCCTTCGCGCCGCGCTCTTGTGCGCGCGAAAGCGCTTGTTCGTAGAGCCGTCCGAGGAAGTCCTTCTTCTTCGGCGCGCCGCCTGCCTTCACCGAGAAGTCCATCGCGTCCACTTGCTTCTTGATCGCGCGGCCTTCGACGATTCCTACGCACGTCGAGGTGAGGATGTACAGAGTCAATCCGCTGGGCACGGTGTAGGTCATCACTGGGAAGAGGAAGACCATCATCCACTTCATCATCTTCTGCTGCGAGATTTGCTCATCCGTCATGTTGGGCGTGATGGGAGGCGCCATGTATTTCTGTTGGAAATAAAACACCAGACCCATGAGCACGGGCAGCAAGTTGATCGAAGTGAATGTGAAGAGCCCGAGATTGATCGGCGTGCCCAACTGGTAAAATCGATCGGGCGCGGAGAGGTCGGCGAGGAAGGTCCAATCGCCAAAGCTCTGGAAAACGCCGAAAAACGGCGCTTGTTGACGCAAGGGAAACGCGAAGTAGAGCACCGCGTAGAGCGCCATCCAAATCGGCATCTGCGCAAACGTGGGCAGCAAACCGCCGACGCAACCAGCAGGACTCACGCCACGCTCGCGGAACATGCGCATCTGCTCTTGCTGCATGCGCGCGGGCTCGTCTTTGAATTTCTTCTGCAGCTGATCAAGCTCGGGCTTCATCGCGGCCATCGCGCGCGAGAAACGTTGCATGGAAATCTGCGACTTCTTCTGCACAGGATGGAGCAGGGTGCGCACCACCACCACCAACGCGATGATTGCGAAGCCCCAGTCAAACACCACGTAATCGTGGAGGAAGGAGAGGAACCACAACATGCCATCGGCGAGCCACGCGAAGGTGCACCACGAACAGCAACCACTCATGAGATAGACGATGAGGTCGCCCATGTTGAGCCCGAGATAGGGCTCGGTGCGATCGAGCAACTTGGGATCGAGTGGTCCGGCGAAAATTCCAAAATCAAGTGAGGTCGAACTCGCGGCGGCGACGACGACGACGGGACTCCACAACTCGGCGCGCACTTCATCGGCAGGAGCCGCGCGACCGTTGGAGTACGCGCGCACTTCGTTCACGCTGGTGAGAAGGCGCGACGCGTTCGTCGGCGGCGCGTAGGTCGCGTGCACTGTGAGCGTGAAGTAACGATCGGTGGTGCCATACCACGAGAGGCCGTAGTTGCCATCCTTGGCCGCGACGTCTGGCCACATCACGTGATCGTTCTCGCCGATCTTTCCGATGATGGTGGAGCGCTCGAACATCTGACCGTGCGCAGTCACGAACGACTGCGAAGGATCGCGTTCGGGCGGAAACAAATATCCAAAGTGGAATCGGCGCACTTCAACGACGCTCGTGGCGTCGTACGCGAGATCGCTCGGACCACACTGCGCCAAACGCACGGAAACCGCGCGATTGGTGAGGTTCTTGATCTCGTGTTGCAGCGCGAAGTGATAGTCCTTGGCCGGACCAACAAAGGTGCGCGTGATCGAAAGCCACGGCGTGCCATCAGTCGCCACAACCTCGGTGCGAAAGACTCCAGGTGACGCCGCATCTTGCGCCCACACTGGTCCAATGAGACTCACAAACGCGCCGTCAACTTCAATGCCCAACGCGGAAAGCACGGGCACCATGGTCTTGCCCACTGCGCGCGCTTTGTCGAGCACGTGACGTTGCGAATCCGCAGGCATCGCCGCGGGATCGTTGGCCGCGCGCGCGCGTCGAGCGTCGCGCGCGTTGCCGACGGTCTTCCAAAAATCGGCGAAGACAATCTCGTTGATGCCCGCGCCATTGGGCGCGAAGGTCACGAGAAACGGCGCGACGTTGGGATCGAGCGAACCAATCGCAATCGGTGCCGTCGGCGCAGTGCTGCCCGCGGGCACGCGCGCGGTGAACAAACCAATTGGCGCGGTCGCGGTCTGTGGCGGCGCGACGACTGGTGCGGTCGTTGGCGTGGTGGTCGTTGCTGCGGTGGTCGAGGGCGGCGTCGAAGTCGCGTCCGTCGCCGTCGCAACTGGAGCATTCAACGCGCCGTCAGTTGTCGCGGGCGTAGTCGCATCGGTCGCGGGCTTGGTCGCATCAGTCTTGCCAAGACGCGCGATGACCACGGAACTAAAGATGACGACGAACGCTGCGAGGCCGCTCGTGATGAGGAACTTCTTGAGAGTTGGAGACATGTAAGGTGGAACCGTGCAGACCGCCGAAGCGCGCAATCACGGAGATCGTGGAGTCGCCGCGGCAAATTGAGTGAAGGGGCTAAGGTAACGCAGACGCGATGCGCACGGGTTTTGTCGGGCGCTGCGCGCGCACGGCGATGGCGTCCTGATCGGAATCGATCAAACGTGCGCGGTTCTCATCGATCGTGATCAGACAGAAGCCCTGCGGCGCATCACTGCCCAACAGCGAGTCGTTCCGCAAGCCAATCGGCCAGCGGAGCTCCCCCACGGCCGAGCGCAAAGATGCGCTCTTGCGTGCGCGCGATGTCGTATTCGACGCGGTGGAAGGTGAACACGTCTTGCGCGTCGCCTTCGCCGAGTTCGAGCGTGACGTAACTCGCGCGCGGGTCGCCGTCGCGTGGTTGTCCCACCGAACCCGGATTGAGAATGAAACGCAAACCGTGCGGCATCTCGTTCGCCGTCGGCGTCCATGACGCGGCGCCAGTGCTCACGGCGTCGCCGAGCAATGTGTCAGGCAACCCAACCCACTCGTACACGCCTTCGGATTCTTCAAGCATGAAACCCGGCGTATGCGTGTGTCCCACAATCGCGCTCACGCGTCGTTCCGAACCATCGGCTTGCGGCAGCGTGAGCAAACGGAAGTTGCGATCAAGTCGATGCGTGCCCAACTCGGCGTCTTGCGGGAAGAGATATTCGTTCACCGGTCGCGAAGGCGAACCGTGCACGCAGATGTAGCGGTCCAACAGGATTTGCCGCGGCGAAATGCGGAAGAGAAAGTCGACGCGGCCTTTGCTGTCGGCGAGGCTCGCATCGAGAATTGCATGCGTTTCCGCGAGGATTTCGCCTGCAGCGAGTCGTCGCGCGAGTTGCGCGCGCTCGTGTTTGATCGCGTCGGGTTGCATCGAAGCGAACAATCGATCGCGCGTCCAAAACGCGGCACTGCGCGCCACGGGATTGAAATTCGTCGGCTCATACACCGCGGCGAAATCGTGATTGCCCAGCAGCGTGAACTCGCACGTCGCACGAACGAGATCGACGCACTCGACGGGATCGGGCCCGTAGCCGACGACATCGCCTAAACACACCATGCGGTCGTAGCCCACGCTCTGCGCATGAACGCGCACCGCTTCGAAGGCGGCGAGGTTCGCATGAATGTCGCTGACGATGGCAATGCGCACAGTGAAGAGGTCCCGAAGAGTTGTCGCGTGAGTTGTCGCGTGAGTTGTCGCGTGACAGCTTCTGCGAGATCGCTCCGCAGAAACTCCACGGAATCGCCGCGGGTCGCGGAGAGTAACACGCCCGCGGCGCTCAATCGCGGACAGGCACAATTCTCCGTCGCGCACGAGAGCCATCGTGGACAGGCACATTTCTCCGTCGCGCACGGGCCATCG
>QWPW01000066.1 GCA_003671025.1 Planctomycetota bacterium
GATTGCGTTGAACGATGTGAGTAGCCACGAGACCGCACGCGAAAGCACGCGAAAGCACGAGACAACACGAGACAACACGAGACAACTGCATGCGCCGAGCATGCTGCGATCTCAAAGGGCCAAAGGCCCGTTGCCTCAGGGCGGGATGGCGGCGCGCCGTCGGCGCTTTCGGGGACATGACATGATCGCGCCGCCGCGCGTGAGGCTCACCCGAGGCTCACCCGAGGCTCACTCGAGTCTCACCCGAGGCTCAACCCTGCTTCACTGGTCGCGTAGCGCGCAGTATCGCACACGAAATCACCGACCCCGGATTTCACCACACTTTTGCGGTTCAGATTTTTTCGCATCGCGTTGAACAGCGATCAGGGCACGCACCGCGCGCAACGAAGCGATCAGCACCGTCGCGCGTCGTTGGCGCTTTCGTAATCGCAGTCTTTCTGTAGCGCGCGCGAACCGAAAGGTGCCAGGCACATTTGGGCGCGATCAATCTTGCCAACTTGTGCGTTCATGATTCGGTTGGAACTCAGCGCTCGCAGCGCTCCGAAAAAAACACAACCCCCGCCAAAGCGAGGGTTGTGAAAGTGTTGTTGCTCAACTCATCCGTCGCGATTCGCGCATCACTTGATCGAGATGATGTCCAAGTTTGCGGTGGCGACCCATTCTTTGCCCAGCTTGACGCCGACAATCTTGGTGCCAGTGGCGGGCGTGAAGATCGCCCACATCGAATCCGCGCCCGAACTCGACAGGTTGGGGAACTTGCTCAATTGGTAGTACTCGCCATCGCGGTTCAACTTGACCACCACCAGACGGTCGCCGCCGGACATCGCGTGGATGTATCCAACGGGGTAGTAGAAACGTCCCAGCTCATCGACCAACGCGAGGATCGCGTCCTCACCCGTGGTCTCGCGCAACTTGCTTCGGTCATCCCAGAAGTCGAGAGAGTTGCCGCCTCCACGACCGACGTTGAGGCGAACCACCCGGGTCTTTGGTGGCGACCAGATTCCGCGCACCACCAGATCCTTGTTGCCGCGATAGCCGCCTTGTTCGTACTCGCCGGTTCCTTCGAACAGGTAGTTCGTGTCTTGCACCGTCATCGCGCCCAGATTGTTGAGGTCGCTGTTGCCAGGCATGATCGTGTCGTTGAGCGTCAAGTCCTTGGGGTTGATCGCGGGAGTTCCTGCAGGAATATCCACCGCGCCGCCTGCTCCACCGAGAAGCATGGTGAGCGCTCCGGCCATGGTCGTCTGCTTGTCTGGCTGCGTAAACGGAAGACGCAAACCCATCGCGTTGAGGAAGCGCGGCACGCGGTCACCCACGAACGGATCCGCGGGGAACACGAGCGTGGCATCGAGACTCGTCGTGCCTGGAGAAGCGGTGATGTAATGGGAGACGTCGTCGAACTGGAAGATGCTGCGGCCACCAGCGACGCCGGGTTGGCTCCAAGCAAACGGATAGGCGACGACAGTCGAATCGCCGGTCCCGCCGACGAGACGAAGTTGCGACGCGGAAATCGCGAAGCCCTGTCCTTCGGTGGTCGCGCCTGGGTCAAAGTGAACGTCGACGAGGTACGCGTTGGTCGTGCGGCCGGTGTCGAGTTGGAACTTGCTCACCATCGCGATCTTGTCGATGCGAATGGAGCCAGGCACGGCGGAGGTGCGCGCCAATCGTCCCGACTTGGTGTAGGTGTCGCGGTAGAGGCCGAGAGCTTCTTGCGCGAGATTGGGGTGCGTCGACTGCAGCGTCGCGGCGCTGAGCGTTGGCGCCAACGCAGTCTCCGACATGTAGCCGTAGAAGCCCGCGGTCATGGAATGCACGGGGACCCAAAGCGCGCTCGTATCGAGGCTCGGCTGGCCGGAATTGTTGGTGGTGCGCGTGGCGCCCAAACTTCCTACGAGTTGATTCGACGAGTGCGTGTGCCCCGCGCCGATGAGCGCGACACCCACGGTCAACACGCCTGCGCACGCGCCCAAGGCGCCGCCGACGGTGAGGTTGATCCAGTTGGGAAAGTTGAGATTCTCCGGTGCGAGTTTGTCCGCGGCGACGCGGAAGACCAACAGGTAAATCGCGAAGGGCAGCATCAATCCCACGCCCCATGCATAGGGCTGTAGCGCAGGAACTCCCAACAGGATGTTGGAGAAGGGCTCCCAAGTCGCAAACCCGAGCGCGCCCGCGACCAGCACACACATCAAGTGCATGAACGCGCTGTATAGGCCTTGATTGGCCCACCAATAGCCGATGAGGCCGACGAAGGCGATGACGAGAATGTTGAGCAGTTGTTCCATCTGAAGTTCCTTACAGTCGAGTCCGTTGCGTGCGCGAGTTGGATGCGCAGGAAACGGTGAGGGGTGTCGGTGTCCATCTGTCGGAGGTTGGTTGACCAATCGAGGTCGGCGCGTTGATGCATCGTTGTCGCACGAAACTTTGCATCACGCACAACTCTCAGCGGCGCGCGTGAAGCGCCGTCACTTCGGTGCGGTCAGGTCTTCGGCGCGGGCTTGACCACGCTCGTCGTAGGTTGCGCCGCGGTGGCTGCGGAACGCGAGGACGACGAAGAAGACGATTGCTTGGGCGCAAAGATGCGTTGCACCTCTTCGAGACTGGTGAGTCCTTCAGCAACCTTCTGCATTGCTGCGCGCTCGAGTGTGAGCATCTTCTGCTCACGCACTCCGCGCGCATAGGCCGTGCGGAAATCGTTCTCGAGCAGCATGCGTCGCGCTTCATCATCGAGCGCGAGCACCTCGAAGATTCCTGTTTGTCCGAAGTACGCCGTGCCTTGGCAGACAGGGCAATCTTCGATGCGGTTCTTCACTTGAACCTTGCCGCTAGGACGGAAGAGTTCTGGCGGTTTTCCCGAGGAAAGCCCGAGTTTCTTGGCTTGTTCGGCGGTGGGCGTGAAGGGCGCTTTGCAGTTGGGGCAGAGCGTGCGCAGCAGTCGTTGATGGATGACACCGCTGAGCGATTTCGCGGCGAGCTTGGGGTCACCCACAGCCTGCACCCAGGTGGCTACGGCGCTCGACATGCTGTCCGAAGGAATGAGCACGTAGAGCAGCGGTGGTTGCATGCCCATGAGGCACGCCGCTTTGGCGGTACCCGCGTCGTTGATATCACCAACGAGAATCACATCAGGATCGCGGCGGATCATCTTGGTGAGCGCCGCGCCAAACTCTTCGGCGCCGGGGGCGGGAGTGAACGCCGAGTGATCGACACCTTGCAACGCGTATTGCAATTCGCGTTCGATGGTCTTGACGTTGCTCACGTACGCGTCGTGGCGCGAAATCAGGGCGTATCCGAGGGAGCTCAGACCTTGGCCCGGAGGCGCGGACACCAGCATCACGCCGCGGCGGAGGCCCACATCTTCAAACTTGCGCAGCACTTCGAGTTGCGATGGCGCGAGGCCGATCGAATCGAACGCCTTGCCCAAGCGCATGTCACGATCAAGATCAATGCGAATGTTCTGGCCAGTGCTCGAGCCCGAGCATGTCACCGTAAGTTTGGTGGCGGCGCCGCTGATTTCCATCGAGCACGAACCGATTTGGCGACGGCGTCGATCCGCAACATCAAGACCCGCGAGGCGCTTGAGCATGTCGATCATGGCGTTGCCCACATCACTCGCGAGCGGCTCGCGCTTGGTGCGCACGCCGTCGATGAGCATCGAGTTGGCCACGCCGCCTTGCGCCGAGACAACATCCACGCGGCTCGCGCGCGATTCACTGGGCACGCCCAGCAGTTGCTCCAAGGCGCCGTACACGGGAACGGCAGGATCATCCTTCTGTGGCACTGGTTCCTTCGCGCCCGTCGAGCGCGTGAACAGCACCGAAACAGCTTTCTCCGCCGACGCTCGCTTGCGCGCTTCCATCGCCTTGGCCAGCGAGTCGCCGCCGAGTTTGAAACGCACGCGCTCGGGCACGCGTTGATCGCGGAAGTTCCAGTAGGCGTACATCGTGCCCACAAACATTCCCGTGACCAACACCCAACCGATCCAGAAGATGGGGATGAACAGCACCGCCACCATCCCGAGTAACGCGACGCCCATGTAGACGAAGTTCCACGCGAGCACCGGCAGCGTGAACATGCGCGCGTCGAGTTCAAACTTCGCGACGTAACGCATGTAGGCGATGAAGACCGCGGCGAGCAGAATCGGCTTCGCGATGCTCATAAGAATGAGCGATTCAGCGAGAACGGTTGGAGTAGCGAGGAGGTTGAGTTCTTGCATGGTGTGCTCTCGAGCGAGTGTCTTCTGTCCAGTGCGTCGAGTCGTGTTGCGCTGCGCATTCGCGCGGGAGGCGCGCGGAATGTGTTGTCAAACTGAACGTGTAATCCGAACGAACGCGTGATCCGACGTGGAGCCATCCTTGCGACGGAAGCTCGCGTCCTCTCGCGGGAATCGATCGCTTAGCCGATGCCCTTCAAGCGCATCTTGAGTTCTTCAGGCTTGGGCGTTGCTTCAAGCGCAACGCGTTGATGGATGTAGTTTTCTTCGACCAGTTTCACCAACGCGCTGGTGAAGTCGAGCATGCCTTCTTCGTGGCCTTGCTTCATAAGGTCGAGCAGTTCGCCTTCGCGTCCTTCGAGAATGAACTTCTGCACCGCGGGCGTGTTGATCAGAATTTCCAACGCAGGAATACGCGCGATGTGCGCGTGCAGCGTGGGCAGCAACTTCTGGTAGATCACCGCGCGCAAGTTGTATGCGAGCAGTTTGCGAATCTGATCGCGCTCGCCTTCGGGGAACAAGTCGTAGATACGGCCGAAGGTCTGCCATGCCGAACTGGCGTGGATGGTTCCAAACACCAAGTGGCCAGTTTCCGCGGCGCGAATTGCAGCTTCAAATGTTTCGTAGTCACGCATTTCGCCGACGAGCACGACGTCGGGATTTTCGCGCACCAGCGCGCGCAGAGCATCGTTGAAGTTGGTCGCGTCAATGCCGATTTCGCGCTGATTGATCGTGGCCTTTCCGTCAATGAAGATGTACTCAATTGGGTCTTCAATGGTGATGATGTGGACCTTCTTGCGTTGGTTCACATAGTCGATCATCGACGCAATCGAGGTTGACTTGCCCGAACCAGTCACGCCGGAAAACAGGATCAGTCCCTGCGCGGCCATCGAAACATCGCCCAGAATTGGCGGCAGATACAGCTCTTCGAACTTCTTGATGTTGCTGGTGATGAGACGCGCGGCGAGCGAAGGATTTCCGCGTGCCATGAAGAGGTTCACACGGAATCGGCGCGAACTGGTGCGCTCGGTGTCGCCAGGGCGGAGGTAGTCGTACGCGAAGTCGATCGAACCGTGACGCGTGAAATAGTCGAGTTGATTGGCCTCGAGAATGTCCTTGGCCACCTGCATCATGGTGTCGGGCGAAACCATGTCCGTTTCAAGGTCCTTGAGCAGGCCGCGGTGGCGCACGCGGGGGCGGATACCGCTCTTGACGATGAGGTCAGAGCCTTCGACGGCGATGATGGCTTCAAGCCAACTGTTCCAAACTTTGCGTCCTTCACCGGGGCTGGTTCCGCGGTGCGCGATGGAGAGCGGGACAAGCAGTTCGTTGCGGGCTGAGCTCATATGGACCCAAATTGAAAGCAGATTGAAAGCGGGAACGGAACAGCAATTATCGAGAGGCTCGCATGCGTGCCGAGCGAGTCACTCATGCTACTTGAAAGCCGCAACGGGTGTCCATCCTCGCTGTCCACTGCTTGTCGCGTCATCGACGTTGGCGAAGCACGCGGAGGGATTGACTCGCACGAAGGATCAACGCATCATCCCACAGATGGAAGCCAAGATCATTCTCGAAGGAATCACGTTTGATGATGTGCTGCTGATTCCCGCGTACAGCGAACTCACGCCCGATCTCGTGGACACCTCGACTCGGCTCACGCGCAATGTTTCGCTGCGGATTCCGCTGATCAGCGCGCCCATGGATACGGTCACCGAGGGCGCGCTGGCGATTGCGCTTGCCCAGGAAGGCGGCATCGGAATCATCCACAAAAACTTGACTCCGCAAATGCAAGCGCGCGAAGTGGCGAAGGTCAAACGCAGCGAGCACGGCGTGGTCATGGATCCAATCACGCTCTCGCCGCACGACACGGTGACGCGCGCGGCGCAGTTGATGAAAGAGCATGGAGTCTCGGGATTTCCCGTCACCGCGGATGGAACTAGTCGCGGTGAAGTGGTGGGAATTCTCACGCGACGCGACATGAAATTCCTCGTCGGTCAAGGCGCGTCGAAGGTCGGCGAAGTGATGACGCGGAAAAATCTCGTCGTCGCGCCGCACGACACCAAGCCAGGCGACGCGGAGCTGTTGATGAATCAAGCGCGCGTAGAAAAGTTGCTGCTCATCGACGGCGACCGCCGACTCAAAGGTCTGATCACCATGCGCGACTTGGAGAATGTGCGCACCCATGCCAACGCATGTCGCGATGCGCGTGGACGACTCCGCGTGGGAGCTGCGGTGGGTGTGCGTCAATTCGAGCGCGTCGAAAAACTGCTCGAAGCCGAAGTCGATGTCATCGTGGTGGACACCGCGCATGGACATTCAAAGAATGTGATTGACACGGTCGAAGGCATCAAGAAACGATTCAAGATTGATGTCATCGCGGGCAATGTTGGCACGGCCGATGGAGCCAAGGCGCTCATCGATGCTGGCGCCGACGCGGTGAAGGTGGGCATTGGGCCTGGCTCGATTTGCACCACGCGCGTTGTGACCGGTGTGGGAATTCCGCAAGTCACCGCGATCATGGAAGCGGTGCGCGCGGCCGATCGACAGGGGATTCCTGTCATCGCCGATGGCGGTATTCGTCAGTCGGGCGACATCGCCAAAGCCATCGCGGCGGGCGCGTCGTGTGTGATGCTCGGCTCGCTGCTCGCTGGGCTTGATGAGAGTCCGGGCGAAGTCGTGCTTCATCGCGGACGGCGGTACAAGAGCTACCGCGGCATGGGCAGCGAAGGCGCGATGGCCGCAGGTTCGGGCGACCGCTACGGACAAGCGTCGATCGCCGATCCGCGCAAGTTTGTCCCCGAAGGCGTCGAGGGCATGGTCCCGTTTCGCGGCGTGCTTGCGGACTTCGTCTATCAGATGGTCGGCGGCGTGCGCAGCTCGATGGGCTACTGCGGATGTGCCACGCTCGAAGAGTTTCGCCGTAGGGCGCGCTTCGTGAAGGTTTCCGGCGCAACGGTCATCGAGAACCACCCGCACGACATCACCATCACCAAGGAAGCGCCGAACTATTCGGCGTTGATCCGTCAGGAATAGCGACGCGGCGCGTTCGGGTCAGGCGATGATCGGTTCGATCACATGACCATGCACATCGGTCAGCCGACGGTCGCTGCCGTTGTGGCGCCAGGTGAGCTTGGTGTGATCGATCCCCAGTAACCGCAGCATGGTCGCGTGGATGTCGTACACCGTTGTCGGGTTTTTTCGGTCGA
>QWPW01000067.1 GCA_003671025.1 Planctomycetota bacterium
GCCTGTGCCGTTCTTCGATCGGTTACAACCGCTGCATGTCCCATCCGTCACCGCACTCGTCACCCAACGCCGCGCAAGAGCGCGATTATGTGCTCGGAACCCATGATGCCGAGATCGAGCGACTCGATTTTCAACACTCGGTGTGGCAAGAAGAAGTGCGCCGAGCGTGGCGCTGCGCGGGAATTACGACGGGTTCGCGGGTTATTGATGTCGGTTGTGGCCCTGGATTTGCGTCGCTCGATTTGGCGGAGATCGTCGGCGCGACTGGCTCGGTTCTGGCAGTCGAACGATCTGCGCGGTTTCTCGATTATCTTCGAGCGCAAGCAGCGCAGCGCGAACTGCACAACATCGTCGCGGCCGAACTCGATCTCATGGAAGCCGCGATTCCTACCGTCGATTTCGATGCTGCATGGTGCCGTTGGGTTGCCTGCTTCGTTCCTCATCCACACCTCTTGATTGATCGCATTGCCAACGCGCTTCGTCCCCGCGGCGTCGTTGTGTTTCATGAATATGTCGAGTACGCCAGCTATCAGTTGGTACCGCCACAAAGGCCGGTACGCGAGTTTGTCGACGCAGTGTTTGAGAGTTGGCGCGCGCAGGGTGGCGAGCCAGACATTGCCCGCGAGCTGCCGCGGTTGCTCGTTGATCACGGCTTCACCATCACCAGCGCACGACCCATCGGATTCGCGCCGCGGCCCATCGATCATGCATGGAATTGGCCGGCGGGCTTCGTGCGCACCAATGTTCCGCGCTTGGTGCAACTGGGCGTTCGCAGCGAGGCATGGGGACGCGAAGTCCTCGCAGCTGTCGACGCCGCGCAAGACGATCCCGCAAGCATCTTCGTGACACCCACGGTGCTTGAGATCATTGCCACGCGCGTGTGATGTTGCGTGCGCCGAGGCTGATGAACTGCATGAACAGTGAGTGGTCGTTCACTCGATCGACTTGAACCTGAGTCGACGCATTCCACTTGGACCCGCCGCGAGATTCTTGTACTCTTTCGGCTCGCACCTCTTTGACGGACTCCGACCCTTGTCAATGACAGCACTCGCCTCAACCGAGGCCATTCCAACCGAAGTCTTTGTCCCCTCGCATCCTTGCGCGGTTCGCCAGACGCCCCACGGCGCGGGCGTGTTTGCGATTCGTGCGATCTCGCGCGGCGCTCGCATTCTGCGCATCGACGGACGATTGCAAACGCATCCCACGCGCTACTCGATTCAACTCGATGTCGACGTGCACATCGAATGCTTCGATCACGACGAGAACAGCAACAGCACGGCGAGCACGCAAATGCGCTCGCGTCATCCGTGGCGCTTTCTCAATCACTCGTGCGAACCCAACGCGCGCGTGTTCGGTCGTTCGCTCTTGGCGCGCCGTGCAATCTCTGCGGGCGAACAGATTAGCTTTGACTACACCACGACCGAAGCAGAGATGGCTGAGCCGTTTCACTGCGGCTGCGGCAACAGCAATTGCCTTGGACTGGTGCGCGGATTCGCTCACCTCAGCCCCGCGCAGCAGCGTTTGCGCGGCACACGATTGGCGCCGCACTTGCGTCGACTGCTTGTGAGTGATGCGCCTTCAACTGCGGACGAATGACCGGCACGCGCGCACCACTTTCGATCGTTGATCTCTTCGATCGCGCGTGCGCGGCACACTCGGATGCGATTGCGCTGGAGATTCCCCCTGGAATCGGCCGCGCGCGTGTGATGCTCACGTATCAAGAACTCGACACGCACTCGCGTGCCATCGCCACGATGTTGGCGCAACACGCTGCGCGCGACGCGGTGGTTGCGCTCGCGCTGCCGCGCACCGACGCTCGGCTTTACGCGGCAATGCTGGGGATCATGCGTGCGGGAAGTGCGTACTGCGCGATCGATCCAGCGTTTCCCGATGCACTGTGCGCGCGGATTGTTCGCGACGCGGATGCAGTCGCGCTTATCGCCGACGATGAGCGTGCGCTGTCGATCTTGCACGAGGGCGCATCGTGTCCCGTGTTCAACACGCGCGACATCGACGCGGCGCGCGCCAACGCATCGACGAGTGCATGTTTGATTGATCCCACGATCAGTCCCATGATCAGTCCTGGCAGTTTGGCGTACGTCATCTACACCTCAGGCACGACAGGCACGCCCAAAGGCGTAGAGGTCGAGCACGGTTCGATCTTCAATCTCGTCGCGAGCGACCTCGCGGAGTTTGGCTTGACGCGTGGTGATCGCGTCGTGCAAGGGTCGTCTGCGAGTTACGACTCGAGCATCGAAGAGATCTGGCTCGCGTGGGCGGCGGGCGCGACCGCGCTGGTGATGGATGATGAAACCGCGCGGCTCGGCCCTGATCTCTTGACGTGGTTGCAAGACGAACGCGTCACCGTGCTCTGTCCCCCGCCGACGTTGCTGCGCACACTTGATTGCGCCGATCCCGCGCGCGAACTTCCGCTGCTTCGCTTGCTCTACGTTGGTGGTGAAGCGCTGCCGACTGACCTCGCCGATCAATGGTCGCAAGGGCGTCAATTAGAAAACGGCTACGGCCCCACCGAATGCACCGTGACTTGTTTGCGCTCGACCGTGCATCACGGTGAGCCCGTCACGATTGGTCGCGCGATCGCGAATTCGCACGCATGGGTGGTGGATCCGGATCACGCGGAATTGCCCGAGATTCTCGATCAAACGCAGGGCGAACTCGTGATCGGCGGCATCTCGCTTGCGCGCGGATATCGCGGGCAAGCGGCGACGACCGCGTCGCGCTTCATCATGCATCCCACGCTCGGACGCGTCTATCGCACTGGCGATTTGGTGCATCGCGATCAACGCGGCCAGTTTCACTATCACGGCCGCATCGATGCACAAGTGAAGTTGCGCGGCTATCGCGTTGAACTCGGCGCGGTGGAAGCACGACTCGCGGCGCATCCGTTAGTGCGCGAAGCAGCATGCACCATCGAAGGCGAAGGCGCGCAACGCAAACTGGTCGCGCATGTGGTGACGCGCGACGAACCTGCGCTGACCACGCCACGACCCGAGCTCGATGTCGAAGATCTGCGCGCGTTCGTCGCGTTGGAATTGCCCTCGTACATGGTGCCCACACTTGTTGCGCGCATCGAAGCGATCCCGCGTTCTGTCGGTGGAAAAATTGATCGCAAGCAACTGCCTGCGATTCTCGACGCGAATTCCACTCAAGCGCACAACGCAACAAACGCGGGACACGTTGCGCCTGCGAACGACACCGAACGCGCCGTCGCCGCTGCCATCGCCAGCGCGCTGGGACGGAGCGGCGCGATCAGCGTCACCGACGATTTCTTCGACGACCTCTCCCTCGACTCGCTGACGATTGCCATCAGCATCTCGCGCATGCGCCTGAACGATGCGACACGCGCCGCCACGGTGCGACTCGCGTACGAGCATCGCTCGGTGCGTGCGATGGCGGACGCGCTGCTCTTCCTCGCGCAACGCGCGCGCACGATCGATGCGGCAGCACTTCGCGAATCAACGCCGCACACGCAATCGCGAACCACCGCTGCGCACACCATCGAAGGTGTCGCGCGACCGAAGCTCGCGACGGCCATGCAGAGCGCGTTCTTGTTGTTGCTCTTGCTCGCGATTTCGCAGCTTCTATGGATTCCTGACGCAGGATCATTTTTGGGCGAGACGATTCAGACTGGAGTCGTCGGCGTAATCTTGGTTGCGGCATTGAGCGTTGCAAGCTTCGCGCTCTACGCGTTGTTGGCCACGCTGCTGCTCGTCGCGACGAAGTGGATTCTCATCGGTCGATACCGCGCCAAGTGCGTGCGCGCATGGAGTTTTTGGCATGTTCGCCATTGGATGGTGACGCGCGTCAGTGCGATGGTGCCGTGGGAAATATTTGAAGCACTCGGACTCGCGCCCGTGTTACTGCGCGCACTCGGCGCGCGCATCGGTGCACGCGTTCACATTCATCGCGGTGTTCGTCTCACCGACGGCGGCTGGGATCTCATCACGTTGGAAGATGACGCAACGCTCGGTCAAGATGCGTCGCTGCGCATCATCGAACTTGAAGCGGGTTGCTTGGTGCTCGCACCGATCATCATGCGCCGCGGTTCCACGTTGGAGATACGCGCCGGACTTTCTCCTGGCGCAGAACTGGGCACACACAGCATCGTGCGCGCGCTTTCCAATCTCGGTCGCGGCACTCGCGAAGATCACTCGATCCTCGACGGCATCCCCGCGACCCGCTTGACCAACGCGCCCGCAATTGCGGTGGTGGACGCGCCGCGCAGTGAATGGTTGCGCTTGCCCTGCGCCATCCTGTTGATTGGCTTGATCATGATGGCGTTGTTGCTGCCGTGGGGCATCGCGCTTGAACTGTGTGGACTGCGCCTCGATTCATCCATGCAACAGTCGTTGTTTCGCAGCGAGTCATCCCTGTTCCCTTCATTGCGCGGACTGGCACTCCTCGCGCTGGCGAGCGTCGGTGCGAGCATCGCGACCGTCTTCATCCAAACGCTGCTCGTGCGCGCGTTGGGCCAAGCTCCACGCGGCGCATTCAGTCTTTCGAGCTTTGCATCGCTGCGTATGGCGATGCAAGCGGCACTGGTCGAAGCGGCGGGAAAGTGGCTGTCAGGGACGATTTTGTGGCCGATGTGGCTCAATCTCGCGGGCGCGCGCATCGGTCGCGGTTGCGAGATTTCCACTGTTACGGGCGTGGTGCCTTCGACGATTCACATCGGTGCCGAGACGTTTTTCGCCGACGGAATTTATCTCGGTGGACCTTCGCTTCACGCAGGAACCGCATCAATCGAACCAGTGGTGCTCGGCGAATCATGTTTCATCGGTAACCACGCAGTGTTGCCCGCAGGCACACGCATCGCGCGCGAAACGTTGGTGGGAATCTCCACGCGCGGCGACGGACTTCCCGACGAAAGCGGTTCGTCGTGGTTCGGTCATCCACTCTTTCGACTTCCGCGGCGCGAGATCGTCGAGGCTGCGCGCGAAGTCACCCACAATCCATCGTCTCTGCGCCGCATCAATCGTTGGTGTTGGGAACTCGCACGTTTTCTGCTGCCCATCGGCCCGTTGTTCGTCGCACTGGTGTGGTATCGCGTCATGGAACTTGCCGAGCAATCGCTGAGCATGTTGACCTTCCGCTTGATCGCGTTGCCGCTGGGAGTGCTGTGCGCATTCATGATTCTCGCGAGCGCCGTGCTCGCACTCAAGTGGATGCTCGTCGGCCGCGTGAAGCCTGGGCAACATCCGCTGTGGAGTTGTTGGTGCAGCCGTTGGGACTTTCTCTACGTCGCATGGGGAATGTGGGCCGCTGTGCCACTCACGTTTCTTGAGGGCACGCTGCTGCTCGTGATGTACTTGCGTCTCATGGGTTGCCGGATCGGTCGTCGCGCGTTGTTGGGCAGCGGGTTCTCTCATGTCGTCGATCCCGACATGTTGCACTTTGGTGACGATGTCTCGGTGCAAGCGCTGTTTCAAGCGCACACGTTTGAGGATCGCGTGCTCAAGATCGATCACGTGCACATTCGCGATGGAGCGACGGTTGGTGCCAACACCGTGTTGCTCTACGGCGCGGATATTGGAGAGCGCACCATCGTGGCGCCGCACTCGGTGGTGATGAAGCGCGAAGTGTTGCTGAGCGACAGTGTGTACGAGGGAGTTCCCACCCAAGCGGTGAACACGCGCGGGTAAATCGGTGCACACGAGATGCTTTCGCACTCAGGCGCGGCGCAGGCGCAGACTGTTGGCCACCACACTCACGCTCGAGAGCGCCATCGCTGCACTCGCGGCAATTGGCGGCAACATCCATCCCGTCCATGGCGCGAACACGCCTGCAGCCATGGGGATGAGCAACAAGTTGTAACCAAAGGCCCACATCAGGTTTTGTCGAATCACGCGCAACGTGCGTCGCGAGAGCGCGATCGCTTGCGGCACGCGGCGCAGGTCGGTGGCGATGAGCGAGAGATCCGCACTCGCGCGTGCGACGTCCGTTCCGCCACCCATCGCGATACCCGCGTCACTCGCCGCAAGCGCGATGCAATCGTTGATGCCATCACCAACGAACGCAACGCCGCCATTCTGTGACTGCTGAAGTCGACGCACCAAATCCGCTTTGGATTCGGGCGTCATCTCGCTCACCACACGCGCGGGATCAATCGCGACTTCGTGCGCAACGCGCTGTGCGGCGCTCGTCGCGTCACCGCTGGCGATCCACGATTGCACGCCCAGTTGATCCAACTCGCGCACGGACTCTGCCGCACTCTCACGCAATGCGTCGATCAGTTCAATCGAACCGATCATCGCGCCGTTGACTGCGACGATGACTTCGGTCGCGCCAATGCTTGGCTCACTCGCGACTGCGATGCCTTGCGCGCGCAACCACGATGCGCGCCCGACCAGCACCGTGACTGTCGTGCCCTGCTCGACTACTTCGGCGCGCGCACCTTGGCCTGCGATTGCGCGAAAACCGCTTGATT
>QWPW01000068.1 GCA_003671025.1 Planctomycetota bacterium
ATCGTGGACAGGCACATTTCTCCGTCGCGCACGAGCCATCGTGGGGAGCCATCGCGGACAGGCACATTTCTCCGAGGGCCAGCGCGGGGGCCATCGCGGCCAGGCACATTCGACCCCCACGCTCATCCCGGAAACCCACAAAATCCGCGCAGTAAAACTGTTGTCAATTTCAGAACCGCCAAATTCCATGTGTAACTTCATCGCATGGCTCAACGACGATCTGACATTGTGGATGAAGCTCACGCGGGCGTCTATCACTGCACCTCGCGTTGCGTGCGCCGGGAATTGATTCTCCTCGATCCTCGGCGCCGCGCGTGGATTGTCGCTCGCCTCGAGTTTCTCGCGCAACACTTCGCGATTGACGTCGTGGCGTTTTGCGCGATGGCGAACCACATGCACCTCATACTCGCGACGCATCCCGAAGTCGTTGCGAGTTTGTCAGACCGTGATGTCGCACTGCGGATGGTCACCCTCTTCGCAAGTCATCGCATGCATTCGAAGAGGTTGGGATGGGACTACGAGACGGCGCTCGAGCATTCAATTGCCGCGATGCTTAGCAGCAACAAGCGGATGCAGGCCGCGCGGCGCAATCTCTCAAGTCTTGGTTTCTTTCACAAGCTCCTCAAGGAGCCATGCGCGAAACTCTGGAATCGAGAGGACAAGGTCACGGGCCATTGTTGGGAGGGTCGATTCAAATCGCGTGCGGTGCTTGATCGAAATGCAACTGAAGTCGTCGCGATGTATGTCGAACTGAACGAAGTACACGCGTGCGCCGCGACCTCGATTCCGTCGAGCACATGGTCATCCGCGCTCCTCCAATGGCAGCGAGTTTGCGAAACGATCCGAAGCGTATGTGAGGACTGCGCCTCGGTGAATGAGGATCCGTGCGAGCGTCTGCTTGCGCTTCGCTTGGAACCTGTTTTCCCATGTCGTCGCGCGGAGGGCGGAGGACCGGACGCGAGCGCGCCACCACCGATGTTTTTCGATGGATCTGTCGACAGAGCACCAAGTCTGCTCCACTACATTGATCGTTTGGATCGAGCCGGTCGTCGTCGCCGACCAGACAAGGCTGGTTGGATTCCGAAATCTCAGCCTGACGCGGTGAGTGAAGCGATCGCAAGCGTGCTTCCGTCGCTGCTCCGCGGGCCGCGCAGGGTCAGGCGTGCCGCACGATCGATTGCCAGTTGGTGGAGCGAGTTGCGCGAAGAGTTCGCAGAGCCGGCGCCTGCAGATTCGTTCAACAAAGTGGCACGGAGCGCGCTTGGTGAAGCGCGCGGGAGTTGCTACGGAAGCAAAGAATCCATCGCGCGTGAAGCGCTTCGACGCGGGCAACGGCGGATGGTGCCGGTGTGGAGCAGCGCGTAGCCCGCGGAGCTCACGAAGACACTCAAAGTGACTGGAAATAACGCGAAGCATGTGCTTGCGCGTGTTTTCAATTGGAGAGCCGGCGGTTTTCCGCGTGTGACGGGGCTTCTTTTTACGCCGAAGAGCTGCTGCGAGCGGCTTACCTCGTCGCGAGGTGCTGGTGGAGCGACGATGGAGCGATCATGGACCGGTGATTGGTGGACAAACCGCGGGAGCGCGGCGCGTTTTGGGCGGGTTTCGCGCAATGTGCCATGCACAAATTGTTTGCCGTACGAATGTGCCTGGCCACGACCGCGTGTGCCGGGCAATTGTGCCTGGCCGGAATAAGTTCGACCGCGTGTGCCGGGCAATTGTGCCTGGCCGGAAGAAACTGAACGCGCACTTCTTCGCCGCGCGCCACTCCCGCCGCTCAATCCGTGCGCGTCGCCGCGAAATCCCGCAACATCGCGGAAACGGCTTCCCGCGAAATCGGCTTCGGCAACAGGAAATGTGCCTGGCGCGCGTGCGTGTCTTCGCAGTAAGCGCTCGACAACACCACCGGCGGCGCGCCGAGGGCGTGCGCGAGATCCATGCCGCGTCCGTCGGCGAGATGGCCGTCGACAATCATGAGTTCGAAGCTTCGTCGCGTGAGCGCCTCGCGTGCTTCGGCGAGACTCGCGGCAACTTCGACTTCGCAGCCGTGCGCGGCGAGATGATGATGCAAAAGGCGCAGCGCGTCGGGCGCGTCGTCCACAGCGAGAATGCGAAAGCAATACTTGCGCGGCTGCGCGTTGCCGATGAGCCTGTTGTCCCACACAGGCGCGCTGTTCATGCGACGCAGTGGAACGATCATCTCAATCGCCGCGCCGCGCTCTTGCGCGTTGCGAGCGTGAGCGGTTCCACCAAGCAATCGCACGCAACGTTCGACGATGGCGAGACCAAGCCCAACGCCTTCGCTCGCTCGCGTGGCGGTGCGTGCCGATTGCACAAACGGCTCGAAGACATGGAGGAGATCCGATTCGTCAAAGCCGGGACCAGAGTCGGTCACGGTGATGGAGAACATGCTCGCGCTGCATTGCGCGACGCGCACGACGATGCTGCCGCGCTCGGTGAATTTCACCGCGTTTCCCAGCACATTGACCAGTGCTTGACGCAAGCGAACTGGATCAGTTTCGATGGTCGAGTGTTCGAGCGTGCCCCACTGCGCGGGGTTGGTTCTGACGGGATTCAGCGCGTCGCGATGCATGGTGTCGGGATGCGCGTGCGCCGCGCGGGGCGTGACCTCGCGCGTCGCGGACGTGGAGGAGCCATCACTCGCCGCGATCTGCGGGCACTCCCAGCGCACTTCGAACTTCAGTCCTTTCGCGGCGATGCGCGGAGCCACGATGAGGCACGCATCATTGACGAGCTCCACGAGATTCACCGGACGCAGTTCGACGCGCCACTGTCCCGCGTCTGAGCGCAGCAGTTCGAAGAGATCGTCCACCAACGCCAATCCATGACGACAGATGCGACGCAAGCCATCGGCGCGCGCAGCGACAGTTTCGGGCGTGAGCGTGGCCGCGTCGCTGGCGAGCATTTCCAGCCCCGCGCTCGCCGTGACCAGCGGCTCGCGGAGGTCATGGCCGAGCGCGCTGAGAAATGTGGACAGCGTTTCCGTCGCGCGTTCGGCACGCAAACGCGCGGCCTCGATCTCGGCTTGATGCGCTTCGAGTTGACGATGGGTCGTGTCAAGTTCTCGGACGAGTTCAGATTGCGAGCTCAACGCGACGGACAAGCGATCGACCAGTTTCTCGATCTCGTGGGGACCAAAAAGCGGCGCGCCCCACCCGTGGTTAGCCCACTGGCTGGCGCTTCGAAGTTGATTGGGATCAATTGGACTCACAACAAACGCCCCTAACGCCGCACATGCAGCCAAAACCTACGGATTCACGGCGACATCGGCACTCGGCGCGCCCGCGTTCAGCGCAAGGGGGAGAGTCGGGGCATTCACTCCGTTGGAATCTTGCGAGCCGCCGTGTGATAGGTCGCGCGATGTGTGCAGCGATGCACGTCGCGATCCCGCTCCACCGCCTCGCGGTATTCTCTCGCCCCTTCAACGACAGTCCACCTTTCACGAGCGAGCACACCTCACATGGCAGAAGCGAAACATTACGACCTCATCGTCATCGGCGGCGGCCCCGGGGGCTACGTCGGCGCGATCCGCGCGGCGCAAATGGGCTTGAAAGTCTGCTGCATCGAGCGCGGCAAACTCGGCGGCGTGTGCCTCAACTGGGGCTGCATTCCGACGAAGGCTTTGCTGCACAACGCCGAGCTATACATGGAAGCGATTCGTCACGGCAAAGAGTGGGGCTTCATGTTTGCCGAAGGTGCGGTCACGGTTGATTGGGCCAAGGTCATCGGTCGCTCGCGCAACATCGCGGGCACGCTCAACGGCGGCATCGCGTTTCTCTTCAAGAAGAACAAGATCGATCACGTCGAAGGCCACGCGAAGATCGTCAACGGAAAAAGTTCAACCGCGCCGTGCAAAGTGCACGTGACCAAAGCGGACAGTGATTACTACCACGGCACCGGCGGCGAGAAGGTCGCAGAGATCACCGCGGACAAGATCATCATCGCGACGGGCGCCGCGCCGCTCGAATTGCCATTTGCGAAATCAAACGGCACCACGATTCTCTCGAGCTACGACGCGCTCACGATTGCCAAGCAACCGAAGTCGATGGTGATCATCGGCTCGGGCGCGATCGGCATGGAGTTCGCATACTTCTTCAACGCGTTTGGCACCAAGGTCACGGTCGTTGAGATGCTCGATCGGATTCTGCCCAACGAAGACGAAGATATTTCCGCCGCGGCACAGCGCGCGTTCACCAAGCAAGGCATGGAGTTTCGCGTGGGCGCGATGTCGACCGCGATCGACAAATCTTCCAGCGGCGTGAAAGTCACCCTCGCGCAAGCAAGTGACAAAACCAAGACCGAAGTCATCGAAGCCGAATGCGCGCTCGTCGCCATCGGCGTGAAGGGTCGCTACGAAGGTCTGTGCGATGACAAGCTCGGACTGCGCATCGAGAAAAATCACATCTGGACCGACTTCAAAGACAAGAAGGAACCGACCTATCAAACGTCGGTGCCTGGCGTGTACGCGATCGGTGATTGCATCGGCCCACCGTGGCTCGCGCACGTCGCGAGCGAAGAAGCGGTCGCATGCGTTGAGCGATTCCAAGGTCATCACACACTCGGCGTGGACTACGCGAGCATCCCTGGTTGCACGTATTGCAATCCGCAGATCGCTTCGATCGGACTCACCGAGAAACAAGCCAAAGAGAAGGGCCTCAAGTACAAGGTCGGCAAGTACTCACTCAAGAGTCACGGCAAAGCCATTGCCGTCAGCGCGACTGAGGGCCTCGTCAAGATCATCGTGAGCGAACCCTACGGCGAAATTCTCGGCGCGCACATCATCGGCGAAGACGCCAGCGAGCTGATTGGCGAGATGGGACTCGCGCGCCGCGTGGAAGCGACGATTGAAGATGTCATCTCCACAGTGCACGCGCATCCAACGATGCATGAGGCGTTGCATGAGGCGGCGCTGGCGACGGAGGGTCGCGCGATTCATGCGTGAGTCATGGGTGCGTGCGTGAGTGCGTGCTGCAGTCCGTGACGCAACGCACTGCGCATGATGCACCCATCGTGCGCTGACGCGCGAGATCGAATCTGAAATGACACCCGCGGCGCTGATCTCAGCGCCGCGGGTTTTTGTTTTGCATGCGGGGTTGAGCTGCGATCGTGGACAGGCACATTTCGGGTGACCAGCGAACCCAGGTGCCGCGATCGTGGACAGGCACATTTCGGGTGACCAGCGAACCCCGGTGCCGCGATC
>QWPW01000007.1:0-13111 GCA_003671025.1 Planctomycetota bacterium
GCGCGCGCGGCGTGGAACCGCGGGTAGGCGATGCAGCGATTGCGCGACGCGCGATTGTCGCGACGTGCGGTTCAATGCAACAAGCCGCTACGATCGATTTATTGCTGTTTCACAAGGGAAAACGCTTCGGTGTGGAAATCAAGCGGACCGATGCGCCGACGGTGACGCCATCGATGCGCATCGCGCAAGAGACACTCGGGCTCGCGCGAATCTGGGTGATCACTCCCAGCGACAGGAGCTACGACTTGACCAAGGAAGTGCGCGTCGTGGCGCTCGCGGATCTGCTCGCCGAGCCACAAGTGCTAGTAAGACGGTGAAATCGCAACCATGAAAAATGGTGGTTGCAGCCATCATTTTTCATGGTGATGAATTCAGCGGCGGCGCGATGTTTTTGGAGTTCCTCTCATGGGCGAGCACCCGTTCTTCTCCTCGATCAGTCGCATCAGTGCGCGAGATCAAGTTCGCCCGCTGAAGGTGTTCACCGAAGCTGGTGAAATCCACAATTCGAGGAGGAGGTGATCGAGTGGAGAGCGCGCGCTTGTATGTTTCCCCAAGCTGAAGCTTGATTCTGTCGAGCTCCGTCGTCCTCGAGGCACCGTGCGCTCGATGGCGCGACCTGACATGATTTGTCATTCTCGAGAGGATCACCTATGCACAAATTGATCGCGGCGGAAGAGCATCTGTTTGTCGAGTTGAACGAAGGTCGGTTTCTTGTCGACACGGGATCGCCGTTGTCGTTTGCGGATGGATCCGTCGCGACGTTCGCGGGTGAGGCGCATCGACTCCCGCGCTCGTTGATGGGCGTCGACATGTCGACAGTGCGCAAGCTCGTACAAGGACCGTGCTGCGGTTTGCTCGGGCTCGATGTGCTCGGAAAAACCAATCTCATGTTTGACTTGCGCGGCGGCGAACTTCACACCGGCGCAAACGCGTGGGACTCCATTGCGCAGAACGATCGCATCGCGTGCGATGTGCGCGCCGTCGCGGGAATACCCGTGGTTCGCGTGTCCATCGGCACTCGCTCCGTCGCCGCGGTGTGGGATACCGGCGCGAAGTTTGGCTACGTCGCCGACGAAACGATTTGCGCCGGAGCACCGTCGATGGACGACATCGAAGACTTCAATCCCATCTTCGGCGAGATGCACTCCGCAAGTTGGCTCGTCAACGTCGACCTCGCGCCAACACGCGCGGCATCATCAACAAACATAAGCGTCATCCGCGAGCGCGTCGGAATCCTCCCACCACTGGGCGCGCAGATGCTCGCGATTGTCGGCATCGAAGCAATCATCGGCTGCAGTTGGATGAACGATTGGCACATCGGACTTGCGCAAGAGTGCGGGAGCATGTGGGTTGCGCGACGGGCGTGATCGAAGATCCACGCGCGCGCCGTGTGTGGAACGCGAGTCGCATCGCGCCCATCTCCCCACCACACCACTCACCTCCGCCCATACCGCTCCACCGCATCGAGCACTGTGCGGTGCACTGCGAACGGTGCGACCACGCTTTCCCAGAATGCGTCGAATGTTCCGCGGCCCGCGGTGGCGAAGCCGATCGTGCCGAGTCCGCACAATCGTTCGCGCATGCTTTGCACGACGATTGTGTTTTGCAGTCTTGAGAGGGGCGTCTCTTGCATCACGGTGCGGATGATGCCGCGGCATGCGATGACGCGGCGGTCGGTGAGCACGTAGACGTGTCCCCACCAATCAAAGGTTGCGCGTGCGAGTCGCAGTGCGGAGACGATCACGCCGATTGATACTGCAGCCGTGTCCGACCACGGGCTCCATGCAAACTGCGCGCTGTAGGCCAAGAGCAAACTGATGATCGCGCACGCGAGCAATGTGCCTAGTGACGAGAGCACGATGTAGAGCAAGCTCGGCTTGAGCACGAGAATCACGATTTCGCCTGGTCCCAGCAGTGATTGCATCGACGCGGGCAATTCGATTTCGCGCACGAGTTCGTTAGCCGTCGGCGCCGTGGCGTCGGCGGAGGCTTGCGCGCCATCGACAGCGGGCGCGGCGTGCGCGGCGTGTGTCGAGTGCGCAACTTCACCGGCATCGAGTCGTTCGCGCGGCGGCTTCACCGAACTTGCGCCTCTTTGCGCAGTGAGCCTACGTATGGAAGGTTGCGATAGAGATCGTCGAAGTCGAGGCCGTAGCCGACGACGAACTCGTCGCCGATTTCGAAGCCGACGTACTCACACGGCGTTGCCATCGCCGAAGGAATGCGCTTGCGCAGCAGCACGCATGCGCGCACGCTGGCCGCGCCGCATGCTTCGAATTCGGCGCGCAGAAGACGGATCGTTCCACCGGAGTCGAGGATGTCGTCGACGATCAACACGTGATGGCCTTCGAGATGTTTTGGCAACGCGCCCACTACCGAACTTCCACCGCTGGTCGTCGACTTTCCGCCGTAACTCGAAACCGTGGTGAGCTGAATGCGCATGCGTCGTTGTGGCAACGCGCGCACCAAATCTGCGGCAAACAGCAGACTTCCCGTCATCACGGGGACCACTGTGAGTCGCCCGTCTGCGTGCGCGTAGTCCTCGCCGATCATCGCGCCTAATGCGCGCACGCGCGACGCAATCGCCGCGCTGGGAACCAACACGCGATCGATGTCTTCGTGAATGCGATCGACATGCGCTGCTGTCGCGTGACGCAAATGATCGTGCGCATCGTGAGTGGGATTGTTGGTCGTGCTGTTCATTGTCGATGGATGTTTTTCTGTCGATGGATGGTCACTGTTCAAACCACGTCATTGTCCAAGACGTGACTTCAACGCATCGTTGACACTCTTCGCATCGGCGCTTCCGCCGGCGAGACGCATCACCGCGCCGACAAGGCGGCCGATCGCCGCCATCTTTCCTGCACGCACATCATCGGCCGCTTGTGGATTCGCGGCGATCGCTTCGTCCACCCATTGCAGAAGTTTTCCTTCATCGCGCACGACGACGAAACCACTGCGTGTTGCGACATCGAGTGCGGCGTCTTTCGTTTCGCAGAGCAAGCCACACATGAGATCCGCGCTCTGTGGACCGATCACGCCGGTCTCGCGCAGCGCCAAGATTGCGGCGACTTGCGTCGCGTCGATGCCCAACTCATGTACGGACACCGAGCGCTCATTCGCGCGTTTTCCCAGCGCGTTAAGCACCAATTTCCCCGCGGCGTATCCGGCGCTCTTCTCATCTTTGAACGAAGCCGTGGCCAGCGTCTCGCGCACACACGACTCGTAGAAGACGCAAGGATCGCGATCGTCCACCAAGTTGCGTGCGTCGACATCGCTCAAGCCATACGCCTCGCGATAGCGCGCGCGTCGCGCCATGGGAAGTTCGGGCAAGCGCTTGGTCACCGAGTCCAACCATGCCGCATCAACTTCGACGGGCACAAGATCAGGATCAGGAAAGTAGCGGTAGTCGTGCGCGTCTTCTTTCTCGCGCTGCAACAGAGTCTTGAGCGTCACATCATCCCAACCGCGCGTTGATTTCATTCCGCGTCCCATGACACGACCGGTCGCGCGCCACTCTTCGATCTGCCGCTTCGACTCCCACTCAATCGCACCTTTGAGCGCGCGGAAGCTGTTGAGATTTTTCACTTCGACAATCGGCGTCTTCACGATGCTTCCGTCGTCGAGCTCAAGAATCAAATTGATGTTGGGCTCGAAACGCATGTGCCCCTTCTGCATGATTCCTTCGGTGACGCCGAGAAAACGACAGATGTTGCGCAGCTCTTGAGCGAAGGTCACGACGTCGTCGGCGCAATCGAAGTCGGGCGCGGTGACCACTTCGAGCAGCGGAGTTCCGGCGCGATTGAGATCAACCAGTGATCCTGCGTAGTGTTGTCCACCAGGCAATTCGTGACTGAGTTTGCCCGTGTCTTCTTCGAGATGCGCGCGAATGATTCCGATCACGCGCGTGCCCGACGCGCCAGGAATCTCCACGCGTCCGTCATGACACAAGGGCATGTCGTACTGCGAGATTTGATAGCCCTTGGGCAGATCGGGGTAGTAATAGTTTTTGCGATCCCACTTGGAATGCCGCGCAATCTGGCATTCCAGCGCAAGCCCCACCATCATCGACATCTCGACCGCAGCCTTGTTCATCACGGGCAATGCGCCGGGCAATGCACACACGACGGGATCGATGAGCGTGTTGGGCGGCGCGTCGAAGTTCGCGGGATGCGCCGCGTTCGCGACACGGGTAAACATCTTGGTGCGCGTGGCGAGTTCGATGTGAATCTCGAGTCCCACCATGAGGGTGGTGCGAACGATGCGTGCCGTTGCTGGATCCACTGTCGTCGCCATGAGCAGAGGTTATCCCTTTCGCGTGCGACTCGCTCCATCACCCAAGCGCAACCTGCATAATGCGTCGATGCCCGCCCCGACCATTCTCGCTTGCGCAGTTCTCGCCTGCGCAGATCTCACGCCCCTCACGACATTTTCCAAGCCTGATGGCGCGATCAAAGCGATGCTCGCGGGCGTTGATGCTCCGTGCGAACTCGTGCTGCTTGATCGCGATGCGGTCGAGCTCGGGCGCGCGACCGCGGCTCCTGGCGAAGTGGATCTTGCCGCGATTTTCCCTCCTTTGCGCGACATCGCGCGCGCCGTGCGCGTGCAAGCCATCGTCGATGGAACCGCACAAGGCGCGCCGCTGTTGGTGATTCCGCTGCTGCCGCGACCGGCGATTCGCACCATCACCGATACCCGTCCTGATGGCACGTCGAAGTTCACGCGCGTGATTGGCTTTGGCGATGAGTTGCTCGATCCTTCCAACGCCGAACATGTGAAAGCGAAAGAGTCGTGGACGAAATCTGATCCCACACCGCGCAGTGGATTTCGACTCGCGCGCGACTTCGATGTCGTCTTCGAAACCACTGCAGGCATGATGCGTTTCGCGATGCGCCCCGATGAAGCGCCCAACAGCGCGCGCAACTTTGTCGAACTCGCGGACAGCGGTTTTTACAACGGCACGCTGGTGCATCGCATCGTTCCCGCGGACCGCAACGGCATTCCGTTTGTCATCCAAGGCGGTGATCCCACGGGAACTGGTGATGGTGGTCCGGGATACGACTTGCCGCTCGAGCCTTCGAAGCTCGCGCATGATTTTGGCGTGCTCTCGATGGCGCGCAGCGATTGGCCTGATAGTGCGGGAAGCCAGTGGTTTGTAGGGCTTTCCCGTCAAGCGACCGCGCGACTCGATGGGCAGTACTGCGCGTTTGGATACGCGGTGAAAGGCGCCGATGCGATCATGCGCATCTCAGATGGCGAGATTGCGGACCCCGCCACTGGTCGACCGAAGACTCCCGAAACGGTGACGCGCGCGTTCATCGTGCTCGCACCCGCATGGACTCCTGGCGTTGGTCGCCCTGATGTGATGGTCACACGACCAGCAGTGAACAGCAAACCCGTGGAGCTCGATCGATGAACGCTTCGACGAATGAACCGCGAAGCAGCAAGAAAGCGTTCACCCACACAGCACCATCCAATCGCGAACGCCCCGACTTGTGGAACCACGGTTTCGTCTCGCTGCTGTGCACGCAATTTTTCGAAGCTGCCAGCGACAACGTCATCAAAGGCGTGCTCTCCTTCGCTGTCGCGTTAGGCGCGCCGTGGGAAACAGTGTTTGGCGAAGGTGGCAACGGAGTCATCGGACTTGCGTTCACGCTTCCGTTCATCGTGCTCTCCGCGTTTGGTGGACGAGTTGCTGATCGCTATTCGAAGTCGCGCATCACCATCGTTCTCAAAGCGATCTCACTGATCGTCGCCGTGCTCACTGCGATTGAATTCGCGCGCGGCTCGGCGATGGGCGCACTGATCGCACTCGTGTGCTTCGCCATCGTGAGTTCATTTTTCGGCCCCGTGAAATACGGAATGATCGCGGAGCTCGTCGCGCCCAGCCAACTCGCGCGCGCCAACGGCATCATCAACATGGCCACCAACGTTGCGGTGATCGTGGGCATGATCGTCGCGGGCATCGTCGCGTTTCATTGGAAGGCAAGTTTCATCGACGGCGTGCCCACGGGAAGCGCTGCATGGTTGCCCGGCATAGCCATGATGGTCGCGGTGACGTTTGGCTTTCTCACAAGCCTTACGTTGCCGAAGTTGACCGCGCAAAATCCAACGCTGCCAACAAACTTCAATCCCTTCTCGACCTACATCGCCACCATGCGCGAGATGGCGCAGAGCCCACTCTTGGCCGTCGCCGCCGCGTGGACGTTTTTCTACTTTGTGGCCGCGATCGTGCTGCTCATCTTGCCTGACTACTCGGCGTTCCTCGGCATCGCCGACGATCAAACCGCGTATCTCATGGCGGTGCTTGCAGTGGCCATCGGCGTTGGTTGCGTGATCGCTGCCTACCTCGACACGCCGCGACGCCGCCCGTACTTCGTGCCCTTTGGCGCCGCGGGTTTGGCGCTGGGATTTGGCCTGCTCGGCTTCGCCCCACCGTCGTTTGCGGTGACCGCCGCGCTGCTCGCCGTCACGGGGCTGCTCGCGGGTTTTTACATCATTCCCCTGCAATCCATGCTGCAATCGCTCGCGCCTGATGCGTCGCGCGGACGCGTCCTCGGCACCGCCAACGGGCTCAGTTTCGTCCTCGGCGCCGTTGGCAGCGCGATGTTTCTCGGCCTGCGCCACGCAGATATGCCAAGTCACCGCATCTTCCTCGTGCTCGGTCTGCTGTGCGCGGGCGTGGCAGCCGTGACTCTCGTCTGGTTGCGCCGCCATCACATGGCCTAAACCCCGACAAGTCGTAGCGCTTGAGATCTCATCCTCCCGCCGAAAAACTTGTTTTTTGATTTTGGAAATATTTCGGCTCCTCGCGCGCAAGGAATGTCCGAAGATTGCGTACTGACCGTTGTCGAGAGTGGCTTCGTCACTCGTCTCCCAATCGGAGGTTGCTATGCGTCTGACTACTGTGCTTGCTTCGCTCTCCCTCGCCGCGTGCATTAGCGCGACGACTTTCGCGCAAATCGCGCCCAATGCGATTCCTGGTTCGGTTCCGGTTCGCCGCGACCCCGGGTCACCGATCTCGCCGGAACGCCCTGCGATTCCAGATGCGGTGCCTGATCAGCGCGAACCTGTTGCGCCAGTTTCGCCGGAAAACCCTGCGGTTCCCGGCATGGTCCCTGATCAACGCGAGCCCGTCGCACCGATCAGCCCCGAGCGTCGAGTCGCCCCCGGCACGATGCCAGCGGGTCGCCGAATGCCCGAAGGCAAACCGATTGAGGCTCCGCGTCCGCCAGGATTTGGCACGACGCCGGGCAAGAAAGATGTGGGCGATCCGATCGAGGCGCCGCGCGCGCCGGGATTCGGTTCGCGCCCAGGACGCAACGAGCCGGGCGACCCGATCGCTCCGCCGCGTCCACCTGGATTTGGTTCGCGCCCTGGACGCAACGATCCCGGTGCGCCAGTTGCTCCACCGCGTCCGCCTGGATTTGGCTCGCGCCCTGGACGTAACGATCCCGGAACTCCAGTTGCTCCACCGCGTCCGCCTGGATTTGGTTCGCGCCCTGGGCGCAACGATCCCGGAACTCCAATTGATCCACCGCGTCCACCAGACTTCGGCACGCCCGACAACGGTCGGCGTCCCGTCGGACCACGAGTCGATCCTCCGCGTCCACCGCTCTTTGGTTGACACGAACCGACCGCTGACTCGAGTCACGGCTCACAAATACGGCTCAAAAACATCAAACGCCGCTCGACCTCACGTCGGGCGGCGTTTCGTTTGGTGCTGTCGGTTGAACCATCGATCGCCGTGGCGTCACCTAATGTTTCTCCGCAAATCCAAATGAAAAAACGACAAGCCTCACGCAGTGTGAGGCTTGTCGATTTCGTTGGCGAAAGGCCGCGGTGGGATTCGAACCCACGAATCACGGATTTGCAATCCGTTCCCTTAGGCCACTTGGGTACGCGGCCAGCGAGGAAACATCTTCGCAGCGAATGCTCGCTTCGTCAATGCGACGAACGATGTGCGGTGGTGAGTTGATCGATGATGTGCTCAATCACGCGATTCACGCGGCACATTCACCCGTTGAATCGATGCGCAACGCGCGTGCCCGAATCGCTCAAGACCGATACGCTTGCTTGCTCGCGAGAAACCTCGGAATCTGTCGAAAGAACACCTCATGGCTGCGCTTGCCAACACCATCATCGCTTCGACGCTTCTCGCGGTCACACCGGTCACCGCGCTCGGTCAAAGCGTCATTGCTCGAAGCGCAACGGCAACGCCGCCCGATGCTGCGCTCGCGCCCGCGACGGACCTCGGTGGCTATCGACTTCCGCTGCTGCGCGAAGGCAGCGTGATCGCGCGCGTGGTGGGAGATCTCACGCAGGATCCCGACGAGAAGCTCTGGCTCTTCCGCCCCTCGCAGCCAGAATTGGGCGGTTTGCGCCGCGAATTCGTGCTTATGCCGTGTCCGGTGCTCGAGGACATGTTGCAGACGCTGCGCCTCTCGCCCTCGCCTGTAGAGTTTGAAATGACCGGCCGCGTGTTCATCTATCGCGGCCGCAATTTCTTGCTCGCCGAACTCGCGCCCGCGATCATTCGCTTTGACACCGCGCCTGGCGCGACTCCAACCATCACCTCGAGCGCGCAGCCAACGCCTAACGGCGCGGCGAAGTTCGTCGCCCCCGCCGCGAAGCCTCCGTCTGGCGACAGCGAAGACGCCACCGTCGACGAAATCGAACGACGGCTCGAAGAGCGCATCGGTCGCACACCAACCGCGCGATTGCCCGAACCCGCTGTCACGCGCAACGCGCGCACCGCCGCGACCAGCGTCGAGGTTCCCACCGGCACGCGATTCGTCTTGCGCCGCGGACGCTTGCTGCGCGATCCGCAAGCGGGCTCGTGGCGCTTTGTTCCTGAGCAAAGCACGGGCATGGGCGATCCGTCGCTCGAACTCCTCCCGTGCTTGCTGCTCGAAAGACTCGAAAACGACGCGCGCCAAAGCGAAAGCCCACCAACGGTCCTCCTCTCGGGGATCGTGATGGGCTTCGAAGGTCAGAGCTATCTGTTGCCGTCAAACTTTCGCCGCTCGCGCGAGGGCCGCGGCATCAGCCAGTAAGGCCGACACCAACGGCACCCGCGCGGCAACGCATCATGCAGACCAATTGCCGAGAAGGATCGCGAGATCCGCGGCGTCGACCACGCCATCATTGTTGAGGTCAGCCGTGCCCGCAGTGCCCCACTGATTCAGAAGAATCGTGAGGTCAGCCGCGTCGACCACGCCGTCATTGTTGAGGTCACCGACCACGACCGATGGAGGCGCGCCGAGCACGCCATCTGCGCCGATGCGCGCCGCCCAAATGTCGCTCGCGCCCGTCGAAAGTCCGCCTTGCCAAGTGAGCATGGCGCCGTCTTCCGACGCAACAATCGCCGCAAGGCGATAGCGCGAACCCAGGCCTGTCGCGACATCAGAGGTCCAAGCAACGGCACCAACGCCGTTCACTTTGGCGCAACGAATATTGTCCTGCACCGCGCTCGGCGAATCGTCATAGAAGCACGCGACTTCGTTGCCGATGAGCGACGCCGTCGCCCATGTGCGCGAGTAGACCGTGGCCATCGGCGCAATCGCCGCGCCATCGTTTCCCCACTGACGCACGCCCTTGGCGAAGCATTGGCCATAGACGCCGTAGAGCGAGGTCGATGGCACCTGTTGCGACCAGAAGACGTAGAGGCGATTGTCTGAAGCGAGAGTCATCGAAGGCGACACTCGGTTGAAGCCGGCGGTGGTGCTAGTCACGCCGATGCCGCTGGCTCCGTAGAGCACGGTGCCGAGGGAGTTCATGCGCTGCACATTGCACTGCAGCGGCGAAGAGGTGTACCAGCAGAAGTATGCGCCGCCCGAACCATCGGCGATGAAGCTTGGGAAGTTGCCAAACTGCAACGAGCCGGTGGTGAAGACGCTGGAACCGATCGTGGCCCACGGACGCGTTCCGTCGGCGTTGAACATGTGCGCGCGGAGAATCTTCGCGCCGCTGAATGTCGTGTAACGCACGCACGAGAGAATCACTGCGCCGCTGAGACCAGGCTGGATGTCAGCCGCGATTTGCGTGTTGCTGGCCTCAGTGACGATGATCGGAGCCGCGAAGCTCGCAACGCCGTTCACCGGATCGAACCGCTGCACGCGCGAAGTCGAATCTTGTCCGTAGCCCACCCACACCGCGCCGTCGCTGGCCACGCACACGTGCGGACCGGCGAAGGATGAGGCCGCGCTCGTGGCCACGGTGGCCTTCCACTCAATCGTTCCAGCAGGCGAAACCGCGGCGAGCTCGACGCCACTCGTGACGTTGTAGGTGACATACGCGTTGCCCGCGCTGTCGCTGGCCAGTCCGTAGTCCTGCGTCGAAGACATGCTTCGATCTGCCACGAGAATCGACTGCGTTTTCCACATGAAATTGCCATTGCCATCGACACGCGTCAAGCGCACGTCGTAGCCCGCACCCGCAAAGCAGCTGACGTAGCGCGAGCCACCAGGACCGAGCGCGACTTTCGGTTGCACATCGTCGTTGGCGGTCGAGATGAGCACGGTCGGCGCCGCTGGGTCTGAGGAATAGTCCCCATGGACCGCGGTGCCGAGAAGCCCCGTGAAACACGCGGCGGCGAAACAAACGATTGGTCCCCTGCGGGACAAAGTGGTGATCCTCATCTCCGTAAGATGACTCGATTGCGATCAAATGCCAAGCGCAATTCTTGTATCTGCGCAATCCCAAAGTAGATTTCTTGAACTTCGACGTACTCTCGGACGCTTCAATGAAATAGATGGAATCAACGCGACTCGAGCGCACTCGTTCACGCGCACATTGCGAATGAGTCTGACTGATGGGCTCCATTCACGATGGACACGTAAACGCAAGATGCCGACTCTCCGCGAAAGGCTAGTCATGACCCAGCGCCAATCACTCGTTGCTTCGAATCGCGTTTCGCACGACACCATTGCGCACACGCGCGTTCTTGAACTGACGCCGTCCCACCGTAACGTCGTCTCCAATGTTGTTCTTACTGCGCTTTGCGTCGCGACGCTGCTATGCGTAAGTGACGCTCTCGCCGCAGGAAATGGCACATTTGGCGGCGGCAGAGGCGATGGCGGAAGCGGCGCAGGCAAGGGAGCGTCAGTCGCGCCACCGTCGATGCAGCCGGGATTTCAGCCAGGATCCCAGCCACGATCTGCGCCAAAGGGACAACCAAGCGCGCAGCCGAGTGGACAGCCCAACATGAAGCCCAGTGGTGCGCCGAGCGTGAGTCCAAACTCGGCGCCGCGCGTGACCTCACCCACGACTCCGCGTCAGTCGTCACCCACCGCGACACCCGCGCCGCGCAACGTCGATCGCGCACCAATCGCGCGCCCCGCCGCGCCCGCACCATCAACGCCAACGCCTCGCGTGAGTCAGCCACGCAAGCCTGACGTTCGCATTCCTGAAACACGCAAGCCTGACGTTCGCGTTCCTGAAACGCGCAAGCCTGAAGTTCGCGTTCCCGAAACGCGCAAGCCTGATGTTCGCATTCCCGAAACGCGCAAGCCTGATGTTCGCATTCCCGAAACGCGCAAGCCTGATGTTCGCGTTCCCGAAACGCGCAAGCCTGATGTTCGCATTCCCGAAACGCGCAAGCCTGAAGTTCGCGTTCCTGAAACGCGCAAGCCTGATGTTCGCGTTCCTGAAACACGCAAGCCTGAAGTTCGCAAGCCCGATGCGCGCAAGCCCATCGTTGAGATTCCTGGCGCGCGTCCAACCGGCACGGGCAACAACATCGGGCGCAAGCCCATCACGCTGAGCGAACCAAACGCTGCGCGTCCCGTCACCAAGCGTCCTCCGCAATTTGTTTCGGGCACCGTGCACGGCGTGCCTGTCGAGCCTCGTCAGCGTTCGGGCGGCGGTAATCAGAACAACAACAAGGACAAATACAACACCCAGTCGCAGTACGTGAATTGCGTCTCGTACAACAACGGTTGGTGGCGCGGCTCGAATTGGTCGAGCTGCGGCCCTTGCGATGTGTGGCAGCCTTACAACTGCAGCAACGGTTCGTCGATTTCGATCGGCTTTGGCAGCGGCGGATTTGGTTTCGGATTCTTCTACGGTTCCAGCAGCGCGCCATTCTGCTCGAGCTGGAACAACCCATGGTGGGACGGCTACGCGACCTCATGGAACTGCGCGCCCGCGCCGTGCGGATGGCAGAGTTGGCGCAATCCCTGCTGGGGCGCGTCGTACTGGAACGGCTATCGCCCATGGTGGAACTCGTACTACGGCTGCGGCCCTTGTCCGCTTCCGATGTGGACGCCGGTCTACACCTATGCGCCCGTTGTCTACGCGCCAGTTGTCTACACGCCGATCGTGTACTCGTCGGTGGTCTACGCGCCAGCACCAATTGTGGTGACGCCTGTGGCAACGCTTCCGAGTCCAAGCGCGTTGTGGACGTTTCTCGCGCAAGGCTACGACGGCGACGCGGAGTCGGGATTCATCGCGCTTTCTAATGTGGATCCACTCGAAGGCGAGTGGCTCGTCGGACAAGGATTCGCGCGCGCGTTTCGCGGTGACACCGCGCTCGCGGCCAACACGATGCGTCAAGCGTTTGCTGCGGATCCATCGGCATTCATGCGCACCACAACCGATGCGCGATTTGGCGCGCGACTCGATTCGTTGGAGCTGACACTCGCGCCCGCCGCGCAATCATCACCCGCATCAGTCGATGCGTTAGTGGTGATTGCCGCCAGTCAAGCCGCACGCGGAGATCTCGCCGCCGCGTACTTCAGCATCACGAGCGCCCAGACCGACGGTGATCTCAGCCCCGGCACCGCGGCGTTTGCGCGCTGGCTCAATCTTGAGTTGCGACGACGACCATGAATGTCGTCGCTGGGTGATGAGTTGCACGAACACATCGCATCGCACAACTTCGCATCGCACGGCTGGAAACACAAGCAATCAAACACCACGACCCGCCTTCATGGCGGGTCGTGTTTGTTTTTGAATTGATTGACGCGCGCGTCGCGCTCATCCCCGCGCGTCGCGCTCATCCCCACGCGTTGAGCAAGATCGAAAGATCGGCGCCGTTCACCAAGCTGTTGTTGTCGAGGTCGCCGGGGCCCGCTGTTCCCCATGCGTTGAGCAGGACCGAAAGATCCGC
>QWPW01000007.1:13121-59922 GCA_003671025.1 Planctomycetota bacterium
TAAGTAGGATTACCTGCGCGAGGCTCTGCTCCCGACCGCTTGTCGTTCGGTGCGCAACCCCGACCCCTACCCAGGTGGGGGTTTTTCATTTTTACCCTGCGAAAATGCTCGCCGATCGTCGCGTCAACCACGGTGAGATGCACCGCGAACGCGCGCGTCGCGCTCATCCCCACGCGTTGAGCAAGATCGAAAGATCCGCGCCGTTCACCGTGCTGTTGTTGTCGAGGTCGCCGGGGCCCGCTGTTCCCCATGCGTTGAGCAGGACCGAAAGATCCGCGCCATCGACACGACCGTCACCGGTGAGGTCATTGGGATTGACGGGCGGAGCAGGCGTGTACGTCACCGTGAGCAGTGGACGCGCGGAGACGGCGGTGGACTCGCGGCTATCGAAACGCTTCGCGGATTGCATCGTGGTTTCGTTGCCGACGACGCACCAACCGAAATTGGTCGCGCTGTTGTTGAGCCATCCCTGCACGTCGGCGACCATCGCGGGCGTCGTCGTCCATGTGTAGAACGCGATGCCCGAAATATTTTTCGTCGCGCTGGTGACCGTCGAAAACGCTCCGCCCGGCGTCGGCCATGGTTGTCCGGGATAGAAGCGCAGGTTCCATGTCACATCGCCGACGGTTGCATCGGCCCCGCCACCGCCGAACGCGACGCTCGTGCCTTCGCCCCACGACAGCAAGAATTTCTTCAGCGCCACGGGATACGGGCTCGTGAGTCCCGCCGCGGAGCAATACATCTTGAGAGAGACCGCATTGATGGTCGCGCCTGCGGGGATTGACGAGAGGTTGAAGCGAAGCGCGCCGCGACGCAAGTAGCCGCCGCCGTTGACTCCCACACGTCCCGCGAAAAAATATTGCGCCGCGCCGCAGCTGTACTCGCCGGCGGGATCTTCGATGAGCGTGTTGTCCGCGACTGAGACCAACGCGACTTGATCAGCACTCAATGATGAACTCACTGAGGAACACGCGAGAAGGAATGTTGTCGCGATGGAACGAAACGTCATACGCATGTTTGGAAGGCTCGTGTCGAAGCGCCGTGTTGCCGGCGTGGCGCGAATGAGAGGTTCGAAGTTTACTGATGATCGCTGCGTTTGCTTTCAGCGCATGCTCTCAACCCCAGGCGTTGAGCAAGATCGCAAGATCACTTCCGCCCACGAGCGAGTCGTGGTCGAGATCTGCAGTTCCGTTGGTGCCCCACTGATTGAGCAGCATCGCAAGATCGGCGCCGTCAACATGTCCGTCGTTGTTGAGGTCCGCTGGTTCCGCCGCGCTTGAGATCGTCACCGTGAGCGTGATACTACGCACGACGTTGGTCGCGCCCGCAAGATTCTCATCGCTGGTCTGCACCACTGCGGTTTGCGAATACACGCCCGCAGCGAGTCCCGTGGTGTTGATCGAAAAGCGCAGCGTCGCAGGCGTTCCCGCGATGTTGAGCTCCGTCGCATCGACCACTGCAAACGGCGCGGTGAGACCGCTCGCGCTATCGCTGTCGAGTTTCGCTTGCAATGCGCCGTAGCCAAAGTTGTGCAGCGACACAGGGATTTCGATGACGCCCGTGTTGGCCGCCTGCGTCGACGTCACGGTAGTTGTGGTGACGAGACTCTTCGCGCTCCACGATGCGCGCGCATGCGCGAGCACGGTGCCGGTGACGTTGCGCACGATGGTTGGATTCTGCGTGGCTTCGACTGTCGTGGTCGTCGTTGCGGTTCCGTTCACCACGCCTGCTGCGGCGGTGTTGACCGCGAGATTCACCGTAGTCGCCGATGGCGCGAGTGCTGCAGTAATCGCTTGCGTTCCCGTCAATCCTGTCGAACCCGTGACCGTCGCCGTCAGCGCATCAACTGCGATCGGGCTCACCACACTGGCTGAGTTGGACACTGCAATCGCCACAGGAACAACGGCGCCCACGATGACTGTGCCAAAGGTCGTGGGCGCGGTGACCGTCATGATTGGCGGCACTTGGAAATCGGAAATCACCGGCATGTGATCGCTGGCGGCGAAGAGCAAATCCGCAATCGCGTTCGAAGTGGCGATGTCACCGGGGTAATACGAATTCGTGCCCGCGTTGATGGCGAGGTTGTAGTGATCGCCGTCGTTGCCAAACGTGTGACAGCTTCCAACGATGAAGGACAAGCCATCCATATCGCGGAGTTCACTCGTGACGAACTGGAAATCAAATCGATCATCAACGCCGCCACCGACGAGTGTTCCCGAAACGTCGCGTGGTGATTGCGAATGCTTGATCGCGTTGGCCACGCCCGTCCAGTTGCCCGTGCCGAAGGGATCAATGCACTGCGCATTGCCCGGCGCAGTCATGGTGGCGTATGCCGCTTCGTCGTTGCCATACAAGTTGTAGTCACCGACGAAGATCACGTTCTGCCCCGCGCCGAGCGCATCGGCGTTGGCACGCAGCGCGATGGCACCGGTGTTGCGCGTCGCGGCATCAGCGGAAGTGTTGCTCGCCTTGAGGTGAGACGAGAAGACATAAAACCGCGCTGCAGTCGAGGTGTATCCGTTGAGCGACAGCAGCCAACGATCGCTGTTGCGCGACGCGCCTGTCGCGATGTCGGCGTGGCCCGAAACAATTTCGGTCACCTTGTCGGTGCGGTAGTACATCGCCTGCGCGCCGCTGGCACTGTCTTCGGTGCCTGATGTCGTGAAGGTTCCGCGCGCATAGGGAATGCCGGGATACGCGGCGAAGACGTGCGTGTCGAGCTCTGCGATATCCGCGTTGCGAATTTCTTGAAACATGAGCACCGTGGGCGCGACTGCGAATGCGCCGACAAAATTCGCACCATCATCAAAGGCGATCTCCGCGAGAGTCGCGCGCAACGCCGTGGGGTCGCCCGCAAGTTTCGCGAGGTTGTAATTCACGATGCGCACTTGCGCCGATGCGGCAGAAGTCACCGCGAGAACGACGGCGCTAAGAGCGAGAACTGTTTTTGTGAGCATCAGCATGATTCTTTCGTCGTGAGTCGCGGACCTGGCCTCCACGCGTGCATCGCCTGGAGAGCGATTCGCACCGCCACCCCTGCTTGTGCCTCTGCGAAGATAGACCCGATTCGTCGCTTTGGAAGCAGAGATCCTGAAATCACAGGGAAAGAGCCTGCGCCCCGCAGCGAACCCCCACTTACTCGGTCTCTGTGCTCGCGCACCAACTCTCGCTCGCGCTGAGACCGTTAGGATTCTCGATTCCCCCGCAACGCGGAATTCAGGAATCTCCTATGCGCAACACGATCACCGCTCTCGCCGTCTCTCTTGCCGCTTTCTGTCTCGCAGCACCCGTCTGCGCACAACAAGTCTCTCCCGAGGTCTTCACGCTCGACAACGGCATGAAGTTCTTGCTCCTTCCGCGAACCGATCAACCAAACGCAATTGCCGCGGGTTGGGTGGCCAAGGTCGGATCGGTCAACGAGCGCCCCGGAATCACGGGAATCAGCCACTTTTTTGAGCACATGATGTTCAAGGGTACGAGCACGATCGGCACCGCCAACCCAACCGGCGATGCCGCCTATCGCGCGCAGCAGTCCGATCTTCGTTTGCGCATGAACACGATCACGTGGAATGAGCAGTACCGCCGCTACTTCAATGGCGAGATCAACGACCCATGGAGCGCCGAGAACGACACCGCCGAATTGGCGGCGTTGCGCGCGGAGCTCAAGACCGCGATGGACTCGCAACAGGGACGTCTCGGCGCCGATCGCGTCGCGGAACTGAAGAAGGCGCTCACCACCGCAACAGGCGAGGCCGCGCAAAAGATCGAAGACGAATTGGCGCTGCTGCAAGCCGAGCAAACCCGCGCGTCAACGATCGTCAAGGATGAGTTCGACAAGCTGTACACCGCCGGTGGTGGTTCGCAGATGAATGCGTTCACCTCCAACGACCTCACCTTCTACTTCATCAATGTCCCGTCGAATAAATTCGAACTGTGGGCGTGGATGGAATCGGATCGTCTTTCGGACTCGGTGTTTCGTGAGTTTTTCTCTGAGCGCGATGTCGTGCACGAAGAGCGCCGACTCCGCACCGAGAGCACGCCGACGGGAATCTTCCAAGAGCAATTCGAAGCGATGTTCTACGCATCGAGCGGTTACTCGTGGCCAGTGATTGGCTGGACCAGCGACCTCAACAGTTACACGATGGAAGAGGCGATGCGCTACTGGAACGTCTACTACCGCCCCAACAATCTGTGCGGCGTGGTAGTCGGCGACTTCAATCCCAGCGAAGTCAAAGCCACCATCGTTCGTTACTTCAGTCGTCTTTCTCCCGGCACGCAAGCGGTGCCGCCAGTGGTCACGCTCGAAGTCGAGCAACTCGCAGAGATGCGCATGAACGCGGAGGGCGACTGCCAACCCGCAGTTGAAGTGCGCTACCACACCGTGCCCTTCATGCATAAGGATTCGTATGCGCTCGAGGTGCTCGCGTCGGTGCTCAATGGACGCACGGGACGTTTGTACAAGTCACTCATCGAAGGTGGCGAGATCGCGTCCGATGCCAGCGCCGCGCAAGACAGTCGTAAGTATGCGGGCTCGTTTGCGTTCAGCGCAGAAATCAAAGGCGATGCGAAACCCGCGCAACTCGAAGCGGCGTGGTACGAGGAACTGGCAAAGCTGCAAGAAACTGCCGTGCCCGAACTGGAATTGCAGAAGGTCAAGAATCAGTTTGCCGCGGCGAGCTTCCGCAGTCTCAAGAGCAACTTCTTCTTGATGGTGCAACTCGGTTACGGCGAAGGTCTCGGCGCGTGGGAAGAAATCAACGACGGTCCGCAGAAGATCAAGGCGGTCACTGCGGCCGATGTGCAACGCGTCGCGAAGACCTATTTCAACGCACAAAATCGCTCGGTCGCGACTTACACGCGCAAAGCTGGTGCAGCGCCCGAAGCTCCTGAAGATCCCGCGCTCGCTGCAATGCCCGCGCAAGCACAGGCGCAGATGAAGGCGCTCGCGCAAGCGATTGCCAAGGAGACCGACGTCGCGAAGTTGCGTCTGGGCATCACCAACTACGAAGCGCAGGCTGACAAGATTCCAGCGCAAATGAAGCCGATGGCGGACTTCCTCCTCTCCAAAATGCGCGCGCGACTTGCGGAACTTGAAGCCGCTAGCAAATGATCAGACACGTGATCAGACACGAATCACAACCACGAAATGAACGCGTCCACGCGACGCTCCTCGCCACTACGAAACACACTCTTATGACTCACCTCATCACCACTCTCTCGCTCACGCTCCTCACGGGACTGTCGAGCGCGCATGCAATCGCGCAGGACATTCCCGCGCGCCCCGAAACCATCGTGTTTCAACCACTCGTGTTCAACGCGCCCAAAGCGTCGGACTTTCGTCATGTGCTCTCCAACGGCGTGGTGGTCTTTCTTGCGCCTACGCGTGAGTTGCCCCTCATCGATCTCACGATGAGTTTCAAGGGCGGCGACTATCTCGAACCTGCGGACAAGGTTGGACTCGCAGGTTTAACTGGCACGATGTTGCGCACCGGCGGCACCGAAAGTCTCGCGCCGACCGAGCTCGACGAGAAGCTCGACTTTCTTGCCACGCAGATTTCGATTCGCTCGCGCGGCGCGAACACGTCGGCGTCGATCGATTGCCTCAGTGCAAATTTCGACGAGAGCCTCACGTTGCTCATCGACATGCTTCGTCGCCCACGCTTTGACGCGGGCAAGCAGAAGATCGCCGTCGACGCCGCACTCGAATCGATGAAGCAGCGCAACGACGAGGCCGACTCGATTCTCAGCCGCGAGTGGGCGATGCATCTCTACGGCGTCGATCACTTCGAAGCGCGTGAGCCGACCGAAGCATCAATCCGCGCCATCACCAAAGAAGACATGGTCGCGTTTGCGAGTCGCGTGTTCAATCCCGGCAACACCATCGTCTCGGTGAGCGGCGATTTCGACAGCACCGAGATGCTCGCGAAGTTGGAGCGTGCATTTGCGAATTGGCCGCTAGGCACGCGCATGGAAAACCCACCCGCGCCTCCGTCGACGTTTGCTCCTGGAGTGTTTCACGTCGAGAAGGAAATTCCTCAAGGCAACGTGATCATCGGGACGCGCTCGCTCATGCGCGATGATCCCGATTTCTTCGCGAGTCTCATGATGAATGAGATTCTCGGCGGCGGCGGATTCACCAGTCGCATCACCAAGACGGTGCGCTCGGATGAAGGTCTCGCCTATTCCGCAGGAAGCAGACTCAACGCCGGCGTGTATTACCCCGGCGAGTTTCGCGCGGCCTTTCAATCGAAGAACGCCACCGTGCCTTTGGCGATCAAACTCATCGAAAACGAGTTCGCCAAGATTCGCGCCGAAGATGTGAGCGCCGAAGAACTCGCGGTCGCCAAGAATTCGTTCATCGAAACATTCCCGCGCTCGTTCGAGTCCAAGCCCGCGATGTTGGGCATCTTTGTCGACGACGAATGGACCGGACGCGACGCCGCCTACTGGCAGAGCTACCGCGACAACATCACCAAGGTCAGCGCGGCAGACATCAAGCGCGTGGCCAATCGTCTGCTCGATCCCAAGCAGATGGCGATCTTTGTGGTGGGTGACTGGGACACGATCTCGGTGGGCAACGCGCGCGCAACGATGGCCGAGGTGAACAACGACTCTGCCACGCAACTTCCGCTGCGTGATCCGATGACGATGCAGCCGATGCCCTGATCACGCCGTGATCGCGCGTTCATCGCGCCAACATCTTGCTCGACAAAAACAAGGACGCCGCTCGTGAGAGCGGCGTCCTGCTTTTCCATTTCCCATGAGATCCAAAAGGATCTACTCGTATGGCGCGGCACAGAGTTCGCAGCGGTCGCTGCAAAGGTCTTACGCGGCGCGTGGTTCGTCGTTGTTGTTGCAATTCAATTCGGCGCGCAATCGTTCGAAGGAGAAGGTCATCATCTCCAACGCGTCGAGCGCATCATCTGCCGTGTGTCGACGCGCACCGATCGGAAGATCGCGAACGCAAGTTGGAAAGGGAAGTGGCATCGGATTCTCCTCCTGTGTGTGCGCATCAATGCGCTTCACGGGAGTTGTTCCGACGAGCCTGAGTCCTGCGAATCCGTGCATGAAATCCCTTTCCGGCCATCGTTCCGTGACGACCTGCGTTGCAGATCAATCGTCGCTTGCCTCGAGTGACTTTGCTTCTTGTGCACGATTGTTCGCGAATGCGCCAAATCGGCAAAGAGTGCTCTAACGCGCCTGATAAAGATCAATCGACGCGTTCATTCACGCGGGCGGTCTTGCGGGCAATGATGGTGAAAGTCATCACGAAGAGTCCGGCCAACAACGCAAATCCCGCGAAGAGCGTCCCCGCGCGCAGCAGACGCGTTGGATCAGGCAAGACCTCAACGCTGGCGAAGACTGCGCGGCCAACTTCTTGCTTGGCGTTGACGATGCCGACACGCAAGAGATCCGATCGGCGCACGACATCGCGATTGGATTCGATCACCACGCTGGTCGCAATCGCATCGAGTGTGGCCACGCTGGCGTCCGCACCGCTCCCGCGCAAACCCAATCGAATCGTTGGTCCGGTCTGTTCGATGGTGAGGCGTTCGGCGAGACCGAGCGCCATCGCGTCGCTCTCGCTGCGCGTGCGCCCGCGTTCATGCAAGCGTCCCGCAACCATTCCCGCGAATGCCTCGCTCGGAAGCGTTTCCGTGATCCACGCGGCGATGGGTGCCGCATCCGCTGCTTGATCTTGTTTGGCTTCAGGCGCGCGACTGGTCACACCGAGATCAATCGTTGCCAGCACTGGGCTAGGCGCGATGACTCCTGAGAGATGCCATGAAGTCAGTGCGCCGGCAGCGGCGAATGCGATAGAGATCGCCGCGGAAGTCCACGGTCGCATCGCTGCCGCGCGTTGCGCCAGCGAATGTTCGGTGGCCATGAGCATCGCGCGCAGCTCGGTGATTTCGTTGCGCTCGTTCGCGAGTGCTTCGCGCTCTGCTGCCACTTGCGCATCACCGCTGACGATGGGGCGACGCACGCGTTCTTCGCGCAACTCGCGCATGCGCGCCTTCACGCCGCGATGCAGCGCATTCAAGCGCGCGCGGCGCGTGCGCAAGAACACCGCGGCCTTTGTGAGTGCGACGAGTTTCGGCTCCATCATTGACGTGAACTGGATTTGCGCTGCAGCGACTGCTTCGGCCGTGGCTTCCGCCATCGCCTCTGCCTTGCCTTCACTCCGAGCGCGTTCGATGTCCGCGGAGCGATCAGTGGATGAATCATTCGACGCGTCCGCGTGTGCCGCTGCGACGCGCTGCGCGGACTCGTCACGTTGCACCAGCTCCTGCTCGAGTTCCTGCACGCGCGCGGCGTCTGCTTGTGCCGCGACGACGAGTTGCCCCAACTGCTTCGATGACTGGGCAAAATCATCGCGCGTCTGACTGAGTTCACTTTCGAGTTGCACGATGCGCGCATCGCATTCAGTACGAAATGCGGCAAGCGCGTCACGATGTCCCGATTCACTTCCATCGAGCAGTGCTGCGGTTTGCCGCGAATACGCCAATCGCATCTCGAGCGCTTCGTGCTCGATGCGCGCGCACTCGCGCTCCGCGCTCTCGGCGCGCAACTGCGCGTCGGCCAGACTCAAGCTCGCCGCAGTCGCGTTGACCTGCGCCGCGTCGGCACGCGCTTGCGCCGCAGTCATCTCGAACTCCGCTTTATCGAGCCGCAATTGCGTTGTTTCTGCGCTCAAACGCGTCGATTCGAGATTCGTCTGCGTCGATTCGAGATTCGATTGCGTTCGCGCGCAGTTCAACTGCAGCGCTTCGTGCAGCGACTGCGTGGATACGAGATTAGCGTGCGTCGCCTCGAGTGCCGCCATCGTCACGGAGAGATTGCACTGCGCCGACTCAAGATCGCTGCGCGCAGACGCGAGCTGTGATCGCGTGGTGTCGAGATCAGACTGCGTCGTATCGCGATCACTTCGAGTCGCATCAAGATCAAACTGTGTTGCGTGCAAATCACTTCGCGTCGTCTGCAAATCCGATTGCTTCGCTTCCAGATCCGACTGGGTGGTCGACGCGCGCGTTTCGAGATCCGCACACGTTGAACGCAGCGACGCCAACTGTGATTCGAGTGCGATTTGTCGCTCGAGCAATCGCGCGCGCTCGTCGGCATGCGCGCTGAGTTCGCGCTCAAGTTCGCTCGCGTGTACTGCGTGCGCAGAGTCGCTATCCGCACGTTCGCGCAGCGCACTGAGCACGCGCTCCATGTCCGCGATCAGCGAGAGCGCATCAGGGGCGAGTGTGTGTTCCGTAAGAAATGTGGTGTGATCCGCCATTGGTGATAACGATGCCTCGTGTGGGGCATCGACCCAATGCACTGCCTGCTCAAGTGGAACTGCGCAGAGTCGTGTGGAAGAAACGCGATTAGCTCTTCGATGACGCGCTGCGTCCGAGAGCCCACCCGAGTTCGGGCATTGCCATCGCGCGCGCTGCAAGAACGAACGCGGCGGTACCGATCACGATCTTGCTCGTGAGCGCAATCGCCATCTCCATCCACGTCGTGCCCGCAGGAACAAACGGCGCGATGGCCACGATGGCGAGGAGCAACGCCCCCGCCGCGATTACCGAACGCATCCAACTCGCGAGCACGTCGCGACTCATGAATCCGGGCACTCGTTGCACCAAGACCCACGCGAGCACCGCCGCTTGCACGATGGCGCAGATCGCGGTCGACCATGCGAGTCCCGCTTCGCGCAGTGGCGTAAAGATCAACGCGATGTTGAGACACACGTTGAGCGCGACCATCGCCACTGCGATCTTCACTGGTCGCATAGTTTCTTTGAGTGCGTAGAACGCGCGCGTGAAAATCTGAATCGCTTGATAGGCCCAGATCGCCGGCGCGAATCCAACCAGCACCCATGCCACACGCGCGGTGTCGTCGGCGCCGAACTCGCCGCGTTGAAAGAGAACCCCCACTGCTTCGCGCGCGACCAACATCAAGCCAACGCTCGCAGGCAATCCAATGAACAGCGACAAACGCAATCCACGACGTAGCGTGTTGGTGAACGCGGGGAGATCGTTGTTTTGTCGTGAGAGCGCGGGAAAGATCGCCATCGCGATGGAGATGCCAAACACGCCCAGTGGAAATTCGTAGAGGCGCGACGCGTTGGTGATCGCGGTCATCGCGCCTTCGGCTAACGGATAAGGCATACCCAAAATGTTGGGACCGACGATGCTCGGCCAACTGGCAATGATGCCGTCGACCACGATGTTGATTTGCAAAACGCCTAATCCCAACATCATGGGAAGCGCCGAACGCAGCGTGGCGCGCACCGAGGCACGCGCCGATGGATCATGCGGAGCAAACACTGGACGCGCGTGACGCAACACGAACAAAGTCCACGAAACCTGCAGGATTCCCGCGACAATCACGGCGCATGCGACCACGCGCAAATGGGTCGCGGGGTCCATCGATCCATCGAGGAAAAACGGCGTGAGTCCGAGCATCGCCGCGATCATCAACAGATTGAGAATGATCGGGCTTCCCGCGGTGGGACCGAATCGACCGTGCGCTTGCAACGCTGAACCGCCAACCGCGACGATGCAAATCAACGGCATGTAGGGCAGCATGATCGCTGCGAGTTCGTAGGCGAACCGTGCGTAGCGCACACTCATCGACGCGATGGGAACGCCTCCCACGTGCACCATGTTGCCCACGGTGTATTCGACTTGCGGCGCGCCGCTCCACAACACGTAGATCACCAACTCGCCCACGAGCACAACCAACCACAAGAACGTCGCTAACACGCCGAGCAGTAGTCCGCAGTACTTGCGGGCTCGCTCAGGATCGTCACGCAACAACTCGGTGTAACGCGGAATGAAGGCCGCTGAAATCGCGCCTTCGCCAAAGAGACGACGAAAGAGATTGGGAATCTGAAACGCGAAGTTGAACGCGTCCGTGAATGGAGTAATGCCAAACACGCTGGCCAACGCGGCATCGCGCACGAGTCCAGTGATGCGACTCACGAACGTGAAGATGCTCAGCGTGCGCGCGTGCTTCTCAAACTGTTCGGACATCACGCGCCTCCGTCAATGCGTGGTGGTCGTGGAGGCGCTCGCAGAAGTCGCGTCGTTTGCTGCGGGCGTGATCGTGTTCGCCGCGGGCGTGATCGGCGCGCGTGTTGCGGCGTCGCTGATCAGCAGCATTCCGCTGGACATGTCGGGCTCGACCGCGCGTCGATAAAGCGTGAGCGACACAGTGCGCGTGTCCTTGGTGAACACCGCGCCCGCGCGATCAAGTCCGCCCGTGCGCTCGACCAAGCGCCAACCCGATGCGAGGTACGCCGCGATGGCATCGTTGATCGTTCCATTCGCGTCGTTGACTTCGCCCGACAAAAGAAATCGCCCCGCACTCACCGTGCCGCTGGTGCGACGAATGTCGGCACTGCGCGCGCTCGACATGCCGCGCGGAAGCGGAACGTCACTCTCGAGCAACATCGTGTGCGAAGAGCACGCCGCGGTCGCGAGAAGCAGCAGTGGTACGGCTCGCAGCGAGCGCACGGACAAGCCATAAGACAACGAGAAGCGCGCACGCATGACGGCGAAGGATCGGATTCCGACGGGCATCATCGGAGGATACCGCGTGAGCGGATGCTGCGGTTTCGATAGGCAAACCACACGCTCAACGCATCGGCGGCGCACATCGAAAGCAACGCGGCAACCACCGCAAATCCCTGCGCGAGAATCAAGAAACCATCGTGATCGCTGCCGGTCACGACGCTCGACGCAGGACCAAACAGCGCTTCGATTGCTGCGTGATACGCGCTGAACAAACCAACGCAGAGCGCAATCGCCAGTAGCCACGACCACGGAGGAATCGTCACTCGTGCGGCGACGAGATTGCGTTCACGCTGCCATTGAAATCGCGCGAGACGCAGCGAAACCGCGCTCGTGAGAATGATGCCAAAGAGCCCTGCAAATCCGATGGTGTACACGACGGTGCTGAGCAAGATCTCGTCGCCTGCGATGCGTGCGCGCGTGAGCATCGCGCCACCGAGCACAACAATCGCCGCGCTGGTGATCAAGCCGCCGCGCGACCAGGTACTCGCACGAGAAAACGCCGTCGCTTCAATAGACCGCGCATCGCATTGCGCCTCACTGCGAACCAAGAACGACTCGTGACGCAGCGCGAAGATCGCACCGGCACAGATGACGCCGATCCACCCCGCGAGCATGTCGTAAAAACTAAACGTGCGCCCGAGGATTTCGATCGCTTGCGTGCGCTCATCGAGATAGACCCACATGAGCGCAATCAGAAAACCAATCCACGCGCGTTGTCGCGGCGCCGCGTGCAGCATCAGCCACGCCAACACGCCGAAGCCTAGAAAATGCACGAATTTGTCGATGGTTCCGCCGGCGCCGAAACCCAAGCGCGGCCAGTGAGTCGCGATCGACATGGGCACGAGATACGCGATCAACGCGATGCGCCACGCGCGACGAGCGCGGCATGCGAGCGCGATGTCGGACTCGCTCGTCCCGTCCTCACCGACGAGCGACAGCTTCGAACCGGCCGTCATGCGTCTCGCGTGCGCGATGCTGCGCGGAATGGATGCGATGGATTGATGGACTCGACTTCGCGCGCGCGTTCACTCGTGTCATCGCTCACGCGCGGCAGCTCTGTCGGCGCGTTGAGTGTCGCGATGTTTTTCGCGACGACAACGCGCGGTGGCAGCGACGTTGCGGCCTCGACCGTGCGCGCAACACTGGGCTTGACCTCAATTGATTTCAAGTCCGTGCTACTCACGTCACTCGCGATGCCGCCCTTGCCTGTTCCCGCGTTGCCATCAACCTTGGCCGCGACCATCGGCGCTTCTTTCGTCGGCGCGGTCGCACGCAGTGCACGCGCCGCTGCCGAACTCGCTGGAGTAAATCGAGTGGACGCAAGCGCCGCCGCCGCAACCGCCGCAGCGTTTGCCGCCGTCGCCGCAGCAGCATCGGCTGCCGCTTGAGTAGGTTTGCCCGCGACCGCTTCGCTCACGCCATGCTTGATTTCCCACTCGCGCACGAATCGCTCCGCAAGCGCGCGATAGTCGATCGCTCCAGGACACCACGGTGCGTAATCGAAAATCGTCTGGCCAAAGCTCGGCGCTTCCGCGAGTTTGATGTTGCGACGAATCGCGGGCGTGAACACTTTCGCGCCATCCCACGGCAAGCCACTGCCTGCGTTTTCATCGAAGAAATTCGACAACTCTTGCACGACTTCACGCGAGTGCGAAGTTTGCGTCTCATGCATACAGAGCACGACGCCTGCCACTTTGAGTGTTGGATTGAGTCCTTGCGCGAGCAATTGCACTGTCTGCAACAGCTTGGTCAATCCTTGCATGGCCAAGAATTGTGCTTGCATCGGAACCACCACTTCATCGGCGAAGCAAAGTCCGTTGAGAGTGAGCACACCCAAGCTCGGCGGGCAATCGATCAACACAAAATCAAACTCGTCACGGAGCGATTCGAAGCGCGCGCGAAGAATGCGGTTGCGATCGGAATGCGTCGCGAGTTCGGTTTCAGCGCCGGCGAGATCAGTCGTCGAGGGAAGCAACCAAAGATTGTCGCGCACCTGAACCAAGCAATCACGCAACGCGACATCGGGTTCAACCAGCGCGTCATATGCGGTTCGTCCCGCAGACTCGCCATCGACTCCAAGATGAAGCGAAAGATGTGACTGCGGATCGAGATCGATGAGCAAGGTTCGCCGTCCCAGCGACGCGATGGCCGCGCCGATGTTGACGGTGGAAGTCGTCTTCCCTACGCCGCCCTTCTGATTGAGAAGTGCTGTGATTCTCGGCGGAATTTGCATCATGCTTCTGAGTATACGGTCTGCTCAATCCGTTTCCGTGCGCGACAAAATGTCGACGCGCGCGACCCGCGCACTTGCGCGCCAAGGCACCGATGCATAGGGCGCGTCGGCCTCGCCTGCTTCGCTCACGCGACGAAAGCCAAGCCCAACAATTCCCTGCGCGCCCGTGCGCTCGATCCATGCGGCAGGCAACACGAATGATGCGCGAAAGCGATCCGCGTAACTGCGAAACTCAAAGCCGCCCGCCCCCACGAGCACGTTGCCGACGTCCTCGAGCGTGCCATCGGCTGCGATCGAAATCGAATCACCGAGCGCGCTCACGATGATCACGCGATCTGCGGCGTTGGCCTGTGTGGCAGTGCGCGCTTCCACAAAAATCTCCCATCCATCCAAGCGCGGCCGCAGCGCGGCGTAGGTTCGCAACGCAGGATCGGGATCGAGCTCGGTGCCTGTTGCGACCGAGACCAAATCGAGTGGTCGCCGAAATCCGCTCCACGCAACGCCGCTTGCGCTTGAAGCGATGCTCGTTGGCGGCACGCTGATGCTGCGAACTTGACCGCGATGCTCAAGGCGCAACACATCCGTTTCGCTGCGCACGATCGCGACACCATCGATGGAGGGCATGATCGGACGCGGCACGCGCACACGAACGACTTCACTCGGCGCAACCACCGCGGCCAGTGGTGCATCGCTTTGCGCGAGCCATTGCAGGCGCACGACTTGTTCATCCGCCGAGGGATTTCCCAGTGCGAGCGTGATCGATTCGGAGTCGTCGTTGTCGATCCACACCAACAGCGGCGCGCGCACACGCATCCACGAAACGATTCCTTCCACCATCTGCTCGTTGGAACGCGAGGGATCGAAGATCAACGCGAGCAGTGCGCCGAGTTCGCGCGGATCCGCAATCCACGCGGCGATGGGCGCACTGGCGAATTCGTCTTGACACTGGGCGACGAGAAGCTCTGCGAGTTCTGTTGCAGTACCCACGCTCGAGGCCGCGATACGCGCAAGCGCCGCGCGCCAGAGCGCTGACGTCGCGCGCGCTGCGATGTCGTCTGGTGATGCGCGCACAAATGCGTTGGGCGCATTCCATCCCCGCAACGCGCCGCCGATCTCAAAACGAAAACGTTCAAAGGGAGCGAGTGGATCAGGAAGCGAAAGCAGCGGATCAAGCGCGCCGCTGGGAACCAACGCGCTCGCGCGCACCGCGAGATCGGTCAAGAGTGTGACGCTCGCAGCGTCGTGCAACACAGGCGACACCGTCGCGCCGTCGATGATGATGCGCAGTCCATCGCGTGCATCAATGGGCACATCAATCGCGAGGTACGCGTCGCGTGCGCCGCTTTGTCGCGCCGAAGACAAACGCAAATCGTTGCATGCAGTTGCCCAGCGTGCGCGCGTGGATTGGTCGTCAACGCTCGCTGCCGGCGAACCCTGATTCACTGCGCGATTTGGCCAAAGAATGCGCGCGGAAACGGTTTGGTTGGTACTGCCGCGCGGCGTGTTGGCGCTGGGTGTTCCACGCATGGACGTTGGTTCGTTGACGCTCTCGAGCCGCACCGAAATCGATTCGCGCACCGAGCCCTCAACCGTGATCGGAACCAAGAGTGGCTCGCCGCGCACCGCGTGCGGTCGACTCGCGAGCGGCCGCACATCAGCGGCGCTGACCGTGGCAATCATCAGCGTCGCCAGCGCGGCGATCACCTTGATCGGAGCGACTGCGAGAGATTGAAGATGCCGTGCATCCGCGCGCATCGTGCGATGGTACGGGTTCATTCCATGCTCGCGTATGCTGCGCGCTCGGAGCCAACTATGCGACTCATGCACACACCCGCCCCTCGATTGAATCTTCGCAACGCCTTCATTTCAAGCGCGTTTGGCATCGTCCTCATGACCACCGCATGCGATCCAGTCGCGCCTGCGCCGACTCCGCCCATCGCGCCAACCAGCGTGACGACAGGCGAGAGCGTGCCTCCCGTTGCCGTCGTCAAGACCGAGCCCGCTGCGACAGAGACGCCCGTCGTCGCTGCGAATGACGAGGTGAAGATCATGTCGGAGAAGTGGGAGAACGGAAAGCTCAAGTACTGGAACGAGATGCGTCGCGACGAGAAGGGAAAGTGGCAGAAAAACGGGCTCGGGCGCGCGTTTTACTTCGAGGGGCAGATGGAACGCGAAGGCTCGTACAAGAATGGAAAGCGCGTGGGTAAGTGGCGCTACTTCGACGCGCAGGGCAAAGAGATCGGCGGAGAAGATCGCGGTCCCAACGGCGAGATTCCTGGCACGCGTTGATTTGTTTCGACGTGCACATCAATCGCGCGATGCCATGCGATGCAATCGCAACGACGCGCGCATGAACTCGCGCGTCGCGTCAGCATCCATCACACAACCACAACTGAATCAGCGTGACGAACTTGTGCGCGTCGGTCCAAACGCAAGCGCGCGATACGCATCTTCTTCGGAAGCGCGGGGAAACAGCGCGTCCTCCGATTGAGCGTCAAGCGCCGTGGCTTTGCGTTGGCCCATCGTGTGCTTGGTGCTGGATTCATTGGATTTTGCCGCGTTTTCAGCAGGAAACGGCAGGGCAACCAGTGGCGCGTTTGGCAAATCATTCGCGACCCGCTTGGGTTCCACGCGCGTGTTGACTCGGACATCGATTGCGGATGAAGCAGTAAGCGCGGCGTCAGACGTTGGAGGTTTCAGATCGAGCACACTCGGTCCAGGCATGCCGATATGAAAAACTGTTCCCGGAGGAACCTGCGGCACGTCCTGACCATTGGCTCGTCGATACGCACTCTGCGGAAACACCGCAAACAACGCACCGTTTCCGCGCATGAGTTTGCTCTCGTCACCAGGGACGCGATAGACGCGCTGAAACGAAGTGGGAAGACGCATGTCGAGCGGCATGAGTCGAAAGCTGGTCGCGTGTCCACCGAGGTCGTCTCTTCCCGCGTCAATCGCTTCGAGTTTGTCGTGCAATTGCCCTGCGGCCGCGTTGCCCACGCGAGGCGCGAGCTCACGTTGCGTCGCGGGTGACGGGGTCGTCGCTGCGGGAGGCGCAACGGGAGGCGCAACGGCAAACATGACGGGAATGACAAGCAACGCGAGCATGGTGTTCCTATCGGTTCGCGGCGGAGCGCGTCATGAGTGAGCGATGACCAAATGGAGCAGACGCTCCGCACAGAAATCGATGGAGATACGCAGAGCAGGTGCGCGCGCTCCACGAGTGTCGCGGCCGCGCATCAAGTTCCCAAAGAGCGGACAACGCGACCCCCCCACTGCGCCACGCTCGTTGAATGCGCGGGCAAGAATCGCTCGCCCACATCGGTGCGCACCACCAATCCGCGCATGGGATCGATTGAGCAAACCTCGCCCTCGACGGGGCCCGTGGGCGTGGCGAACAACGCACGCGTTCCGCGCAGCGCATCGCGACGCAAGAACGCGGCGATCAGAGTTTCGTCGGACGAGCCGAGCGCTCGGTCGAGCGACGTCAGCAATACGCACAGCACATCCAATCGATCGATGACGCTTCCCAGCATCGACAAACTTGTTGCGCGCGACTCCAACTCGCCCTCGAAGCGCGCCTGCATGACATTGATGCCGATGCCGATGAACGCGCGATTCTCTCGCGTCTCAATCAACACCCCCGCAAGCTTCTGTCCCGCAACCACGATGTCGTTGGGCCACTTGATGCCGACGGTGGTGATCGCGCCAGCATTGCTCAGCGCATGCTCACATGTCTCCGCGGCGGCGATGGCGCTAGCGAGCGCAAGACGTTCCGCTGCTTGCGTGTGCACGACGAATGTCGCGGCCACACCCGCGGAGGCGGTGTCTTCCCACGCGCGACCAAATCGGCCTCTTCCCGCGGTTTGACGCCATGTTGCGATCACCGAGCCTGCGCGCGCGTCGCGAGTTTGCGGCGCGTCTTGTGTTGACGGAGTCTCCGCGAGAGTGAATGCGTGACGAAAGTTTTCGCTCGCGTGACACGCCGCTTCGAGACGCGACTGCCAGTGATCGAATGTCACGCGCGGCATGTTCATGAAGACGCTCGCTGCGAATCGTTGTGCGAGTTCGGCTCATGCCCGTGCTCAGGATCAAGATCAAGTCCAAGGTCGAGTGCCGGCGCCGAATGGGTGATCGCGCCCACCGAAATGCGATCAACTCCGCACTCGGCGATGCGACGAACGGTGTCGAGACGCACGCCACCCGATGCTTCGAGCAACACATGCGCCGCGCGCGCGTCTCTGCGTTTCACGGCCTCCGTAAGCAGTTCCACATTCATGTTGTCGAGGAGAATCATGTCGAGCACGCCGCGCTCGAGCGTCAGCAGCGCATCGAGTTGTTCGAGCGAATCAACTTCGCACTGCACAAACGCGACATGATTTCCGCTGCGTGCACGCAGAGCGGCGAGTCGCACGCGCTCGACGAGGGTGCCGCTGGAGAACGCGGCGAGATGATTGTCTTTGAGCAGCACCGCATCGAAAAGCCCGATGCGATGAAGCGTCGCACCAGCGCAGCGCGTGGTGTATTTTTGCAGCGTGCGCAAGCCCGGCACGGTCTTGCGCGTGTCGGTGATCTGCGCCTTCGTCCCGCGCACCGCATCGACAAACTGCGCGGCGAGCGTCGCGTTTCCAGATAGCAATGTCAGAAAGTTGAGCATCGTGCGCTCATGCGCGAGCAGTGCGCGCAGCGAACCTTCGATCGTCGCGATGCGCGTTCCTCGCGACACACGTGCGCCGTCATCGAGATGGGTGGTGATCGAAAGTTGCGCGCGTTGCGCGACGATTTCCGCAACGCGCAGCCCCGCGATCACCCCGTCGCCACGACTATGAATGGTCGCGCGGCCTTGCGTGTCCGCAGCGATGCACGCGTTGCTAGTGAGATCGCCAACGCTCGAAAGATCTTCGTCAAGCGCGCGCGTGACCAGCGCCTCGGCGTCGACGCGCGCAAGTTTGTCGAAGAGCGTGCGCAAGTCCAGCGCATTCCAATCCGCAGGCAACGCGATTGGCGCCGCGTTGTCGTTTGTCGCGCGCGTGTTCATTGCGCGAGTGCTGCCTGCATCTTGGTCACGAGAACTTTCGCGCGTTCGTTGTCGAGCGTGCCCGCATTCCACGTAAACGCAAGCCCAGACGAATCGAAGCGCGGCACGATGTGAAAATGCACGTGCATCACTGCTTGATGCGCCAGTGCCCCGTTGTTTTGCAGGATGTTGTAGGCCGTCGCGCCAGTCGCCGCGAGCACCGCACGAGCGACGCGAGGAAGCGCGCGCCCTAACGCCGCGGCACTCTCATCAGACAACTGATGCATCTGCGCTTTCGCTTCTTTGGGAATGACCAACACGTGTCCGTCGCTGAGCGGACCGACATCAAGGAACGCGAGTACGAACTCGTCTTCGTAGACGCGATGACATGGAATAGTGCCCGCGAGGATCTTGGCGAAGACAGTCATGCGCAGGCGAGTGTACTCAGTGTGCTGCACTGGTTGGACTGCGAAGGTGCGAGCGAGTCACGCTCATTACATCCATCGCCGCAACCATCCACACTGCGTTGCGAGATCACCGCGCGCGCCAAAAGTTACGGGAAAACCCCGCGCAATTGATAGATTTTCCCGATGCGCTCGAGGCTCGCGCAAATCGCCGCAGTGCGCAAGTCGCACTCGTAGCGCGCGCGCGCGACGCGCACTCGTCGCGCGGCAAGGGTCATCTGACGACGAATGTGGGTTTCAATGTCGTCCTTGCGGAACGACGGATCATGACGCACATCGCGCCATTCCAACGCGCTCGCGACATCGCCCCCTGCGCACGCGAGCACGTCGGGAATGATCTCGGCGCCTTGTCGAATGAGGATTTCTTCGGCCTCGGCCGAAACATTGGCGTCGCCCGCTTCGACCACCACGCGCGCGCGGCAGAGTGGAGCGCGCTTCGCATCGAGCACCGCGTCATCTGCGCACACCACGAGTACGTCGCTCGGCGCGTCCCAAAAATCTCGCTCCAGCACCGAAGTTGCAGTATCAAATCCATCGATGCCGCCCGTGCGCGCACGATGCTGCGCCAAGGCAATGACGTCGATCCCGCCGGACTCATAGAGCGCGCAACCCGAACTCATCACCGCCGTCACGCGCGCACCACGCGCGGCCAACGCTTTCGCGAGCGCGCTTCCCGCGTGTCCAAATCCAAGCAGTGAAACGCGGGCCGCTTCGATCTCGATGCCCATGTCTTCGAGAAGTTCATCGAGCACCGCGATCACACCCGTGGCATGCAGTCGCGCGCGAGAGACCAACCCGCCCAACTCCACAGGTTTGCCCATGACAGTTCGCGACTGGTCTTGTCGCGTAGGTTCGGGAGTCGTCTGCGCCAGCGTGTCGAGAAACCACGCCATCACTTGACTGTCCGCGCCAGCATCGGGCGAAACGACGTCATAGGCCGGACCGAGTTGATGGCTGATCGCGCTGCAAAAGCGGCGAGTCACACGCATGAGTTCGTCGTTGGAGAGTTCGCGCGGACTCACCTTCACCCCACCGAACGCGCCGCCAAAGGCAATACGCACGAGCGAAGCGCGCAACGTCGCCAACATGGCGTGACCCTTAATCGTGTCGAGTGAAAGTCGCGGCGCGTAGCGGATTCCGCCGAGATATGGCCCCAACGCATTCGAGTGCTGCACCCGATAGCCCTTGAACAATCGATGGCGCCCGTCATCCATCTGCACGGGAAACTGCACCATCACTTCACTCTTGGGTTGCGCGAGGATGATTTGTTGGTGATGACGCAATCCCACCATATCTGCCGCGCGCAGCAAGCATTCCGCCGTCTCGTGGAAGAGATTGCGCGGCTGAGGCGCGATTCCGATCTCTTCGAAGATCCGTGCTGCTGCGGGGCGATCGGTTCGTGTGACGCTTGAGCGTTCCATGAAATGAACATACTTCCAACCATGGTTCATGCTGCGTGAAGTGCTTGATTTGCCGAAGATCTCGCGATTTGCGTGGAAGACTCACCCGAGTTCAATTCCGGCGGCGCGCGAACGGCGACGCGAACCCGTTCAAGCATTGCCTCGCGAAGCTCGCTGCTGCATGCGCAACCAAGGGCGCACCTATCGCCGCGTGTGTCTTACTTCACAAACTTCACGCGACCCCACCAACGCGGATCATGCATGTCGATCTGCCATTGCGGCGTCCACACCCAATTGTCTTCGGGTTTGCCTTTGATCTTCTCGTACTTAGGCGCGGTGTTTTGTTCGACGGGCGGCGGAGTTTGATCGAAGCTGTCGTTGATCGGAGGCGCGATCGGTTTCGCGGCGGTGGTGCCTTCGAAATTGTGCGTCCATTGCACGCGTGAAAAATTGACGCGCCACTCTTGGTTGACCGCGGGCGCCGCTGCGGCGCGCTCTTTTTCGCCAAATCCTGGCTTGTCCCACGCTGGTGGTGTGAACGCACTCCACGGAATCGCCCACTCCAATGTCCAACTAGTGTCGCGGTCACGCGGATCATCAAGCGTGCCATTGATGTGCACGGCAGTCTTCAGTCCCTGCGCGTTCCATCCATGTTCGGCTGGTCCCGCCTCTTTGTAGCGACGATGCAAGAAGAGATCGAAGATCGTCTTCACCGCGTTCACTTCGAGTTCGTAGTACTCGCGCGTGTCGCCATCGGGATCGATGAACACTTCGAAGTCGTTGTCTTGAAAAACGATTTCGTCGTGCTTGGTGAGCGTGGCCCAAACATGCGGCTCGATCAACTCGGCCGCGATGTAGAAGTACTGCGCATCCCAAACCATCTTCACGCGCGTGCGATAGCGCGGCGTAGGAAGCTTTGGGCCTTGGATGTCGACGAAATCGTCAGTCCATGCCGCAGTGGCCCACGCGCCATCATCAAGCTTGCCATCGAGCGTTGGAGCGATGGTCACAAACTTGCATTCATACGAACGCGGCAAGTACTCGGGCGTCTGCGCGGTGGCTTCACCAGCGGGCAACTGCGCGGGCGCGGGTGGAGTCGCAACGGAATTCTGCCAACAGGCCACAAGAGCGATGGTGGTGAGCAAGGTCATAGGCGGAAACGGTACTTGCATGAGCGATCGACGACGAAGCCTCGGTCGCGCCGCCGCGCAATTCATCGAGAATTCATGGCAGTTTCAGCGACTGCACGGGCGCTCGGTTGCCTCGATCGAACCCGCGAATTCATACTGATCTCTCCCAACTCCGATCCTGCGTTGCACTTGACCGATGCCTCCGAGCGCGCGAGCATCGTGGATCGAGGAACCATGCAATTCAATCTCACGGCAACGCAGCGCAGCGCACTCAATCATGCACTCTCGGCACACGCTCCTGATCACCATGTTTTGGTGCATCAACTCAGCGGCGCAATCGACATCGCCCGTTGGCGGCGCGCAGAGGTGGCGCTAGCGAAGAGTTGCGCGCTCTTCCGCCGCAGCTACTTGCCGGGTGATGAAGGTTGGCTCATCGTCGAGCCGCCGTTTGTGGATGGCGGCGATACCTCGAGTGCTCTCGCGGTCTTTGATCTGTCGAGGGCACCTGCGGGAACCTCGCTCAGTTTGGTTGAAGAACTTGTCTCGCGCAGGTTTCATCCCGAAGAAGCGCCGCTCGTTCGTCTCTCGCTCGTGCTCGAAGCGGGCGGTGGATTTTTGGTCATCACTGCCGCGTCGTTTGCGATGGATCGGTTTTCGCTGCGGCCGTTGGTGAGTGCACTGACACGTGCCTACGCCGGCGAAGAGCTGAGCGAAATCGTGCTTGCGCAACCGAAGCTGTTGCAACACGAGACCGAGTATCTCGCGTCACCTAAGCAACAAGCGGACAAGCAGTTTTGGATGCGATTGCTCGCGGCCGCTCGCTTCTCGTGGCAACCCGCGAAGTGGAGCGACGCGACCTCGCCCACATTCTGGTCGAGTTCACTTTCGTCGCAAAGCACAACGCGGTTGAGTGAGTTGGCCGCGACGTTGCAAATGAATCTGCAGGAACTGCTGCTGTTTTCGTTTCACTTATTCCTGTGCAAACTCACTGGCGATGAAAATATTCTCACCGCGTCGGGTCACCGCGTCGGCTCTGACGCAGACACCGGCGTTGGCATTGGCTACTGCCAACAACGCGCTCTCTTGCCGAGTCACATTGAACGTGCGACATCCGTGCGCGACTTTCTCGTGGCGAGCAAGCGACTCGTCGAGTACGGACGCTTTCACGCGGGAATCCCTCGAGGCGAAGTCATTCGCGAACTGCAGAAGAAGGACCCCTCGCTGCTTCGACTCACCAATGTGACGTTTGAAGAGGACCTCCTGCCCTACGGCGTGTTGCGCGCCGATGGATTGACCATCACGCTGTTGCCCGCACACTCGGGCGGCGTGGATATCTCTGACATCGCGGTCACGGTGACTCACGATGAAGCGCAGCAACAAGCGCTGCGCTTCAACATCAGCGTGCGCAATCCCCAGCACGCTGCTGCGATCGCTGCGGCGTTCCCCAGTTACTTCGATCTGCTCAACAATCTTCCCGACGCGCTCGATGGCACGGTCGGCGAACTCTCGCTGTTGAGTGATGCGACCCGCGCACAAGCGCTCGCGCAAAGTTGCGGCGATGTGCTTTCGTCTCCACCGCGCAGCGTGCTTGATCGATTCAACGACATGGTCGCGCAGACTCCCGATGCGCCGGCCCTGCGCTGCGGCGACGAGACGTACACCTACGCGCAACTCTCGCACGCGGCCGACAAAGTTGCAGCGACGATTCTGCCACTGTTGAGCAACGATCAAGAGTCGCTCATCGGCATTTGCATGACGCGTGGCACCGCGATGATTGTGTCGCTGCTTGGCGTGCTCAAGAGTGGCGCTGGATATCTGCCGCTCGATCCGGCCAATCCCTCGGAGCGTTTGTCGTTCATTCTCGGCGACGCGGGCGCGCGCGCGGTTCTCGTGGATAGCAAGACTGTTGATATCGCCACACAAGCCGCGACGGCAACGAGCAACCTTCCCAGCGTGTTGCGAATCGAAGAAATTCTGCAACGCCCAATCGCGCAAATGCCGCGGTTTCCTGCGCAAATCTCATCGTCCGTCGCCTATGTGATCTACACCTCAGGCACAACTGGCAAGCCCAAGGGAGTTGTCGTCGAGCGCGGTAATGCGGCGTTGTTTGTCCAAGCAAGTGAAGCGGCGCTCGGATGCGGTTTGGGAAATCGCTGGCTGCAATTTGCCTCGCTCAATTTTGATGCATCGGTGTTGGAGATCTTCAACTGCCTCACGCGAGGTGCGGAACTCGTCGTGGCTGCGAGCGAAGTGCGCGCTGATCCCAAAGCTCTGTGGACGCTGCTGCATGATGCGAAGATTTCGCACGCATTCGTTCCTCCGGCGATGCTGCGCGTGTTGCCGCGACAGACGCTGCCTGATCTCGCCAACATTTATTGCGGCGGTGAAGCGAGCGACGACGCCACTGTCGCGTACTGGTCCAACTCAGTGCGACTATGGAATGTCTACGGCCCCACCGAGACCACCGTGTTGTGCTCGGCGAATCTGCTTGGTCCAGGACGCAGCGCTTCGAATCTCGGGCGACCGTTGCCCGGCTACACGATGTATGTGCTCGACGAGCGCGGCGAGCCAACGCCCACTGGTGGCGTTGGTGAAATCTTCATCGGCGGCGACGGCGTGACGCGCGGTTACTTCGGCAGACCCGAACTCACCGCCACGAAGTTCGTGCCCAATCCCTTTGGCGCGGGGCGGCTCTATCGCAGTGGCGATCTCGCGCGAAGACTTCCCGATGGCGAACTCGAATATCTCGGCCGCAACGATTTTCAAGTGAAAATCCGCGGGTTTCGCATCGAAATCGGCGACATTGAATCGGCGATTCGCGCCGTGGCCGGTGTGGGCGGCGTGCTGTGCACGGTGGTGAAAGGTCCAGGCGGAGCAACCCTCGCTGCGTGGTACACCTCAACAAGCACTGCAGAAGAAACCGTGCGTGACGCGATCTCGACGGTGCTGCCGCATTACATGGTGCCGACTCATCTGGTGCGACTTGATTCGTTCCCCGTGAATATCAGTGGCAAGATTGATCGCTCCCGCTTGCTCATTCCTGATGCGAGTGAAGAGAGCACGCAGCAAGTACTCAACCCGTTGCAGCGACAAGTGCGCAGCGCGTGGGCCGACGCACTCAAGTGCAGCGCCGATGGACTGGGCACCGCGTCGCACTTCTTTCATCTCGGTGGCCACTCGCTCGCGGCATCGGTGGCGTGCGCCAAACTCTCGAACCAGTTGGGCATGAGCATTCGTCCCCGCACGCTGTTCGAGTTTCCTGTTCTTGCGGCGTTTTGCGAGCAAATCGCGCACGCGCCGATATCAGTTGCGCTCGCGCCCATCGTTCGCACAGGCGAGAAGTGTGGACCGATCGTGGGCGCGCTCTCGTCGATGATGTGGAATCGCTCCGTGCAACGCGGCAGCGACAACACCTACACCATCGTGGTGCGCGTTGATCTTGATGCGCGCGTCAACCCGCAAACGCTTCGTCATGCTTTGCGCGCAGTCATCGCGTCCGATCCGATTTTCCGCAGCACGCTGCGCGAAAAGAACGCCCGACTTTGCATCGAAGAGCAAGATGCGACGGCGCCGTTGATCGCCATCGTCGATTGCACAGAGGCACAACGCGACGCGCGCATTGATGCCATGCGCTCTGTGGTGTTCGAGCTCGCCACCGCCCCGCTGTGGCGCGCCGAGATTCTGGTGTGCGACGATGATCGTTCCGTGCTGCTTTTTGCCGTGCATCACGCGATTTTCGATGGTTGGTCGCTCAACTTGTCGCTCGAACAATTGAGCGCGCAATACGCCGCAGCGGTCAACGGCACATCGATGACGCGCACGACCGCCACCATGGTCGATTACGGAATTTGGTGCGAGTCTCCTTCGCATAAGGACGCGGTGAAAACGTCGGTCCAGTACTGGAACAGCAAACTGCGCGGCGTGACTGCGCGCACCGAGTTGCCCATCACTTCATCGACGCGACGCGCCGATGCCAACGCGTGGTTGCCCGTTCGTGTCGCGCCCAAAGTTGTCGCGCAACTCAAGCGCCTCGCATCGGACCTCGATGTCACGCTGCCACCGGTCTTGTTTTCCGCCTATCTCGTGTGGCTGTGGCGCATCACTGGTCAACGCGAGTTGACCGTGTCCTATCCCTATGCGGGACGCGATGTGCCCGGCACCGATGAGATCTTCGGTCTCTTCGTCACCATGGGATTTCTGCATCAGTCCATCGATGCAGACTCGAGTTTCGCCTCGTTGGTTCGGCACGTCGCTGCGCAGATGATTTCCGATCGCGAACATCTCGTCGCGTCGCCGTACGACACCGATCTCTCCGCAGTCGGCGTGCCCAACGTGCTGTTCAGTCTGCAATCAGGAATCAATCTCAGCGGCACGATTGGCGGCTATCCCTTCGCCGCGCACGAGATTCCTTCGCGCACATCGAAGGCCGACATCGGCGGAATCTTCTATGAAACAGCGGACAACGCGATCGAAGGTCGCATCGAGTTCGATAGTTCGTTGCTCGACCCAACGTTGGTCACGGGGTTTCTTCGCTCACTCGAAGCGTTGATCGGCGCGGTTGCTCCCGCGTCCACGGGCACGCTCATGGACTTGCCTTACTTGAGCGATGCCGAGCGCGCACTCATCACTGGAATGTCGACGGGGCCTGCGCTCGAGCCATGCGCGTTGACCATCGTGGAGAACTTCGCGCAAGTGGTGAAGGATCATCCGCAACGCATCGCCATGGAATGCAATGGTCGATCGTGGACCTACACGCAACTCGATCAAGCGACGGATCGCCTCGCCAGCGCACTCATTGCGCGTCATCACCCCGTGCCGCAGACCTTAGTGGGACTTTCGGTGAGCAAGAGTGGCGAGCTCATTCAAGGTGCGTTGGCGATTCTTAAGGCGGGATGCGCCTATGTGCCGCTTGATCCGCATTACCCGCCCGACCGTTTGCGCTACCTCATCGACGACAGCGGCGCGCGCTTGATCATCGCGGATGCGTCGAGCGCAGACGCTGTTCGTGCGACCGGCGCATCTGACTTGTCCTTCATCGATCCCTTTGACAGCGCACTCGAGCAACAACAAGTGCTTGCGTTTCCTCGCGTGAGGCCGAGTGATCTCGCCTATGTCATCTACACCTCGGGATCAACAGGCAAACCAAAAGGCGTGTTGGTCGAACATCACTCCGTGCCGCGTTTGATGGCCGCGTCACGCCCTGCGATTTCGTTTACCTGCGCGGGACGCTTTGTTTTGCTGGGTACGCTCAACTTTGATGCCAGCGTGTTGCAAGTGTTCTTGCCCCTGCTCTCGGGCGGGACGCTGGTGGTTCCTCCGCCCAACATCGAGAAGGAACCAGACGCGCTCCATCAAATGCTTGATCAACAGCGCGTCACCCACGCGTTAGTCACGCCTTCACTCATTCGCAATTTTCCACGCCGACCATTGCCGCACATCGAAGTGCTCGGCTTCGGTGGTGAAGCGATTGACGCAGCATCGGCTGAGTACTGGTCCACGCAAACGCGCTTCTTCTCGATGTACGGCCCGACCGAAATCACGGTCATGTGCAGCGCGGGCGTGATCGCTCCGGGCAGTAATCCGCGCATCATCGGACGACCGTTGCCGGGATACACGATGCATCTCCTCGATCGACAGATGCAGTTGGTTCCGTATGGCGCCGTCGGTGAAATCTTCATCGGCGGTGGTTGCGATGCGCGCGGATATCTCGGCAAGAACGAGCTCACTATGGATCGCTTCGTGCTCGATCCTTTCAGCGACTCGCCCTATGCGCGTTGCTATCGCAGCGGTGATCTCGGTCGATTTCTCAGCGACGGAACCATCGAGTACTTCGGGCGCAACGATGACCAGATCAAATTGCGCGGATTCCGCATTGAACTAGGTGAAGTTGAATCGGCGTTGCAACGCATCGATGGTGTGACCGAAGCTGCGGCGGCGGTGCGTGGCGAAGGCGACCTGCGCGCCATCGTCGGCTACTACACGTCGAATTCAGGCGCGCCGCTTGATGAGGCCGCGGTGCGCAAGGCGTTGGCGGTGTTTCTCCCCGAGTACATGCTGCCGTCGTTTCTCGTGCATCTCGCCGCGTTTCCCCTCAATGCCAACGGCAAGCTCGATCGCAAGGCGCTGCCCGCAGTGTCGATGCGTTCACAATCAGGCGATCCTCCGCGCGCGGGACTCGAGAGCGACATCGCACAAGTGTGGGAAGAGTTACTGCGCTTCAAAGGTGTTGGGCGCGACGATGACTTCTTTCACTTGGGCGGAAACTCGCTGCTCGCGGCACGATTGCAAACACTCTTGCGCGAGCGGCTGCAACTGCAAGTGTCGATCGCAACGCTCTACGCCAAGCCGACAATTGCCGCGCTCGCCCATGCGACCGACGCGGGTTCCATCGCCGCTGCGATCGCGTGTGCGCGTGCGGGTGTTCGCCTCGATCATCCCATTGCGCAAGGCCCCGTCGCAGCAAACATGCAACATGCGCTACTCACGGGTGCCGCGGGTTTCCTCGGCATCTATCTGTTGCACGCGTTGCTGAGCAAGGCACAACTGGTGACGTGTCTGCTGCGCGGACGCGACGAAGCGACCGTGTTGAAGACGCTGCAATTGGCGGCGGAGAAATCGCAGCTCGACATCGACTGGAGTCGCGTTCGCGTGTTGCTCGGCGATCTTGGTGCCGCGAAACTCGCGCTCAGCGAAGATGTGTTGGGCGTGCTCGCAGAATCAATCGACACGATCGTGCACTGCGGCGCATGGGTTCATCATCGTTACTCCTACGCCACGCTCAAAGCCACCAACGTTGATGCAACGGTTGAGTTGCTGCGCTTGGCGTTGCGCGGCAAGCGCAAGCGATTCTGTTTCGTCTCGACTGAATCAGTGGGTGACGCGATGGCCAACATCGATCACGTGAGCGAAGCAATCCTCGACATCGATGCCCATCCACCAATCAGCGAGGTGGGCTATCTGCTCACCAAGTGGACTGCCGAGCAGTTGGTCGCGGACGCGTCGCGCAAGTACGGCCTTCACGCGGTGATCGCGCGCGCAGGCAATATCACGGGCGATTCGCGCACGGGCTACAGCAACTTCGATCACAACCACTTCTGGCTTTTCGCCAAGTGCTGCGTGCAATTGGGCGCGTATCCCGACATTCTCACGCGCGTGGAGATGACGCCGGTGGACTGTGTCGCCGCGAATGTGGTGGGACTCACGTTGGCACCGCCGGACGGTTTGCGCGTGGCAAACCTGAGCAATCCGTTGGCAACAACGCTGCCTGAGTTTTTCGAGCACGTCGCGCGCGCGGGAAATTTCGCGACGCAACGCGACACCACGGCGCAGTGGCAAGAGAAGTTGGCGCACATCGATGAACACAACGCGTTGTGGCAGATTCGCGATTTGTATGCAGGCGATCTCAGCGGCGAGCCCGTGGCGGTGGATCACCAAGAGACCACGCGTTGCCTCGCGGCCGCCGCTGTCCCACTCGCACCAGCGCCGAACATCTTGATTCCCCGCTACGTGACTTACTTGCAGCACGAAGGATTTCTTCCGAGTGCGTGACTTGTCGACAGCTCTGTCATGCGTGCAGCTGTTCGTCGTGGACCTGCGCACGATCGATGCGCGCAGTGAAGCACTTGACGCGGCCCAGTTGCAGCGCGCGAACCGTTTCACGCACGAAGCGGATCGTGTGCGTTTTGTGCGACGACGACTCGCGATCAAAGCGATTGCGCATCAACAGGGCCACGGTGATGTCGTATGGCGTTGCCTGACTTGCCACGGTGACGATCATGGAGTGCCGACGCTCATCGGCGCGTCGGTGAGCACGAGTTCGTACGGCGACGCACTCGTCGTCGCGTTGGCGCCCTCGGGTTGGCAATTGGGCGTCGATGTCGCACCGCGTCAAGCGCCTGTGGAAATGCTCGAGGTGGCAAAACACCTGTTTACCCCGCAAGAACAAGCAGATTCACAACTCATGCGCGTGTGGGCGCGCAAGGAAGCGCTGGGCAAGGCGCTGGGCATCGGGCTTGCAAGCGATGACTCGGCGATGCCGCGCGGAGTGCTCGACACGCATGCGACAAAGCTTCAGTTTGAAGATCACGATGTTGCGGGATTCGATTCTCTGTTGATCGCGATTGCGTTCGCACGCGCGGAGCCGTTGCTCGATCACTCGTGAAAGGCGTTGTTGCGACGGAGCGTGCTGTTGCGAAAACCAAACAATGCATACACAGCCACGCCTGCGCCAATCCAAATCGACAGTGGCAACCACAGCGATGGAAGCAGTTGCGCGATGAGTCCGCCGCAGATGACTGCGCCGATCAGTGGCACCCAGTTTGGACCTGGCACGCGAAACGGTCGCACGAGATCGGGCTCGCGTTTGCGCATCACCACCACTGCGATGCATACCGCAGTGAATGCAGTCAAGGTGCCAACTCCAGTGAGACTCGCGAGAGCATTGAGTGGCAAGAGCCCTGCCGCAAGCGCGACGACTACCGCGGAGATCACGGTGGTGAGCAGTGGCGTCCCTGTGCGCGCGTTCACTCGCCCAGTCCAACTGGGCAACAACCCGTCGCGGCCCATCGCCATCAAGATGCGCGGAAGTCCCACCATCACTGCGAGTAACACACTCGCCATTCCCACCAACGCACCCAGTGAAATCACGCCGCCGATGAAGGGCATGTTCGCGCCCTTGAATGCGCTGGTGATTGGACTCTGCGCATCGATCTCGAGATACGGCACCATTCCTGTGAGCGTCGCCACCATCGCGCAGTACAGAACGGTGCAGACCAAGAGCGTGCCCAAGATGCCGCGCGGAAGATCGCGACCAGGATCGCGAACTTCGGCGGCAGTCGAAGAAACCATGTCAAAACCCACGAAGGCGAGAAACACCAACGCGGTTGCTTTGAACACTGGCCCCCATCCTTCAGGAACAAACGGCGTCCAGTTGCTCGGTTGAATACACGTGGCACCGATGATGATCACTGCGGCAACGACGACGAGCTTGAGCACGACCATCGCGCTGGTGAAGCGCGCGCTCTCACGAATTCCTAGCGCGACCACCGCGGCCATCGACAACACGATGAGCACTGAAAGCACATCAATGAACCCGCCTTCGAACGGCCCGTTCAAAAACATCGTGGGCAACGCGACTCCTGCATCGTCCAACACGCCCGCCATGTAGCCCGACCAACCTCGCGCGACCAGACTCGCGCCCAGCGCGTACTCGAGCAGCAGATTCCAGCCGACGAGCCACGCGATGCATTCGCCGAGCGTCGCGTAAGCAAAGGTGTACGCGCTGCCGGTCACAGGAAGCGCGGCACTCATCTCGGCATACGAAACCGCGGCGAAGGAGCAAGCGATTCCCGCCATCAAAAAGCTCAACACCACCGCGGGACCAGCGGAATGCGCGACAACTCCAGAGAGCACGAAGATTCCCGCGCCCACCGTGGCACCGATACCGAGTGCCATCAGTTGCCACGAACCGAGATGACGCTTGAGTCCTCCCGATTGCGTTGCTCGCTCTTCCTGCACGGCGCGCAGAGGCTTGACGGAAAATGGAGAAGATGTCGTCACGAGTAGCCTCCAGAGCAACCATGGCGTTGCGAGTTGTGCGACGAGCGACGAACGACCATCGACGGGCGAAGACTCATGCTAACGCACACTCATCGAGCACAAGGACTGTGTGCACGACGCACGACCGTTCGCTCCGAGGCGCCGAGAGAGTGATGGCGCCAGAAACGCTCGAGAAAATGCCGAGAAACAAGGCGATTTTGATGAGTGCGAGTGAATCAGCAGTCACGTGACCACCGATCACGCAAGCAAGCAGACGACCCATGTCGTAATCATCGCAACGAGTCAATCGGAAGTTGGATCACCTTCACGCTGCGTGACTTTTCGCCGCCTACTGCCGTAATGGCCAACCAAAGATCCGTGCCTTGCACGGTCGCGCGCGGAAAGCCACTCGACCGATCCGCAGTGACCTCTGCCACGGTGTGAAGTTCACCGAGCGATCCATCCGCGTGCATGCGACGAAGCACAACGATGCCATCGCTTCGGCGTGCATCGATCCAAAGAATCAACGCATCACCTGAGGGCAGCAACAGTGTTTCGACTCTTCCTACTGAGCCATTCGAATCGAGTTCCACCGTCGCTGCAAATGTTGCGCCGCCATCACGCGATCGAGCCGCACGCACCGCGCCTTTGACAAGCCCACCCTGCGCGAGCGCGCCAGTCCACCACGCGACCACGACATCATTGCCGTTCGCCGAAATGCTCGGTCCATTCACGGGACAACCTTCGAGCTTCCATCCATCGCTGCCGATCGCTTGCGGCTGCGACCATCCTTCACCGAGCCAGCGCACCAGCGAGATATCGCGCGTGCCATCTTCGCGGCGATCGCGATAGACCACGATGGGACCGTTGCTTCCAATCGCAAGATCGGTGGGACAGCATTCACACGTGCGTTCATCGAGGATTTCCGACGGCGGCGATGGTCGCTCGGTCGTCGGCGCGACACGCGCGGCGCGCAATGTCATGTCGCCTCCACCGTGATCGTCGCCAGCGCCATGCGAATCATGTGCCGTCATCGCGCGTCCATCGAGCCAACAGAACGCAGTGGAATCACGCGCGGTGTCTGCGCTGACAAAGCCATGTTCCGCAGGCTTTCCATCATCGTGCAGTGGACCGAGGATGTTCCACGAGCGACCATCATCCGTTGATCGCGAAACCATCGCGTCGTAGATGTAGCCGCCCGCTTCTGCTTGACGCAACCACGTTGCGAGCAACGCGCCATCGCGCGCGCGCACGATCGTCGGTGTGTCCGCCCAATTGGCGAAGAGCTTCTGTCCTGGCGCAACATTGGCCACCGGCGACCACACGTCCTTCTCGCAACGCGACATGCAAAAGCGAAACCCATCGGGTTGGCCGGCGATCGAAGACGCGTCGCGTTCGATCCACGAAAGAATCACACCTGCGCCATCGGCCACGATGCGCGGCGCAAACGAATCGCCTTTGGCTGGTGAGACGATGTCCACTGCGCAGGCGCGGCTTCCCTCGACGAAGACCGCGGATGTGATTGAGATCACGACCGTCAACGCGCGCACATACGCACCGATTCGATAAGTGTGGATCATCGTGCCACTGTATCGGCGGCGAGTTTCGCGCAAGCAACGCGCGCTGAAGTACTCACGCGCCGCATGAGCTCGACCCTCCAGCAACGACAGCGCCCGCGGCATGTGCCACGGGCGCTGACGAATTCTCGATTCAAGTCTCACATAATCACGCGTTCAAGGCCGCTTGCGCCGCCGCAAGTCGCGCCACGGGAACGCGAAACGGCGAGCAGCTCACATAGTCAAGACCGCACTCGTGGAAGAAGGTGATCGACGCGGGGTCGCCACCATGCTCGCCGCAAACGCCCAGTTTGAAGGCCTTTTTCTGCTCTTCCGCAACTTCACGGCCCATGTCGCAGGCGAGCGCAACCAGCGTGCCCACGCCTGAAGTGTCGATCGACTGGAAGGGATCCTTCTCGAGCATTCCTTGCTCAAGGTAAGAAGGCAAGAACGATCCGATGTCGTCACGACTGAAACCAAACGTCATCTGCGTGAGATCGTTGGTGCCAAACGAGAAGAAGTCGGCGACTTCGCCAATCTCGTCCGCAGTCACTGCCGCGCGAGGAATCTCGATCATGGTGCCGATCGGAATATTCAACCCGTTCTTGCCCGTCGCCTTCACGCCCTTCTCGACGCACACCTTGGCAATGGTTTGCTCAGTGAGCGCGCGCAGAAGAACGAGTTCCTTCTTGGTGCCGACCAACGGGTGCATGATCTCGGGACGTGCATCGATCTTGCGCGCGTTGCAGTCGATCGCCGCTTCAACGATGGCGCGAATCTGCATCTTGAGAATCTCGGGATAGGTGATGGCCAAGCGACAACCACGGTGACCGAGCATCGGGTTCGCTTCATGAAGTTGCGAGACGCGTCGCTGCACGTGCTCGAGTGAAAGACCCATTTCGCGCGCGAGTTCCGACTGCTGCTTCACGTCGTGCGGAACAAACTCGTGCAACGGTGGATCAAGCAAGCGAACGGTGACAGGGAACCCCGCCATCGCGGTGAAGATGCCGATGAAATCTGCGCGTTGGAACGGCAGCAGTTTCGCGAGCGCCTTCTCGCGCGACTCGGTGGTCTCCGCGAGAATCATCTCGCGAATCGCTGCTGTGCGATCACCGCCGAAGAACATGTGCTCGGTGCGACAGAGGCCAATGCCCACTGCACCAAACTCGCGTGCGCGTCGCGCATCTTCAGGCGAATCGGCATTCGTGCGCACCTTCATCTCTGCATACTTGTTGGACCACTCCATGACCTTCGCGAAGTCGCCGGAGATCTTCTCGGGGATGGTGGCCTTCACTGCGCCGACCATGACTTCGCCAGTTGCGCCATCGATGGAGAGCACATCGTCGCGGCCGAAAGTCCAACCCTTCACATGCACTTGACCCTTGACGGCGTCGATCGAAAGTTCGCCCGCGCCCACGACGCAGCACTTGCCCCAACCAACCGCAACAACTGCGGCGTGACTGGTCTTGCCACCGGTTGAAGTGAGAATGCCCACCGCGCTGTGCATGCCCGCGACATCTTCAGGGCTCGTCTCTTTGCGCACCAACAGGACCTTCTCGCCGTTCTTCGCGCGCTCGACTGCTTCGGCCGCAGTGAACGCGAGCTTGCCCGTCGCTGCACCAGGACTCGCGCCGATTCCGCGCGTCACTGCCGCGGCACCTTTCTTGTCCGTGGTGGAGAAGAAGGGCAACAGCAACTGGGTGAGATCGCTCGCGGGAATGCGCTTGATCGCGGTCTTCTCGTCGATCAACTTCTCTTTGACCATCTCGACTGCAATGCGCACCGCCGCTTGCGCCGTGCGCTTGCCCGTGCGAGTTTGCAGCATGAAGAGTTTGCCGTTTTCCACGGTGAACTCGATGTCTTGCATGTCCTTGTAATGCTTCTCCAACTTCACGCGCACCTTCATGAGATGTGCATACGCCTTAGGAAATTCGCGCGCCATTTCTGAGATCGGCTTCGGCGTGCGAATGCCTGCGACGACATCTTCACCCTGCGCATTCACCAAGAATTCGCCGTAGAAAACGTTTTCGCCGGTGGTGTTGTCGCGCGTGAACGCAACGCCAGTGCCCGAGTTGTCGCCCATGTTTCCGTAGGCCATCGCCTGCACGTTCACTGCGGTGCCGTTGATGCCCTTGATCTCTTGGATGCGGCGATACTCAATCGCGCGATCGCCGTTCCACGAACTGAACACTGCCTTGATCGAGTGCTCGAGTTGCAACATCGGGTCTTGCGGGAAGTCGCTGCCGACTTGCTCCTTGTAGACCTTCTTGTATTCCGCAACGAGCTCAATCAGACCTTCTGTTGGAACGTCGGTGTCTTCCTTCACGCCGAACTTGGTCTTGATCGCGCTGAACGCATGCTCAAACTTGTGATGATCAACACCCATCACCACATCGCCGAACATGTTGATCAAGCGTCGGTACGCGTCATACGCAAAGCGCGGATTTCCCGTGCCTTTCGCGAGTCCCTCAACAGCCTTGTCGGTGAGACCGAGGTTGAGCACGGTGTCCATCATGCCTGGCATCGACACTGCCGCGCCCGAACGCACCGAGACCAACAGCGGGTCTTTGTCGGAGCCGAACTTCTTGCCCGACTCACGCTCGAGCATCTTGATGTTCTTGCGCACGTCATCCATCAAACCCTTGGGCAACTTGCCGCCGAGGGTGTAATAGTTCGCGCACGTGTCGGTGGTGATGGTGAATCCCGGTGGAACGGGAAGCCCAATCGAAATCATGTCTGCGAGATTCGCACCCTTGCCGCCGAGCAACATCTTCTGCGACGCGTTGCCCTCACACTTAGTTTCGCCGAAGTAGAAGACCATCTTGCCGGACTTCGCGACGCTCGCGCTCTTGAGCGACTTGGTCTTTGGTGACTTGGTCTTCGGTGACTTGGTCTTCGCGTTCTTGGACTTCGATGACTTTTGCGCGGACTTCGCGGACTTCTTGCTCGCCATGGTGTGAGTGCTTTCGGGTGGTGTGCGTGCGCGGACTCTTCGGGCCGCGGTGAATCGTCGAGTGTACAACCGCTTCAAGTGCGCGCAATCGCTGTGATTCATTGGGCGCGCGCGAAGGTGTCGCAGTGTGTCAAGACGATCATTTGCTCGAAAGCGAGTGCAAGCAAACCCGATGCTCGTCGTACGATCACGCCTCCTCGTGGCACTGGTCTCAACCATCAACGCATCCGCCCACCGCGAGTCTGCACTCGCGGCCGATGTGTTGTTGCGTTGGCCTGCAGATGAGCCACTCGCAGCACTGGTTTCGGGAGGCGCCAACAACGCGCAGAACACATGGTCGATCTTCGCGCGTCCTCGCAAGACCGTCACCATCGCTGGTGACATCGCTCCACATGAAGCGCTGCAACAACTCAATGATGCGCTGGCCACGACACCGCGCGTGTTGGATTCGAACTCATGCGATCCTCACGGCATGCACGATGGCGCGCCTCCATTTGCGGGCGGATGGGTTGTCGCGTTGGGATACGAACTCGGCGCGTGCTTCGAACCGCGCGCGCAGCACATCGCGCGAGTGAGTAACCATCCGCGTGCGGTGCTGCATTGGTGCCCCGATGCGTGGTGCCTCAATCACGCGACGGGTGCGTTGCACGCAGTCGGTGCGCCGCCTGCGTTGGCATCAGATGAACAACGCGACGCATGGCAACTCGACGCGGTCCACGCATGCACCAGCGATGCGCAGTACGGCGAACTTGTCGCACGAACGGTGGAACACATCCATGCAGGTGATGCGTTTCAAGCGAGCATCGCGCGACGCTTTGAAGCATCGCTCACCGGAAGCGCACGCGCGTTTGCACACGCGGCCATCACAGAAAATCGCGCATGGTTTGGCGCGTTGATCGAACTTCCATGTGGTGGCGCGGTGATCTCGATGAGTCCCGAACTTTTCTTGCGCGTGCGCCGTGACGGTTCGGTGGTCACGCGACCGATCAAGGGCACGAGACCACACACGGTCTGCAGCGGTGAACTCATCGACAGCGAAAAAGATGCCGCAGAACTCGCGATGATTGTCGACCTCATGCGCAACGACCTCGGGCGCGTCGCAGAGATTGGATCAGTCGCCGTCACCCAAAGTCGCGTGTTGGAAACACATCGCACCGTGCATCATGGTGTCGCCGAAATTTATGCACAGCTGCGCGACGATGTTTCGTGGATGGACCTGCTGCGCGCGACATTTCCGCCGGGCTCAGTGACGGGAGCGCCGAAAGTTCGCGCGATGCAAATCATCGATGAACTCGAGAACGCGCCGCGCGGGTTTTACTGTGGCGCGATCGGCTTCATCTCACACAACGGTGAAGCGGCGTTGAACGTGGCGATTCGCACGGCGCAGGTTTCTGCGCTCCGAGACGATGGTTCGCGTGTACTTCACTATCACGCAGGATGCGGCATCGTGGCGCAAAGTGAAGTCGCCTCGGAAATCGCTGAGTCGCATGCGAAGACGCGCGCGCTGGTGCAGCTCTCGCGCGACGATCTTGCGCTCACGCCGCGCGAAGATCTTGCGCTCACGCCGCGCGGCGATCTTGCGCTCACGCCGCGCGGCGATGCGAGTCGGTGAGACGCGCAATCGCTTGCACCAACTGCTCGCCCACGACGCGTTGATGCGCGGGATTGAAATCGAAATCAAAGGAAATGCCCGCGTAAATGCGATGCGAACTGTCCATGTGAGTGTGCACCACTCGCGCGGCGGCGCAAATCGGAACAGGCATGATGTCGCCCAGTGTGAAGCGCAACCAAAACATGCGATGACGCGAAAGTGAAGCCGCGTCGCTCGCCTCGACGAGTACGCCAAGTCCACCGCCGCCGAGATTCACCAACGTGGCGCGAAAGCCGGGACCGACAGTGGGCAGCAAATCATCGGACGTTGGCAACGGCGCTTCGCCGGCCATCGCAGCCTTGAATGCGAGTTCACTCGCGCGCTCTGCAGGCAGAACTGAACGCGGCTCGAGCAGCGGCCACATGTCAACTTTGGGAAGCGTGACGCCGCCCACATCAACGCGGGTGGTGCGACGCAAGCATCGCTCGACATGATCCGGAAGCGTCAGTCGCACACCGCGATGCGTGCGCGGATAGGGAGCGCGCGCGGTCCATGCACCCGTGACGACGGTGCGAAACATCCAACGATTTTGTCCGATAGCAATCGCGCATACGAGCGGCGTGCCTTCGGGCAACTCCACCGCGCGACCAAGGGCGAAGGGCAAATCGACCGAGACTTCGCTCTGCGACAACTCAAGCACGCGCACGCGCCACACCAAGTCTGTTGAATTGAGAATCGACTCGTCGCTGCCCGCGCCATCGCGCGCCACTGCGATCTCGATCGCACCGTCGCGGTCGCGCAGTTGTTCGAGTGAGCGTCGCCACTCGGTTGTTCGTGATCTTGATGCTGGCATGGGGGCTCTCCAAGCGCGACAAAAATAGCGCGCGTGACTCGTCGGAAATCTCGTGTTGGAACTCAACGCGTCCTTCGCCACACCGAGCGAAGTCGGTGTGAGGACTTGCAATCAATCGGCTCGAATCGCCGCAAGGTTTTGCCAAAGCAACGCGCGAAAGGCCAGAACGAGTGATTGGTGGGAACTCGCCTCGCTCGCGGATGGCGTATGTCCGCCGTATCGGACGCGATAGAACTGCTCCGCGATCTCTGCGAACGCGAGTCCGACCGCGTGATCGCGCGTCCCGAGCTCCAGTGCAAACGCGCGCGGGGTCAGATGCCTCGGCTTCGACACGCCCACCGAGTCCAGTTCCCGCAGCGCTTGCGCGTAAAACGCCGCATCGCGAAGAAGTATCCGCTGTTGTGCGGCAGTCAATCCTTCGACGTGCAACAACTTGCGCACGCGATTGCGATGGACGCGCACAATCAACATGGCCAACGTGGCGGTGGTCGCACCAAGCGCGATGATCGCAAACCAAAAAGCGCTGGCGCCCGCGCCGAGATTGAATCGCGCGGCCAACGTGCGCAACGCATTGCTTGCCGAGGTCATGCGCTCACCGAGCGCCCTTGCGCACGCGATTGCGATGGACGCGCACAATCAACATGGCCAACGTGGCGGTGGTCGCACCAAGCGCGATGATCGCAAACCAAAACGCGCTCGCGCCCGCGCCGAGATTGAATCGCGCGGCCAACGTGCGCAACGCATTGCTTGCCGAGGTCATGCGCTCACCGAGCGCCGCGCGCCACTGCGACTGCATGCCTTGCGCGATGGTGGTCTGCGCGGCGGCGTCGTAGGCAACCACACGCGAGTTCCACAAGAACTCGACGCGTCCATAGATCCAACGGAATCGATCGATGAACGAACGGTTTTCTCCCGCGATACGCAGCAGCGTGTCTTCCGGCGTGGCATCGACCGCGGTCCACGCGAACTCACCCGTGCGCACTTCGACCCACGCATGTGCGTTGGATTCGCGCACCACATAGTGCATCGCGTCATCATCAAACTCGATCGCGATGAAGCCGGTGACGACGCGCGAGTCCACGCCGAGCGCACGCAGCGCTGCGCACAGTCCACTCGCGAAGTACTCGCAATGACCGTTGCGCGAACTCTGCAAGAACGTCACGATCGGATCTTCATTCTCCACGCGCGCGTTGGACGAAAGATCGGTGCTGTAAGTGAAGTTGGCCTTCATCCAACTCGCGAGTGCGCGCGCGATTTCGCGGTTGTATGTCCAGCGAATTGCCGCATCACTGTCTGCTTGCGGCTCGGATGGAAGGTTGGATCCTGCTTTGGCGCTGTTCAACATGCTCTGCGCGATGGCGCGCATTTTGGGAACAGGAAAGCTCACCGCGCGCTCAGTGGAGGACTCGCTCGTCGCCAGCGATTCGAGCAGCGCGGTGGACGGCTGCTGATCCACTTGCAATCGGTAACTCCAGTAACGCCCGACACGATCAGTGCTCACATCACGCAGGAGCATGGTCGTCGGATCGAACGCGATCAGTCGCGTCTCGGGCGTTGCCATCGCGACCGGCGCATAGAGCGAGAAGACCACGTCCGTGGCCAACGAACGCATTTCGATTTCTGCGATCGAGTCATTGAGCGAAGCCTCCACGTCGCCACGCCCGATCTTGCTGAGGTGATCCCCCACCGACGTGCGAAAGGTTTGAATGCTGGTGGAACGACGATCCGAACTCCATCGCTGTTGATTGGGGTCGTAGTGATCGAGCACTGCTCCGCGTAACAGCAGCGGACGCACTGCGCGATGAAGCGCGCCCGACGAATCTTTCCAACGCACGGTGAAGAGTTCGCGCCGACTGTCATTCACGCGATCACGATTTCCCAACTGAATCTCATCGTTGAAACCGGAGACGCTGTGACCGTGGCGAGGTCCCCCAGTTCGCCCCGAGAAACGCGGAAAGAGCACGAAAACGCCTGCGCTCAGCGCAAAGATGGTCGCGGTCGCGATGATGACCAATCCGCGAAACTGTGGCGCGGCACGACGCCCGATGGCGATCTCGAGCGGCAACGCAAAGCCCGCATTCGCGGCGCGACTCGCGCGCGCGCTCTCGGCGCTGAGCGTGAGTCGCCACAGCATCGTGGTCCACACCGCCAGCGCGGCGTACACCAAGACCAACACGCCAAACACCAGTTGCACGCTTTCGAGACAACCGGCAACGACGAGCAACGTCGCCAAGGTCAAGCGTTGACGATCTTCGCTGTTCGTGCGATGCGCAAACAGTTTGATCACGAGCAACCACAACAAGAACTCACCCAGCACCGCCATCGCTTCGACGAGATCTCGAAACATCATGAAGTCGTAGGCGGTCCATGCCAACAGCGAAACCACCAACAGGTTCGCCACCCATTCAGGTAGCGCGCGTCCTCGAGGCCCTTCGGTGACATACCAACTCGAGGTCGCCAACACGACACCGATGAACAGCATGGTGAAGTCAAGCTCAGCGATGGCAAACGAAATGATCGCGAGCAACACCAACAAGAAACTCGCGATGCGATATTGGCGCAGCAGCGTCATGCGCGCTCCTCCGCTGCGCCGACGCTTGATGCATCGGCGTGGGTGGTTGATTCGCTGGCGGCGCGCGTGATCTCACACATCGACTCCAACTGCCGCGCGGTGAAGTGCCACGAATCACGCGGAGCGATGGTGGTGTCGCTGCGATCAGGATGCACCGCGATGATCGTCGCGCGTTCGTCGCTCGAAGCGATCCCGTTGCCCACCGTTCGCGGCGCATCGAGATCAAGCGCCGCCAACAGCGACATCAGTTTTTCTCGATGAAAGTGACCGCGACGCAAGGCAATCGGCGGCAAATCGACGCCGGCCACCGAGAGTGCGAATTCGTATCCCATGCGATCAGCGAGCGAAAGCAAACTCGCGGCGAGCACGATGGCGGACTCTTCGAGATCGCGCGCACGCTCGTTGGCCGTCACGCGAAGCGAATCAGTGGGACTGCGTAAATCGAGGAGGACACGCACTCGTGGCGGAACGGCGCGACTGCGTTCGATGGTCGCGAGTCGACCAGTGCCTGCTAATCGCTTCCACGCGATCTGCCGCACGCTGTCACCCGCGCGATACTCGCGCACTCCGAAGTAGTCATCGCCACCGCCCGCACTCGACGCAAGTCGTTGACCACCAACACCACCTGCGGTCACCCGCGCCAAAATCTCGTGGCGCAAGAAACGAATCTCTGGATGAATCAGCACATCACCTGACTGCGCAAATCGCAGCACTCTGCGCAGCAATCCAAAGGGAAATGTGGTCGAGACTTCAAAGTCGCACAGACGCACGGGTCCGCGTCGCATCGGTTGGAACACTGACTCGGCGTGAACAGTGTCACGCGGACCAGCGTGCAGAATCCATGCGTCGCCCACGCAACGAAGTCGCTCGCTGGTGAGGACTTCGTGCGCATGCAGGTCGTACACGGGAACGTAGCGCGAGATGTTGCGGATTTCGTAACGGACAATCAGCGGTTCACCGACGCGACCGCGACGAGGCTCGATGCGCAGAGCGCGCACGCGCCGCATCAAAATGCCCGATGCGAAAGTCGAGATGATCATCGCCGCGACCAACGCGCTGAAGACCCACACCAAGAGATTGTTGGGGCGACTCGCCGCAGCGAGTCCGATCACGATCACGACCGCGATGTAGACCGCGCCTGCACGGACGAGGCGCGTGCGTCGACGCGGAAGTTGTGTGACCAACGACACGTTGCCATTGTGGCATGGAGTCGCATTCACGGCGAGAGCGCCGCGGTACGTCACGCGAGTCCTGGCAATTTTCAGGGAAAAACGGCCGCTAACAGAGGAACGGTCCTTACTCGACGCGTCGGTGCGATGCGAGGACTCAACACCACGCTCAGTCGAGAAGCGTCGCGCTCTCTGGTCCAACCTCGGCAAGATCAGGGCGCAATCCGAGGATGCGCCAATCACCAACATCGGTGGACGCAAACGTCACGGCTCTCGCCGCTGACGCGTCGCCGGTCACGACACCGCTGCCGGACTCGTTGCTCAGCGTCGAAACCTCAACCCACACATGCGCGCGTTCATCGGAATCGTCGCGGCTTGCCCGCGCAACAGAATCCGTTCCCAACGCCAGCGAAACTTTGGCGACAAACACCGCCGTCGACTGCGCGTCGCGCGCCGCGTGCGCTGCCACAAACGCGCCCCACGTTTGTCGCGCCAATCGTTGGCGCACATCGACCACCCGCGGCGCGAGATACAAGCCGGTCTCGTGCGCGGCGAGTCGTTGCAGTTCTTCCAGCGGCGGCATCCACACCTTTCGAAACGCGCCACGTTGTTGCGCGGCGCACACCACTGCGCGTGGCCCCGGCGGTAACGCGCGACGATCATTCGCATCACCCGCTGCACCAGCGCTCAACGTCTCGATCACCTCGCGCGCAGGAACGAGCGCAATGCTGAGCGCGGGTCCTGCTTCAAAGGGAACGCCTGCATCAGGAAGATCGTTGGTGATGAATCGCGCCGCGAGCGCATCCATCAACTCGAGTGCGGCGCGCACATGCGTGACCGGAACTTCGAGTAATTCCAATTCCGGCTTGGCCAATCGCGCGAGTCCGACCGAGCTCAACCAGTACGGCCCTTTGCTTGTGTCGCGCGCGGTCAACTCGATGCGATAGAGATGACGCTCATCGACCAGTGCGCCTGCGTTGGCGTTTTCACCGAGAAAAAGCTGGGAAAACTCGCGGCGGTGCCACGTGACGCCCAAGGTTGGATCGTAAAGCAGGAGCGTGCGCGCACCACCAGCGGCGGCGGCGGTCGCAGCGAGCGCGATCGCATCTTCGACGGGACGCGTGGCATCAAGCAGCGTCTCGACCAAGATGACCCAACACGCATCGGACACAGCGCCATCGGGAGTTTGTCCCGGTTGAGCTCGCTCGCACCACACTAAGACGCGAGCTTCGCGGCGCGCCACACGAAATCCAAATGCCCATGCAACTTGATCATCGTCGATTGGCAACGGCTCGACATCGCGCGGCTCTGAGGCGAACGCACATCCTGCCGCGAGAAACGCTTCACCGGGATCGGGCATCTGCTCGCCCGCGATGAACGCGATGTACGAGAGCGGTGCGGGCTCCGCTACTTGCCACTCACGCTCAACAGGAAGCCCAATCTGAATCGGAAGATGATCGCGCGATGCCATAAGCTCATCATCCTATGCGATTGCATTCGAGGCACTGACGACGCACGCACCGAGTACTACTTGAACAAGGGACGAAAGCGGCGCGGCGGATTGAGCGGGAACGAGTGCAACGAGGCTTCAGTGTCCGAAAGCGTTTTATCCTCGCGCAGAATCATCGTGGCCTGTGCCAACGCACGCTCATCGCCGTCGGTGATGCGCGAATGAAGCAACGCGCCCAGCGGCGAACGGAAGGCGAGATCGGCCCAATCACTTCGCGCCCTCAATGATCCGAGCAAGCTCCACGCCGAGCGCCATCGATGCGTCGCCGCGATCGCGAGTTCACGCTGCGCGTTCGCGGTATCGAGAACTGAGGCGATGCTTGCGCGCACCAATTGCGTTGCTGCGCGCTGCTTTGGACTCATGCGATTTCCCTCGGCAAACGCCGCGAGTTCCGCCATTTGCGAAGAGCGTACGGGTTCCAACGCGGGCTGAGTCAATTGGCGAAAGCACGCGATGTACTCGTCCGCGACCTCGCTGCCGAGCGCGACGCGAATGTCTTGCGCCAACTCAAAGCGCAATGCGGCTGCTCGCAATCCTGCGCTCTCTGCGCGCCACGGTGGCAGCTTCGCTTCCATGGCTCTACCGCCAATCGCGAGATAGCGAAGGAAGCGCGTGCCGTTTTCTAGCAGCTCGCGCTTCGCATCTCGCGCCGCGGCAAGCAGCTCGTCCTCTCTGCGCATGATGATCTCCTCGACTGCGAGTCGAACGCCATCATCCACATCCATCGTCGCTGCAATCTCAAGAGGCGAGATGAGCGACTCTGCGCCGACGCCAACGATTCCTTCGAAATCATTGGGGCCACTGTCCACGCCGATGATCAAGAGCAATTCCAGCTCAAGACGCGTCGCGTCAAGACGCGCATCATCGACATTGGTCGCGGCGAGTCGTGCGGCGTAGTCGAGAAAGCGCGCGTTGGCGGCGGCATCAAGTCCGTTGACTTGCATGGCCGTCTGCCGTAACCCGCGCATGAATTGACGCACTCCATCATCGACATCGGCGAGTGCGCGTTCTTCGATGTGACTCTTGAATCGATCGAGGCGCTGCGCGACCGACCCTGTCGCTTCGCACAGACGCTTGAGTTCATCTCTGCGAAATGTTTCGAGTTCGAGCGCGGCCGCTTCACTCAGGTTGAGGCGACGCGCAGTTTCGCGGCAAACGCGCGGCGAAAGCGGATCACCCACGAAGAGCCGCAGTCCTTTATCGCGCACTTCGTTGAGCACGTCATCGACCTGCGCTACTTCCTCCGCCGCGACTTGCGCCTGTGTCGCGGCAATCGCCTCATCCGCGGCGTCCATCGCACTCACGCGCTTTGAAGTCACGGAAAACGTTGCGATTTCAGCGCGTCCAAGACGATCATCGCCGATGCGGCTCGCAAGAAAATCCCACATTGGCCCAGTGACTCCCGACAGCGACTCATATGCCAGACGCTGCACCTCTGTCGAGTTCGCGTGCAAGAGTGCGCGTTGCTCCGCATGCGTGCGCAGCGCTTGCTCGACAATCACGTCGAACTGCTCAATCTCATTCGGTTGCGTTTCCGCACGTAGTTCCAGCAAGCGCCGGCCCACTGCTGCGAGCGCGCGCAGCGACTGACTGCTGCGTATCGGCTCGTGCAAGAACGCGTCGCTGCGTTCGAGAAACTCCGCGCGTCTGGTCGCGTCGGTGAGCGCGTTGGCGAAGATGTCATTCTCGCGCATGATTGCTCGACGCAACAATTCGTCTGCATGCGCACGCGCTTCGACGAGCCGTTGCCTGCACGCGTTCGACGCCGCTGCGGCATTCTCGGTTGCGTGCGTGCGTTCGGTAGAATTGTCGGAGCCAACCGTGCGCGCAACATCTTCAGCGTTGTCGTAGGGCATTCGCTCGTCGAGATATGCGAGAAATAGCTTGGTTCGCCTCGTCGCGTGCTGCTGCGCTTCAACCGCAAGTCGTAGATACGCATCGGTCGCGGCGGTGACCAACTCGGCGCTGAGAGGGAAAGCTCCATCAAGCGGAAGCAATTCCAGTGGGCCAGGCATCAGCTGCGAGGGCATGACCCACAGCGCGCTCGCGCGTTGGAAAGCGATGCGCGCGCTGAGCAATTGCACGAACGGAGTTGCTGTCGGTGGAAGACGAGACGCGATGTCGTTGCACAGCGCACGCTCTGCAGATTGCAACGCGGCGTCGACCGACTTCTGCGCCGACCACATTTGCTTGGGAAGACGCGATCCATCTTTGAGTTGTTGTTGCGCCGCGAGCGTCGCCGATTCGGCGTGTGGTTCCCATTGCTGCACGCATACGAGTTCGACTTGCGCGTCGTACGCCTGGTACGCCGCATCGATCGCCTCCCACCACGCGTGGTCAAACGTTGGACACCACGACGCGGTCTCGCGCAATGTTGCGAAGCGCACCGGCGGCGTGACGCGCTCGAATTCCGCTTGATTTCCCGCGCATCCCGTCGCAAGCACTGTTGCGAGGACTGTTGCGAGGACTGTCCCAAGCGACGCGAAAGCCAACGTCAACACCGCGAGCCAACTCCGCGATCGATCGATGCGTCTAGTCATTGGCATAGAGAAAGCGTAGCCGAGGACATGATCGATCGAGGCGCGCGACAGGTTGACTTCACACGACGATGTTCACCATGCGACCCGCCACGACGATGACCTTCTTCACCGGTCGTTGCGCAATCGCCGCGACCACATCGGCATGCGCCAACGCAAGTGACTCGATGGTCGCCGCATCTGACGCGATAGGAACCAAGAGTCGTGCTCGGATCTTGCCCTGAATCTGCACCGGGATCTCGACCTCTGACTCGAACAAGAGCGACGCATCATGGCTGGGCCACGCACGACCATACAACCCACCCACCACGCCAATGCGCAGGGCGAGTTCATCCGCAATGTGCGGCGCGAAGGGCCAAAGGATAGTGACGAAGCGCTCGAGTTGATCGCGCGTCATTCCACCCGCGGTGTGATCAGTCATGCCCGTGGGTCGCGTCGAGGCATTGACCAACTCGATCAACGCGGCGATCGCGGTGTTGAGGCTGAGGCGTTCGATGTCCTCGGCAACGCGATGAATCGTGCGATGAAGCAGCTTCTCGATCTTGGGATCGGTCGCCGCTGCGAACAACACCTCGCCTGACTTCTCATCGACGACCAGTCGCCAGGCGCGCTGCAAGAATCGAAACACACCGATGATGTCGCGCGTGTTCCACGGCTTCGACGCTTCGAGTGGACCCATGTACATCTCGTAGAGTCGAAAGGTATCCGC
>QWPW01000007.1:60472-105393 GCA_003671025.1 Planctomycetota bacterium
GCGAGCAGTGTTGGATCAACTCCTGCCTCGCCCGCAGTGGTGTGCGTCCAGTCAGTCGCTTTGGCCAATGGAGGTTGCGGAGTTCCGCTCTCAATCGGGCGATAGTCCGCCAACGCGGGCAATGTGACGGGCAGCGCTGATGAAGAAATCGGATAGTGATTTCCCTCCGCGTCGTACACGATGGGAAACGGTTCGCCCCAATAGCGTTGACGCGAAAACAGCCAATCACGCAGACGATAGTTCACGCGACGCGCACCGAGTCCGCGCGCCGCAAGCCACGAAATCGCCGTGTTTTCAGCCTCTTTCGTGCTGAGCCCGTCGAGCACCAATCCCGCCGAGGCATTGGAACTATTGCACGCGCGACCTTCACCACTCGTCGCGATCTCACCCGTCCACGTCACGTGATCGATGTCCACCACTTGGGTGACTGTGAGCGCAAACTCGCGCGCGAACTCAAAGTCGCGCGCGTCATGCGCGGGCACGGCCATGATCGCGCCCGTGCCGTAACCCATCAACACATAGTCCGCCGTCCACAGAGGAATGCGTGCGCCCGTCGCAGGATTGATGCACTCAAACCCCGTGGCCACGCCGGTCTTCTTCTTCAACTCTTGACGCTCGATGTCGGAACGATTCTTGGACACCGCAACGTATTCGGCGAGTTTCGCATCGCCGAATTTCGCCAGCGCCTTCGTCACAATCGGATGCTCAGGTGCGACGACCATGTAGGTCGCGCCGAACAACGTATCCGCGCGAGTCGTGAACACCGTGAGCGATTCACTTTCACCGACGACGGCGAATTGAATCTCCGCGCCTTCGCTGCGCCCAATCCACTCAGTCTGCATCGACCGCGTCGAGTCAGGCCATTCAACCAGCGCGAGATCCGCGAGCAAACGATCGGCGTAAGCAGTGATGCGAAACATCCATTGCTTCAGCGGCATGCGCACGACGGGATGACTTCCGCGTTCGCTGCGACCATCGATGATCTCTTCGTTGGCCAACACCGTGCCCAACTTAGGACACCAATTCACCGTCTGCACGCCGAGATAAGCGAGACGATGCAAATCCAAATGCGCTTGTTGTTCGCGCTTGGAGCATGCGCTCCACGCTTTCAACTGCGGCGCGCTCGCACGGTCCTGTGCGTTGATGTTCACGGCGATCGCACGATCCTCGCGCACCAGGAGCGCTTCGAGTTGCGCGATCGGTCGCGCGGCATTCACCGATGGATCGAACCACGATGAATACGCCAACAGCCAAATCCACTGCGTCCACCGGTAGTAGTCGGGATCAATCGTCGCGAACTCGCGCGACCAGTCGTACATGAAGCCAAAGCGCTGCAATTGCCGACGAAAGTTGTCGATCGCCTTCTTGGTGGTGACCTCGGGATGCACGCCGGTTTGAATCGCGTACTGCTCGGCGGGCAAACCAAATGCGTCCCATCCCATCGGATGCAACACATTGAAGCCCTTCAGTTTTTTGTAGCGACAGATGATGTCCGTCGCCGTGTACCCCTCAGGATGACCGACGTGCAGTCCCGCACCCGAGGGATAAGGAAACATGTCGAGGCAATAGAACTTCGGCTTCGACGCATCGAAATCCGCGTCGCCTGGATTGGGCTGGCGATAGCCGTAGCCCTTGCCATCACTCCAACGAAGCGAAGCCTGCCAACGCTCTTCGAGCGCGTTGGCGAACGCGGCGGTGTAGCGATGCGGAAGATCGTGAATTTCGGGCGTGACTGGTGCAATCGACATCGTTCGTCCGTGTGTGTGAAGTGAAGGTCGCGCGATTGTAAGGAGATCCGCGTGCGTTCAACGACGCGCCGGGAAACGAAAACTGCGGCGCGCGATTCATGAATCGCGCGCCGCAGAGATTTCAATTTCGTTGAACCCACTCACGCGAGTCAATCGCGTTCAGGCACTTGCGCCGGAATCTTGCCACCCTTGCTCCGCTCGAAGTGCTGCATGTGCTTGAACGTCTCGCCGACGAGATAGAACGAACCAGTCACGCACACGAGGTCATCACGACTGACCGCGCGCGTGGCCATCTCCAACGCCTCGGGAAGCGAGCGCGCTACTTGGCTCATCTTGCCGCTGCGCTCTGCGAACAGTTTCTGCAAATCTTCAGGATCAGCCGCGCGTGGATTTCCCGCAGCGCGCGTGAAAATCACCTTGTCAGCGCCGAGATTCACCTTGTCGAGAAGCCCGGCCATGTCCTTATCCGAGCAACAACCGAAGACGCAAATCATCGAGTCATAGGGAACATGCGCGCCCACGCAACGCATCAGCGCGCCGACTGCAGCAGGATTGTGCGCGCCATCGACGAGCACGCGCGGACGATCCCACACCAACTGCATGCGCCCTTGAATCTTGGTCGCGGCGAGTCCTTCGGTGATCTTCTCTTCGGGGCAATCAAAGCCGACCGACTTGAGGTGATCAATCACGCTGAGCGCCAACCCGCAATTCGACGCCTGATGTTCACCAGGCAACGGAACCGGAAGATGCTCGAGTCGCGAAGTCTTGGTGTACAGACACACGCGCGTGTGTGGGCCGAGCTCGCTGGTCACGCAGAATCGCGCCGAGTAGTCGATGTCCTTGTTCACGATCTTGAGAATCGCGCCAGACTTTTCCGCGATCTCCACCATCACGCGCTCCACCGCAGGATCACTCTCGAAGATGAACGCGGGCACACCTTGCTTGAAGATGCCCGCCTTCTCACGCGCAATCTCTTCCAAAGTCTCGCCCAACATCTTGGTGTGATCGAGGTCGATGGAAGTGATGACGCACGCTTCTGGCTGAATCACGTTGGTGGAATCGAGTCGCCCACCCAATCCAACTTCGACGATCGCGATGTCCACCGCTTGCTCGGCGAAATACTTGAAGCACACCGCGGTGACGGCTTCGAAGAAAGTCGGCTCAATGCCCGCCTTTTCCGCTGCTTTCGCGACTTGCTTGAGTGTCTCGACGAACATCGCCTTCTCGATGAGTTGTCCGTTGATCACGATGCGCTCGCGCATGTCGACCAGATGCGGACTGGTGTACACGCCGACGGTGTAGCCACATGCTTGCAGCATCGACGCGATCATCTGAACCGTGGATCCCTTGCCGTTCGTGCCGCCAACGTGCACGGTGCGAATCTGCTGATGCGGATTGCCCAGCTTCGCGAGCAACTGCTCCATGCGATCGAGTCGAAAGGTCGCCTCGTTGTATTTCGCTGCGCGCATGCGCTCAAAATCAGGGCGTTCCAGCAAGTAACGAACCGCCGAGTTGTAGCCGTTGATATCCGCGGCAACCTTGGGCGCGCGCGTTTCGGTCGCACGCACGGCGCGCGCTTCGAGCGGACGAACGCTCGCGACTTCTTCCGGACGAGTCGCACGCAAACCAAGTTGACGCGCTGGTGGCTCTTCGGTCAATCGCCGCGGCGTCGTACCTGGAATCGAACCCAGCACCGACTTGCGCACTTCTACCTTTGGCGCGTTGGGGTCAATCTCGAAAGTCTTGCGCCCCTCAGGCCTAGTCGGCTCGGGCTTGGTGACATCAGACTTCGTTCCATCGGCCTTGTTCGTAGGCAGATTTGCTTTGTCTGATTTGTCGGAAGTTGGCTTCGATCCTTCAGGCTTCTTCACTTCACTTGCCTTTGTTGTTCGTGGCGCAGTCAGAGGAGTGGACGGTGGCGACTTCGCCGCGAGCGGTTTGAGTTCGGAAATACTTGACGCGAGTTTGGGCGGCGTCGCGCTGAGAATCGTGGGCTTCACCGTAGAAGTGAAACTTCCCCGCGGCGCAACAAGCGGCGAAAGTCCCGCAGCATTCCTTGATGTCACGTTTGATGATGGAATCGGCTCAACTTTGCGATGCGTTGGCGCGATCGGCTTCGCCGTGCTTGCAGTTGCAGGTGCTGGCGCGGCAGGTTTCGTTGCAGCGCTCTTCGCAACGGCGGGCGTCGCGGATTTCGTCGGCGCAACTTTCGTGCGCGCCGGAGTCGCCGCCTTCACCGGCCCGCCTGGACCAACCTTGGGCAATCGAGAAGGCGTGCGCGCGGATGCGACTTCGCGCACGAGATCGTTCGCAGATTTCGATGAGGTCTTGAGGACTAAAGCGCGCCCTCCTGCAGATTTTTTCGCGCCTTTTGCCGCGGCTGATGTGGTCGACTGTGTCGGTGTCGTGGCAGAGACGCTGCGTCGAGGTTGACGCGCGGAAGTGTCCTTGGGCATACGTTGGAGAGTAGCAAAAACGCGCCTTAAGAGCAAATTTTTTGTTCTAACTAGTTGCTAAGTAAAGAGTTATGTCATTCAGAGCGGGACGTATCCCCCGTGGGCGAGAATCCAAATCGTGGCGTACCTTCCGACCATGGAATCAAATGACCGCAAGCAAACTCTCGCGCTCGAGAGCTGGCGCGCACTGCGCATTCTGAGTGAATTCGTCGACGGCGTGGAGACGATGTCGAAGTATCCAATGGGCATTGCACTGTTCGGTTCCGCGCGACTCGCGAGCGATCATCCGTCGTGTCTGCAGGCAGAAAAATGCGCACGACTGCTCGTAGAGAAAGGCTTCAGCGTCATCACCGGCGGCGGGCCCGGTGTGATGGAGGCGGCCAACAAGGGCGCGTTGGAAGCGGGCGGCGTGAGCATTGGATTGAACATCGTGCTCCCCATGGAGCAACGTCCCAACCCCTATCAATCCGTCGACATTGAGTTTCGCTACTTCTTCGTGCGCAAGGTTATGTTTGTCAAGTACGCGCGCGGATTCATCATTTTTCCGGGCGGCTTCGGCACGATGGATGAGTTGTTTGAAGCGCTCACACTCATTCAAACACTGAAGATCGTCCCCTTCCCTGTCGTGCTCGTCGGCAAAGATTTTTGGTCGGGCCTGCTCACGTGGATGAAGACCGTGTTGCGCGATGAGTACGCCACGGTGAGCCCCACTGACTTCGACATGTTCACGGTCACCGACAGCGTCGAAGAAGCGGTGTCGATCGTGTGGGAGGCGCACATCGGTCAGCGCGTGGTTGCGCCGAACTTGCCGCGCTTTGAGACCGACGCCGAAGAACGACAATCGGGCGATGGCACGCGCGGCGGTCCGCGCCATCGTCCACGCGGCGGCGATTCGTGGCATGAGAGCGCGATTTGATGACGCAGAAGTCGGATGACTTGCCGATTCATCGTGCGCGGGAAGCGGTTTTGTCCGCAGTTTCCCTAGCAAATCGCTTGGTAGTAGTGGCGGCGACGGGTTCGGGCAAGAGCACGCAGTTACCCAAGATGTTGCTCGACCATCCCGCGGTGCGTGGTGACATTGTGGTACTCGAACCACGACGTCTCGCCGCACGCATGCTCGCCGCACGAGTGGCGCAAGAACTGGGCACCACCCTAGGCGAAATCGTGGGCTACGAAACGCGCCACGACTCGCGAGTCAGCGAGCGCACGCGCATTCGTTTCGTGACCGATGGATTGTTCGTGCGTCAACTGCAGCGTGATCCAACGTTGGCGCGTGTTGGTGCGGTGATCCTCGATGAGTTTCACGAGCGCTCGGTGGCGGTTGATGTCGCTCTTGGACTGGTGAAACTGGTGCAAGAATCGCGCCGCCCTGAGTTACGCATGATCGTGACCAGCGCCACCCTCGAGGCGACGCGACTCGAAACATATCTCAATTGCAACACGATTCATGCACAAGGACGCTCCTATCCCGTCGCGCTCGAGCACCTCGCGCGTCCTTCGCGTGAACCCGCGTGGGACCTTGCGGGCGCGGCGATTGAACGTGTGCTCGAATCGTTTGCGCGCGGCGAAAGCGAAGATCCCGGGCATCTGCTCGTGTTCATGCCCGGTGGCTATGAAATCATGCGCACGTGCGAGAAGGCGAAGATCGCCGCAGCGCGCGCGGGTGTTGCGTGTGACGTGTTGCCGCTGCACGGCGCGCTCACTGCGGAAGAACAAGATCGCGCCGTTGCATCCGTTGATCCACTCACGCGTCGACGCATCATCGTGTCGACCAATGTTGCCGAGACGAGTCTGACCATCGTTGGCGTGCGCACCGTCATCGACTCAGGACTCGCGCGCATTCATCGCTACGACGCGTTGCGCGGCCTCGACACGCTGCGAATCGAGCCGATTTCCCGCGCCAGCGCCGAGCAACGCGCAGGTCGCGCAGGGCGCACGGCGCCAGGACGCGCCATTCGATTGTGGAGTGTCGCGGAACACGAGCGGCGCGACGCGCACACGTTGGCCGAAGTCGCGCGCATTGATCTTGCGAGTTCGATGCTCGAGACGATGTCGCTGGGTGTCGCTGATTTCGCGACGTTTCCTTGGCTTGATCCGCCCGACACATTGCGCATCAATGAAGCGACGACGACCTTGCGCACCCTCGGCGCGCTCGACGACAACGGACTCACCACCATCGGTCGCGCTATGGCGCGCGTGCCCGCGCACCCTCGACTCGCGCGTGCGATGGTCGAAGCCGCGCGACTCGGCTGTGTGCAGCGCGTCGCGCGCATCGCGGCGGCGCTCTCTGACCGCGATCCCGCCGAAGGTGTTTCGCCGCACGCGTTGCTGTCACTGCTCGAACGCGACGATCCGCACAGCGATGCGTTGGTGCGAGAGAAACTCCTTGCTGCCTCACACGAACGTGCGTTGCCTCGCGAGGACAACCGACTCATGTTGCGCGAGGCAGTGTTGGTCGCGCAGCAACTCGCGCGCAGCGTCAAAGAGTCTGCGAGCAATACGCCTAACCCATCATCGAACGACGCGCTGGATCGTGCATTAGTTGCGGGATTTATTGATCGCATCGCGTTCAAGCTCGAACGCGATCGTCCTCACTGCGCCTTTGCGGGTCGACGCAAAGTGGAACTCGCTAAGACTTCGCTGGTGCATGAACCTGGTCTGCTCATCGCGCTGGAAGTGCGTGAATCCGGCCCCGATCATGATCGATCGGTTTCGATTCCCGTGGCTCATCCCGTCGCGCGCGCCATTGTTGAAGAGGCGCTTCCGCATGCGTTTTCGACACGAGTTGTGACAACGTGGAACAAAGAACTGCGCGCGGTCGAAGTCGCCCACGAGGAACTTTTCCTCGACACCGTCATCGCACGCAAAGCGCGCCCCGCGCAGCCGTCCACTGCGGTCGAGATGGAACTTCTCGCGCGCATCAAGTGTGATGAAATCAAACTCGATGGCTGGGAGGAGCACGTGTTGCCGTGGATCGCGCGCGTGCGCTGCGTCGCTCAGTGGTTTCCTGAACGCACATTGCTCGCGTACACCGAAGAAGATCTCGACATCATTCGCACCGAGCTCGCATCGAATTGCGTCCGCGCGCGTGAAGTCGAAGCCAAGAGCGCCATCGACGCCGTGCGCAGCGCTTTGTCTTGGGACGACCTGCAATTCGTCGAGAAAATGGCTCCCGCGACGCTCGCGCTTCCCCGTGGATTCAAGATGAAGATCGAGTACGAAGTCGGCGCGCCACCGCGTGGTCGCGCGAAAATCCAAGACTTGTACGGACTCGAGGCGACTCCGACTGTTGCGAGCGGTCGCGCGCCACTCGTGCTGGAAATCCTCGGCCCAAACTATCGCCCGCTGCAAGTCACGCAAGATCTCGCCAACTTCTGGCGCGTGCTCTATCCCGAACTGCGCACCGCACTCAAGCGCAGATATCCGCGACACGAATGGCGATAGCGCGCGTGCCTGCTACTGACCCGTGACACGCTTGCGCACATCGCCGAGAAACCGCACGATTTGCCCTTGTTCCTTGGGCGTCGAAGCTTTCTCCACATCGCTGGCCCAGAAGTCGAGAAAGCGCATCGCGCCATCCTCGGTCAAGCTGGGCATCTGATCTTCGCTACGCACGCGATTGCGTTGACGCTCGTTCTGCGAACGAATGTCCGCGAGACGCTCGTCGTCGGACTTGTCGTCTTCTTTGCCCTTGGCGATGCGCTCGCCCTTCTTGCTCCATTCGATAATCCAATCGTCGATGTACTTGTCGCGCTGTGATGCGGGCACATCGAAGTAACCACTCGCGCCTTGCGCCAAGATGTCCTTGGCTAGCACGCGCGCGTTTTGAGTGGCTTGCTCGCGCGCGGGACCAGAAATGCCTGCGATAAACGCGGCCATGGTGGCGCTCTCCGCCTGTCCCATGCCACGAAAACGATCCGCGAGTTCCAGCAGAAAGCGGATGCGCTCTTCGATGGGAAGCTGTGAAAAATCATCGAGCGCGAAGTAGCCGATCACATCATCAACCGGCGCATCGAAGATCGACGGCGGCGAACGAAAACGAATCTCCATCCACCAATACACGCCGTAACTCACGCAGGCCACGATGGCCGCAAGCGCCGCGATCTTGCCGAGGTCTCGACGACGCGTTTCCCACAAATCCTCGAGGATTTCGTCGAGGCGATCTTTGCGCTCATAGATGGAATCGAGAATCGACATGCAGGTTTTCTCTGTTGCTTGAGCGATGCGCGCGAATTCATCGCGCGCAATTCAATCTTGCGCGGTGTCTTCGCCCTCTTCAACATCATCGGTGTCGCGAAGAATGCTCACGCTTCCATCGACATAGACCGCGTTGCGCGGATTGCGCGACCCGATCATGTGACGATCTTGACTATCCGTGATCAGCGCGAATGCCCTCGGATTCTGCTCGTACAACACGCCGACGAGCTTCGCCTCGGCCTCGCGTCTTCGTCGCTCTCGTTGTCGCGGAGTCAACGAAACTTCGGCCACCGACGCGGCCATCAACGCTGCGACACGAATCTGTACTTGCGGCGCATAGCGCAACAATCCAGGCATGTAGAGGTAACTCGTGCCTGCGTCGAGCGAGCCTTCTTGATCGTCATCCGCCGCGCAAAACCAACATGTGCAATCGGTGCCGAGAGATTTACCCAGCACTTCGACTAAACCACCGACGGGACCTTCTGGCGTTGCCGCAGGAAGAAAGTCGCACATGGGCAACTGGCCCTTGATGGTCGAGCGATACGCCTCCACCCCCGCGTGCAATTGCCGCAGATTCGCTTGACACGAAATCGAGAGCGCTTCGCGACGCACGGATGACACCGCAGGAACAATGAGCGACACCAACAGACCGATGATGCCAATGACAACCAACATCTCGACGATGGTGAATCCGCGGTGTTGCTGCGAGGCGGTTGGCATAAGACACGGTCAACTGTGAACCAAGGGACGCGCGCGTTGATGCACTCACGCGCGCTCGATCAACGCATCCTAAGTCGAAGCACGGGCGGCTATGGTGAAAAATCTGCCCGCCACGGGCGCAAATTTGCCCCCATTACTTACTCGCGAGCGCTTTGTCCTTCATCCATTGATCGATGCTCCGTGCTCATTTGCTACGAATCACTGCGCGAACATGGCCTCGATGAACGCATCGGGATCAAACGGCTGCACATCTTCTGGCCGCTCGCCGACGCCGATGAGTTTGACGGGAACAGCAAGCTCTTCGCGAATCGCCACCACGATTCCACCGCGCGCGGTTCCATCGAGTTTGGCGAGAAATATTCCCGTCACACCAGCCGCTGCCGCGAAGAGGCGCGCTTGTTGCACCGCGTTTTGACCGCTGGTCGCATCGAGCACCAGCAACACTTCATGCGGCGCGCCCGGGATTTTTTTGGCCAGCACATTGCGAATCTTGGTGAGCTCGCGCATCAAGTTTTCTTGCGTGTGCAGTCGTCCCGCGGTGTCGACGAGCAAGACATCGATGCCGCGCGCGATCACCGCGTCAGCCGCATCAAATGCAACCGCCGCTGGATCCGCGCCCGCTTTGCCCTTCACGATGTCAACGCCAAGGCGCTCACTCCACACCGAAAGTTGCGCGACCGCGCCCGCGCGAAAGGTGTCGGCCGCCGCGACCAGCACCGTGCGACCTTCATCCTTGAGACTCTTGGCAATCTTGGCCACGCTGGTGGTCTTGCCCACACCGTTGACACCCACAACTAACACGACAGTTGGTCGCTGCGCTGCGACGGCGATGGCGCGCGAATCTGCAGGCCAGCGAGCCTTCAAACTTTGCTTGAGGTACTCGAGCGCATCTTCGCCACGAGCGACGCGACCCGAGCGAAACTCCGCGCGCAAACCATCGACGAGTTCGCGGGTGGCCTTCACGCCGACATCCGCAGCGATCAGTCGCGTCTCAATCTCATCAATGAGTTCTTCACTCAATGCGCGACCGAGCAACAACGAGCGCAACTGGCCACCGATGGCGGCAGCGGTTTTCTGCAGTCCCTTGCGAACGGCGTCAAATGCCGCGCGAAACAAACTCATCCGTTCGCACCAGCACACTTCGCGGCGCGATCAAGCACGGCGTTCACGAATGCGCCTGATTTCTCGGTAGAAAACGTCTTCACCAGCTCGACGGTTTCATCGATCGCCAGCGCGACCGTGTCGCCTCCGTGTGTGAACGCGTACCAACCGAGGCGAAGCGCATTGCGATCCAAAACTGGTTGACGATGCACGGGCCACTCGGCGGTGTAGGGACGCACGGCGGCATCAGCATCTTTGCGATGCTCCCACACCAAGGCGGCGAAACCTAATCCCGCGTCGATTGTTGCTGCGCGCTGTGCGATCAATTCTGGATCGCGCGCCGCGACGCGAGCTGCGGCCGTTGACGCGTCGGGCGATTCGCCGTCATCATCGATTTCTGCCGCGCTTTCCAGCGCCGCGCGCACACTGACGAGATCGCCCGCGAAGCCAGAATCAAACTGATACAGCGCAAGCAGCGCGTACCGACGTTCCGCGCGAACCCGATGTTTGCGACCGTTGCTCACGCGGGTCTCCCTAGTGGAAGCGTGGCAATCGTGCGCACTGCTTGAGCGGAAATGATCGCCGCGTCCATCGCTTCTTTGCCCTTGTTGCCCTTGGCTTTGCTGCCGCCACCGCCCGCGCGCGCCACGGCTTGTTCGACCGTTTGACAGGTGAGAATCCCAAATGCGATGGGTTTTCCCGAGGCGGCAGTGATGGCTGCGAATCCGTTGGCCACCGCTTCACAGAGATACTTGTCGTGCGTAGTTTCGCCTTCGAGAATGCAGCCGAGGCACACGACGGCATCGAGATCGGTGCGCCCCGCGAGCGCATGCGCAATCGTGATCAACTCAAACGATCCCGGTGCTTCCACCAACACCAACGCGTCTTCTTCGCCGCCCGCAGCGACGAACGCTTGGCGCGCGCCCACCAGAAGAGCTTGGGTAATTTCATGGTGGTAGCGGCTGGTCGCAATCGCGATACGCAGGCCGCGTGCGTCGGAAATCATTGGAACATTCGTGTGCATGGGGGATTCGCCATAGTAGACGATTCTCACCCTCGGCAAAGTTGACGGAGCCGCATGTTTGCGCGGCAATTTGGCTGTGGTCTGCGCACGCGAACAGCATGTTGAATCTCGTATTATCCGTGTCGCGTGCATGCAGTTGCCCGACGAATAATCGCAGCGGTCGAACTCTCTCGACTCCCCGTCGCCTTTGGCGCGGTGGCAAATGTATGGCTCATGGTGCTGTTGGCGCGCACCGATCCACGCCTCGCAACGAGCAACGTCGCAACCATGCCCGCGTGGCAAGCACTCATAGGATCACTGATGCTCGCCGTGGGATTTATGGCATTTGGCGCGGCACTCAATGACTTTCTCGACGCGAAGCACGATCGCACATTTTCGCCTGACCGTCCGCTGCCTGCGGGACTCATCGCGCCTCGCCGCGCCATGCAACTCGCGGTAATCGCGCTGTGCGTTGGCGTGCTCGGCGCCATCCCCTTCGGCACTTCGGCGTTGCTCTGTGCGATGCTGTTGGCCGCACTCATATTAATTTACGACGCGTTTGCCAAGCATGTACCCGCGTTAGGAATTGTGATCGCCGGGCTGGCCACCGCCGTCTCGATGTTCGCGCCTTGTGTCGAAGCTACCGCGCTGCTGCCGGTGTGGATCGCCATGAGCCAAACGATGGGCGTCGGACTTCTCGCCTATCAACTCGCTGACAAACGGCCGCAGCTCTCGCGACGCGCAGTTCTGCTCGGTGCAATGGGTTGGATCTTCTGGAGCGCTGCGTTGTTCGCACTCGGCAGCTCGCGCAACGACGGCGCCCTGCTGTTTCCCTGGAAAAACGCGGCAGATCTCACTGTTCCCGCCATCACCGTGGTCGCGTGTGCGCTCATCGGCGTGTGGAAACTGCGCTCCATTCGCGGCGTGCGCGCAGCGGAAAAACTGCTGCGCTACGGAAGTTTGTGGAAGAGCCTCGTCGCCGCCGCATGGATGTTTGCGGCGGACCTCAGGACGGAGGCAACGATCGTCGCGGGCATCGCCATCGCGATCTTCGCAATGCTTGCGATCTTGCGCGAGACGCGACCGCTCTTGTCTGAGCCAACAACATGGCGCTCCTGACCCTTGTCGCAACTCTCGCGGTATTCTCCACCCGTGCATCTCTCGACCACTGATCGGCACTTCCGTCGCAACCTCATCGCTGCGTCACTTGTTGCCGCAGTCGCCGCGGCGCCGCGCGCACTCGCGCAAGTCGTGCCCGCAAGCAAGTATGACGCGCCTGCCGTCATCGATCTTGAAGATGTCGCCGAAGATCCTGGCACCACTCGTCGCGCGATTGACGGAAGTTCACTGGGCGGATTCGTTCTTCCTTCGAAGCCAATCGAAGGCGGCTTGAGCATGAGTTCGATGCGTGGCTATCGCTGGAAGAGCGACGACACGCAACGACTTTTTCTGGATGGCGATGTGCGCATCACACTCGGCGGCTACTCCTTCAGCGCCAAGCGCGCGTTGGTGTGGATCAATCGATTGCCTCTGCGTGGATCAACGGTCGGCGGTGAAACTGCATCGCAAGTTGCGATTTGGTTTGAGCGCGCGGAAGAACCGACTCGTCGCGCGGGGCTCGGCGCGAGCGGTCGCAACCTGTTGGTCACAGGAACCTATCTCGGTTCGACGGCGCTCTCGGTAGTCATCGACGACAAGGGCATGCCGAATGGTTTGTTTGGCGAGGCACAGTTCGTGCGCGCGGGTGAGAGTCGATTGGCGATGTATCTACGCCAGCTCACGAAAGACATCGCAGCGGGCACTGCACGACTGAGCGCGCAACCAGCGCTCAATGTTCCCGCGGTGATCGAAGAACGCATGCCTATGCCCGGCGGAAACCTGCGTGAGACTGTGCTCATCGGTCCACCGCTGCCGAGTTCGATCACGCTTCCTTCGCAAACCGAGGAAGTGGAACCGATCTTCCGTCCCGAAGGAACTGTCTCGTTTTCCGCGGATTCCGTGGTGATTGATGAACACGCTGATCGCATCGCCATTCAAGGAATGGTGGAGATCGAATACCTCGGCGAACTCGCGGGACAAGAACGCGCGCTGCAACTCTCTGCGGAACGCGGCGTAATTTTTCTTGCGCCTGGTGCGTTGGCCTCGCTGCGCAATGGACTGCGCTCCATCGACGCCGGATCGATCACGGGGATCTATCTCGAAGGCGCGGTGCACGCGAGCGACGGCGATTACGGACTGCGCGGAGCACAGGTCTATTACGACCTGACCAACAATCGCGCCGTGATTGTTGACGCGGTGTTGCGCACCTACAACCGATTGCTGCGCGACACTCCGATCTACACACGCGCTGCAGAGCTGCGCCAAGTTGCCGCCGATCAATGGACTGCCGATCGAGCCAGTGTTTCCACCAGCGAGTTTTTTACGCCGCACCTTTCGATCGGTGTCGATCGCGTGACGGTGACCAAGCAACCAGACGTGCAAGGTGGCAGCGTCTATGTGAGTGCTGGCGGCGCCGGTCTTGAAGTGGGTGGAACCCGCGTGTTGCCGCTGCCTGGATACGAAGGCAATGCCGAGCAGATTCCGCTGCGCTCTGTTCAAGGTGGCTACGACGAATATCGCGGCGCCGAGTTCGGTACCGACTGGGATCTCATGGCGCTCACGGGTGTGAAGCCTGTTGAAGGTCTTGATGCGGAACTTTCGGTCGATGCGTTTTCCTCGCGCGGTGCCGCCATCGGCACCACGTTCAAACTCTCGCGCGATCTCGGCAGCGGCGTGATCGATCTCTACGGCCTCTATGACACCGGCGGCAGCGATCTCACCAGCGCGGGTAAAACTGTGGATGTTTCCGCAGGCGGTCGCGGAGTCGTCGATGCCGAGTGGCAGATGGCGCTCTCTTCGAATTTCAACTTGCAAACACAGCTGGCCTATCTCTCCGACGAGACGTTTGCCTCGGCGTGGCTGCAAGGTGAGTACAACAATCGCCGCGAATACGAGTCGAGCTTCTACATCAACGGCGTGAGTGACAACACCGCGCTCACGCTGTTGGCGAAGTACGACATGAATGATTTCATTTCCAACTCGTATCTCTTGGCCAGTCGCGGCTACACCATCGACAAGTTGCCCGAGTTGGCCTATCGCCGCTACGGCGACAATCTTTTCGACGGCTTCACGTGGACGCAACAGTGGTCGGCCAACATGATGCAACTGCGCCCGACTACAGGGACTCCCAATTCGCTTGGCGTTCCTATCGGTGCGTGGGGCAACGCGATCGCGCCCACGCAGTCGATCACCGATGCCTACTACGACGCGGGCTATCGCGACAACTATGTCTCGCGTATTGACACGCGTCACGAAGTCAGTGTGCCGTTGTCGAACGAGTGGGTCACGGTCACGCCGTTTGTCTCCGGTGAAGCGACGGGTTACATGTTCGATGAATTCGCCGAGTACACCGACGATGTCAACAACCTGCGCTTTCAAGCGGCGACAGGTTTGCGCAGTTCGATGCGCTTCGTGTACGTCGACGACGCGGTGCAGAGTCGCATGCTCGACCTCAATCGCATGCGTCACATTCTCGAGCCATACGGAACGTTGTGGGCGGGCTACGACTCCAACGATGAAGGCGCGCTGCCGATTTACGATCAAGACTACGAAGGCACGACTGGCGGAGCCGCGGTCAATCTCGGTGTGCGCAACACGCTGCAAACCCAGCGCGGCGGATCGGGCTCGTGGCAATCGGTGGATTGGATGCGACTTGATGCTGGCATCGTGTTTAGCGACAACTCTTCTGACTTCACGCCTGAGCCGGTGGACTCATCGAACCCCAACGCGAGTTTGCGTTGGGCGCAGTCGCCTATCCCCGCGTTCTATTCTTTCCGCCCCGAACTCTCGCAGTGGGGTAGTCACAGCTACGGAATGTTGGCGTGGCAACTGTCCGACGCGCTCACGCTCGGCGGCACCGCGAACTACCTGTTTGAAGACCGGGATTTCGTCACCGACGACAACTCGATTTTGCCAAATCTCGCGCGTGGCTCACTCGGACTCGAGATGCGTCACAGTCCCATCGTGAGCACCTACGTCGAGTACCGCTACATCGCCCCCACCGAATCGGAACTCTTGCAAGCAGGCTTTTTGTATCGAGCGGGCAAGCGATATCTCATCGCGGCTAGCCCGCAGTACGACCTGAGAGCCAACGAGATGCGCGCGGTCTCTGGCGTGATCACGCGCAACTTTCCCGACTTTGATCTGAGTGCCAACGCGGGTTACGACCTCATCGAGGACAACACCTTTGTTGGACTTTCCCTCGCAATCCCTGCAAATTCGCAGATGTCAGCGAGCAATGGATCGTTCGGAATGTACACCCCCACCATGGGATCAGTAGAGTGAAGCGCCCGCGCGTGCTCGCGATCGCTTCGCGTGGCGGACACTGGACGCAGCTGCGACGGTTGCGCAACGCCTTCGATGGTTGCGATGTGACATGGGCGTCCACCGATCCCGGTTTTGCCGCCGAAGTCGCGCCGCAGCGATTCGTCTGCGTTCCTGAAGCAACACGATGGGATCGCATCAAACTGGTGTGGTCATTGTTGCGTGTGGGATTCTTGGTGGCGTCGCTGCGACCACACTGCATCGTGTCGACAGGTGCAGCGCCAGGGTTTTTCGCGCTGCGCATTGGGAAGATTTTCGGCGCGCGCACGTTGTGGATCGATTCGATTGCCAACGCCGAAACGCTTTCGCTTTCCGGCGCGAAGGCCTCGCGCTTTGCAACGCTCACACTCACGCAGTGGCCGGAGCTTGGACCCGCACTCGAGTCAGCGCCGTCGCAAACAGGCAACGACAACGGGAAGAAAACCGTCTATCACGCGGGAGCAGTGCTGTGATCTTCGTCACGGTCGGCTCACAGTTGCCCTTTGATCGTTTGATCGCGCCGGTCGCGGCGTGGGCGCGCGCGCGCGGCCGCAGCGACATCTTCTTCCAACACTGCGGCAGCGCGGTGGATCTCAGCGGATTCGAACACACCGCAATGCTGACGCCAGACGAAGCGGCGCGCATGTTCGATCGCGCCAGCGTTGTGGTTTCCCATGTGGGCATGGGCACGATTCTTGGATGTCTTGAACGCGGGCTTCCGATGGTGCTGTTGCCGCGCACTGCGGCGCAACGCGAAACGCGAAACGATCACCAAAGCGCGACGGCGCGACGCCTTCTCGATCGCGATGACATCCTCATCGCGTGGGAAGAGTCGCAACTGGAAACACTTCTCGACAGCGCCATCATCAAAGCGACGACCCGCGCGAACAGCGGCGAGCGCAGCGTGCGCATCTCATCGCACGCAAGTCCTCGCCTGCTCACTGCGGTGCGCAACTTCGTGTGGGATGGCGTCCCGCCTCAGAACAGTTGATCGGGCGGAGTCGCGGCAGCGGGCAATTCAAACCCGATGCTCTCTGCGCCTTGCTTGGTCAAGCGACGACCTTGGCGAGTGCGCGCAAGAAATCCAATCTGCAACAAGTACGGCTCCACGAGATCTTCAATGGTGCCGGCATCTTCGGCGAGCGTCGCGGAGATGGCTTCGAGCCCGACGGGACCGCCACCGTAAATGTCGGCCACTGCGCGCATGTATTTGCGATCGAGATCATCGAGCCCAATGTCATCAATGCCTTCAAGGCGCAACGCGGCCATCACCGCGTCGCTGTCCGCGCGCCCTTGCGCGCGAACGTCGGCGAAATCGCGCACCCGACGCAGGAGTCGCAGCGCGATGCGCGGCGTTCCGCGACTGCGCGCAGCAATCGCGTCGAACGCATCGTTGTCGATCGCGCGCACTGACAAGATTGCTGCCGCGCGCACGAGAATGCGCACGAGATCGTCGTGACCATAGAACTCGAGATGATGCGAAATGCCAAAGCGACTGCGCAGCGCTTGCGTGAGCAACCCCGCGCGCGTGGTCGCTCCGATGAGCGTGAAGGGCTTGAGTTCAATCGTCACCACCCGCGCATGCATGCCGCTGTCGAGCGTGAAGTCGATGCGACGATCTTCCATCGCGGGATAGATGTACTCCTCCACCGCCGCGGGCAGTCGATGAATCTCATCGATGAACAGGACATCATGCGCTTCCATCTTGGTGAGCGTGCCCACGAGGTCGCCCGCTTTGGTGAGCGCGGGGCCGCTGGTGACATACGCGCGCGAGCCCATTTCTGCGGCAATGACGTGAGCAATCGTGGTCTTGCCTAATCCGGGCGGACCATGCAGCAGCACATGCTCCATCGCCTCTTTGCGCAGCTTGGCCGCCTCGAGCGCGATCGAGAGTCGTTCCACTAACTCGCGTTGACCGATGTAATCACGCAGTGTGCGCGGGCGAATCTCGAGCGTTTGCGGATCGAGATCTGCCTCGCGCGATTGCGCAGTCGGCGCACTGGTTCGCTCCTGCGCAGACTGTGCAACGATGCGCTCTTTGGCCATCGTGAGAGGATATCCGTTCGAGTTTTCTGCGCGAGTCATGACGTGCTCGCACGTAATCGTCGAGCGAATCTACGGCGTGATCAGAACTTCACCGCAGAGGCCGCACGCTCCGACGCATCGCTGAGCTCGAAGAACTTCACTTCACCAAAGCCAAAGACGCCGCCGATCACATTGGAAGGAAACGCCGCGCGCAACCCGTTGATTTCGCGCACATTCGCGTTGTAAAACCTGCGACATGCTGCGATGCGATCTTCGGTGAGCGACAGTTCGCGCTGCAATTCGAGGTAATGCTGATCGGCCTTGAGTTGTGGATAGCTCTCCGCCAACGCGATCAGCCGTCCAATGGAACGACCCAATTCGGCCTCGCCGTCGACGCGCTCGCGCATCGAATCACCAGCACTCACCGCGCGCGCGCGGGCGGACACCACCAACTCAAGCGTCTCTCGTTCGTGCGTGGCATAGCCCTTCACCGTCGCGACAAGATTGGGCACGAGATCGTGGCGCCGCTTCAATTCAACATCAACGCCCGACCAACTCTCGCGCACATGTTGCGAAAGCCGCGCGAAACGGTTGTAGATGGTGATCACCCAGAGCAAGGGGATGGCGCACACGGCTGCAATTGCGCAGCAGACGAAGCCAATCGTTTCAGAGCCTGCGAGTGTCATGGAGTTTCCGATGCCGAAGGATTGAGGATGGGATCAAGATGTTGTTCGTCGGCGGGAAGTCGCGCCGCTCGCAGATGGCGAGGAACCATGAGAAAGAAACGATTCACCCACTCGAGATTGTGTGCAAGCTCAGCGGGTGTCCAACGCGTCTGCGCGTGATGCCACAACACTGTGTTCTGCGTGAGATTCATCGACGGCGGATTGCTCGCCAGAAAAAATTCCATCATGCGCGGTTCAAACAAATCAAAGGCGAACCGTCGATCGGAACACTTGACGTGAAAGCGTTTCGAGAACTCGCTCGACTCGAAGTCGATGTCATCGAGACCAACAAACTCGCCAATCTTGTCGAACCAATTCTCGCGTCGCACCGTGAGATCTTCGTTGGCCACCAGTCGCGGCTTGGTCACCACGAACGATGTGAGGAAAGTCGCCGTCGTGGTTTGCTTGCCGTTGGATGTGGTGATCTTGTACTGATAGTCGCCCCAAATAGTCTCGCACTGGATCCCGCCCAGCGTCATCGCGCCCACCGCGATGTTGAAACCGCATCGAGAGTGACCCACCTGAAACAGCGGGAAAAACCCGAGAATGTCCTCGATTCCCGGATGCACTTCATAGAACTGACACTGTCGCTGCTCCGCGAACGCGCGGAGTGCCGCGGTGCGCTCGCGCTCCATGCGCGCGCTGCGAATCACCAGCGCAATGATCAATGCCAACAACCCAAGGCCACCGAGCACCACAAGCACGACCATGATGGCGCTGCCCACATTGGCAACGACATCCGCGAGGACACGCGGCTGCGACATCCATTCCGCCGCGAACGTGCTCATGGACACGACTAGAATTTCACCTGGGGCGCGTTGCGTTCGGTCGCGTTTTCGATCTCAAAGAACGGCATCGCGGTGAATCCAAAGATTCCCGCGACGATGTTCGAGGGGAACACCACCATCGACTGATTGAAGTTCCCTGCGGCGCCGTTGTAGCCCGCACGCGATTGACTGATGATGTCTTCAGTCGAACTCAGCTCGCCTTGAAGCTGCAAGAAATTCGTGTTGGCCTTGAGATCGGGATAGGCCTCGGCCACGGCCATGAGCCGACCGAGTGCCGCAGTCAATCCGCCTTCGGCAGCGATCTTGGCATCGATCGGTCCCGCGCTCACTGCACGGGCGCGTGCGGAAATCACTGCTTCAAGCGTTTCGCGCTCATGCTTGGCGTAGCCCTTCACCGTCTCAACGAGATTGGGAATCAAGTCATGACGGCGCTTCAGCTGCACGTCGATGTTGCTCCACGCACCTTGCGCACCGACGCGTCCGCGCGCGAGTCCGTTGTAAATACCGATCACCCAAAATGCGAGGACCAGTCCAAGAACAGCCAAACCGACACAGCCAGCGACAAGAAAAAATCCCATGAGTCTCACTCCAGTTTGAGTAGTTGACCTGCGCAGCGCGCGGGGCGCCGCTTTCCGCAACGGGGTTGCGGAGTTTCATATCGCCGCAACNNNGTTGCGGAGTTTCATATCGCCGCAACGGGGTTGCGGAGTTCCAACGCGGCGGATTCTAACCACGCGTGCGTTGGCCGCGCTCGGCGGGGATACCGCGCTCACCTGCTTCAGTGAACGAACGACCGAGTCGGCCAATGATGTCGAACTCTGCTTCGGTGAGCGGCGTGATCGAAAGTCGATTTCCTCGGCGCAAAATCTGCATTTCGGCAAGGCCGCGCTCGGCGCGCAACGTCTCCAAGGCAACGACTTGGGCGAAGCACTCGACGAACTCGACCTCGCACATCAGCCACGTCGGTTGCGCGCGATTCGACTTTGGGTCAAAACCCGCTGCGCTCGCCTCGAATTGCGAGGGATCGGCGAGCCTCGACTGGGAGATGCGCACGATTCCCGCGGCGCCACTAGGCGCTGCGTTGGAGTGATAGAAGACGCCGAGGTCGCCCACCTCCATCGTGTCGCGAAGGAAATTTCGCACTTGATAGTTGCGAATACCCTCCCACTTCGTGCGTCCATCGCGGACGAGATCGTGGATCGAGTATGCGTTGGGCTCGCACTTTAGAAGCCAAAATTGAGGCATTTCAGCAGAGTACCAAGCGCGTGTGCGAATTACACTTTGATGATGCTCGGTTCCACTAGGCCTTCGCGTGTCATGAGCGTGACGCGCATCCGCGTTGCGAACGCGTTGACGAGCACGTTTGCGCTCATCATGTTCGCACCCTGCGCGAGCGCTGCGTGGCAAGTGCCGCCACCAACCAACGCGCCGCGAACTCCAGCGACCAAAGACTCGACAGGGACCGTCGCGCCAACTCCTCCAACGACGAATTCTCCCGCGGCAACGACACCGCCCTCAGCGACAACGGCTGCGAGCAATGTTGCGCTGCCCGCTGCGGACGCGCACGAACGCGCGCGTGATGATGCAGAGACCACGCTGCGCGAATCAGTCATTCCGCGACCGATCACCAGCGAGCGATTTGCACAACTGCTCATCGCGATTGATCCAACACTCGCGAGCAACGCGATCGTCGCCGACGCATTCACCGGGTACACCACGGCATTTCGTGGGCTTTCTGAAGTCGCCGGGCGCACGATGCAGCAGCTGCTCTCTGCGGCGTACACGTTTGATCGCACGCGCGAAGCGTTTGTTCCGCGAGCAACTCCTGAGTTGGTGACGCTCCTTCAACTGCGCGCCAAGACTCTTGCGACTGCACGCGCTGCCGAGCGCACACTGATGAACGCCGTTGAAGCCGCCACTCCTGGCGAGAGTCGCGCGCGGCTCGCGCGCGAACAACTCGCGTTCGAATTGGCGCGTCGACCGAGCGCCGCACTGCTTGTTTCGACGGGTGTTTCGCTCATTTCCTTGGTGACTCAGGCGAAGTTCAACGCGGACAACCTGTTGGTGTTGGACGCAGAATTGCTGAGCTACGCCTTGGCGCTCACCGCCGCCACGCGCGAGCATGCCCTGCGTGTGCGCGAAGGTGAATTGGCGCGCGCCGAAATCGAAGTCGACGCGGGTGTGATGTGGCGCGCGGGAACTCCCACGCTGGTCACGACCACTGATCGTGCGCTGGCACTCATCGAGGCGTTCGAGTTTGAGCAAGAGCTGGCGATTCGTGATCTGCAGTTCGACACGCTGCGACGATTGCGCCAGCGACTTCCTCATCAAGAAGGTCGACGCTTGGTCGAGCTGTGGCAACATGCCGTGCACCCCGAACTCTTCGATGATGAGCGCGTTCTCGCACGCGTGTCCGCAGATCTCTTGGCACTGCCCTCGACTGACTCTGAAAAATCGCAGATCGCGCTCGACATTCTCGAGAACGCGTATGTGCGACTCGAGCCGCTCGGGCGCAGCGCATGCGAAGCGGCCGACGGAATTCTTCCGCGAGTGGCGAATCCTGCGAGTGACGTCGCGACTTCCACGCTCGCCGAAATTCGCGCGCGCTCAGGGCTGCTCTTCGTGCAAAGGCAACGACGCGCGGTCATCGCAGAAACGCTGCTGCGTCTGCGCGGACTCATCAGCACGGATGATCCTGCGTTGATCACGCGGATCGAAGATTCCACCGCGTCGCTCGCCGCGCTTGATCGCGCGGATCAATTCGAACGCACTTCACTCGACGCGCGCGCGAACGAAATCGAAGGACGCATCGCCTCCGGCGAAGAGATTCCCGCGCTCCCCACCACGGGATCGGAAGTCATTGCGCCGAGTGCACCCTCGAGCGACAGCAGCAGCACACCCGCCGCAAACCCTGAAAAACAAAGCAATCGCAGCGCGCGCGGAAGTCGCCGACTGCCCAACACTTGAACACGAAGACCAATCGAGATGATGACGTTCACTCTGAAAATGTTCTGTCCCCGCGCATGTGTGACGGCGTCTCTCCTCGTGCTCATGGGTTGTGGCGACGGAGCGGCGCAAGTCACGCCACCGGCAACGACGCAGGTCACGACCGCTCCCGCCTCTGCGATCGATCCTCCAGCCACGCCCCCACTCGCGCCTGCGAGCACGCCCGCACCGCCCGTTGCCGCAACGAAGATTGATCGCGCAACATTCGGTCCGCTCACCGCGGTGTTTGAGCAACCAACAGGATCCTTTCGCGTGCTGCTCGCGACCACAGAAGCGCCGCGACTGTGCGCGAACTTCGTGAATCTCGTGCAGCGTCGCTATTACGAAGGCATGCAGTGGAATGAATTCTCCGCGGTGGTGCGGCAGATCGGCGACTCCGATGTCGGCCGCGAACCGACCTACACACTGCCGCGCGAGTTCAGCCCCAAATTGTTTTTCGATGTCGGTGGAAATCTCTGCGCGTCCAACACCACCGAAGACAGCAGCGCGCGCGCGCGGCCGACGCGCATCTTCATCACGGTCAAGCCGCAAGATCGATGGAATCTTGTGTACTCGGTGTTCGGTCGTGTCACTGAAGGACTCAGCGTCGCGCAAGGTTTGCAAGAACTCTCGCAACTCACTTCGATTCGCATCGAAGGAAACACCGCTCCGCTGCTCAACGCCTACGCCACCGACCTCGCGCGCTGGAATCAAGCACTCGACAAGGTCAAGCCCGCGCGTGCGCCGCTGCCGTAATGATGTTGATGTTGATGCCGATGGTTGCGCGTTAGTTGCGCGTGAGGCCACGCGCACTCGGCGCGGCACCGCGATTTGCTGCACCACCGAGCAAACTCGAGAGATGCGAGAGTTCGGTAAGCACGAAGCTCGAGCGACGACGACTGCTCGGCTCGGCCAACATCGAATAGCGCCGCGTGTCGCCGCGCGAAAGAATCGACACCAGTTGCTCGACCACAAATTCAGTCGGCACACTGCCGCGCGCAATCCACTCGCGAATGGGATCGAGTCGCTGCATTCGCTTCAATTCACCGGTGCCGAGCACATGCGCGAGTTCACGCTCAAGCGCGGGCAATCGTCGCGGCGCGTGTGAACGTGTGTCGAGCGGAACGAGGTTGCCCAATCGATAGAGCCTACGTCCTTCTGGCTCGCTCACGGTTTCAATCGTTGCGCGACTCATGCCGTGAAGCAGCACTTGATGTCGCCCATCAGGCAACGCTCGATGCTCAACGATTTTCGTGACACACACGGCGGTGCGCAGCGGCGGCTCGCCGATGCGCGGGCCATTCCAACCGCGACCCGCGTAACTTGCCATCGCGATGGGCGCCGCGTCGAGCAGCGATCCTCCCTCGCGCGCGCGCAAACAATCCTCGATCAGTTGTCGGTAGCGCGGCTCAAACGCAATCATCCAATCCGCGGTGTGCGGATAGATCACCACCGAGGGCAAAGGGAACAGCGCGATGGGGCGCGCGAAATCAATGCGAATGGTCGAGGCCATGCGCCGATCCTATGCGCTGCGATCGCCGTTGGCGTGGAGAGTTTTCGCGGCGCGCGAATGATGTTATTCGTCCGCGCTCATGCGCGACGCGCCAGATTCACGTCGCGAACGTCGCCTCGACCTCGTCGAGCGCCACCGTCAATTGTGCGCGAACGGTGTCGAGTTGCTCGGGCGCGATGCCCAGACATTCGAACGCCTCGCGCGGAATCTCACGATCACAAATGTCGATGGCGAACCCGCCATTCTCGGTGGCCAGACGATCCGCGATGAAGACGATCCACGGAATCTGCCGCGAACCTGCCGGCGCCGAAGTCGGATCATGATGATGACCGCATGCGAGGACCAACGAACGCGGGAATTTCCACTGCTCGCACAGCGCTTCACCGAAGTGGCCGTGATCGGCTCCGAATTCGTGGCGCTCGATGAATCGAAAGTCCATCGCGGGTGTTCCGTCGCCGTTGAATTGCATCGATGCGAACACTTGGGCGAGCTTCGCGCGATCGGTTTGCAGTGCGACCATGATTCCGATGTCGTGCATCAGTCCCGCGAGAAACGCTTCATCGCCCGAGCTCATGCGCGCTTCCTTCGCGAGCAGTTTCGCTGCCGTGGCAACTGCGATCGAGTGCGACCACAATTCTTTAGCATCGAATCGATCGCACAGCGCGCCACCACGAAAGAGTTTGGCCAAGCTTGCGGCGATCGCGATGTTCTTCACCGCGTTCAAGCCCAGCAGCGAAATCGCGCGATTGATCGAGCCAATTTGCCGCGGTAATCCGTAGAACGCGCTGTTGACGACTTTGAGCACACGCGCGGAAAGCGCGGGGTCGCGGCCGATGAGTCCGTTTAAATCCTGCGCGCTGGAGTTGGGATTCTCCACGAGTTCAATGATGCCCAGCGTGACTTCCGGCAGCGTCGCGATATGACTGAGCTGCTTGACCGCCGCATGCGCGATCTGGTTGAACGCTTCGATCGATTGCGGCTGCGCTTCGTTGCCCTGCATCGTGATAGACCTCCTGCGTGCCGTGACTCGACTCCTGAACCAACGCTCGCGCACTTGCGCGCGCCGACTTTGGCACGGGGCTGCTGCCTCGCCCCGCTGCAGTTGGGGCATCGGCGCAATTTGCGTGCGGAATCATCACCGTGTTGAAAGTCGGCGCAAGCACGCGCCTGCCGCTCACACTCTCGGACCAATGGCCGCACAGTCAGTAACTGTTGCGCTTGGCAAGCGAGTGTTCGCGCAGGTCATAGCTCGCGAGAATCGCGGCGATGCGCGCACTCGCGTCGCCATCTCCGTAGGGATGTGCGCCCGAAGGCGAAAGTTCAAGCGCGCGGCTCAGCCCTTGCGTGACTGAACCACGCTCCACGCACTCCACATCCACGACGTTGTCCGCACGCTCGCGTCCACCTTGACGCGTCCCGACATTGAGCGCGCGCACTCCCAGTGCCGCAGCTTCGATCAATCCCGCACTCGAATTGCCCACAAGCGCGCGCACTTCCTTTCGTCGCAGCAATCCGATGAATTCGTTGCGAGGCAAGTGCGGCACATGCATCACCTGTCGGTGTGCCGCAGTGATCGCCGTAACAACGCCCTCACGCCCCGCATCAGAATTCGGCGCGAGAGCGAGCACGCGCCCCTGTGCACTTACAGCGTCGAGCAACACAGTTGCATCATGTTCTTCAAGACGCGCGTCGCGTCCACACGCATGCAACAAGAACACAAACTCGGGACTTCCCAACTCTTGATAGCGCGCATCACTGAGCGGCGTGATTGCGGCGATGCCATCGATTGCCGGAGAACCAGTGCAGTGAATGCGTCGCACCTCTTCGCCCATACGTTCGAGCCGATGCGCGCTTTCACGCGTGGCAGGAAAGTGAATGTGCGCGAGCTTGGTGATGGCGTGGCGCATCGCTTCATCCGCAACGCCTTCCGCGCGATCGCCGCCGTGAATATGCGCGACACGAATGCCGCCGATGCTTGCCGAGCACGCCGCCGCGAACGCTTCGACGCGATCACCGAGAACCACCACCACATCGGGCGAGCGCTGCTCGAGAATATTCGAGAGACTTGCCATGCCGCGCGCGAGCGCATGCGCATCGGCAGCGCGCCCAGTTGCTCCCGTCTGCTGCATGGAAAACTCGTGCTTTTCCGCGGAAAAAGCGCGCACTTCATCAATGGTCATCGCAGGCGCGAGCAGATGCGCACCACCGGCATAGATCTCCAATGCAAGATCGTCGCGCGCCTGAATCGCTGTACACACGGGACGCAGCAATCCCCATTCGGCGCGTGTTCCCGTGACCACGGCAACTCGTCTCACGCGAGATCCTCAGCGACGAGAACGCGATTTTCGGCAACGCCGCGCACAAGGGTGCGACCAACAATCTCATCGAACGCGCTGGCGGACAATCCTGTTCCTGGCCGCTTCATCGAGAGATCACAAGGCTCGATCACATGTCCTGCTGCGAGGTCGTGCGCGGCGACGAGCGACTGTCGACTCACGCGACGCACATCGTGCTCAACATCATGCAACGACTTGGTCGCGTCACCAATCATGCGCCAGCTGCGCCGTGCCAGTTGCACATACGCAGAGAATTGCACGGGGTCGAGACTGGCGCCGTGATCGGGACCAGTCGCGTTGCGGTCGTAGGTGAGATGCTTCTCAAGAATGCACGCGCCTGCCGCAACTGCGAGCGCGCCCGTATCGAGTGATGAAGTGTGATCGCTGTAGCCCGTGGCGCGACCGGTGATCGCGGCGATGTCATGCATGGCACCGATCGATGCACACAGATCAGGCGTGGGATAGCTGGAAACACACTGCAAAAACGCGACGTCGTCAATGTCGCGTAGCCATGACGCCGCTTGGGCAACCTCAGCACGCGTGGCCGCGCCGGTGGACACGATGAGCGGACGACCCAACTGGGCGACTGCGCGCAGGAGTGGGCGATTCACCAGATCGGGCGACGCCATCTTGAACACTTGCCACGCTTGTTTGCGCGCGTGTTCGACGAGCGGCAACGAAAACACAGTGACCATGGGAATCAATCCGATGCGCAAACACTCAGTGGCCAGCACGCCGAGGTCGGTGGCCGAAAGTTGCAGGCCGCGCAGCAATTCGCGGGGATCGCGCGCGCCATTTTCGCGTTGATACACCGCGAGCACCGAGTCCAACGACATCAGCATCTCGGCGTCGAACATCTGAAACTTGGCTGCATCGGCGCCGGCTTCATGCGCCGCATGCACCAAGCGCAACGCGCGCGCCATGTTGCCATCGTGATTCACGCCAATCTCGGCGATGACAAACGGATTGCGTCCACGACCGATCTCTCGTCCGGCGATGTTGATGCTGGCGTCGTTCATGCGTTGACATCCTCTCGTGCGCGCAGAGTCGCGTGCGCGACGGCAAGGTCGAGCGCGCTATCCACATCAATGACATCACCTTCGTTGGTCTCGATGCCGCGACGGTCACGGCCAAAGAACGCGTGCGGCTGCGCTTCATCGACGGCGAACAAACTCTCGCGTCGCACGGCGATCACGCCGCCATCAGGCATAAACAGCGGCGGAAGTTCTTGTCGACGATAGATGCGGTTCTCGATGAACTGTTTCACGGCGCCATGCTCGTCGAGTTGTGTCATCCAGTACGGATGCGTCTTGCCCACGCGGTAGTAACTCTGCACGCTGTCGGCACCAGTTGCGCGCAGCTGCGCGATGGCGCGATCCGCGAGATTCGCGGGGCGCACAGGGACATTGGCGTAGAGGATCACCACGATCTCCGCGCGACTGCCGCTCGCGGTAACCGCATGACGCACGGCGGAATCGACAGTCGCGGTGTCGTGTGAAACGCTTTCAGGGCGCATGAACACTTCGACACCTTCATCGGCCGCGATCTGCGCGATCTCATCGCCATCGGTCGACACGATGACGCGATCAATGGTGCTGCTTGCACGCGCGAAGCGAATGGTGTGCGCGATCATGGGAGCGTCGGCCACCATCAGCGCGTTCTTGCGCGGAAGCCCTTTGCTTCCTGCGCGACCGATGATCACGGCCAACACTTCTTCGATCGCATTGGTCATGGCGTTCGTGTCCGCAAGTCTTGATGAGTCACGCCGTGTTCACGACGAATGTGTTTGCGTCGAGCCACGAGATCGCGCCACAATTGCAGGAGCGGACCGCGATCAACGTGACCGAAGATGCGATCGCCGCGCAAGTCGAGTTCCGAAATCGGCACCGTTCCATCAGACAGAATCAGCATGCGGCGCAACATCTCGCGGAACATCTCCAGCGCAGGCGCACGCGCGCTGGCCAGGGAATCTGCAGGTGTTTCCGGCGAATCGTCAAACGGTGGCGCGCCTTCAATCACTGGTGTTCCCAGCAAGTGCTGCCAACGATCGAAGAACGAATCGATGTCCTCGTAGCTCTCGAGTCGCCGCTGCAACCGAGGAACAATCCACGGCACCGCGTAGGCGCCACCGCCTGCTGGACCCGACAAAACGCGACGCGCCGCGAAGAGGTACTCGAGATTTTGCACTGCGAGTTGAAAGCGATCCACGCCATGCATGCGTCGATAGGTTTCGCCCGAGTCGGCGTCGAGCTCGATGCTGATCACGTCGACGCCCGCTTCGACCACCGCATCAATCACTGCATGCGATGCAAGCAGCTCCGTGCGAATGTGCACGCCGCGCACGCCGCCTTCTTTGGCGAGACGCACAAAGCGCGCCACATCGGGATGCAGCAGCGGATCTCCCGCTCCCGCGAAAGTCATGACGCAATCTCGGCTCGCGCCTACTTGCTCGACAATGCGCATGAAGCGCCGCTCAGTCATCACCGTGCGTTGCACCGAACCCATGCGATGAGGGCTCGACGCGCCGCAACCACATCGACCCGTGTTGAGTTCGATGATGAGTTGCTGTGGCGTGAAGTAGGGAACCGTGTCAAACAACTGATGCTCGAGCAACGCAATCGCTGCGTTCGCATCGATCTTGGCCAATTCACCTGAGCCCGCAAGCCCTGGTTCGATGGCGCGACGCATGCGCGTCATGTTGCGTGGCGTGTCAAACACCGCGCGCACAAATGAGCGCCGAATCGATCGATCGATCTGCACGCAAACGTCTTTGGAAATAGGGTCTTGCTGCGGCCGCGACGGTTCATACGAGAGCAACCAACCGATGGAAGCGTGACGACCACCGCGTGCTAACTCGCGCATGAGCGTGCGTTCAATGAGCACGCCGCACATTCCTGGCGGAGATTGATTGAACACGATGCGCAAGAGTTCAGTGCGCGTGCGGTGGCGGCGCACGAGCGCATCACAACCACCATCGCCTTCGACGGTGACCAGCGGCCAATCGGGACCGACCAAGATTGCGGCGGTGATTCCCAATCGCTCCATCGCTTCGAGTGTTGCGCGCGGCGCAAGCACTTCGTCGTAGCACGTCGCGCCGGCAATGCCACCGCGCCAAGAACTGTCGCTCCACAAACGTGCGGAGGCAACGGCACTGCGCTCCGGTCCGAAGGGCGAACCATTTGTGCGATGAATCTCGATGGGCAGTCCGATGCGATCGCGATTGATCAGCGCCTCAACATCGAATCCTTCGGGCACCAACAACACGATGAATGTTGCTTCGCGCGATCGACCGAGTCGTTCGAGCGTCCACTGAATGACCGGAGTACCCGCGAGTGGTTCGGCAAGATTGCGCGGAGTTCCTAGTCCTCCGTGCCACGGATCAACAGGCACGACGAACGCGGCACGCACTTCAACCGCCACCTCAGTTTCGCCTAGCGCACGACCGAGTGCGCCGTCGACTTGCGCCGACACGGTGGCTTCATCGTCGGCCAGATCGACGGATTTTCCAGCGAGTCGCGACACCGTTTCACCGAGCACGGTGAGATATTCCTCTGCGGTCTCTTCGATCCAACGCACGTTGATCAAGTCGCGATCAAACTGCAATCGTTGTTTCTCTTCAGGCAACAGTCCGCGTGTCTGTTCGATGCGTCGGTCTGCCTTGGCGCGCTTGAGCACTCCCACTTGACTGAATTCATCGAGTAAACGCAGGGTTTCCAGTCGCTCGCCGACTTTGCCTCGCTCACTCTCGATGGTCTTCCACAGTCGCGCTTCAGGTTCGCTGCGCGCGGCACCAGGCACGAGTTGCGCGAGCGCATCGCCGGTGCGCTTCGATGCCGTGCGAATCGTGCGCACGTCGGTGATCACACTCTCGAGTCGTCGCGTGACCAACTTGAGTCGATCATCCGCGAGCGTGCGCGAGGCTAAGGGCAGCGCAGGATTGGGGCGCACCGCAAACTGCGCGAGCGCGGCCTCGAGCGTCATCACTTCGGTGCCGCACTTCATCACGCCGCCTTCGGTCGCATCAATGGTGCGCAGACCGCGACGCTCGTCTTGCAGGAAAAACCCTTCGAATCGCTGCAGATAGGTCTCCATCTGCGCGTCGGTGTAGATGGACTTTCCGTGCACATCACGGCGCTTCACCAAATGCGAACGATGTCGCGCGATGCGCGTCCACTCGAGATTCTCCATCGTGTTGAAGGGATTGAGCTCAGGCGCCCACACTTCGTCGATGGCCGTGCCACGCGCGTAGTAGATGCCATCAGTGAAGCCGAGATCCTGTCCGATCAACGCGACGGGATTGCATCCGAGATAGCGCGCGATCTGATAGCAGAGGTGCGCGACGGTCGCGCCTCCAGGGAGTCGTCCCATGTCGCGCGCGAGTGGGCCAAGCAGCGCATCGAGATGCGGCGCGGCGATCGCGCGAATTGGTCCGGGGTAACTCTCAGCGATGATTGGGTTCGCTTGCGGATCGAGAACCAACGTGGTGTCGCACACATCTTGCTCGCGCAAACCCTCGTAAAAACGCTTGGAAATACGGTGCCAATCGAGGGCCGCGACAAAGTGCGGACGGATTCCTTCGGCGAGCAATGGCTTGAGCACGGTTTGCGTGGCCACGATGATGCAGCGCTCGCGCACGCCGGGTTGTGCCAGCAAATGCAAGTTCTTGCGCAAGCTTGGACCTGCGCTCACGACGATTCCCAATTGACCTGCGGCGATGTTGGCCAGCGGCGCGAGCGCTTCGCCCGCAACGTATTGACGCGCGTTGCGCAGAATCGAGCGAATCGTTTGCGCACTGCGCGCGAGTCCCGTCGCGGCGGTAACGCGTGCGGCGCGCACCGTCTCGGTGATCAGCGAAACGAACTGCTTCGAGTGCGGCGCGACGCGTGCGCGACTCGCGGGATGCTCCACGATTTGCACGCCTTGAATGAGCACGCCCTCGGCGCCAGAAAATCGTTCGGCGTACCGACCAGCAGGTTCATCGCCGACGAAGAAGAGGATGTTGGAGTTCTCAAACGCTTCGGTGAAATCAAGCTCGGAGAACACGGCGCGCAAGAGTCCCACATCGCTCTCAAGCACGGCGATGAGACCGGCGCGACCGAGGCGTTCGCTCAACAGACGAATGTGAAACCCTAAGCCGAATCCGAGCACCACCACCACGGCTTTATCGCGGAGATCAATCGTCTCAATGAACGTCTGCGCTTCGGCTTGAGGCTGATGACGCGACGCGAGTGCGCGCGCATCGAGTGTCGCCACGCGTGAACCATCAGCGGCGACGCTCCACTCCAAGTGCGCCGGGCTCGCGGCACGAATGGCGGTCACGACATCGAGATTGCGCGCGCTCAATGCAGTGAGGTTGCGTTCGAGCAGCGCGTGATGGGCAGAGGGTGTTGATGACGATGTCGCAATGAGCGACCCTGTGCCAGTGCCTGTGCCTGTGCCAGTGAACGGATCGTTCGAGCCCGCGAGAGTTGGTGGAAGAATCGAGGCCATCGCGTTGGGAATGGAACGATGGCCTACGCACTGTGCTTCGCAATCCTTGCGGGCAACTGAGAGTGTGGTGGACACGGCTCCGCCGAGTCGTGGTGCATCGACCGAGGGCCTCACGTGCATGCAGAAAAAGGCACGGGGAGTGCGCCCCCATTCACCGCTTTGGGCAAGGTGGTGGAGATTCACACTTTTTCCGTCGCACGTGCACCAATGCCTGAGGCGATCTTGCCCCCGCCGAGGCTCCCGCCGTCGCACCCGCTCTCACGGATGAGCTTGTTTTCTAGGCATTTGCGCGCACGTGGTCACTCGCCGTTCTCAACCTCAACCAACGTGGTGGATGGTGGCAGCAGCGGCGGGATGGGGATCCGCTTCAGCAACCGGCCATCGCCATCGGTGTCGTGAACCCCAACCCGAATGTCGCGACCAGATATCAAACGCGCGCCATCCGCAAAGTGGAAGACGCGCACCGCGGTCGCGCTAGGAGCGAGCCCGAGGATCGGCTTGCGATTCTGCATAAATCCATCGGCGACCGCGAAGGCCTCGACATCAAGCGGCGCATCGCTCACGTTGGTGACCTTCAGCATCAGCACGAGGTCGACCGCTCCACTCTCAATGCTGCGCGCGAGCCTCCACGACGCATCAATGGTTGCCTTCTGAAAGCCAACTTCAAGAGCTGCGTCAAGCACCGCGCGGAAGGGCTCACGTGCGGACGCATCGATTTCAACGCGCACTGTGATTGGACCCGAACTCAACGCGCGCGGAACGCTGAACATCACGGGCATGCGCGCTTCACCCGCCGCTGGCATCGTGAAGCGGTGTGACTTGGGCGAGATCGGGCGAGATCGACAGCGCATCAGGCGCGATCACTGTGAGCGTTCCCGACAGCGGGACATCGAATGGATTCGCGAGCACCAGCGACGCTTCTTGCGGCGCGCGTCGGCTCTGGGCAAAACTTGGATCGATGCGAAAACCTCGACGAAGCAAGCACATTTCGCGACTCACGCCTTCGACGAATGTTGGCGCGCGTGCCACTTGGAAGACATGCCCACGCGCAGAAGGCGCGACGATTGCGCCGCGGCCCCAGAGGTCGGTGCACGCCACCGCTGTCGTTCCCAGATCGACCGCAACTTCGACTTCCGCGTCGCCTCCTTCGCTCCACATCACAAGCACCGTGCCACGCGCGCCATCAGCGAGCAACGCACGAACGCCCTGCTGCACCGGAATCTCGGCGATGAATCGTCGGCCGCACAAGCGTGTCGAAATCTGTCGCCATGCGGCGAGTTCCATCGGTGGGCCTGGGATGAGCGAGCCTTCTTCTGCAGTGACTTCAACCGACACTGCATCGAGTCCCGCGCGCCACGCGTCGATGGCGCGCAATGCGAGATCAATCGCGCGCTCGCGATCGTCCACACTTCCTGCGCTCAACGGAACAATGCGGGCCATTCCTCGCGCATTGCTAGGGAATCCTTGATAAATCTCCGCTGCGCTCTCGCGCCACGCGGGATCAACCACGAGTTCAAGCGTGTGTCGATCCGCGGTGATCGTTGCTTCAAGTTCGGGCGGCAACTCTTCATCGGGCGACCATGGCAATCCAACTGCAGGACCGGCAATCGCAGTGCGCATCGCCGTTGCAACGCTGTCGATGCGCTGATGAAGATCGGCGCGCGTCGCGTCTACTGGATCGTTGCCGATGAACCACTGGTCGACTTGTTGTCCAAACGCGAGCAGCCATGGCTCAAGCGCCGGCTGCCAGCGCGATGCTTCCAACGCGAAGAGTGCGAAAGGATCATCCGTGTCGATGCGCTGCTCGTTCGCCAACGGCGCAGGAACTTGGCACACGCGAAACATTGGCTCGACGCGACGGTCGAGCAACTGCGCGACCACGGGCCGCAGAAGATCGATCTCGCGCTTCGCGTCACGCGTGTCAGTTGCGGTGGTCCACACCGGAAGCACGACAAAAGCGCTGCGCGCGAGATCAAGCGCTGGTCCCACGGGCATGTCGGCGCGTGTGAGTGACGCGCCGAAACGCGGCGGCTCATCAGGTTCAAAGGGATCGTCAGGCAATACGGCAAAGCGCGCCAACTTGCGCGCGATCTGCGTTTTTCCCTGCGAAAACAAGGCTTCCGCTTCATACCAACCGGTGGCAAGTGGCGGAACATCGAGCGTCACCGCGCGATCGGCAGGCACTGCAAACGATTGGGTAAACACAACCGCATCTCCCGCGTCGCGCACGCGCACGGCAACGTTGCACGTAGACATGGATGGATCACTGCAACGAATCGACATCTGCGCAATGCTCGCGGGCGCAATCAAACCATTGCCCATCGCCGAAAATTCGACTGCGGGCATCTGCCACACTTCGATGTCGTCGAAGAAGGCCTCACCGCGCATATCGTTGGTGGCTGCGGCAAAGCGCATTTCCTCCACAAGTTTCGCCGACGAGGGTTGCACCAGCTCAAGCCAGAGTGAAATGCTGCGCGCATTTTCAGGAGCCGCGGGCGGCTCAATCTCCAACGCGCGCCACGCGCCTTCGCTGCGCAGCGCGATGCTCGAGTAGATGCCACCAATGGGCCGCCCCGCTGCATCGTGGAAACGCAAACTCAGCCGCGACTGTGCGTGTTTCAGTCCTTGCGTGCGCGTCCAAACGCGCGCGATGATTTGAGCGCCCGCTTGGATTGAGATTTCCTTCGGGTCGCTGATGTACGCCATCGACGCGCCGTCAATCGTGAATCGAACGGCCCACCCCTGATCCGCTTGCGCAACCGCAGTCGCGGTTTTGGTGGTGACGCGACCCACGCCGCGTTGCATGTCGATCTGCCCGAAATCGGGATAGCCCGGCAGCGATGGCGCGGTCGCAGCTGTCGGCGGCGAGGACGCATCGATTGCCGCATGGGTGAGCAGTCGATGAAAACCTCGCGCTTGACCCGAGGTAAACGCTTCGTTTTCCTCGAAATCAAAGCGGGCTAAGAGCAAGCGCGGCACCGCTCCATCGCGCGCAGAAAGCGCAATTGTTGGCGTCGCAACTTCCTGAGAAGCAGCGAGCATGACACACGCGAGCAACGGCGAGGCGAGAAGAAAGTTCACGGCAAGTTCATCCGGCGAGTACATCGGCATTCTCGGACACGCTCTGTAGCGGCGCCTCGCTGCTGACGCGAAGTCGAGTGCGCACCAGTCGAGTGCCCGCTCCATCGCCCGCGATTGAACAACAGTAACCCGCGGCGTTGCTGCAGAATTTCACTGCCGCCGCCCCAATCGTGTCGTTTGCTGCGATTCTCTCCCACCATGATTGACCTCCGCAGCGACACCGTGACCCGTCCCACTCTGGCCATGCGTGCGGCGATGATGGCTGCGCCGCTGGGCGACGATGTGTTGGGCGACGAGCCCACGGTGCAAGCGCTCGAGGCAAAGGTCGCGCTGCTGCTGGGAAAAGATGCGGCGCTCTATGTGCCGTCGGGCACGATGGCGAACCAACTGGCGATTCGCTCGGTGTGTGAGCACGGCGACGAGATTGTCGCGCACAAGGACAGTCACATCATTCACTACGAAACCGGCGCGCCCGCAGCGTTGGCGGGTTGCATGATTGCGCCGCTCGATGGTGCGTGCGGGTTGTTTGAAGCCGCGCAAGTGCGCGCGGTGATTCGTCACCGCGACCAGCATGCGCCCGTGAGCCGCATGCTCATCATCGAAAACACCCACAACAGAGGCGGCGGGAGCGTGTGGCCGCTCGAGCAGTTCGCCCGCGTGGCGACAACGGCTCGCGAATGCGGCTTGCATGTGCACATCGACGGCGCGCGGCTCATGAACGCGTGCGTTGCGTTGCAGTGTGAACCCACCGCGTACACGGCGCATGCGGACAGCATCTCGATTTGTTTTTCGAAAGGCCTCGGTGCGCCAGTGGGAAGCGCACTCGCGGGCAGCACTGCGCTCATTGCGCGCGCGCGCCGCTTTCGAAAAATGTTCGGCGGCGCGATGCGTCAGTCAGGATTGCTTGCGGCAGCGGCGATTCATGCGCTTGATCATCACGTCACGCGCCTCGCCGAAGATCATGCGCACGCGCGACTACTTGCCGCGACGGTTGTCGATGTTGCGGGACTCACTCTCGAAGGCACGCCCGCAACGATCCCCACCAACATGGTGTTCTTGCGACGGTTGTCGATGTTGCAGGACTCACTCTCGAAGGCACGCCCGCAACGATCCCCACCAACATGGTGTTCTTCGCCGTCGATCCGTCACTGGGAAATGCGCAAGAGTTTTGCGCGCGCTTGGCGCAGCACGGGGTCGCTGCGATTGGAATGGGTCCGTCACGCGTTCGCATGGTGACGCACCTTGATGTGACCAGTGATGACATCATTCGCGCTGGCACTGCGATCAAATTGGCCGCGCAACACTGAGCAGCGTGGTAGTTTCTCGCGCATGTACGCCGCGATTTTTGACCTCGATGGAACTCTTGTTGACAGCTATGACGCGCACTTCGAAGCGTGGCGACGCATCAGCGCTCGTCATGGCGTAGCCGTCGATGTCGACGATTACTACCGACACTTCGGTCGTCGCAACGAAGACTTGCTGCGCGAGTGCTGGTTGCGCGCGGGACGCGAAGCGCTCACCGAGCAAGACATTCATCATCTCGATGAAGAGAAGGAAGCCGCCTATCGCGAATTGGTGGCGGAACAGTTTCCCGCGATGAGCGGCGCGCGTGAACTGGTGCACGCGTTGCGTGGCGCCGGCTTTCGCACGGCGGTCGGCTCATCGGGTCCGCCGCTCAATGTGCAGCGTGCCGTGGAGGGCCTCGATCTTGGCGGCGCGTTTGATGCGATCGTCACTGGTCGTGATGTCACGCACTGCAAACCGCATCCTGAATGTTTCTTGTTGGCGGCCTCGAAACTCGGTATTTCCCCCGAGAAATGCGTGGTTTTCGAGGATGCACCCGCAGGAATCACCGCGGCGAAAGCGGCGGGCATGCGCTGCGTCGCCATCACATCGAAGGGGCACACGGTGCAACGACAATCTGGCGCGGACATGGTGTGCGCCACCGTCAGCGAAGTCACGGTGGCAGCGATCCTCGCGCTCCTCGCGTAAACTCGGCGCACTATGGACTCGCGCTACAACAAGCTGGCACATCTGCTCGTTCATCACTCGACCAAGTTGCAGAAGGACGAGCATGTCCTCATCGAGTCGTTTGATATTCCGGTCGAGATGACCATCGCGCTGGTTCGCGCAGTGCGTGAAGTCGGCGCGCACGCGCATGTCGCCGAGCGGTCCGCACGCCTCGTCGCTGAGCTCTACCGCGGTGAAGAAAAAGGACTCGCGGCGTGGGGCGAGTACGACCTCCATCGCATGAAGAAGATGCAGGCGTACATCGGACTTCGCGGCGGCCACAACATCAGTGAGGCGTCGATCGTGGCCGGCGACCAGATGAAGATGGCGGCGCGCCTCTATCAGAAGCCAGTGCATTTCGAACAACGCGTCAATCACACCAAGTGGTGCGTGCTTCGTTGGCCCAGCGCGTCGATGGCGCAACTTGCGGGCAAGTGCACCGAAGCTTTCGAGGACTTCTACTTCAAAGTGTGCTGCGTCGATTACGCCAAGATGGAAGCCGCGTGTGCGCCCTTGGCCGCACGCATGGCCAAGACCGACAAGGTGCACATCAAGAGCGAGAGCAAAGGCCCAGGCGAAACTGACCTTCATTTCTCGATCAAAAACATCGGCGTGATTCCCTGCTGCGGCGATAAGAATGTTCCCGATGGCGAGTGTTTCACCGCGCCCGTGCGCGACAGCGTCAACGGCGTGCTGCACTACAACACGTCGACGGTTTACAACGGTCAGACCTTTGAGAATGTGCGCTTGGTCTTCCGCAACGGCCGCATCGTCGAAGCGTCATGCCAAGGCGACAGCAAAAAACTCAACGAGATCTTCGACACCGATGAAGGCGCGCGCTACGTCGGCGAGTTTGCTATCGGTTTCAATCCGCACATCACGCATCCGATGAAGGACATTCTCTTTGATGAGAAGATCGCGGGATCGTTCCACTTCACGCCCGGTCGTTGCTACGAAGAAGCGAGCAACGGCAATCACAGCGAGATTCACTGGGATCTCGTGTGCATTCAACGAAGTGACTTCGGTGGCGGAACCATCGCGTTTGACGGCGAAATCGTGCGTCGCGATGGGCTGTTCGTAGTTGATGATCTCAAGGGACTCAACCCTGATCGTCTCGGTTGAGCATCGTCTTGCATGCGTGTGATCGCATGCGACGCAATCACAAACTACGGCGACTGCGCTACTCGAACTTGCCGTCTGCGGCTTCTTCGAGTTTGCGGTTGTACTCCGCGATGTCCTCTTCGATGATGCGCTCGGCACTTTGCTTTGCTCGACCAAGCACCGACTTCGCTTCTGGCTTGGGCGTGCCCGGCTCATCAGGCTTGGGCGCGGTGTAGCCACCACCTTGCGGCTGCGGCGGATTGTTGAGATCGCATCCTGTCAGCGCGGCGAGAAGTGCGCTGGTGATCACGGCACGTTGGATTTGACTGCGAATGCGCCCGTGAAGTGATGCGCGCGAACGCGATTGAATGAGCCCCTGATTAAACACAGCGTCCTCCGAGTCAATGGATGATCATGTGATGATTCAGCAACGTTTTGCGCGGTGATTGGCTTCAGCGAACCTTCGCGCCGATGCTAGCATCCCGCTTCCTCAGTTGGAAACACACATGAATCGCAACACCATCACCACCATCATCGCAAGTCTCCTCATGACTCTTCCCGCCACCGCTCAGACCGATTACACCAGCGTCCCGCCAGATCCCGCGCAAGTTGAGCAAACGCTTGCTGCGTGCAAGTTCTCGCTCAGCGCTGCGGTTGAAATCGCCGAGAAAACCGCCAACGGCACCGCGGTCGATGCGCGCGCGATTCTCGAGGGAACTCCGCGCTACGAAATCACCGTCGCTTCTGGCGGCTTCGCACGCAAGGTCATCGTTGATGCAGCGACCGGCGCCGCAAGCGCACCGACGCTCACCATCGGTTCCGCGATGAAGATCGCCACCACTGCGCATGATGGATCAGTGCGTTCTGCCACTTTTGATTTCACCAGCGACCCAGCAGTTGCGAAGGTCATGGTCTATGCGGGCTCGAAGGCGTTTCTCTTGACCATCAACGCAAACGACGGCACGATCATCTCGGACACCGAGAAGCCGCGTTTCCCTGGAGCCGCATTCGAGGGTGAACTCACCGAACTTCCGAGTGGACTCAAGTACACCGAGCTCGTCGAAGGTACCGGCGCGGCGCCTGCGAACCGCAACAGCACGGTCAAAGTGCATTACACCGGTTGGCTCATCGACGGAACGAAATTCGATTCCAGCTACGACCGCGATCAACCAGCGGAATTCCCGCTGGGCGGCGTGATTCCTGGTTGGACCGAAGGCGTGGGCAGCATGAAAATCGGCGGCAAGCGCAAGCTGGTTATTCCGTTTGGCTTGGCCTACGGCGAGCGCGGACGTTCGCCGATGATTCCACCGAAGGCGACGCTCGTGTTTGATGTTGAGTTGCTCGAAGTGACCGACGCGGCCGCGACGCCGACCGCGCCTGTGCAGCCCAAGTGATCTCGCGCGTGTGAGCGCAGAGCTGCACGTGACAACCGAAAACGAACACAGGCGAGCGGGCAACCGCTCGCCTGTTTCATTGATTGAATCAACATGCACCAGCGCGCGCGCTCATGCGCCGCAAATCAAACGCGCGTCGATGCGGAGTACCGCTGTTCAATCGCGAGCACCTTGGCCAGGCGCTTCTCGTGACGCGCTTCATGCGTGTACTCCGCCGCGAGATACGCGTGCACCATTTCGGTCGCGACCGCGGCGCCGACCGTACGTCCACCGATGACCAACACATTCATTGCGTCATGCTCCACGCCTTGATGCGCTGAGTACGTGTCGCTGCAGTTGCCCGCACGCACGCCAGGAATCTTGTTGGCCGCGACACTCGCGCCGATACCTGAGCCACAAAACAAGATGCCCCGCGCAACTTCGCCGCGCACGACTGCGAGCCCGAGTTTCTCTGCGAAGTCGGGATAGTCGACGGGATCAGAGTTGAAGGTTCCCAGATCAATGACTTCATGGCCGAGTGCTTCGGCCTGCGCGCGCATCGATTCTTTCATCAGAAAACCCGCGTGATCAGAGGCAACGCCGACTTTCATCGCGCGCCTCCGCGCACGCGCGCGAGCGATTTACGCGCAGCCTCGGCGACGCGTTGCGGCGTAAATCCGAAGTGTGCCGCAACGTCTTTCGCCGGAGCGCTCGCGCCAAACGTAGTCATGCCCACGCACTCGCCATCGAGGCCGGCGTAGCGATCCCAACCGAATGTGCTCGACGCTTCGCAGGTAACACGCGCGCGCACCGACGAAGGCAGCACCTTCGCGCGGTAACTTTCGTCTTGCTCTTCGAAGATGCCCGTACACGGGATGCTCACGACGCGCACTTTGATGGACTCGGCAGCCAAGATTTCTTTGGCCGCAAGACAGAGATGCACTTCGCTTCCGCTGCCGATGAGAATCACCTCTGGCTCGCCGTTCTCTGCATCGCTGAGGATGTACGCGCCTTGCGCACATCCACTCTCACTGCCGTAGACCGTGCGATCAAGCGTGGGAAGATTTTGACGCGTGCAAATCATCGCGGAAGCGTGATGAGTAAGCGTCATCACTTCGCGCCAACATGCGATGACTTCGTTGGCATCGCAGGGACGAAACACATGCATGCCTGGAATGGAGCGCAGACCGACGAGTTGTTCGATCGGTTGATGCGTCGGTCCATCTTCGCCCACGTAAATCGAATCGTGGGTGAAGATATGGAGCGCGGGAATCTCCATGATTGCGCCTAAGCGAATGCCGCCGCGGGCGTAATCGCTGAAGATCAAGAAGCCCGCGCCATAAGCACGCAGTCCAGAGAGCGTGAGGCCGTTGATGATCGCGGCCATCGCGTGCTCGCGAATGCCAAAGTGCAAATTTCGGCCGCCAAACGAGTCTTTTTGGAACGAGCCCGCGCCGTCAAAGGTGAGCAGCGTCTTGGTGCTCGGCGCGAGATCGGCGGAACCACCGATCATCCACGGCACACTCTTGGCAATCTTGTTGAGCACTTGACCCGAGGTGTTGCGCGACGCGTTGCCCTTGGCATCGGCGGGATAAGGCGTGAGCTCCTTGTCCCAACCTTCAGGAAGTCCGCGCGCCAACAGCGTGGTGACTTCTTGCGCGAGCCCCGGATACGCCTTGGCGTACGCGTCGAACATTGCGCCCCACTCCGCGCTTGCTGCAGCTCCACGCGCGCCGAGCTTCTCTTGAAAGCGCTCGCGCACTCCATCGGGCACGAGGAACTTCGCATCCTCAGGCCATCCGTACCCGCGCTTGGTGACGCGAATTTCTTCTTCACCCAACGGTTCGCCGTGCGCCGCTGAAGTGTCTTGTTTCTTAGGCGAGCCGTAACCGATGTGACTCACCACGACGATGAGTGTGGGTCGATCGGTCGTGCGCTGAGCGCTTTCATATGCGCGTGCCAACTGCGGCAAATCATTCGCGTCGCTGACGCGCAAGACATTCCATCCGTAGCCCATGAAGCGCGTCGCAACATCATCGTTGTAAGCGAGGTCAGTCGAGCCTTCGATGGTGATGCGATTGAAGTCGTAAATCCAGCAGAGGTTTGACAAACCCAAGTGTCCCGCGAGCGAAGCCGCTTCGCCGGAAATGCCTTCCATCATGCAGCCGTCACCGCAAATCGAGTACGCGCGAAAATCAAAGAGCGGATATCCCGGGCGGTTGTAGTGCGCGCCGAGCCACTGCGCAGCCATCGCCATTCCGACGCTGGTGGCCAAGCCTTGACCGAGCGGACCCGTCGTGGTCTCCACACCAGTCGTGAGATGAGACTCAGGATGTCCCGGGCAAAGCGAGCCCAACTGGCGGAAGCGCGTGATGTCTTCAAGCGGCACCGCGAGTTCACCCGTGGGATGCCCGTCGTGATCGAGTCGCTGCACGCCAGAAAGATGAAGCAACGAGTACAGCAACATTCCCGCATGGCCATTGGAAAGCACGAAGCGATCTCGGTTGGGCCACTTCGGCTGCGCGGGATCGAAGCGCAAAACACTTTGCCAGAGTTCGTATGCAACAGGCGCGAGCGCCATCGGCGTGCCAGGATGACCCGAGTCCGCAGCCTGAACCGCATCCATCGAAAGCGTTCGAATGGTGTTGATCGCGAGGTTATCGATGGCGGGCGTTCCGTTGGGAGTCCCTGCGTTTGCAAGTGCGGCTAGTGTCGATGCGGATGCTGTCGTCATGCGATGTCTCCTGCAAAATGCGCGGTAGCAGCGGCGAGATTGCCGCGTTGAGTTGGGATGGTACGGAAACGCGCGCCGCGACGGCGACGGGGCCACTCGATGTCTTCGCCGTTTCTTTCATCCACGAACTCGCGAGCGACCGATCTTGAATGCATGTCATCAAGCTCTGCCCCAACTCGATCTCTCTCTCGTTCGCTGCGCTGCTCCACACTGTTTGGCGCGGCTGCAACCACCTCGCTCGCGCTCGTTCTCACCGCGTGTTCGACGTCGCGCGTGAGTTCGCCGGGCATGGTGAGTGGATCGACTTCCGCGATCGCTCTCGACGACGATGACACACCACCAGGCGTTGGCTACAACCAACCCATGGGTGAGGTGAAGGCGCAAATGCCGCAGACAATTCACTATCACACGCACTATCACGGTGACAGCAGCTCGGGCGGATCAACGCAGAGTGGTCCGCCGCAGCAAGCCGCGGGGTATTCGCAAGAGCGCATCGGCGCTCCCGTGCAAAACGGAAATCTCGGCAAGTACGACAACGGTCCCAACGGTGGCGTGTACGCGCCGATTGGAACTGGTGGCGGCGGTGCAGGTTGGTACGGACCAACAGGTGCCTATCAAGGCCCGCAATCGGGTGGCTTCCGTCAACAAGGATATTGGGCCGCGCCCAATGCCAACGGCTACAACGCATGGGATCGCGGCAGCAATTGGAACGGCTACACGGATTGATGCGTGTTGATGCGTGCGTTGCGTGCGCGCATTGCTTGCATGGGTTGATGCGCGCGGACGAAACTTCTCTCTCACACAAGAATCAACGCGTCCACGCGGCAAGCAGTCGCGTGAGATCGTGTGCATTCACGATGCCGTCACTGTTGATGTCAGCTCGGCGCATGTTGCGATCAGCGCGATCGCGCGCGTCCCACTGCGCGAGCAGCAACAACACGTCACTCGTATTCACGCTGTCATCGGCATCAAGATCTTCCGCAAGCGGCGCATGAATGGTGATGCGTTGGTTCGGCGTCACTGCAAGCAATTGCGTGGACTGCCCGCTCGGCCAACGCACAGTGATGCGATCAATTGCGGCGGCCTCGGCGAGTCCAAAGTGCACGAGTGGCTCGCTGCTTGAGTGGTAGCCACTTCCAGAATGCACCCAACGTCGCTGGGTAGTCGCGCCGGTGCGGCACTCAACGATTGCGCCGAGTCCATGCGGCGCGCAACGTGAATCGGCCGCCGCAACGAGATCCAATTCAAGCCACGATGTCTGCGCGCTGTCGTTGCGAAACAACGCGACTGGCCCGGCATTCACGAGCACGAGGAGATCGAGATCACCATCGCGGTCGTAATCAAATGTGCCTACTGCGCGCGAGTCGGCTGCAAGCGCGAAGCCCGTCTCCGCAGCAGTGCGCAAGAAATTTCCATCGCCCGTGTTGCGATAGATGTACTCCGATTCGTTGGCCCACTCAGCGGTATTGCGTCCATTGACTTCGACGATGTCCTCCCATCCATTACCGTCAAAGTCGGCTGCAACCGCGCCCCAACCCCAACCGCCATCCGCGCATCCATGAGTCGCCGCCACTTCAGAACACACACCATCACCCGCGTTGAGATAGAGCGTGTTGCCGTTGTGCATCGCTGGGTTGGGCATGTCCATGTGAATGCTCGTCACATACCAATCGGGCGCGCCGTTGCGATCGAAGTCACCGATGCATGAGCCCATGCCGTTGTCATCGACACCCGTTCCAAAGTCCGCGGTCGCCAAGACAAAGTTTCCGTCGCGCATGTTGCGGTACGCGCGACTGCTGAGAAAATCCGCGGCGAGCAACACCTCTGGAAATCCATCACCAGTGAGATCAACAACGGTCGGCTGAAATCCCCACGACTGATTCATGTTGATCGCGCTGCCAGTGACATCGGTGAATGTTCCGACATCGTCGCGCTTGGGGTCGCGATCGCTACGAAACAAGCGATTTCCCACACCGCTCGCGGACCAACCCGCCACAACAAGATCAAGATCACCATCAAGATCGATGTCTCCCCACGCCGCGCCATCACCCACTGCGTCTTGTGGTGCGGTGTACGCGAGGCCCACCGCACTCGCGACATCGGTGAACGACGCACCATCATTGCGATAGAGCCGATGTCGACCAGGTTGGCCCAAGTTGTTCGCGCCTGTTCCGTAACTGGTCATGTAGATGTCGACGTCACCGTCGCGATCGAAGTCCGCACACGACACGCCGTTGCCCGCATGTGCCGATGCAACCGCCCAACTACTCGCAACGTTGGAAAACGTTCCGTTGCCGTTGTTGAGATAGAGGCGATCGGTTCCGACTCCACCGCGCGGAAGAAAAATATCCGGCCAGCCGTCGTTGTTGAAGTCGGCGATGCCGAAGCCGCCCATGGTCCACTCAACCGATGCGGGCGCGGCGAGAAAATTCGGTGAATGGATAAAGCTCTCGAGACCGCTGCCAATCGTTGCGTTCGAGAACGCAAGCTGCGCAGAGACTTCATCACTCCACCAGCACATCGCGCCAGAGACAAGCATGAGAGCGGTCGACCAGCGTTCGCGGCGAGTCATCGAACCAAAGGTAGCCTCGTCGAGAGCAACAGCGAACAAAATCTTCCGTTATTGGAAATTGAAAGTTGTCATTTGTCGGGCGCGTCACCGCGTGGCACTGGATCTTCATCGACGATGGCGCGCCGAGGAGGCGTGTCGAGGTCTTCGAATTGATCGCTTGATGCGGCCCATACAAACGCCGCGAGAGCAATTGCACCTACGAAAATAGCCACGGGAAGCGCGATGGCGACGAGTTCCATTAGGCGTTTTCCCCATGGAGAGATTTGGGATCAAACGAGGGCAAGCGCAACGCGAGCACCAGCACTGTGAGTCCACTAAGCGGCATAAGTAACGCCGCCACCAATGGGTTGACAAGACCAGCAAAGGCAAGCGCTCCGCCCAACGCGTTGTACGCAACCGAAATCGCGAGGTTTATGCGGATGGCGCGCATGGTGGTGCGCGAGCCTTCGATGAAGCGTTCGAGTGGACGCATGCCCGGCGCGGCGAGGCACACATCGGCGACATGATGACTCGCCTGCGCGCCGTTGCGCAGCGAAACTCCGATGTCCGCAGCCGCGAGCGC
>QWPW01000008.1 GCA_003671025.1 Planctomycetota bacterium
CATTGAGCGATTTGTGACAGGCACGGCCGACTTGGGACAGGCACAATTCCAACCGCGGCGAGGCACGATGTGCCAGGCACTTTCGAGGCACGGGGCAACTTGGGACAGGCACATGGGGCAACTTGGGACAGGCACATCTGGCGGTTTGCGGGGCAACTTGGGACAGGCACAATTTCAACCGCGGGGAGCAACAACGTGCCAGGCACTTCCGCGGCATCGAACAGCCCCTCCGGCACTCCGATTTCCAGCCAGTTCCCGCGCCCGCAGCGCCGGCATGCGCAATCATCTGACCACATCAGCCTCACTCGACAAGGCAGCTTCCGCGCTGATCCATGAGCAGGTGCATTCCTGAGTTCTGGGTTGAAGATGCGGCCCTGTGCCGCCGATATGTCCGCAGATGAGGCTCTGGTTCCATCGCATCGCTGAGTTCCTCCGCATGGAGGACGCGTCGGACGCTTCGATCCGCACCGTTCTGCACACGGCGGTTCTGCGTTCGGCGTCGATTGGAATTGGAACGCTCGACGGCGCGGCGCTGCCCAGTCCGCTTTCGGGCCACGTCGAAGAGCTTGAGGACGACACGCTGGTCATCAGCCGGCCGCACGAAGGTGCGACGCGTCGTGAGTTGGTTGCCGGCGAAACGTTGCATCTCTCGATCGCGGCCGACCGCGGATTTCACCACGGCGTGGTGACGGTGGTTGGTCGCTGGTCGCACGGCATCGGCATGTGCAAGCGCTATGGCTATCGCGTGTCGATTCCCAAGGTGCTCATGCATGAAGAGCGACGCTCGCTGCACCGCGTTCCCGTCGCGTTTGATCTGGCACCGCGTGCCGTGCTCACGCGCCCCGCGTCGCTCGCGTCCGTCGGCGAAGGCACAGTGATTGACCTCTCGGAAGGCGGAATCTGCGTCCGTGCGCAGCTGTGGACATTGCTGCGTTGCGACGAGCCGCTGCTCTTGCGCGCGAGTTTTCCCGCGTTTATCCCTGAAATCGTCGGCCGCGTCGCCGTCGCGCATGTGATGAGCGCCAAGCAAACTGGCTACACCGATGTCGGATTGCGTTTCGTCGAAGCGCAGCCGGAACTCGGCCGCGCCATTCGCGCGCTCGAGTTGCGCCGCGTCAATCGCGCGGGCGCCGCGGGGTGACGCGATGGTGGCTCGTGTATTAAGTTGACGCGTGCGCCGCGAGATTCATGAGGGTCGCAAACGCCCGACGCGTTCAATCAATCATCAAGCGGATCGGAGTGAAGCGTTCGCCGTGCGCCATCAAGTGGCGACTGCCCCGACGACTCCTCATCGCGCATCGCAGACGTATTCATGTCGGACTCGACGCCATCTTCGCGCACGCCGCTGCTGCGGTAGCGCGCCCGGCGCGAGGCATATTCCTCGGGTGAAACTGGCAAATCCATCAAGGCGCCCTCCGTGTGCAACGCGTGCAACTTCTTGAGGAACGGCACGCACCATTGACACCCCGTACCCGCGCCGAGGCAATCGGAAATCTGACTGGGCACGCGCGGCTCTTCACGTTCGATGAAGTTGGCAATCTTGCGCAACGACACGCGAAAGCAGAGGCAGACATGATCGTCAGGATCCATGACCGCAGCGTATCGGCGACGCGTGCGCGCATCCGTCAGTCGTATCTGTCCGTCACATGTGTTAGGGCTCGAGCAACAATCGAGTCGTAACACGCGACGAAAATTCGGCGGTGTAAAAGTGTGGCAAATTCGCGAAGAGGCGCAGCCGCGGGGTAGAGTGCGCTAACGACAGTGTTCGCACGGGACGGAATTTGAGCGGCGCGACGGACAGGCACACGATGGATCGCCGTGAAGGCACGGCGATCGGCGGAGAAAGACGATTTCGAGCGCCAGGACGATTTTTGGCCTTTGGCCAGCAAGACGCGCACGTACTCAATTCGGAGACAACTATGGATCGCATTCGACACATCCTCCAGCTTGCTCGCCGACGTGACGCGTTCGCGAGCATCGTGTCCGCACTTTCGTGGGGGCTGCTCGCGGCGGCGATGGTGGCCATTGGCGCGGTTGGCGTGGTGAAGCTTGTGCCTTCGGCACGTTTCGCTGTGGAGTCCGTTGTCGATGCAACAACTGGTGTTGCCGTCAACGCACCGAAAGCGTCATCTATATGGACCGCAAATGAACTCACGCTCGCAGTCCTTTGCGCGAGTGTCGCGGCACTGTTGCTCACAACGATGCTCTTGTATCTGGTGCATCGCCATGCAGCGCCGAGCGAAGCGGCGATTGCGCTGCGCGTTGATGAACGATTGAAACTCGACGAGCGCTTGACTTCGGCGTTGGCGTTTGAGCACGCGACCGACGCGTACGCGCGCGCGGCGGTGGCCGACGCGGTGGACGCTGCGTCGAAGCCAGACATCGCGACGCGTGTGCGGGTTGCGTTTCCGATTCCGCTCGCGCCGCGTGGCTACTGGTCGCTCGCCGCATTGGCCGCGGCGATGTCGGTGCAGATGTTTGTTCCGCGCTATCCCTGGAATCTCGGCGACGGCGACGGTGCGCAGCTTGTCGCGAACACTCCAGCGAAGGTGTTGGAGGCTGCATCCGAAGCGGCGATTGAGCGACTCAAGGAAGGACTCGAGAGTTCGAAGACGCTTCCGCCTGCCGTGCGCAATGCGCTCACCACACTGGCGCAAAATGCAGATGCGAAGATTGGCGGCGACGCCGATCCAGAAGCGCCCGACAACGTCGACAAGCGACGCGATGCGATTCGGCGCATGAGCGAGTTGCAGAAGAAACTCGACGACGTGAAGAAGAGCGACCCCGCGCGAACCAACGACGCACTCAAGCGCGATTTGCAGGGACTCGAATCGCAATCGGGCGAACTCTCGCAACTCACGGAGTCGCTCGCCGCTGGTGACTTTGGTGCGGCAAAGAAAGAGCTCGGCGAACTCGGGAAGAAACTTGAGTCCGGCGAAATGAGTGATGCTGAGAAGGCCGCTGCGAAGGACGCGTTGGCCAAGATGGCCAAGTCGCTCGACGCGCTCGCCGAGAAACAGCAGTCGCTCAAGGACTCATTGGAGAAGAGCGGACTCGACGGCCAACTCGCGAACAACGCGGAGGCGCTCGAACGCGCGATCAACGAAAATCCAAACTTGAACGAGCAGCAACGCGAGGAACTTCGCGCGGCAGCGAAGGCTTCCAAAGCAAGCCAGCAAGCACTCAAGAGCATGGCCAAGGCCGCGCAGAAGAGCGCGAGTCAGAGCGCGCCCAAGAGTGCGCAGCCACAAGGTCAACAAGGACAGCAGGGCCAGCAACAGCAACAGCAGGGTCAGCAGGGTCAACAGCAGCAGGGTCAACAACAGCAACAAGGTCAGCAGGGCCAACAAGGTCAACAGGGGCAGCAAGGTCAGCAGGGCCAACAAGGTCAACAGGGGCAGCAAGGTCAACAGGGCCAACAAGGTCAACAGGGCCAACAAGGTCAGCAGGGTCAACCCAGCGATGGAGACCAAGGACTCTCCGAGTTCTCGCAGTCGCTCTCGGAGTTTGAAATCACTGAGCAAATGCTTGAAGAGGCGGAGGCGCTCTCCAACATGGCGGATAGCGAATCGCAATCGCTCGGCGAAGGCATGTGCAAGAGTGGGAATTGCACAAAGCCGGGTTCCGCTGATGGGCAGACGATGAGCGGCAACTCAAAACGCACGGGGCAAGGTCCAGGGCAAGGTGGAAACAGCGGCAAATCCAAGACGCCAACGGGAACGAAGACGCAGAAGGCGAAGTCGAACACTGCGGGCGGCGATGTCATCGCGCGGCAGCTGATCGAGAATCCCAATCCAGAAATCGGCGAGAGCATCATTCCTTCCGAGTCCATCGAGCAGGCCGTCGACGGCGGCTCTGGTGCGGCGGTCGGAGAGGAGCAAGTGCCCACGCATCTCAAGGACGCGCATCGCCACTACTTCGGCACGCTCAAGAAGGAGTTGACGAAGAAGGGAGCGGGAGCGGCGGCGACTCCCGCGATCACGCCAACGGTCGGGTCGGCGACAACTCCCGCCGTGGCGGCGCCTGCAAGCGGCGCACCGTCATCGGGCGGGAGCAATTGAACGGCGCGCGTGCAATGAGGGAAGTGACAATCGGACAGAAGCAGAATCGTCGGCGCGTGAGGGGAATTGAAATCGACGCGAGCTCGCCGCGCGGCATCAGCACGCCTGAGCCGCTTACGCGTCGAGAGTTGATCGTCTCCACATTGACTCTACTCGCCGCGTCAACGCTTGCCGCGTGCGGCGATGGACGCAGCAATCCGAGCGGCGAATCCGCCAGCGTGGTCATGTACATCTCGGCCGATGACGCTCTCGCGCGCGTCGTGCTCGCGGCGTGCACGCGCGACACGGGAATCGAAATCGTTCCCGTCTTCGATACCGAGGCGACCAAGTCAACGGGGTTAGAGAATCGCATTCGCGCCGAACGCGATCGTCCGCGCGCGGATCTGTTCTGGTCCTCGGAGGCGTTTGCAGTCTTGCGTCTCGCGGCGGATGGATTGCTCGCGCCCCTGTCGGAGGAATTGTGGAACGGTTGGCCTGCGCAGCATCGCGATGCGCAGCGTCGATGGCTCGCATTTTCCGCGCGCGCGCGCGTGCTTGTCTGGAACACCGCGCATGACACACCTGCCATCGACGACTTGGCGGCGCTGTGCATGAACGCGACCGACGCGACCGACGCGACCAACGCGACCAACGCGACCAAACTGTCGTCGCAACACACTGCATCGACGGACGATGCGAAGCGCCATTCGATCGCCATTGCCGATCCGCGCTTTGGCACCACGCGCGGTCACCTCGCGGCGCTCGAAGATGCGTGGAACGCCGCACGTCAGCGCGGCATCAACGCGCCGACTCTTGAGCAGTGGCTCCATGCGATGCGTGCGCGTGGCGTGCGCGTCTTGCTCGGCGGAAATTCCGCGGTGGTCGAAGCGGTCGCGCTCGGTGAATGCGCCTACGGATTGACCGACAGCGACGATGCGTTCGCGGCGCAAGCGCGCGGACTTCCTATCGCCATGAGTCTCGCGCGAGCGCTTCCGCGCGGCGACGCGGGCGGTGGCGCGATGGTGATTCCCAACACCATCGCGCGAGTGGCGCGAGTCGTGCGCGCAGATGGTGACGTTGGCAATGACAACAACGCGCGCCTCGCCGATCGCGTCGCGCAGTGGATGGTCTCTGCCCGCTGCGAAGAAATCATCGCGCGGTCACCGTCGCGCAATCTTCCGCTGGGTCCTAATGTTGCGCGCGAGGCGGCCGTCGATGCCGCATGGGCTGAGCCTGATCCGTTGCAGTTTGATCTCGCCGCCGCGAGCGCGCGCGCCGATGAAGTCGCCGTTTTCGCGCACCAGATTCTCACGCGGAGCGACTCGTGAGTCCACGTCATCACGCGCCCACCCTTACACGTCCCTCCGCGAAACTCGACGCGGCCGCGCTATGCACGCTGGTAATCGTGATCGCGTTGACCGCGCTGTGGCCCGCGCTTTCGTTGAGTCTGCAACTGCTGCGTCGTGAGCCATCAATCACGATGCGTCAGAGTGTCGACGCGTCGCTGATGGGGACATCAACTCTCGCTTCACCAACGCTCGCTTCACCAACGCTCGCGACAACGGAAGCTGTCGAACCGCGCGTCAAAGAACCAAGCCTCGTCGAACCGCGCGTCATCGATCAAAGCTTCGCGCCGCCGAACATCCTTGAACTCTGGTCGCGCAGCATCGCGTGGGCGGTTGCGGCGTCGATGGTGGGCGTGTTGCTCGCGTGGATTCCTTCCCGCGTGATGCGCAGTGCGCTTGCGTCGAGCGACGCGCGTGGCGCGACATCTCGCGCGAGTTCCCTCTTCGGCACAACTCGTGCGACGACTTCTCTCTCGACGAATCAAGCCGACGCATCGCCAACGCGCGTGCACTCCGAGCATGGGTCGCGCGGCACTCTCGCGACGCTCACATCACCGTTTGCGAGCGTCCCTTCCGCGTTGATCACGCTCCTCTCGTTGACGCTGCTGCTGCCATTGTCGTTGCCGCCGTGGGTGCTCTCGGGAGCGATGTGGATTGCCGCCGGTCCGGGCACTGCCATCGGCGATTGGTGTGAACGCACCGACCGCGTGAGCGCGCTGCGACTTGCGATCCTGTGTATCGCACTCATCGCATGGAGCATGGCGCTTGGTCTCGTCGTACTCATGTGCGCTGGTGCGCCGTCGCGCGTTTCGACGCAACGATTGCTCGCGCTCGACGACGCGTCACTGTTCGCGCGGGTGCGCGTGGCGTTCACGCAGGACGCGCGCGCGTGCGCCTTGGCCGTGTTGGTCGCGTCCACGTTTTTGCTAGGAGAAACCACCGTTTTCGACCTCGCGCAAGTCTCAACCATTGGTTTCGAATTGCGCACGATGGATGCGCTGGGCGCGTCGCCGCGCGCGCTGCTCGTCAGTGCGTGGCCTGGCATCGTGATCGCGTTGATCACCGTGTTCATCGCGTCGGTCGTCGCGCGGCGCATGAGCGATGAGCGGCTCCCTGCTCGAGGCAGTCGCGCGCACACCCAACGTGAATCGTGGTGGTCGCGTGCGTGCTGCGGGTTGGCCGCGCTGCTGGTGCTTGCTCCATTGGCGCTCTACGTGCAGGCACTTTCCAACGCGCCGCGCGTGGAAGATTTTCTCACGCTGCATGGAATCGCGTTGCGCAACACCGTGTTCATCGCGTTGCTTGCGGCAGTAGTGGGGGCCCTCGTCGCCGTGGCGCTGCGCGTGGCGCTCGCGTCGCAACGGCGATGGATTCGACGAGTCGCGATCACACTCGCGATGCTCGCGTGCGTGAACGCACTCGTCCCCGGAACCATCACCGCAACCGCGCTGGCCACGGCATACAACCACGCGGCGACCGCGCTGATCTACGACTCGTCGTGGATCGTCGTGTTCGCGTTGGCCTCGCGCGCGATGATCGTCGCGGTCGCAGTGAGCGTCGTCCTCTTCATGCGCGAAACCGCCGTCGCAGGAAAGCTCCGCGCGCTCGACAGTTCGACCTGCGTCAACCAAATGCGCGGTCTTCGTCGCGAAGCACGACTTGCGTTTGTCACCACGCTGCTCTTGTCAAGCGCATGGAACCTCGGCGAACTCATCACCAGCGGACGCGTGTTGCCGCCGGGAGTTGCGTGGCTGGCCACCGATATTCTCAACGCGATTCACTATCAACGCCCCGATACCGTGTTGCTGGGAACACTCGCGCTGCTGCTGACCTCGTTGATTGCCGTCGCCGCGCTGGGCGCGTTGATGAGGTTTCCTTTGCATGCGCTGCGTTACAACTCAATTCGCAGTGCTCGCGTTCTGCGCGTCATCCCGCTGCTCGTGTGTGCTCTCGCGGTGATCGTGTTCGACAGCGGATGCGACGAGCGTGCGCCGCGCGCGCTCGACGCGACCGCGTTCATGAACGAAGAAGAGCGACGCGAACACAACGCCATCGTCGCCGCGGCACCCAACGTCGATGCGCCACTGCAAGACGCGCAGGCGATTGGTGTGGCCGGTCGCGGCGCGGGCCAGTTCAACACTCCGCGTGCCTTGGCCTGTGACCCGCGCGACGGAACCGTCTACGTCATCGATAAGGACGCGCGTGTGCAGCATCTCACGCAGAACGGCGAGCTCCTCGCGCAGTGGCGCATGCCCAAGTTTGACCGCGGAAAACCCGTGGGCGCCACTGTCGCGCCCGATGGAACGCTCGTCGTCGCCGACACCCACGAGCATCGCATCGTCGCCTTTGCGCCTGATGGAACGATCCGTTGGACGCTCGGCGAGTACGGCCGCGAGACGGGCCAATTCATCTATCCCACCGACATCGCCTTCGCTCCCGATGGACGCATGTTCATCGGTGAATACGGTGGAAACGACCGCATCCAAGTGTTCGACCGCGAGCGTCGCTTTCTCTACGCGTTTGGCCGTTGCGGCGCACTTGAGGGTGAGTTTCTTCGGCCGCAAGCGCTCGCCTATGACAGCGCGCGCGACGAGTTGTACGTCGCCGATGTGGGCAATCATCGCATTCAAGTGTTCACCGGCGATGGCGAGTTTCGCCGCGCGCTCGGTTCGCCTGGTCGCGGCCCCGGCGAGTTCGCCTATCCCTTTGGACTGATTCTGGAAATCGATGGAGTGCCCGTGACCAGCATCACCCAGCCAACTGCAGCGACCGAAGATGTCGCGCGTCGCACCGTGGTCGTCGCCGAGCACAGCAATCATCGAGTGCAACGACTCGACGCAATTTCAGGCAAACCACTCGCGCTCGCGGGCGGAGTCGGCGCGGCGGTTGGCCGCCTCAAGTACCCTTGGGCTCTGGAACCATGTGCGCTTGAGCCATGTGCCCTTGAGACAGGTGCACTCGAGTCGAGTGCGACAAGCACCAACGCACCAAGGCGCATGGCGATTTGTGATTCGGGCAACTCGAGAATTGTGTTCTTCGTACTTCCGCAGTGAGTGGTGATTGATGAGTGATGCGCGGCAAAGGCGGCGCGCGTCTGTTCCGTTTGTGAGTTTCGTACGTTTCGATCTTCATGCAATTTGAGCGTCCCATCTTCCTCTTGCTCGCGCTGCTGGTGCTGCCTGTGGTGTTGCTCGCGTGGCGAAGTCGAAACAGTGAAGAGCGCGGCAAATGGTGGTTGAGTTTGATTCTGCGGGCGATGGTGGTGTGCTTGCTCACACTCGCGTTGGCGCAACCGTCATGGGTGCGCCGCGGCGAAGCGCTCACCACGGCATTCGTGCTCGACCGCAGTCGTTCGATTCCTGTGCCGCTGCTCAAGCAGTCGCGCGACTTCGCGCAGGCACTCATCGAAGGCAAGCAAGATCCTGAAGATCGCGTGGCCGCGGTGAGCGTCGGACGCGATGCGGAGATTCTTTCGCAACCCGATACGCGCTCGATCGTTCCCGACGAAGAACACGCGGGCAGTCGCGATGCGAGCAATCTCGCGGCGGGTTTGCGGCAGGCGCTTTCGATTCTTCCGCCCGATACCGCCAAACGCATCGTGCTCATTTCCGACGGCAACGAAAACGTGGGCAACGCGCTCGCCGAAGCAGAAGTCGCGCGCGCCAACGGAATTCCTATCGATGTCGTGCCCATCGAATACGAAGCGCCCAACGAAGTCGTCTTCGAGAATCTCAAAGCACCAACGCGCGCACGTCCTGGTCAAACCGCGGACTTGCGTTTGCTGTTGCGCAGTCAACGCGCCGCGCGCGGCACGGTATTTTTGCGCGAGAGCGGCCGCGCGATTGATCTCGATAGTGAAGCGGCGGGCGATGGACTCGCAGTTGATCTCGAGCCAGGCGCGCGCACGATTTCGATTCCGTATCTTCTCGAAGGCGCAGGCACGCGACGATTCGAAGCGGTGTTCGAGCCCGCCGACGACGCGCAAGATGCGGTGCTGGAAAACAATCGCGCCACGGCCATTACCTTCATCGATGGCACGGGATTGATCTTGGTCATCGACGCCGAGGGCGCAGAAGCAAGCGCGCCGCTGGTCAACGCGCTGCGCAGCAGTGAACTCGAAGTGGTTGTGGAAACACCCGAAGCGTTGGCGCAAGGCGGCGGCTATCTCTCGGGCTTCGACTCGATTGTGTTGGTCAACATTCCGCGCTGGTCCATCGACGGCGAGACCGATCGATTGCTGCGCGCGTATGTCCATGATCTTGGCGGAGGACTGCTCGTCGTTGGCGGCGATCAAAGTTTTGGCGCGGGTGGTTGGATCGATTCCGAAGTCGCGTCGGTGCTGCCAGTGAAACTCGATCCGCCCGCGACGCGACAAATGGTGCGCGGCGGATTGGCACTCATCGTGCACTCCTGCGAAATGCCGCAAGGAAACTACTGGGCGCAGCAAGTTTCCATCGCGGCGATCGAAGCGCTCACGCGACTTGACCTCATCGGCATCATCACGTTTGTCAGCGGACCAACCTGGGCGCACACGCTGCAAGAAGCGGGGGACAAGAGTCGCGCCATCGCGGCGGCGCGCGCGATGGTGGTCGGTGACATGTTCGACTTTGATGGCGCCGTGGACATGGCGGTGACGGCGTTGCTCAACTCCAAAGCGGGTCAGCGACACATCATCATCGTCTCTGATGGCGACCCTTCGCCGCCGAGTCAAGCGACGATGGCCAAGGCGCTCGCGGCGAAAGTCACCATCACTACGGTCATGGTGTCGGGTCACGGCACGGCGCAGGACTACGTGAACATGAAGTACACCGCCGAGACTTCGGGCGGACGTTTCTATGAAGTGACGAACCCGAAATCGCTGCCCAAGATTTTCACCAAAGAGGCGTCGGTGGTTTCGCGTTCGCTGTTGGTTGAAGGCGAGTTTCAACCGGTGATTTCTCCCAGCGTGACTGGACCGTTGCGCGCAATCACGGGAGTTCCGGGGCTTTCAGGCTATGTGCTGACCATGCCGCGCGGCGGATTGTCGCAAGTCGAAATCAGCAACAGCACTGCCGAAGGCGTCGATCCGATTTACGCGTACTGGAATCATGGACTCGGCCGCTGCATCGCGTTCACCTCCGACGCGGGAACGCGTTGGACTAAGAGTTGGACTGCGTGGGGCGAGTATCGCGCGTTCTGGGAGCAGTCGGTGCGTTGGCTGCTTCGTCCGCCAGCGCCGAACAACGCGCAAGTGCGCACGCGCGTGGAAGGCGAACTCGCCATCGTCGATCTTGAAGCGAGCGACGCGAGTGGCGGATTCGCCAACGGCCTCGAGCCCACCGCGATGGCAGTCGAACCTGATGGCAGCACGCGCGCGCTCAACACGGTGCAAGTTGGACCGGGTCGTTGGCGGGTTGAGTTTCCTGTCACCCAAGCGGGTTCGTATCTGGTGAGTTTCAGTCTCGGTTCAATTGGAGGCGAACGCAGCGCTTCGGTGCAAGCATCAGTGAGCGTTCCCTATCCCAAAGAATTTCGCACCGTGCGCGACAATCGCGCGCTGCTGGAACAGATCGCAGAGAAGACCGGCGGACGCGTGCTGAGCATGAGCAACCCTGCGGGCATCGATGCGTTCTTGCGCGAAGGTCTTCCTGTTCCACAAAGCGCGCGACGCATGTGGGATTTGATGGCGATCATCGCGGCGGCGTTGTTCTTGTGTGATGTCGCGGTGCGTCGATTGGCCATTGATTGGAGTGGCGCGCGCAAAGCCGCCGCCGATGCAGTGGCACGGCGCGAGGTGGGCGATGGCTCCGTGCAAGCGTGGAAAAAAGCGCGCGCGAATGCGTCTTCGCAGCGAGTCGAATCCAACTCGACGCAAACCGCGCAAGCAGCGCGTGACGCGCAATCGATGCGCGACTCGTTGAGCAAGGGACCAGCGCTTGATGTGCGTGGTGAACTCAAAAGTGGCGGCGCGAGCAACGATGCGAAGAAATCTTCTTCGACAACCGACAGCGACGCGTCGAGTGATCCAAGCGGTGCGTCGCCCGCCGCGGAAGAAACCACGTCGCGTTTGTTGCGCGCGAAGCGTCGCGCGGGCGGTTCGCAAGAGCCCGATTCGCCTGATGGAGAAGATCGTGGCCGCTGATCCTGCGTCGACGAACCCGTCTTCTCTTGGCGCGCAAGGCGCACTCGGCGCGCTCAACGACGAAGTCGCGCAGCTCGATCACGCAGGCATCGATGACGTGGCGCAAGCGCGCCGCCGATGCGAAGCGTTTCGTCGCGTGTTCACCAAGCTCCGCACCGAAGTCGGACGCACACTCGTTGGCCAACAAGAAGTCGTCGACCTCACATTGGTCACGCTCTTCGCCAACGGACATCTCCTCCTCGAAGGCGTGCCTGGCTTAGGCAAGACGCTGCTGGTGCGCACACTCGCGGCAGCGACGGGGTTAGGGTTTTCCCGCATTCAATTCACGCCCGACGTGATGCCTGCAGACATCACCGGCACAAACATCTTGGTGGACAACGAGGCGACCAATCGACGCGAGATTGGTTTTCGTCGCGGGCCAATCTTCGCCGAGTTGGTGTTGGCCGACGAAATCAATCGCGCGAGCCCGAAGACGCAATCGGCGCTGCTCGAGGCGATGCAAGAACGCGCCGTGACCGTGGGCGGCGAAACGCGCGCGCTCGGTCGGCCGTTCCTCGTGATGGCCACCCAGAATCCCATCGAACAAGAGGGCACGTATCCGCTGCCCGAAGCGCAACTCGATCGATTTCTGCTCAAGGTCGATGTGCCGCAACCTGATCGCGAAACGCTGCGCACGATCCTCGAGCGCACCACCGTCGCCGACATGGTGCTGCCCGCGCAAGTGGTCGATGCGGCCACGATCATCGCCGCGCAGAAACTCGCGCGGCGCATCCCGATGGCCAGCGAAGTGCAAGATTGGATCGTGCGCTTGATCTTGGCCACCCATCCCGATGGCGAGTATTCCACGCCGGAAATCAGTCGCCTCATTCGCATCGGCGCCAGCCCGCGCGCCGCGCAATCGATCGCCACCTGTGCGCGGGTGGTCGCGCTGATGGCGGGGCGATACGCGGTCTCGTTCGAAGACGTGCGCAAAGTCGCGCGTTCGGCGCTGCGTCACCGCATTCATCGTTCGTTCGAGGCTGAAGCCGACGGAATCAGCAACGACGAAATTGCGCGGCGCATTGTTCGCACCACGCCCACCGAGTTTCACGCGCGCACCAGTCAGGCGCGTGTGAGTGCGCGCGATGCTCATGCACCCAACAGCAGCCCGCGTGGGAGCATGAAGTGATGGAAGTGCGACCACTGCGCAAACTCGATGAGTTGCTCGACTCCAAGTTGATGGCCAAGCTCGACGCCATCGATGTGATGAGTCGCAAGATCTTTTCCGGAAAGCTGCAAGGCGAGCGTCGTTCCAAGCGTCGCGGCCAGAGCGTTGAGTTCGCTGACTTTCGTCCCTACTCCCACGGCGACGATTTGCGTTTCGTGGACTGGAACATCTACGGCCGCCTCGATCGACTCTTCCTCAAGATGTTTCTCGAAGAAGAAGATCTCTCATTGGTCATAGCCATCGACACCAGCGCGTCGATGCGCGCGGGAAATCCCGATGCCTTTGATTACGCGCGTCGCGTGGCCATGGCGCTCGCCTATGTCGGACTGGTTAATCAACACCGCGTGTCGCTGGTGGGATTTTCGCAAGGTCGCATCGAACGCGCGACCAACATTCGCGGTCGTCGCAAAGCATCCGACGTTGCGCAGTGGTTGCTCAAACTCGAACCCAGCGGCGTATCGGGATTCGAAGAAGCGATGCGCGTCATCGGCACGTCGCGCAGCGGTCGCGGCGTGATGGTGATGCTCTCTGACTTTCTCTTTCCCGAGGGTTTCGAAAAGGGATTGGCCATGGTCGCGGGCCGCGGCTTCGACATGTTCGCGCTGCAGATTTTGGCGCCGCAAGTTGCGGATCCTTCGCGCGAAGGCGGAATCACCGGCGACGTGTTGCTCGTCGACAGCGAGACTGGACTCGAAACCGAAGTGACAGTGACGCCTGAGTTGTTGCGCCTCTATCGCGATCGACTCGATCGTCTGTGCGGAGCACTGCGCGGCTACTGCACGCGCCGCGACATCGTGCACATGGTGGTCGAGAGTTCGACGCCAGTGGAAACGCTGATGCTCGAGTATCTCCGTCGACGAGGGTTGCTGCGATGAATCACGTCGCATCACTCTTGGTCGCAACGATGAGCACGAGCATTGATGCGTCGCTCAACCAAAGTCTCGCGTTGCTTTCACCCACCCTCGCAATGACCTGGGTCACACCCGTGGCGGGAGCGATCTTGGGCGCTTCGGTGTTGGCGCCGCTGATTGCGTTGTGGTTTCTCAAACTCCGTCGCAAACGTCGCGTGGTGTCGAGCACCTTGTTGTGGTCACGTTCGCTCGCGGATTTGCGCGCCAACGCGCCGTTTCAACGACTGCGCATGAGTTGGCTGCTACTGCTGCAAATCCTCGCGGTGTGCGCAATCGCATTCGCGTTGGCCCAACCCGAAGCGGAGGGCTTCGGCAGTTCCGGCGGACGACATGTCATTCTCATTGATCGCTCCGCGAGCATGAATGCGATCGAAGGCGACGCGACGACGGATGCGAGCAGCGACGCAAGCACGACCAGCAACGCAACTGAAGACCCCACACGCTCGCGACTCGCGTTAGCCAAAGTTGCCGCGAAGGCGCGCGTTGATGAGTTGCTCGGCGGCGGTTGGTTTTCCGCGCGCGCATCCGATGTCATGGTGGTGACCTTTGGCGCACGCGCGGAGATTCGTGCGCCCTTCACCGATTCGGTGGCCACGCTGCACAGCGCCATCGATGCGATCACGCCTACCGACGAAGCAACCGCGCTCGCCGAAGCGCTCGAACTTTCGCGCGCCTTCACCACCAACGATCGTCCCGATGAAACCGCCACTGCGCTGCGCGAAGCACCGCCGACCATCGAATTGTTTTCTGATGGACGCCTCAACGATCTCGACAAGCTCGCGATGCGCGAAGGTGAAGACATCGTCTATCACCGCGTTGGTTCCGCGTCACGCAATCTCGCCGTTGCCGCGATCAGCGCCGAGCGCCCGCCGGACTCGCAGAACCAAATCCAAGTGTTCGCCGCAGTGGTGAATCCCACAATGGTCCCAGCGCGCGCCACCCTGCACCTCGCCGTCGACGGCACGGTGCGTGCGATGACTCCCGCGCCCATCGAGATTCCCGCAGGAATCGAACTCGACGGCGAGTTCATCGCGGGACGCACGCAAGTGGTATTTCGTCCCATCGAACAGCCCAACAACGCATCGATCGAAGTCGCGATTATCGAAGATGACGCGCTGCGCGTCGATGACTCCGCAGTCGTCGTCGTCGCGCCAGCGAAACAACTCGCAGTGCTCCATGTCGGTGCGGGCGGATTTCTCGTGCGCACGCTGCTCGAAGGATTGCCCATCGCGCGCTTCGCCTCGGTCACGCTCGGTGAATACGAAGCGCTCATCGAGAGCGGCACCACCAACACATGGGACGTGGTTGTGCTCGATGGCGTCGCGCCGAAAGCACTGCCATCTGGCCGCTACTTCGCCATCGGCGTCGTGCCTCCCATCGATGGGCTTACTGCATTTGGAAATCACAGCGACGTCTATCCGCGCTTGGTGCGCGACGAGCATCCGCTGTTTCGCCAAGCGGGACTCGATGAGTTGTTCGTCTCCAAGAGCATCGCCGTGCAAGCGGATCGCCGCTTTCAAACGCTCGCCGACAGCGCGCAAGGCGGACTGATCCTCACGCTCGATCGATCGGATCTCCATCTGGTGTTGGTCGCGTTTGATCCGCTCGATTCCAATTGGCCGTTCCAACGTTCGTTCGTGAATTTCTTCGCCAACGCGATCGACTACCTCGGCCGCGCGGGCGACGCAGTGACGGGGCGCACGCTCACGCCGGGCGACGCCATTGCGGCGCGACTTCCCGCGGGCAGTCGCGATGGTGTGCTCACGCTTCCTGATGGCGCGACCACGTCGGTGACGATTGCTCCCGATGGCAGCGCGTCATGGGGACCAGTGCTGCGCGCGGGTTTGTATCGCTTGGGCTATCTCGTCGCCGGGCGTGATGCACGCGAGACGCTTCTCATCGCGGTGAACATCACCGATCCCGCGGAGAGCCGCATCGAACCGCGCGCCGAATTAGATTTTGGCACGAGCACCGTTCAAGGCGTCGACGTCGCCGTCTCGCGCCGCGGCGCACTGTGGCCGTGGGTGCTCGCTCTGGGTCTGCTGCTGGTACTCACCGAATGGTGGTACTACCAACGACAGATTCGGCTGGGGTGACGCGCGGGTTGATCAGCCGTGTGCGAGGGTTCCATGGGGCAACGCTCGGCCAACGCGCGTCACATGTCGTGGACATCACCCGCGTGGTCTACGCCGCGGACGAGTGAAACCGCACGCCGACCGCGTGCGCGACGCGCCTTGATGGTGTCAAGGCTCGGGTTCCCGTCTTTGCCGAGCGCCTTATCGAGGCTCACTCGGCTCTCATCACTCTCATCACTCACCCGCGCTTCGCTTCAATCGTCGCCCATCGGGTGTACAGCCGCGTCACTTCGGCGTGCGCCGTGGCGAGCACCTCGCATGCTTTCGCGTACGCCGCGTGATCGGCGAGCAACTTGGGGTCGTTGATTTGTGCTTCCAAGTCGGCGGCTTTTGCTTCGGCGGTGGAGATTGATTTCTCCATGTTGTCGCTTTCGCGTTGCTCGTTGTAGGAAAGTTTTTTCTTGGGCGCGTTGCTACTCGGAGTGCTCGCGGCCTTGGCCACCGTCACTGCGATTGGTTTCGCGCTGGGTTTCGTGGCAGGAGTGGCCGCGCGCGCAATCGGCGTGGCGACGTGATTCTCAAACTCATGCAACACGCGCAGCGCTTGCGGCAAACTGGCAACGACGCGCGGCACTCCGTCGGGCGCGCCGAGGACCACGATGCGTGAAGCGAGACGACTGAGCATCGCGCGATCATGGGTGACGAGTAGCGTCGCGCCGGCGAATCCTTCGACGGCGTCTTCGAGCACTTCGAGTGTGGGGATGTCGAGATCGTTCGTCGGTTCGTCGAGGACCAAGATGTCGGCGGGATCGAGCATCATGCGTGCGACGTGCGCGCGTGCGAGTTCGCCGCCAGAGAGCATCGAAACTTGTTGCAGCAGTTGTTCGTCGCGGAACAAAAATCGGCGGCTCCACGCGGTGACGTGCATCTCGACATCGCGAAAGCGCACCTTGTCGCCAAAGGGCGCGATCGCTTCGCTGAGCAATGTGCCCACCGGAAACTCGCTTCGTGTTTGCGTCATCGATGCCACGCGAGGCGCGGGATCGGCGCGCTTGACAGTGCCCACATCAGGCGCGAGTTCACCCAACAACACACGCAGCATCGTGGTCTTGCCCGAACCGTTGGGGCCCATGAGTCCGATGCATTCGCCGGGCACAACTTCGATATCGAAATCTTGGAACAGTCGACGGCCACCCATCGACTTGGCCACGCCTGTGGCGACCAGCAATTTGCGCGTTTTTCGGCCGCTGGCGTTGAAATCAAGACCAGCACTGGTGGGTGCCGCGGCGGCGTTGCGTGATGCGATCGACGAAAGTTCATCGCGGCGCTCGGAGCTCTCTTCGATGCGCCCCTTGGCTTTGGTGCGACGCGCCTTCGCGCCGCGCAACAACCATCGCGTGTCTTCACGCACTTCGTTCGCCAGCGACGCTTCGGCGCGCGCTTGCATCTGAAGAAACTCGCCGCGACGGCGACGAAACTCGGTGTAGTTTCCATCGACCGAAAGTGTGCCTTCGGGATACGCGCGCGAAAGTTCGACGATGCGCGTGGCGCAGTTCTCGAGGAACACTCGATCATGGGTGACGAAGATCACTGCGCGTGCGCGCAAGTCCTGACTACCGCGCAGCAGGAACTCTTCCAACCACTCGAGTCCTTCGACGTCGAGATGGTTGGTCGGCTCATCGAGATAGAGAATGTCGGGAGTTCCACCAGCAGACGCCAATGCGCATGCGATGGAGAGTCGTTTCTTCCAACCACCGGAAAGACTCTCGGCCACTTGATCCATGCGCGCGTCGTCGAAACCAACTTTGCCCAGCACGACTGCGGCGAGAACTTCGGCCTCATGAATATCGCCATGAACACTCGCGCAACCCATCGCCGCCGAGGCGCACGCGGCGCGCGGAGTGATGCCCGCACCGAAGTCATCGCGCTGCGGAACATAGACCGTGACGGTTCCACGTGGCGCGCGAATGAGTCCGTCATCGGGCTCTTCACGCGAGGCCAGCATGCGTAACAGCGTCGACTTGCCCGAGCCGTTTGGCCCGATCATGCCGATGCGTTCGCCCTCATCGATCGAGAGGCACACTCCAGAGAAAAGTTCGCGTAAACCGTGGGATTTCGAGAGATCACGAGCAGTTAGCAACACGAAACAACTCCGACTGTCCCGACGTGATCGGGTACAAAAATTTCTGCAGTAGTCTTGGCCAGCACTTCTTCGACAGAGACACCGGGCGCGAGTTCTTTGAGCACGAAGCGATGATGACTTGGATTGGACTTGTCCATCTCGAGCACGCACAGTTCGGTGATCACCATGTCAATACAACGGCGACCGGTGAGCGGAAGCGTGCACTGGGGAATGATCTTCGACTCGCCGCGTTTGTTCGCGTGTTCCATCATCACCACCACGCGCTTCACGCCCGCGACCAGATCCATCGCGCCGCCCATGCCTTTGACGAGTTTGCCGGGGATCATCCAGTTGGCGATGTCGCCCTCTTGCGAAACTTCCATGGCGCCGAGGATGGCGAGATCAATGTGTCCGCCGCGAATCATCGCGAAACTGTCGGCGCTGGAAAAGTACGAATGCCCTGCGACTCCGGTCACCGTTTGCTTGCCCGCGTTGATGAGATCGGCGTCGACTTCATCGTCGTAAGGAAATGGTCCCATGCCCAGTAAGCCGTTTTCGGATTGCAGCCATACGGTCATCCCTGAGGGGACATAGTTGGCGACCAGGGTGGGCATTCCGATCCCGAGGTTTACATAGAAACCATCGCGGAGTTCTTGCGCGGCGCGTTGCGCAATTTGAGTTCGATCGAGCGGCATAGGGCGCGAATGATAGACGAATGCAGCATGACCAATGCTGATTGCGGTGAGGTCGCACCCGCGAGCGATGAATGTCCCGATTGGTCGTCAGAGGGATTACCGCGACGAGTCGATGTTCGTGTGGACAGCGATGCTCCTTCGCTATCCTGCGCCGAGAATGAGCACAACTATGCACCCACTTCTTTCTCGGCTTGGACTTGACAACGATCCACGATTGTGTGCGCCAGGTACGGCGAATTCAGTCACGAGCGACAATCCCGCCACGGGCAAAGCCATCGCCGCGGTTCGATTGCAATCGCGCGCGGACTACGAATCAGCGGTGCTGCGCGCAACTCGTGCGCAAGCATCGTGGCGTCAACTTCCTGCGCCAAAGCGCGGTGAAGTCGTGCGTCTCATGGGCAACGCGCTGCGCGATGTCAAGGAACCGCTGGGCGAATTAGTTGCGCTCGAGATGGGCAAGTTGCGCGCCGAGGGTCTGGGCGAAGTGCAAGAGTCAATCGACATCGCCGACTTCGCAGTGGGACTCTCGCGACAGTTGTATGGGCTCACTATGCACTCGGAGCGACCGGGTCACCGCATGTATGAACAGTGGCATCCGCTGGGAACCATCGGCATCATTACCGCCTTCAATTTCCCCAACGCAGTGTGGGCGTGGAACGCGATGTTGGCCGCAGTGTGCGGCGATGCGTGCATTTGGAAGCCGTCGTTGTTGACGCCGTTGGTGGCGGTCGCGACCACCCATGTGTGCGCGAATGTGCTGCGAACTCAAGAAGTGTGGCGACCGAATCAATTCGACGATGGCATTGATCCCGCGGATTTGTTTCCCTTGATCATCGGCACCGACGCAGAAGTGAGCGAGCCGATGGTGGCTGATCGGCGCTTGCCATTGATCTCGGCAACGGGATCGTGCCGCATGGGTCGTGCCGTGGGCTCAGTGGTTGCGCAACGACTCGGCCGCGCGCTGCTCGAACTCGGCGGCAACAACGCAATCATCGTGATGGACGATGCAGACATGGATCTCGTCGCGCGCGCAGTCGTGTTTGGCGCGGTGGGTACTGCGGGACAACGTTGCACTTCGACGCGTCGCTTGCTGGTGCATGAAGCGGTGGTCGATGATCTTTGCGCGCGTTTGACGAAGGCGTATCAAGCGGTGCCAGTTGGCGATCCGTTGATTGCAGGAACGCTCATGGGTCCGCTCATCAGCGCGACGGCCGTGGCGGGAATGCGTCACGCGTGTGTCGAGGCGGAGCGCGAAGGATGCACGCTGCTCGCGGGTGGAGTGCGCGGAATCGAACGATTCAAAGGGAAACCAGGCAATTTCGTCGAGCCCACGCTCTATCGCGTTCCTCGCGGCGCGCGCCCGAAGATTTGCAACGACGAAACTTTCGCGCCGATTCTCTACGTCTACTCGGTGTCGAATCTCGATGAAGCGATGGAGATTCAGAACAGCGTCGATCAAGGATTGTCGAGCGCGATCTTTACGCTCAACATGCGCCACGCCGAGCGATTCCTTTCGAGCGAAGGCTCCGACTGCGGTATCGCGAATGTGAACATCGGTACATCAGGCGCGGAAATCGGCGGAGCGTTCGGCGGCGAGAAAGACACCGGCGGCGGACGCGAAAGCGGCAGCGACAGTTGGCGCCAATACATGCGTCGACAAACCTGCACCATTAATTGGTCGAAGGAATTGCCGCTCGCGCAGGGAATTCAGTTTGATATCTGAGTGACTCGACGAGCTCACGCAACTAAAAACGCTGGGCGCACGAGAGTCTCGTGCGCCCAGCGTCTTTGTTTTTTAAGTCAGCGTTCGCTCAACTCGATCCGTCACGCGCGCGCGCCAGCGATTCCGGAAATGGAAACGCTGCGTATGCGCCAACGGCCGATGTTTCCCACGCCGATGGCGGTGGATAGAGATCGCCTTCAAATCCCGCGCTGTGCATCGCACGCAGCACCGCTTCGAGCGAAGGCTCGCGTCCTTCGTGATCCACGGCGCGATTCGACTTGGCCCCGATGAAACTCACCGTGGCCACGGGCTGTCGATCGCGTCGACCATCAAGCATCGATTGCGCGGTACGAAAGCCGCGATACAAATCTTCGAGCGTGAAGTGATCACGTCCGCGCGGACGCAGCAACGCAAGAATCAGCAGTCGATCCAAATCAAACTTGAGCACATACGGCTCGCGATCCTCTTTCGCATGCAGACTGATGGCATCGCGAAACACGCGCGCGTAACTGGTCGCGCTCGAGAGCGACCACTGCGAACCCGGAACCAAACGCAACAGCTCCGCGACCACGCCCTTGGAATTGTCGACATCGTTGATGCCACAAATCACCGTGCGATATCGCCCCGCAACAAGATCATCGAGGATGTGATGTCCCCACAACAAACGAATGCGCGGACGACCCGTGACCGAATGCGGATCGCCCGCGGGAAGCAAACGTACTTGTGGCTGCGACGGAGAAACTTCGAGCAGTCGATCACCGTCACCGTCGTACATGCGAAGCGTGGTCATGAGTTTCCCTTTGCAGTGGAACCAGGCGGCCGAATCGATAGACGCGCGTTGTTGCGCTTACTTGGTGGCGGGAGCAGTTGGCGCAGCAGCGGGAGTTGTTGGCGCAGCGGCGGGGGCTTTCGACGCTTCGATGAGCTTGTCCGCGTCGGCCTTGGAGACCATCACCACTTTGGTCAGCAGTACATCCGCGGTCGGCCAGTCGCTCATGCCGTGCTTGACACCCGTCTTCACTTTCGCAATCTCGTCGACGACTTTCATGCCCACCAACACCTTGCCAAACACGGCGTAGCCCGCGCCTGTCGCTGGTGAGGCATCAAGCATGTCGTTGTCTTTGAGGCTGATGAAAAACTGGCTGGTGGCGCTGTTGGGATCGGGAGTGCGCGCCATCGAAAGCGTGCCGCGCGAATTCTTGAGCCCGTTCTTGCCTTCGTTCTTGATCGGGGCTTGCGTGGATTTCTGCACGCCGTCGGCGTTGAATCCGCCACCTTGAATGACGAAGCCAGGCATCACGCGATGGAACACGGTGTTGTCGAAGTGTCCGCTCTTGATGTAGCTCACGAAGTTCTCGACGGAGATCGGCGCCTTGGCGCGATCAAGCTCAATCAAGATTGGACCTTTGGTGGTCGAGAGAATCGCGTATTCGATGCTTTCTGCGGCGGGTGTCTTCTCGGCTGCGGGCGCAGTGGTTGCGGGCGCTTTCGCGGGCGCAGTCCCATCTTGCGCAGATGCGCCGAGAACGATCGAAGAAGTGAGCGAGAGCGCGAGCAAGAACGATGTCGTGTTGAGCATTGAGAGCACCTAAACAAAGTCGGATATGAAGTCGGATGACACGGAAGTGAGGGTGGCGATGATAGCGCGGCAGGTCCGCCTTATTGGTTGCGCGAAGCACCTGATCATGTGGGCGGATTGATCGGCGCATGATTCGGTGCAGGATCGCCGCGCAACTCCACCGAGGGCTATCCTCGCGTAGCATCGAAAGGCTCGAACGACCTCAGTAGTTCCACTGATTCCTATGCAAAAGCCACCCGCAGCCAAGACTGTTTCGACCACGCCCCGCACCGCCGAAGTTGTTGCTGTCCCGATGTGGTGGCACCGAGGAATCGTCGGCCGCTGCTTCGATCTCTTCTCCAACGTCCGCCTAGGCATCGTGCTCTTGGTGCTGCTGTTCATCTACTCGTCGATTGGTTCTGCGGGCGTGCTCTATCCCGATCGATTGAGCATGACGAGTTGGAACATCTTTTCGAGCGACTTCTGGGCGCATGATCAGCTGCGGCAATGGCGCGGTCTCGAGATGACCGAGTTCGAGTGGTTCCACTGGTGGCCCTTCAGCACGCTGATGATTCTCATCAGCATCAACATCGTGGTCACCACGCTGCGTCGCATTCCATTCAAGCCGGTGAACTACGGCGTGTGGCTGATTCACACGGGAATTCTCGTGTTGATCGGTGGATCGTTTTACTACTTCACCACCAAGGTCGAAGGCGATGCTCCAGTCGCGCGACGAAAAATCATCGCGACGTATTCCACCATCGCGCCTGATGGAACGTCTCAACAAGAGACGATCGACTTTCTCGCCAGCCCTGGAATTCGCGCGGAAATCGGCGGAAAAACCCCGATTTCCTACGAGGTCACTTCGATCGATCCCGCGTGGGAGTTGCTCTCAGGTGTCGACAAAGGCAAGCGGGTGTACAGCGTGACCGTGGCCATCGAACGCGATGGCAAACGTTTCATGCGCCAGTTGCTCGACGGATATCCCGAGTTCACCGAGGATCTCATTCTCACTGGTGACTCCAAGCAACCAGTGAAGCGCGCAGTCAAAGAGTTGGGCAAGCCTATCTTTGACGATGCGCTCTCACTCACGCTCGACTATGAGCCGCAGCAATGGTTTTACTTGCGCAACGAGTTGGCGAAATCGTGGGCGCTCTATGTGCGCAAGCCTGGCGCCGCGACATGGACCGAGCGACGCATCGATGGACTGCCGTTGTACAACGACTATGTTGCAAGTCGCGACGCAGTGTTCCAAGTCGGCGGACAAGAGCTGCTGCCGCTGCATGCGATTGACATTCCTATTCCCGCGACCGACCCCGCGGATCCCTGCGCCGATGTCGACTTTCGCGTGACTGGGTATCTCCGCTACGCCGTCATGCGCAGTCGCTACGTCGAAGGACCCGAAGGCAGCGCGGAGAATCCTGTCGCCTTCGTCACCGTCACCGATGATCGCGGTCAACGCGGCGACTATCGCTTGGTGGCGCGTGACCCGGAACTCTCGCGCGCCGATGGTGGCGTGCTGCGCTTCACCGAAATCACCGACGAAGCAGCGCTCGCGCCGATTCTCAAACAGCCATCGTTGATCATTTCGATTCCCTCACAAAACATCGAGATTCGCGAGGAAATTCGCGACGTCGCGGCGGCAAATCCAGACGCTCCGTTTGTTGAAATCAATGGCAGCGGCGTCGAGGGCAAAGCGGCCTATGCCTATCGGGTGGTGAATGTGCGCGACGATGTGCCGATTGGAAACGCCTCTGTTTCGCTGGCTATTCTCGAAGTGCGTACCCCCAAGGGCGTGTTCCGTCGTTGGGTGTTTTCTGATCCAACCTTGACGCGCGATGTGGTTGCCCCTGATGCATCTGATGCACACGGCGCACCGAAGCTTGAAGATGAGTCGATTGAAGTGCGCTACGAACCAGGCAACGGACTGGCGTTGGTCACGCTGGTGCATGGACCAGAACAAGGGCGCTTGCGCATGGTGAGTGCGCTCGGTGGTGCTGAGGCGAATGTGCAAGAGATCAGCGAAGGCAAGCCCGCGCCAGTGGCCAGCGGCGTGATCGTTACCGTGGAAGATCTCATGTTGCACGCGGTGCTCGAGAACAAGCCGCTGGTGATTCCGCGCGAAGAACGCCAACGCGACGCGATGGAAATGTTTGCCTTGATCCAACTCGAAGCGCCCGGCGCGCGCGCGCAGTGGATTCCCTTCAATCGTTGGGTTTCTGATTCGACGCGTGAAGTGCTGCGTCGCTCGCCCTATCAACCGCGCTCGGTGACCCTCGCCGATGGTCAGGTCATCGAGGTGTTGTTCTCGCGTCAACGGTTGCCGCTCAACACACGGGTGGCGCTCGATGAATTCGTACTCACTTCGCATGTCGGTGGATTTACTGGCGCGCAGGGAAGTATTCGCGACTACACAAGTCGCGTCCGCTTTCGTGACGCGGCCGCTGGCGCAGACTCAACCGCGACCAACTCGGGTTGGAGCGCGCCTGTTGAAGTGAGTGTCAACAATCCCATCGAGCACGATGGTCTGTGGTACTTCCAAGCGCAGTGGGATCCACCAGAAGACAGTCGTGAAGAGGGGGAAACCCCTAGTCAAGGCTTCAACTACACCGTCCTCGGCGTGGGAAATCGCAACGGCGTGTATGTGCAATTGCTTGGCTGTTGCATCGCAGTGTCGGGCATGATTTATGCGTTCTATGTGAAGCCCGTCTTGAAGCGCCGCCGTCAAGACGAGGTGCTCGCGGGACTGGGCGTGAAGAACGGTTCATCGAACAACAAGCGCTCCGATGCGAAGGCCGGCGCAAGGAAGGTGTCTCCATGATTCGCCAAATGATGCGCTCCACTTCACGCGTCGTCCCTGTGAACGCTCGCGTCGCTCATATTCAGCGTTGGTCATGCTGCATCGCCGTGTTGGCGTTGTCCATTCTGTTGAATGCGACGCACGCGCACGCGCAGCCACAACTCGACGCGAAGACCTTCGCGCAAGAAGTCGATCTCGCGCCACTGGGAACCGTCGCGATTCAAAGCGATGGCCGACTCAAGAGTCTCTCCAGTTACGCCAACGAGATGATGGGCTTCGTGAGCGGACCGCGCAAGATCGCGGGACAAACCCAGCTCTTCACCTACTTCGACATGTTGTTTCGTCCCGATGCCTATCGCGACGCGGATGTGATTTACGTGAAAGGCGGTCCAGCGCGCGCCATGATTTCCGATGCGGTGCTTGCGGGCGATGACTCGGAGTCGATGCAATCGCGCATGAGGGGATTTGCCTCGAGTGGTCTCATCTCGGAGACGCTCATCGCCAAGCCCGCGGTGTTGAAGGTGCTGCGTCAGATGCAGAGCGATCTCATTCGCACTGCCAAAGTTGTCGATGCGATTGACTCGGCGATGCGCGTGAAAGATCCGCGCTCGCTGTTGGGTCGATTGCTCATCGTTCCACGCGGAGACGGCAATGCGTTTGCGCCGTGGCACGGCATTGCCGAAGTCATGTTTGCAGAAGGCAAAGAATCAGTGCCGGGATCGATGCTGCTCCTCGCCGCGAAGGAAGAGCCGCCTGCAGATCTCACCGCCGAGCAGATTGCGCAAGTGGGCGATGCGTGGCGCGCGATGGTGCGTTCGTGGCTGCGCGAAGATGCTGCCGGTGTGAACGCCGCAGTGCTCGCATTGTCGCAGCAACTTCCCAAGATTGATGTCGTCAACTATCCCGATCAAAACCGACTCGCCTGGGAGCACTGGTATTTCGCCAACGGACACATGACCAAAGTGTGGTTGGTGTACCTCGGCGCGGTGGTGTTCTTGCTGCTGGGATTCGTGTGGAAGTGGCCACGCGCGCGGCAAATTGGCTTGGGCATCTTCGCGGTGGCGTTGTTGTTGCACACCAGCGCCGTCGTGTTGCGCTGGTACATCTCGTCGCGCTGGCCTAACTCCAACATGTTCGAAGCGGTGACGACGTCGGCATGGTTTGGCTGCGTCGGCGCCGTCGTGATCGAGTGCTTCGTTCGTCGCACCGCGATGGCAAGTCTCTTCGCGTTAGGCGGCGCGGTGACGGCGATGGTCGCATTGATGGCCGCATATTTCTTGCCCGTGCATCTCAATCCCAACATCGGCAACATGATGCCTGTGCTTCACGATGTGTGGCTGTACATCCACACCAACGTGATCATCTTTAGCTACGTGTTGATCTTCATGGCCGCGGTGTCAGGCGCGCTCTACTTGGGGCATCGCGCCCTCGGCGGTGCTGCGACATTCGCGCGCGTTGGTGGCGCGGGAAGTCTCATTCTCACGGGAAATCACGGCGAAGAACTCATGTCGCCAGGACGTGCACAGTGGGGCGAGATTCTCGATGGAGTCACCATGGTGCTCATGGAGATTTCGTTCGTCCTGCTGTGGACCGGCATCATCATGGGCGCGATTTGGGCCGACCATTCATGGGGACGACCGTGGGGCTGGGATCCCAAAGAAGTCTTCGCGCTCAACACGTTCATCGTCTTCGCGCTCTTGGTTCATGTGCGACACAAGGTCAAGGACAAGGGATACTGGACTGCGGTGCTCTCAGTGGTGGGCGCGGCAGTGATGCTCTTCAACTGGATTGTGATCAACTTCGTGATCACCGGTTTGCATTCCTACGCATGAGTGGAGTCGCGTGACTTTCGGCGAGGCACGCTCGACCACGAACATTCGCTAGCACAACATTCGACAACACAACATTCGAACACTTTGGATGAGGAAGACCTGATGACTTTTACGATCGAATCCGTTCACGCGCGCCAGATTCTCGACTCTCGCGGTAATCCCACACTCGAAGCGGAAGTCGTGCTTCAAGGCGGAGCGGGTGGACGTGCGGCGGTTCCCTCAGGCGCATCGACGGGCGAACATGAAGCGGTGGAACTGCGCGATGGCGATCCTTCGCGTTGGCAAGGCAAGGGCGTGCAGATTGCGGTCGGCCATGTGAACGACGAGATTGCGCCGGCGATCTTCGGCTTTGATGCGACCGATCAAGAAGGTCTCGACACGGTGTTGCTCGAGCTCGATGGCACGGAAAACAAATCGCGTCTCGGCGCCAATGCAACGCTCGCCGTCTCGCTCGCAGTGGCGCACGCGGCGGCGGCGGCGACACGGCAGCCGCTCTATCGCTATCTCGGCGGCGTCGCGGCGAAGACGCTTCCCGTGCCCATGCTCAACATCCTCAACGGTGGAAAGCACGCGGACAACACCGTGGACTTTCAGGAGTTCATGATTCAACCGTGGGGCTTCTTTGATTTCGAAGAGTCGCTGCGCTGCGGCGTCGAGTGCTATCACGCATTGCGCAAAGTGCTGCACGACAAGCATCTTTCGACGGCGGTGGGCGATGAGGGCGGATTCGCGCCCAACCTCAAGAGCAACGACGAAGCGCTCGAACTCATGTCGCTGGCAGTCGAGAAGGCGGGCTACAAACTCGGCGAACAAGTGTTCTTCGCACTCGATCCCGCAATGAGCGAACTGGCTAACGAAGCGAAAGCGGTGGGCAAAGTTGGATACCGCTTTTTCAAATCGCGTCCGGACTATGTCGCAACAAGCGACGAGATCATCGATCTGTGGGCGAGTTGGTGCGCGAAGTTTCCCATTCACTCAATCGAAGACGGCCTCGCCGAAGACGATTGGTCGGGATGGAAAAAACTCACGCAGCGACTCGGCTCCAAGGTGCAACTTGTGGGCGACGATCTCTTCGTCACCAATCCCAAGTTCTTGCAGCAAGGCATTGATCAAGGATGTGGCAACGCGATCTTGGTGAAGGTCAATCAGATTGGAACGCTCAGCGAAACATTCGCAGCGGTGAACCTCGCGCATCGCAATGGCTATCGCGCGATTCTCTCGCATCGTTCCGGCGAAACCGAAGACGCGACCATCGCGGACATTGCGGTGGCCACCAACTGCGGACAGATCAAGACTGGCGCGCCGTGCCGCAGTGATCGCACTGCGAAGTACAACCAATTGCTGCGCATCGCCGAAGAACTCGGCGCCAACGGAACGCTGGGAAAACGCAAGAGTTGACGCGCAACGGTTGACGCAAGTGTTGACACGCAAGGGTTGAGTGGAACACATCCACTACTGACTTCTCACGCGCAAGGAAACTTCGGCGTGCGTCCTTGCAGCACTTCGGCGACATCGCGCACCACCCAACTCATGTTGTTCATCGCAGTCACGGTTCGGCTGGCGAGATGCGGCGCGAGGTGCGCGTTGGGCAGCGCGATGAGCGGATTCCCCGCAACAAACGGCTCAGGACTGTGCACGTCGAGAAGCGCGCTCCCGGCGGGATTCGCGCGCAGCCACACCGCGAGCGCGTGGTGATCGATGACGTTGCCGCGCGCGGTGTTGATCAGAATCGCGTCGGTGTGCAGTTGTGCCAACAGCGCGGCGCTCACGAATCCGTTGTTGGCTGCGCCTCCATCGATGTGAATGCTCAGCACATCGCTGTGCGCAAACAAATCATGCAGACTCACGCACTCGGCGCCGTGGCACTCTGCAAACGGAATCGCAACGATGTCGTGATAGAGCACGCGAAAGCCGATCGCGCGCGCGACTTGCGCCACGCGCTTTCCCACGCGACCCATGCCGAGAATTCCGAGCACCATCTCATCCATCTGCCACAAGCCCACGACTTCTTGACGCAGCTCATCCCATTCGGTCTTGTCGACAGCGCATTCGAGAAACACGCGCGGTCGCAGCGCGTCGCACAGCAAACATAAAACGTATTCGACCACCGCTTGCGTGTTCGCGTCAGGTGTTGAGACGACGACGATGCCACGCTTCTTGCACGCGGCGAGATCGATGTTTTCCAAGCCAACACCGGCGCGACCAACCACTTTGAGTTGAGGAAGCAGTGCGAGCAGTGCCTCGTCCACTTGCGTGTAGGTACGAACGACCAGCGCTTGCACGTCGTGCGCGGCATCGATGAATCGCGCATCCTCGACGGCCGCATGAATCACCTCGCAGTGATGCGCCAGCCAATCAGACGCTTCATCGCTCAGGTGCTCGGCGATGACCACCAACGGGCGCGAGGCAATGGGACGCACGGGGGACACGGAATCAGTCATGGGACAGGCACTTCACGCAGATGGGACCGGCAATAGGACAGGCACTCAACAAACAGTCATAGGACAGGCACTCGACAAAGAAATGAGGAGATGACCCGCCGGACAACAATCGCGAGGATAGAGGCATCAGTTGTTGCGTGCCGTCCGAGAACGGGAATCGCACGGCTCGCGCTCTCCCAACCGTTACAGACGGCCGCTCCATCCGCAACTCGCACAGGTCGGCGGGATGAACGGCGCGGATTCTGTCGATCTCGCGGCGGGATCCACCAGTTCCACGCGCTCGACCTCGAGCGCAGCGGCGGACCCATCGCGACGCCAGCGGTCGCACAGGAGCGCGAGTCATGGATAAAGCAAGCGTTGTCGGAAGTCTCATTGGCATCGTCGCCTGCGTCCTCGTGATGTACATGGCGTCGCACGGTCACTTCGAGATGTTCTATTCCGAGAAGGGCTTCATCATGGTCGGCGGTGGCACGGTTTCCGTGTTGCTCATGGCCATGCCCATTGAAAACCTTAAGTGCGTGCCTGGCTATGTGAAGCGTTTCTTGTTCAACAAGGGACTGAGCGCGCTGGACACCGTGAAGTTGATGAGCTCGCTCTCGGACAAGGCTCGTCGCGACGGCATCTTGGCGCTTGAGAACGAAATCGAAAAGATCGACGACCCGTTCCTCTCCAAGGGACTGCGTATGGCGGTGGACGGCACCGATGAAGAAATCATCGAGACCACTTTGCGCCTCGAAGTGATGGCGATGCAAGAGCGTCACAAGGCGGGCAAGAAATTCTTCGACATCATCAAGGTGTACGCGCCGGGCTACGGCCTGGTGGCCACGCTCATTGGTCAAGTCGGAATGTTCGGCAACCTCGGTGGTGACATTCAAACGCTCGGTCACATGTTGGCCATCGCCGTCGTCGCGACCATGTACGGCACGGTGCTGGCGAACGCAGTTGCCGGTCCGATGGGTGACAAGCTTGCGCTTCGTTCGAGCGAAGAAATCCTCAGCCGCGAAATGATGCTGCAAGGAATTCTTTCGATTCAAGCGGGCGACAATCCACGTGCGACGCAAGAGAAGATGCTCGCGTTCATTCCCAACACGGTGCGCCGTGGACTCAAGATGGCCGCGTAAACATGGCGGAAATCCTGCGGAAACACGCGAGTTCACAGTGACCCCGTGGCACGCGCAATCACGATTGCGCATATCGAGAGAATGAACCATGTCCGACGCAAAGCATGACGCAAAAGGCAAGAAGGACCAGGGCCACGGCCACGGTGGTGGCGGTGGTGACGACGGCCACAAGAAAAAGCACAAGAGCCACGGCGGTGGTCATGGCGGCGGTGGTCACGGTGAAGAGCATGAAGGCGCGCCCGAGTGGCTCATCTCGTTCGCCGACATGGTCATGCTCATGATGGGATTCTTCGTGATTCTGTTCGCGCTCAACTCGCAGCCCAAGGGCGGCAATGCTGGTGGTGGCGGTGAGCAGGACGAAGGTGTGGCCAACGAGCCCGACATGATTGACTTCGCGATTGCGCTGCGCAAAGCGTTTCACAACGAAGTCGACATCACGTCTACTGATCCCAAAGATCAACTGCTCATTCAACGCATTCTCTCGGAGCGCTATCAAGGCGCGGGCGAAAGTAAGGATGCGGGAACGAAGGGCAAAGATCAGAACGTGCAAAGCGTGCGTCCGAGCGATCACTTTGGACATGGCACCAGCGTGGCCTTCGCGCCGCGATCGGATGCGCTCTCGGATGACGCGGCGAAGACGCTCGACGACCTCGCGCGACAGTTGCGTGGGCAGTCGATGGTGATCGAAGTGCGTGGCCATGTTGGCGCGAGCGAAAATTACGGTGAGCCTGATAAGGCGATGGTTCTCGCACTCGATCGCGCTGTCGAAGCTGCGCGTCGACTCGCGGCGGGAGGTGTCGACTGGTGGCGCATGCGTCTGGTCGCGGCCGGAAGCGGTGAGCGCGTCGATCCATTTCCTACCGATGCCGCGGCAGATGCACGAAACGCCCGGGTCGAGGTTCGTATTCTCGATGAGGTCGCCAGTCCGCGTGAGCGGTCGGAGCCAGTGATCTCGGCGGGGGCGGAGTCGAGTCAAGCGGGCTCGAGTGCGTCTGAGGCCGCTCATCCAAAGTGAATTGCCCACAGTGGCGATCGCCCAATTCGCGGGTTGTGTCTTGCTTACGCGCGCTTGCGTGTTAGATTTTTGGTGTCACGATCGAAGGGTTCGCGGCATCCATCGCTGGCTGCGTGCGAACGTGAACATCGGTTGCACATTTATGCGAACTTCGCCGCATCGACTCGCGAAGTGACAGCTACCGTAATCTGCTTGTCATTCCACTCGCGTCGCGAACATTGATCACCGCATTTGAATCACGCTTGAATCACGCTTGAATCAGCTTTGAATCAGCTTTGAATCAGCTTTGAATCACCTTCGACTCACCTTCGAATCACTCGCGTGACAAGAACGTCACAAGAACTTGAAACAGGAACCGCGCCCCAGATGCTGACTCACCGCGCCCGCTCACTCGTCACCGTTCTCGTTGCTGCATCTGTTGCGCCAACATTTACCGTCGCGTTTGTTTCAGCCGACACTTTGAGCGACATCAAGTACACCGATCTGCTCGCGCGTCTGGGCGCTTCGGCACCAACAGGCGCGGGCATCGGCATCGGTCAATGTGAGGCCGTGGAAAACTCGACCACCGGTGCGTACGCGCCCGATGTCACCCTCGCCGAGTTCGCAGGAACAACCTTCAGCATTCTCTCGGGCGCAGCGCCTGCGAGCTCACACGCGACCGAAGTTGGTCGCATGCTTTACGGCAACACGTTGTCGTGCGCGCCCGGCGTCACAAACGTGTCGGCGTGGAATGTGAATCTGTGGGTGGCCGCGGCGTACTTGCGCGTGGGCCAAGGCGCGACTGCTCCGGCGACGCCTCCTGCAGGCGTGAAAGTTTTCAATCACTCGTGGATCGGTTCGTTCGGCTCTGCCGCGAACGACAACGATGGACTGCGCCGACTGGACTTCACAGTGACGCGCGACAATCTGTTCATCGCCGCAGGCACCAACAACGGTGCGGGCAGCGTGGGGCAGCCGCTGCTTTCGTACGCCTACAACAGCGTCAGCGTTGGGCTCATGAATGGTGGCCACAGCAACAGTCTGACTCCCGCAGGTATTGACGGACAAAATCGCCGCAAGCCAGACATCGTTGCGCCTGGCGCGTTCACGAGTTTCTCGACGCCAGTAGTGGGCGCCGCCGCAGCGCTGCTCTTCGACACCGCCGACAGTCATCCTGCGATCGCGGGCAATCCCAACGCGAACAAGTCACTCACGATCAAGACCGCGATGATGGCGGGCACGACGCACCGCGCCGCGTGGAGTAACGGTGCTGCGACCAGTGGCCCGACCCGTGGTTCGACCATCACTCCGCTCGACCCGCTCTACGGCGCGGACTTGCTTAACGTTGATCGCGCGCACATGATTTTTACTGCGGGCGAAACCAATGGATTCAGCGCGCCCAACCCGTCGAGCTTCGCCATCCATCGCGGCTTTGACTACATCGCCAGCGCGGCATCGGGCTCGAGCACCTTCTGGACATTTCGCGTGCACAGCCGCGTCGATGAGGCGAGTTTCTTGGCTTCGTGGCATCGTTCGGTGATCACCGGTTTCACGACGTGGACGTTGCAAGACTTTGATCTGCGACTGTGGAAGTTGGTCAACGGCGTGCCCACATCGTTGGTGGGCGACGGAGGGATTTCCGCGTTTTCCTCGGGAAATGTCGAGAGTTTGAGCAGCGTCGACAACGTCGAACACCTCTACTTGCGCGATCTCGCTTCGGGTGATTACGCCGTCGAATTGGTGCGCAAAGCTGGCACCCAGACCGCGTTGCCCGTCGTGCTCGCGTGGTATCTCCCCGACACTGTGCCCACGCCAGACCTTGATGGCGATGGTTTCGTCGGCGCCGCAGACCTTGCGATCATGCTCTCTCAGTGGGGCAGCAACGGACTTGCTGATCTCAACGGTGATCGCATCGTTGATGCCGCAGACTTGTCCATTTTCCTCACCGCATGGAGTTGAGACTCGCGGCTGAGTTGAGTGCCACCGACGCAGTTGGTTAGCATCCGCTCCTGATGCGTCCGTCGACTCAGCGAATCTGGCTTGTGGTGTTGCTCCTCCTCGTGGGCGTGCCGCTGCTCTATCCAATTTGGCTCGGAGTCGCGAGCGCGTTCGTCGCTGATGACGGCTCGCTCACGCTGTTTCACGTGGTCAATGTGTTTCGCGATCCTGTGTTGCGCGACGGATTGCTCAACGCGTTTCTCATCGCATGCGGAACGACTTCCATCGCAGTGTGCATTGCGCTGCCGTTGGCCATGCTCTCCGCGCGCACGACGTTTCCCGGCAAACCACTGCTCTCTACGCTCATCTTGGCGCCGCTGATCCTGCCGCCATTTGTCGGCGCAATCGGCATGAAGCAGCTGCTCGGGCGCGAAGGCGCGATCAATGCGTTCTTGCTCGATCTGCACGTGGTCTCTTCACCGATTGATTTCCTCGGCCACGGAGGCTTCTGGCTCATCATCGTGCTCGAAGCGATCGCGCTCTATCCGATTCTCTATCTCAATCTCGTGGCCGCGGTGGCGAATCTCGATCCCGCGATGGAAGAGGCCGCGATCAATGTCGGCGCAGGCAAATGGCGCAGGTTCTTCAAGATCACGCTGCCGCTGATTCGTCCAGGATTGTTCGCCGGCGGCACCATCGTGTTTGTGTGGAGCTTCACTGAGCTAGGCACTCCGCTCATGATGGAGTTTTCTAAGACGACGCCAGTGCAGATCTTCAACGGCATCAAAGAGATGGAAGCGTCGCGCAGTCCTTACGCGCTCACTGCAGTGATGTTGGCCTCGTCGATATTGGCGTACACCATCGGACGATTTTTTCTCGGCGGCAAAGGTCACGCGATGTTGGCCAAGGCGAGTGCGGGCGCGGGACCGAAGCGGCTCACCTCGTCACACGCGTTGCTCGCCACCATGTTCTTCGCGTGCGTTTCATGTGTCGCGCTCTTGCCGCACATCGGGGTGATCGGAACCGCCTTCGCCGCCAACGGCCAGTGGTACGGAACGATTCTGCCTAGCAGCGTGACCGACAATCACATGGTGCAAGCACTCACGCATCCGCTCAGTGCGGGCGCCGTGCGCAACTCGATTCTCTTCGCAGGAATCGCCACCATTCTCGATTGCATCGTGGGATTGTTTGTGGCGCGATTGCTCGTGCGCGGAACCGTGTGGGGCCGCGGTCTGCTGGACGCGATGGTGATGTTGCCGCTCGCTGTGCCTGGCTTGGTGTTCGCGTTTGGTCTGGTCGCCGCGAGTTTGCGATGGCCGTTCAACGGCACGCCTCCGCAGTGGGTCGCTTCGATATTTGCGCTTTTGCCCGCAGATTTGAGTAGTTGGGCGATGAACGCGCCGCTCAAGTTTGTTGGTGACATCCTCGGACCGATGCCCAATCCGATTCCGTTTTTGATTCTCGCGTATGCCGTGCGCCGTCTTCCTTATGTCGTGCGTGCCGCTGCGGCGGGCCTTGAACAAACATCAGTCGCGCTCGAAGAGGCGGGCTACAACGTCGGAGCTTCGCGTTGGCGCGTCATGCGCAAGATCGTGTTGCCTCTGCTCGCCGCCAATCTTGCAGCGGGTGCGATTCTCGCGTTCTGCTTCGCGATGCTCGAAGTGTCGGACAGCCTGATCTTGGCGCAGCGCGAAGGCGACTATCCGATCACCAAGGCGATCTTCACGCTCGCGGAACGTTTAGGCGATGGGCCCGGTGTCGCGAGCGCGCTCGGCGTGTGGGCGATGGCGTTCTTAGGTATCGCCTTGGCCACTGCTGCGGCGTTGGTGGGCAAGAAGGCCGGCGCTATCTTCCGCGGTTGATTGCAGCGAGACGTTGATGCGATCAGTGGATCTTCGGCGCACTCATCAACTTCGCTTCGGGTTATCTCCGTGCGACTTGCTCGAGCGCCAGCGAGATGCGCAACAAACCGTAGCTCACGCGTCCTTCGAGTTGGTCGAAGATCACGCGCAGCCCTCCGCTCGAGTCGGAGGCGAACGCATCGTCGATCTCGCGTGCCGTCTGCGCGCTCATGAACTGGTCGCGTGAAAACGATTCGCCCGATTCAATCGCAGCGATGAGATGTCCTTCAATGGTGCCAGTGCTCAGTGCGCGCACGCGGGTGATCTCGTCGATCGAGTGTCCTTCGCGAAACAGCGCGAGCGTCTGCGTCGTCGTTTCGTTGAGTGCGTCGACCTCTTTCGCTTTGCGCGCGGGCGCACTCTTGACTCGGGCACGCGCGTCGACTGATGCGAACTCGACACGCGCATGACTCTCGAGCCACTGCGTAATCGCGTCGCCAAAAGCACCGCCAAAGTCGGCGTATTTGCGCTCGCCGATGCCGGGCACACTCAAGAATTCATCGCGGCTTGCGGGATACGCGCGCGCCATGTGCCGCAGCGCAACATCGGAAAACACAACGTAGGGCGGAACTCCACGGGCATCGGCGAGCGATTTGCGCACGACGCGCAGACGTTCGAACAGCGGCTCGTCGCACTCGATCGCGCCGGCTTTCACCGCGCCCTTGCGTTTGGATTTGCCGTCGCTGCCAAGTTCGGACTCATCGACGGTCACGACCGACTTCACCAACATGACGGCAGCGCGCGAGCGCAACGCATCAAATCCAAGTTCGGAAATCTCCAGGGTGGGAAACTGTCCAGTGCTTTGCACGAGATGTCCCGACTGCAACAACTGTCGTCCCAGTGAGAGCCACGCCGCGCGCGGACGATCCTTGCCGATGCCGTAGGTCGAGAGCGTGTCATGCGACCAACGACGAATCTTTTCGGTGTCGGCTCCCGCGAGCACATCGGCGACATGTTGCAGTCCCACACCGAAGCCGTCTTTCTGCGCGATGCGCCACACGCAACTGAGAAGCTTTTGGGCATCGACAGTTGCGTCGAACGACTCGCGCGGATCGATGCAGTTGTCGCACGCATCACAACGACCATCACTCCACGTTTCGCCGAAGTACCCGAGCAACTCGACGCGCCGACAACGCGCGCTGTCGGCGAACGCAGCCATCTTGTCGAGCTGGGCACGCGCGACGCGACGCGCATCGAGGTCTTCCATTTCCGCGAGAAATCCCACATATTTCGCGACATCACCGCGCGAGTACAAGAGCAAGCACTCGGCGGGAAGTCCATCGCGTCCCGCGCGTCCTGTCTCTTGGTAATAGCCTTCGATGTTCTTGGGCAGATCGGCGTGAATCACAAATCGCACGTTGGGTTTGTTGATGCCCATACCAAACGCAACCGTCGCGCACATGACGCGCAACTCGTCGCGTAAGAACGCATCTTGATGACGCGCACGCATCGCTGGGTCAAGTCCCGCGTGATAGGGCGCCGCCGCAACGCCCTTGGCCACCAGTGCCGCGGCCATCGATTCGGTTCCTTTGCGCGATTGGCAGTAGACGATTCCCGCGTCATCCAAACTGTCGGGACGAGCGCGCACAAACTCGACCACTTGCGCCGACGCCTTCTCTTTCGCCTTCACGCGATAGGTGAGATTGGGGCGATTGAAGCTGGCGACGAATACCGACGGATCGATCAGCTTCAGTTGCGTGACGATGTCGGCGCGCACGCGCGGCGTGGCGGTGGCGGTGAGCGCGAGCACGGGCACGCCGGGCAACACTTCGCGCACGCTCACCAGTCGTCGGTACTCGGGACGAAAGTCGTGGCCCCACTCGCTGATGCAGTGCGCCTCATCCACCGCCAAAGCGTCGACGCGCCAACGTTGCAAACTGCGCAAGAAATCAGGCAAAACCAAGCGTTCAGGCGCGACGAACAACAACTTGATGCGCCCCGCATCGAGCGCGTTCAATCGCTTGCGCGCTTCACGATCGTCCAGCGACGAGTTGAGCGCGGTCGCCTCAACTCCTGCCGCGTGCAATTGATCGACTTGATCCTTCATCAACGCGATGAGCGGTGAGACCACGACGGTCAACCCATCGCGCACCAACGCAGGAAGTTGATAGCACAGACTCTTGCCCGCACCCGTGGGCAAGATGGCGACGGCATCCATGTTCGCCAGCGACGCTTCCATGATCTCGCGTTGCAGCGGACGAAACGCGTCGTAGCCGAACACTTGCTTGAGCAGTGCCGGCAGTCGCGCGGAGGAAGTGAGCATGTTGGTCGACATGGTGCGTTCTTGATCGTGCTGTCTTGGTGAAGAGAATGAGCCGCGCGCGTTCACAACGCCGGCGTACTGCTCAAGCGATGCTGTCGCCGCGTTGCCGCGAAGTCACTGCGTCGCGATTCGCGCGCGCTCGGCGTCGATCCATGCATGTACGTTTTGTTCCAGTTGCTCGAGCGGCAACGGACCTTGGAGCAGCACCGCATCGTGAAAGCGACGCAAATCAAAGCGCGCACCCAACGCGAGTTCTGCTTCCGCGCGCAGACGACGAATGGCGAGCTCACCGATCTTGTAGCCGCACGCTTGTCCTGGCCAACTGATGTAGCGGTCGACTTCGTTGACGATGTTGAGTTCGCTCAACGCGGTGTTGTGTTGCATGAACTCAATCGCAGCGTCTCGCGTCCAACCGAATGCGTGAATGCCCGGGTCAACCACTAAGCGACAGGCGCGCCACATCTCGTAGAGCAACCGACCGAAGTCGTCGTAGGGATCATTGAAGAAGCCCATCTCGATTCCCAGTCGTTCGGCGTACAGCGCCCAACCCTCAACAAATGCCGTGGAATCAAGGTCTTTGCGAAACTCGCGCGCTCCCGTGAGCTCTTGCGCCAAGGCAATTTGAAAGTGATGTCCGGGCACGGCCTCGTGCAATGAGAGCGGGATGAACTCGTACGTCGGCCGTTGATCAAGCGCGTAGGTGTTCGCGTAAAACCAACCAGGCTCGCCGCGTTGGGGACTTCCTGGTTGGTAGTACGCGGTGGTCTGCGCGGGCGCCATGAAGCGGGGGATCTCGCGCACGCCGTAGGTGAGTCGCGGGCAAGTGGCGAAGAGTTCGGGCAACTTGGGATCGATCTTCTTGCACACATCGCGGTAACGCGCGAGCAGTTGCTCGGCGGACGTGCAATAGAAGCGCGCATCAGTACGCAAGTAGTTGATGAACGCCGCGAAGCGTGCGTCCGCATCCATCGACGCGCGCGATGGGTCGGCGCTGTACCAATCGGTGCGCGCAATCACACTCATCATCTCGCTGCGAATACGCGCGACTTCGGCCAGTCCGGTTTCGTGAATCTCTTTGGCCGTGAGTTTGGTCGTGGTATGCAGCTGCAGTTGAAACTCGTACCACGCGACGCCGTCTTTCATGTCGCTTGCGCCAATAGTCGCGCGGCAGTGAGGCAGATATTCCTCGATGAAAAAGGCCTCAAACTCGGTGAGCACGGTGTCGATGGGATCGAGGCATCGCTCAAACTCGGCGAGCAAGCGTTGGGTGTCCTCTGAGGAAATCGACTTGGGCATCTTCGCAAACGGTTTGCGCAACGCATCGCGCAAACCCACGCGCGCGGCGCGAATCTGCAAAGGCACTTGCTCGACGGTGACGCGCGGCGGCATCACGCCCTCCGCGATTCCCGCCCGCAACACTTCCACCGTGCCCAACAAACTTCCCGGCACGGACAAGAGTCGTGAGACATACGCGTTGTAATCATCGAGATCCGCGAACGTTCCCAGTTCGCCCATCTGGGGAATTTCTTGCTGTGGACCAGAGCGTCCGCTCACGGGCATCATCCATGCGCCAAAGCGAAATCCATCCACGCCCAGTTGCAGTTCGCGTTGCAACAGCGCGTAGTCGCGCGCATCGTTCGTGCTGAGTTTGGTGCTGTCGAGTTGGTTCAATTCGCGCAACAGGTTGGTCAGTCCCGCTTGGCGACGTTTGACGCCCATGAGCGAGGTATCCGTGAGTTCACCCGCGCGTGTTTCAACGCCACGACGAAGCGCATACTCAGGAAAGGCGACGAGACGAAAGTTGTCGTGCGCATCGAGAATCGCTTCAAAACGCGTGGTGTTGAAGGCTGCTTTGGTCGCCTCGTCCTGAGTCGCATCTTGGGTGGTGTTTATGGCGATGGCCGCCTCGGTCGGCGGCGTAATGCGCGTTGATTGCGCGAATCCGCTGCAACAGACGAACCCCAGCGCGCTTGAGAGCGTCATCGCGCACCAACTCGTGGGCAACGAGCGCGGCGCAATCATCGTGTCATTCACCGCTCGAAAATCGGTTCGTGCATTCATCGGCGCAGAGTACTAGAGGCGCACGATTACACGGCAATTCACGGTCTTGATTCGCTTCACTTTAAACGCGCAGTACATTCTCATCGGCTCGAGCGTGCTCGAGCGTGCACGTGCCGTTCATTGCGCCAATGACACTTTGGCGGTTTCGCGTCGTTTGTTTGCGCGGTACCGATTCTCGTCCCTCGCTGTGCGGTTTGGCGACCACTTCCCCACTCAGAGGATTCATCATGCTCAACGTTTCATCGTGTGCACTGTCATTTCGTAGCGATCGCAGCCGCGTCGCCTTCAGCATTGGTGCGGCGGTTCTCGCAGCGACATTGCTGACGCCGGATGCGCGCGGCGACAGCGTTGCGCAAGTCAGTTCGCCTGCGGGCGCGTCGATGATTGCCACGATGACCATCACCATCACCACCGCGTTAGGCACGAGCTCAGACAGCGACACCAAGACGATTGCGATTCTCGCCAACGGTTCCGCGCAATTGGCGCCTTCGGCTCCGCCATGGAACGGGGTCACCATCGATGCGCTGCATCTTGATCCTGCCGATACGACCTTTCACTTTGATCTCTATTGCTTTCCCTTCATCGGTTGTCAACCACTCGATGTCGCGGTGTCAGGATTAACGATTGACTCCACTGCGCCGATGTCGTCAATCGTCACTGCGTCGGGCGGCGCGACTTTTCCCAACGCAAACTTCTTGGTGCGCGGTGCGTACAGCACCACTGGCGTGGCGACGGCGACAGGCACTCTGGATGACGCGACCACCGCGACGTTTGCCTGTCGCGTGCAAGCGCTGGCTAAGAGCCAAGTGAAGTTCGATCAACTCTCGCTCGCGCCAATTGTGAATGTGGTTGATGCGGCCTCGCTTCCATCAGGTGTGACCGCGCTCACGATCACCTTCGCGTCGAATCTCACCAACACCACGCTCAGCGGAATGTATGTCGCGGCCAATCCCTACGACCTCAACGGCGATGGTGTGGTTGACGCGGCGGATCTCTCGACATTACTCGCGCAATGGGGCGTGGCAGGCAGCGCTGACCTCGATGGAGACGGCCTCGTGGGCGCGGCGGATCTCGCGATACTGCTTTCAAACTGGGGATGAATCCATCGACGCGACTGATGCATTGATGGGTTGGATTCGGTTAGCATCGCTCGCTCAATGAGCATGATTCCCGCGGACACGGAACTCGGCTACGCACCTCCCATGGTGCGGCATTTCAGCATTTTTCTCGACAATCGCGTGGGTAAGTTGCTCGAACTGCTCGGCGGCCTCGATGAAGAGGGCGATGTGGCGGTGCGCGCGATTTCGCTGCTCGACAGTTCTGACTACACCGTGATTCGGTTGGTGGTGGACAAACCCGCCACCGCCCGCAGCATTCTTGCCGCACATAAGTTTGCGGTCTGCGAAACCGACGTCCTCGTCGCAGAACTCGGCGATCATCGCCAACTGCATCACCTATGTAAGTTTCTGTTGAGTGCAGAACTCAACATTCACTTCGCCTATCCCACCATGGCGCGCGACTCGGATCAATCCACGGTGGTTCTCTCAACCGACGACAACACTCTCGCGGGTCAGATCCTGCGCCGGAAGGGCTTCCGCCTGCTCGGCGAAGCTGATCTGGCAAGCTGAACAAAACCCTCTCTCGCAACAACTTGTAAGGAAGCACACGTATGGCCCGCATTGTCAAACTCGACGCCACTGGACCAATCAAGGTCGAACCCTCCGCGAATCCGATCTTCGTCTGCGCCTGCGGGCTCTCGAAGAAGTTTCCCTTCTGCGACGGCAGTCACAAGCCCACGCGCGAAGAAGAAGCGAACTGCGTCTATCGCTACGACGCCGCGACCGGAGCAGTCATCGAGAAGTCACAAGCGTGACGCCTGCGCGGCGCTATGAAAAAACGCATGCGCCACGAAGCGCATGCGTTTTGTGATTGTGAACAAGGACTCATCTCACGGCTTCTTGGGGGCAGACGCGGGCGGCGTAATAGGAACACTGATTTCTTGTTTGCCGTTGGCGCCGAGTGTCGGCGTCACCAGTTTGGGCGCGGTGGCGGGGTCGAAACGAGTTTCACTCGCGCGCGCGGCAGCGGCTCCAGGAAGACGCGGCATGCTGAAATCGCCTTGTTTTTCCTCGGTGAGACGCACGCCTTTGTAGTCATGCGCGCGCTTCTCCACCACGCGCGCGGAGAGAATCTCATCGTCGTTTCCGAGTGCGCGCGCGACTTCCCAGCCATCGCGCACTTGACCAAACACCGTGTACTGCCCGTCGAGTTGCTCACTCGGCGTGAGCAAGAACATGAACTGGCAACCGGCGCTGTTGAGCCTCGGCGAATCTGGCGCTTCTGCTGCGGGTTGCTTGACCATCACCAAGCGGCCGACGAGTGGTGCACGACGATCGACGCGATCAAGCTCATCAGGCACCGTCCATCCGCCCGTCGAGCGACCACCCGCATCACCCGCGGCGGTCGCGGGGTCGCCGCCTTGCACGCCGAAGCCGCGCAAACGCCGGTGAAACTTGGTGCCCGCGTATGTGCCCGCTTCGACATGCTCGATGAAGTTGCCCACCGTGTTGGGCGCGTGATCTTCGAAGAGTTCGATGAGCACCGAACCCTTCGAGGTCACCAACTCAACCAACGGAATATCTCCGCGCGACTGATCCTGCGCTATCGCGGAGAGTTCGCGTAGCCACATAGTCTTGAGCGTGTTGAGGCGAATGGATCCGTTGCTGATGAGACTCTGCTGCGCGGTGCTGCGTCCTGCGGCCGGCGCTTCATTGAACGCGGCCTGCGCTTCATTGAAACGATGCAGTCCTAACAGCGCCAACGCGTAGGCGATCTTGACATCGATCAATCGCTCGGGCGCAAAGGTGCGTGATTGCAACAGCGTGCTCGCGCGATCGAATTGTCCGCTGGTGATGAGTTCGCGCGTCCACGCAAGCGCCACGGCGTCGCTTGCGGGCATCACTGATTGCATTCGTGTGAAGGCCGCATCCATCGCGGCGTCATCACCCAACCAGATCGCGACTTGCGCGCGTGCGGGGCAGAGGCGCTGCACCATTTCCAGCGTTGATGTCGGCGCGGAAATATCAACATCAAGTGCAAGCGCGAGCGTGGCGAGATCGCGACGCGTGCTCTCGTCGACGACTCCGCGACCTTTGATGTAGGTCGAAAGCTCGCGAAAGCGCTGCTCGGAAATGCTGATCGGCGGAGGAAGCGGGGCGGGCGCGGCGGCCTTCGGTGCCACCGAAGTCGGCGGCGCAGTGGGCGTGAGTTGCGCGTGAGCGAGGCGCGTGGCGAGTGGACTCATCGTCAAGCCGATGGTGACCGTCAACGAAAGCGCGGAGAGATCTTGGCGAGTGAAGAGCATGAGAATCTCAAGTTCAGGTGAAGGCGATGTCGGCGCCTGTGCGTGGGTCACAAATCGAGCGCAGTCAAGCGGGGTATCGGCAACTGGTCTTGTCGGTCTCCCAAACGCGCACGAATTCGAGCCGTGAATCGATTGAGGCAAAGCGCGGCGCGAGCAATTCGTAACAGACGACCGCGATGTTCTCCACCGAAGGATTGCGCGTTGCAAACTCGGGGCAGTCGAGATTGAGATGGCGATGGTCAAAGCGCGTGACGATTTCTTGGTGCACGACGCGTTGAATCGTCGTGAAATCGTGACTCTGCCGATCGTTGGCGTTTGTCGCGTGGTTCATCGCCACCGCAACTTCGATGCGGTAGTTGTGCCCGTGACCGTTGGGGTTGTTGCACTTTCCAAAGAGCGCTTGATTGTCCGCGTCGGAGCGATCAGAAAGGTGCAGCCGATGCGAGGCGGCGAACTCGAAAGTCTCCGTGAGCAGCAGTTGATGGGGCATAGCGGGGAGCTCTGAGAGGGTGAGAGTTGACGGACTGAGGTCGATGGTGACCGAACGAAACGGTGACTGCGCGCCGCCGCACATGGGGCTCCACGAGAGACGGGTGAGTTTCGCAGGAAGAAGAGGCGCGACGGCGCGCGCGAGTTCGGCGAGCAGCGCGGGCATCGCGGTGGGAACACCGGTCTCGCATTCGGCGCGCAGCCCGGCGGACAGGCGCGGCGTCGCCTCCGCGCGGATAACGCGGTCGATGATCGCAATGTCGACGAGGTACCCGCTTGCCGCGGGCGTGCCGACGCACGTCACCGCGATCTCGGCGATGGCGGCGATTCCCAGCGGCGCGGGCACGCCGAGCAGGCCGTTGGCTGCCACGTTGGTCGCATCTGTCCTCGAATGAGCGCCAATCAGCGGTGAAACGCAGAGGCGAACGGTGCGGGTGAGGGAGAAGGCTTCCATGGTGGTTGCGAGGGGAGCGGCGCTCGAGGGCGGTGGAATCAACTTCGAGTTCGGGGGTGGATCAGGGCGTGAACTAAACTGTCCAAATTTCTACATCAATTCGCGCAAGGTTTGAGACAATCGTTGGCGCGGCTTCAATCTCAGGGTACTGTTTCGCCGTTGGCGCAAATACCCCATGAAACTTGCCCCCGGAAGGGCTCGGCCTGAGGCTCTGTCTCGGCCGGGCCTTTTTTATTTGCAGATCTCTCCCGGCGCGGCGCACAGTCTGATGGCAAGCCTAAGCGCATCCGCAATGCATGGCGGCATCGCACTCACTTGGGCAAACCTGTGATTCGAACTTGCACGCGCGAGCCCATCGGGGGCATCCGTTCACTCCACACTTCCCACATCGGCTGCGCGGCGGAGGCGCTGTCGGGAATCACTTCGAGCGCGCCGATGGTTTCATCGCCAAAGGTCACCAGTCCAACCAGTGAGCCTGATCCATCGGCGACATAACGCTCGACACCGGTGCGTCGATCGCGATGAAACTTCGAACCACCAAAGATGAATCGTCGCGGCGGCGTGTTCGATGTTGGCGTGCCAATGGGAGCTGCGCGCACGAACCACTCGAGTGGATGAGACGTGCCATCGGCGAGCCTCACTTCGATCTCGAGTTCGCTGCCACGCGGCGCGATTGCCTTGAGTTGCATCGCGCCCGCTTCCGATTCGCTCGCCACTTCTTGCCATGCGCCTGGCGCTTGCGAGATGAATCCCGCAAGCAACATGGCAGCGTGCACTTCGCTTGCGCGTCCTTCAAAGACGAACAACGCTTCGTGATCGCGCGTGCCCGCTAGACAAATGTATTGCTCGAGAAATCCGGTCTCGAGCACGGCCATGCAGTCGAGCTCGACCAACTGTTTCGCGGCGTCAACACGAATGAGCGGGGAGCATGCGACGAATGAATCCGCGAGTGAGGCGCTCGTCGGCGCGTCGCTTGCGTTCGTCTGGGCGACGATCGCGGCGGATGGGGCGGTGCTTACAGATGGGCTGCGCGTGTGCGGCGCATCGATCGAGTGCGGCGCAGGCGTTGCCATCGTTGACTGCTCTGACGCGTTTGGCGTCGCGCATGAAGCGAGCACGATGCAGGGGACGCAGCGGACGAATGTCACAACAATCGCAAAAACCTGCAGCAAACGCGGTGTTTGCGCGATGATCACGCGACACCGCGCAATCGCCGAGCGCCGCACAACGCAATGCCGATCGCGTCGGCGACATCATGCGGCTCGGGCATCACCGTCAATCCGCATTGGGTCATGACGGCGCGTTGCATCTGCACTTTGGTCGCGCGGCCGTTACCTGTGAGCGCCTTCTTGACTTCCGCGGGCGGCAATTCGGCGACGGGAATCGCGCGCAGTGCCGCCGCGAGCAACACCACGCCGCGTCCGTGCGCCATCTGAATCGCAGTCGCGGCGTGCGCGCTGTGCGAGAAGATCGCCTCGAGCGCCATGTGGGTAGGCGAGTGCTCCTCGATGAGCGCGGTCACATCGTCGTGCAGTTGTTTGAGTCGCTCGATCAACGGCGCGGTCGCGCTCAAGCGAAACACGCCCGCGTCGACGATCACGCAATTGCCGCGCAGATCGGAGTCGAGCACCGCGTACCCAGCGACGCGAGTGCCAGGATCAATGCCTAACACGCGCGCATTCGACTGCATCGAAATCCACGCGCCGTCGCGGCTGGTGGACTTCAAGCGCTTCCTCGTTGATTGCCGCCAGCACGGTCGCTCTCGAGCGCGCCGTCGGCGAGACGAACAACGCGTTGGCAGCGCTGCGCGATCCGATCATCGTGCGTGACCATGATCAGCGTGAGTCCCTGCGCGTGCAGCTCTTCAAACGTCTCCAAGATCTGTCGGCCAGTAGTTGAGTCGAGGTTGCCCGTTGGCTCGTCGGCGAGCAACACGGCAGGTCGACCAACAAGGGCACGCGCGATCGCGGCTCGTTGTTGTTGACCGCCGGAAAGTTCGCGCGGTCGATGGCTCATGCGATCCTCGAGGCCCACGAGGCGCAAACTCTCGATCGCCCGCTCGCGCCGCACCGCACGAGAAAACCCTTGATAAAGCAGGGGAACTTCGGCGTTTTCGAGAATCGAGAGTTCGGAGATAAGGTTGAACGCTTGAAACACGAAGCCGATCTTTTGTCCACGCACGCGTGAGAGCGCGTCGTCATCGAGCAACTCGGTTGCGTCGCCGTCGAGTTCGTAGCGACCCGATGTTGGTCGATCAAGGCAACCGAGCAGATTCATCAGCGTGCTCTTACCCGAGCCCGACGCACCCATGATCGCGATGTATTCGCCGCGCGGAATCACGAGATCGAGTCCGCGCAATGCATCGACAAGCACCGAGCCATCGGGCTTGAAATACGTCTTGCGCACTGCGACAAGCTTCGCGGCAGCAGGCGCGGAACCTCCATGCGTGCGAGGAACTGAAGTGGTCGCCGTGTTCACCCTTCAAGTGTAAAGAGTCGCACAGCGATCGGCTACGCTAGGGCCCGTGCATGATTTGAAGGACTCATTTGAGCGGCAGTGTCGCGAAGGCGACCTGGTCATTCTCTCCCGACGATTGATGAGCGATCAGCTCACGCCTGTGCTCGCGTATCGGCGCCTCGTGCTTCCCGATCAACGCACCGCGCCGAGTTTTCTCTTTGAATCCGTGGAAAACGGCGCCAATGTCGGGCGTCATTCGATTCTCGGGGCTCGTCCGGCGCTCGAACTCTCCGCGCACGGCTACACAACTTCAATTGTCGATCGCGTTGCGCACACGCGCCGCACGTTTGAGTCGCGCGATCCACTCGCTGAGTTGCGCGCGCTCGCGGCGCCTTTCCGTCCCGCGTCCGCGCAAGCACTTGCACCGCTCAAGTTGCCAGCGGCGTTCGTCGGTGGCTTCGTGGGTTTCGCGAGTTTCGACAGCGTGCGCTATCTCGAACCGAGCAAGTTGCCGTTTGAAAACGCGCCGCGCGATGATCGGGCGATTCCTGATTTGCACTTTGGGTTGTATCGCGATGTGGTGGTGTTCGATCATGTCGCGAAGACGATGCACGCGATTGTCTCTGCGCGCATGAGTGAATTTTCATCGAGCGAACAAGGCTTTTGCGCGTTGGTCGAGCGACTCGATGCGCTCGAATCGCAACTGGCCGCGAACGGTCCGCCGCTCGCGCACGGAACCATCGACATCGATTTGTCACGTCGTCCCGCGACGCCGACGAGCAACCTCACGCAACTCGAGTTTGAGCAATTGGTGTTGCGCGCACAAGAATACATTCGCGCGGGCGATGCATTTCAAATCGTGCTCTCGCAGCGACTCGAACGCAAGACGATGTGTGATCCCTTCGATCTCTATCGCGCATTGCGGGTGGTCAATCCCAGTCCCTATCAAATCTATCTCCAAGGCGAAGGCGCGATTCTGGTCGCGTCGAGTCCGGAGATTCTCTGTCGCGTGCACGATGGTGTCGTCACCAATCGACCGCTCGCGGGAACGCGGCCGCGCGGCGCGTCGAGTGAACTTGATCTCGCGCTCGAGCGTGAGTTGCTCGCCGATGAAAAGGAACGCGCAGAGCACGTGATGTTGGTGGACCTCGGTCGCAACGATCTCGGCCGCGTGTGCGCCAGCGGTTCGATCAACATCGAGCGCTGCATGGAAGTCGAGCGCTACAGCCACGTCATGCACATCTCTTCGACAGTGACGGGACGATTGCGTCCGGAGTGCGACGCATTCGATGCGTTGCGCGCGACGCTCCCGGTGGGCACGGTGTCGGGCGCTCCGAAAGTGCGGGCAATTCAAGTGATCGACGAACTCGAACCTACGCGACGCGGGCCGTATTCCGGTGGCATCGGCGCGATTGGGTACTCGGGTGATATGGACATCGCGTTGGCGTTGCGCACGATGGTGATTCCGATTGCGCGCGATGCCGACGCGCCGTCATCGCTGGCGATTTCTGCGTCACACACCGCGACGAGTTGCGCGCCGTGGACGGTGCATCTTCAAGCGGGTGCAGGCGTCGTGCTCGACAGCAATCCCACTGCGGAATGGCAGGAAACGCTGCATAAAGCGAGCGCACTCGGTCGCGCGATTGATCTGGCCGAGTCGGCGTTCTTGCGCGCGTGAAGCACGTCGTAGTCGATCACTAGGACAACGGAATCGGCGCGTCGTCCTCGTCATCGCTCGTGCGCGGTGGTGGGCGTAAGCGCGAGGGCGGGACATACGCATCACCAACCGTGCCCACAGGTTTGTTGGTGAAATCGTGCTGTCGCAGCGCCTCCGATTCGAACACACACTCGGCGACGTACATGGCATGTCCACGCGCGCCCAGCGCGATCGCGCCAAAGAGCAACGCGGCGCTGCCGAGCAGCAGAACTCCCAGCACAGAAAAAATCGTCTCGAACCCGGTGAACAAGACTGTCCCTGCGCTCAACAGTCCGCTGTTGGTGGACACGAGTGCTGCCGCGCCACTCAACGCCAACACAATCGCCAATGTCGTTCCTTGACGCAAGCGCTCCACGCTTCGAGTGTGAGGCGAATCCGCATCGACCAGAAGGTCGGCCATGTGCGCACCCAATTGCAATTGCACATTCATCGCGCGTGCCGCGACCATCCACCACAACACGAGCACCACGTAGTACACGAAGGTTGATCCTTCGGGCAGCAGGCCGAAGGTCCACAACGCGGCGATCCCACTGATCGCGCCAGCGAAGGCGAGTTCGATCAATTGCATTCGTCGCGCGCTGGCAATGAGTGGCGCAAGCGGCTCTGCAAATTCATCAGGAAGCAAGTCAAACGCTCGCATCGACATCAGGCGAAACGCAGGCGCAAAGCCTAAACACACTGCGAGCACCACGCCCCAAGGGATGAGGCAGGGCAGCGGCGTGAGCAGCAATACCGGCGCGAGAACAGCGTTGCCCAATCCGTGCCACATCAGGTAAATCTCGTCGCGCACCATCACGCGCCGCGGTCGCTCCATCAGCGTGCGCACTGGCTTTGGAACGGTGGTGCCGCATTCGGGGCAGCGCGCACCGCTTCGCATTCCGCGGAGGTCGTAGCCGCAACTTGCACAAGGGCGCGGCCCGTCATTCAGCTTGGAAACTTTGTCAGCCTCAGCGGGGTTGTCTTGCGGAGGTTTGGGCACAAGAGTTTTTCGCTAGAGCAGCGCACTTCGCAGAACCGAGGCCGATAGAAACGGTACAGGAATCGGACTGATCGGTCATCTTTCCAAGAGACTTTCAATCTGCTCGTCGATCACGCCGACGAAACACTACACGCGCGGTTCCCGATCCGATATTTTTTGAGGTTCCGCGCGCCCTTCACGCCGACACTGTCTAGACACTGTCAAGACACTGTCAAGACACTGTCTAGACACGGTGCCCACGCAATAAGCAACAGGCAGTAAGCCACGCCCATTTGTAAGTCATACCCTTAGAGCGAAGCCACCAGTTTGGGTCACGACGCATCGCGCGTCAGTTTCGCGGAGTCCAAATCAATGCCGTCTCATCAGCACCGCACATTCCGTTCGATTCTTGTTCCACGACGAGTTTCCATTTTCGGCCCAACGACACTTCTTTCCGTTGGGCTTTTTTGTGCCCCATCGTTGACTGCATACGCGGTGATCGATGCGGGAGGGACGACCAACTCGATCAACGACACCGATGTCGCGCGTTGGTCCGATGGCATTTGGAACGCGGCGAAGAGCGGTGATCTCGAAGCAGTCGAAGCGGCGCTCAAAGCGGTTCCCGACTCGACCAATGTCGCGGAGTCCACTCGGTTGCGCGACTTCATCGCAAGCCGCGCGCAGCATGTCGATGAAGGCACCAAGACGCGCGACGCCGATCGCACCACTGCGCTTGAGGAGTTGAACACCGCGGTCACCAAAGTGGAAATCACCAAGGCGCTCACAGCAGCGGTGAAGTTGCAAACGCTTTCGGATGATTGGGCCGCCGCACTGGCGTTGCCCGAAATCAAAGATCTCATCACCAAGAGCGAAGCCGCGGAAATCGTGGCTGCACAGAACGGTGACTGGTTGGTGTCGCAAGAAATTCTCTATCGCTTGCGCACGCTGCACGATGAATCGGGCGACGCCGCAACGTTTCGTCGCTACGACGCGATGCTCGATGAAGTGAACAAGCGCATCACGCTGTTGGCGCAGTACGCGCCGCGCGAACTGTGGCGCTTGCGCAAGGCATACGCGGACAAGATGGAGCTCACCAGAGTTGATCTGGGCGACGATGCTTCGGGCAAGGTTGATCCCGGGAAAGATGACGCCCGCAAGCCGTTTCCTGAATTCAACGAAGCCTTCGCTGACGATTGGAAAGAAGCACTCGATGGCGTGACCAAGGGCATGCTCACCAGCGCGCTCAACACTGCCGCCAACGACCACATTTCTTCTGGCGGTTGGGAGCCATTGGTGAAGGGCGGACTTGACGCTGTGCGGGTCATGGCCACCACCGAGGCGCTCAAAGAGAACTTCGCGGGTCTAGGCGAAGCGGATAAAAACCAAGTGCTGCTCGACGCCATCACCCGCAACATGGAAGGTCTTGCGCGCATGAACCGTGAGGCGGTCGGTCGGCCGCAATACAACGCGGCGCTGCGCGATTTGCTCGAAGCCAACAAGAAGGGCCCGCAGCTTCCCGACACCGCGATTTACCGCGAATTCGGCGACGGCGCGCTGGAAGAACTTTCCAAGCGCTTCGAAGATGAGTACTCGGCAATCATTTGGCCTGACCAGCTACGCCGCTTTGAGCAGATGGTCAAAGGCAACTTCGTCGGCGTGGGAATTCTCATTCGTCACGATGATCGTCGCGACATCCAAATCATCAATCCGCTCGAAGGAAGTCCTGCTTCGCGCTCGGGCGTGAAGAGCGAAGATCGCATCGTTGCCGTCAACGGCGTCTCCACGGTGGGATGGACGCTCAACAAGGCAGTCGATTCGATCACGGGTCCCGCGGGCCAAGATGTGAAACTCACCATCAAGCGCGAAGGCGCTGCGGATCCGCTCGACCTCTCGCTCACGCGTGAAGAGATCAAGATTCGTTCCGTCAACGGTTGGTGGAAAAAAGGTCTCGATGAACGAGGCTCGCCGCTGTGGAATTGGTTCGTCGATAGCGACTCAGGCATCGGCTATGTGCGCTTGACCAGTTTCAACGATGAGAGCTTCGTAGACTTTCTCTCCGCGATCAAAGAGATGCGCGCGGAGCGCACGCTCAACGGAGTCATCCTCGACTTGCGTCACAATCCTGGTGGCTTGCTCAAGAGCAGCGTCGAGTTCTCCAACGCGTTCATCGAACAAGGCAAACTCGTTGGTGGTCAAGACAAGAACGGTGCGCCGGTGTGGCAGATGATGGCGGAGCGCCAGCGCGCGATGCTTAAGGATTTGCCCGTCGTGGTGCTGATCAATCAAGGATCCGCAAGCGCGAGCGAAATTGTTTCCGGTGCGCTCAAGGCGCATGACCGAGCGGTGGTCGTGGGCGAGCGCAGCTTCGGCAAGGGTTCGGTGCAGACCGTGCATCCTTGCGGCGATCAGCAATCCGATGCGCAACTCAAACTGACCACGCAGTACTACGTGCTTCCTCCAGGCCCTGGCGAGACTGAGCCGCGCCTCGTGCACAAGCGTCCTGGTTCGTCCGACTGGGGCGTCAATCCTGATCTCATTGTGAAGATGACGCCCGATCAAATCGAGCAGTCAGTGATCTTGCGCCAGAACGCCGACGTGATCGAAGAGTGGAAAGATGAAGCGCAGCGCAAGCCGCGTCCCGAAGTCCGCGACTTGCTCACCAAGGGCATCGACCCGCAACTTGAATTGGCGCTGCTGATTCTTGAAGCGAAAGCACTCAAGCAAGTTGACGCGGCCGCGCAGGCGCATGCGAGTGAGACGTCTCCGGCCACGCCCAAAGGTGGCTGATGGGTGGCTGATGGGCAGCTGACGGATGGCTGAGGCATGCAGTGGTTGACTGAGAAGTGGCGAATGCGTGCGCAACAGTTGCGACGCGTAGACCTCGCAACAACACATTCACTTCAACGACGAGCGTAAGTGCGCTCGTCGTTGCTTTTTCGACGTCGGATGAGGACGCTTCAGAGCGCGCGACGGTTGCGAAGCGCACGGCGTTTCGGGTAGAGTTGCCCGACTTGGCGCCCGTTCGTATGGGCGTCTTTCGTTCGATTGGATTCACGGCGTATTTTTACGACAGCGGCGGGCGACGTGTGCTTTCGGCCATGCAAGCCGCTCGCTTCGTCGGTTCAGACTCGCGACGCCGTCGCTTCAGACTTTTGCATGCGAACCCCAATGATGGCTACGACTACACCCAGCGGCAGCGGCGCAAACTCAACGCACGGCGCGGCACGCAAACTACCCGCGCTCCCGAGCACCACTCTCACCAAATGGCTGCGCGAAATGCACCTCATTCGTGAGTTTGAAGTGCGCTGCATGCAGAGTTACCAAGAGAAGAAAATCGGCGGCTTCTGCCACGTCTACATCGGGCAAGAAGCCGTTGCTGTGGGCTGCACTGCCGCGGTGAATCTGGAAGATCCCATCATCACGGCGTACCGCGATCACGGCCATGCGCTGGCGCGGGGCATGAGTTCGCGCGCGTGTATGGCGGAGATGTACGGCAAGGTCGGCGGTTGCGCCAAGGGCAAAGGCGGATCGATGCACATGTTCGATCGCCCGCACAATTTGTACGGCGGACACGGCATCGTCGGCGCGCAAACTCCGCTCGGTGCGGGCATCGCCTTCGCGACCAAGTACGAAGATGAAGTCATGAACGCGGGACGCAATCGTCGCGTGACGTTGTGCTTCCTCGGCGACGGCGCGGTCAATCAAGGCTCGGTCTACGAGGCCATGAACCTCGCTGGATTGTTTGATATCCCCGTGATCTTCATCGTCGAGAACAACGGGTACTCGATGGGCACCGAGATCAGTCGCGGCACCACCATGAGTCACGAGCTCACCATCAAAGGTCGCGCCCATGGACTCAAGGAAGCCACCATCGATGGCATGGACGTGCTCGCGGTCTATCACGACATGCACGAGCTTGCGAATTGGTGCCGCGAAAACTCGCGCCCTGCGTTCGTGGACATGAAGTGCTATCGCTACAAGGGTCACTCGATGTCGGATCCGCGCAAGTACCGCACGCGCGAAGAAGAAGAGCGTCACGAGCTCAACGATGCCATCGGAAAGTTCGAGCGCACGCTGCTCGATCACGCAGTGGTGACCGACGCGTCCATCAAGGAAATCATGAACTCAACGCGCGAAGAAGTGCGCGATGCGCTGAAGTTCTCCAACGAATCGCCAGAGCCGGACATGAGCGAGTTGTACACCGACGTGTTTGTCGAACCGTGGGGTCGATTCACCGGCTCGTCGTTGCCTGAATTCATGGGAGGCGCGGCCAACGCTTGTCGCTTCCATGCGACCAACGGGAAAGAAGGCTTGGTATGAGTCGTTCCAATTCTGCTGTTCTTTCCAATCCGCTCTTTCGCGAACCGACATTGATGGGCGGTGTCACGCACGAGATTGAGTTTCGCGATGCAGTGCGCGATGCGATGAGCGAAGAGATGCGTCGCGACAAGCGCGTGTTCTTGCTCGGCGAAGAAGTCGCGCAATACGACGGCGCGTACAAAGTTTCTAAGGGCATGCTTGCGGAGTTTGGCGAGCGTCGCATCATCGACACGCCGATTTCCGAGTCCGGCTTTGCAGGCATGGCCATCGGTGCGGCAGCGATGGGATTGCGTCCCATTGTCGAGTTCATGTCGTGGTCGTTCTCGCTCGTCGCTGCCGATCCGATTCTCAACAACGCGCCCAAGATGCTCTACATGTCGGGCGGACAACTCGGTTGCCCGATTGTGTTTCGCGGCAACGATGGTGCCGGCGGACAACTTGGTTCGACACATTCGTGGGCGGTGGAAGGCTTGTTCTCCAACGTCCCCGGCGTCAAGATTGTGATTCCGTCTTGCGCCGCCGACGCCAAGGGTCTGCTCAAGACTGCGATTCGCGACGACGATCCCGTGTTCTTCATGGAGAGCGAGCGATTGCTCTCGATCAAGGGACACGTTCCTGAAGGCGAGTATCTGATTCCGTTTGGTCACGCGTTGGTGCGTCGTGTGGGAACGCAGTGCACGCTTTGCTCGTGGGGCCGACCGGTGAACTTCTGCCTCGAAGCCGCGGAAATCTTGGCTAAAGAAGGGATCGACTGCGAGGTCATCGACCTGCGCACGATTCGTCCGCTTGATCTTCCGACGGTTGTGGCCAGCGTGCGCAAGACCAGTTGCGCGGTGGTGGTCGATCAATCGTGGAGCTTCGCTTCGCCAGGAGCCGAGCTCGCGTCGCAGATTCACCGTCACTGCTTTGACGACCTCGACAACTTCGTTCATCGCGTCCATTCCGACGATGTGCCGACGCCCTACTCGAGCAAACTCGAGCAGGAGTACCTCCCTAATGTGCGCAAGATTTGCGAAGCAGTACGCAGCGCGACCTATCGCGCCTGAGTGACTGCGCTTTGGTTTTACTTGTGCGTGAAGTGATTTCTGCATCGCACGATTGCAGACACAGTTCATCTCCTCACGCTCTTGCGTCTTTCGATATCTCCGCCCGCTCATCCGCCACTCACGCGACTCACCAATGCCGATTGAAATCACCATGCCTCGCCTGTCCGACACGATGGAAGCAGGCACTGTCATCAAGTGGAATGTGAAAGAAGGCGACGCCGTCAAGTCGGGCTCGATCGTTGCGGACATCGAGACCGACAAGGCCACGATGGAAATGCAATGCTTCGACGATGGCCGCATGGCCGCGATCGTGGTGGAGGCTGGTCGTCAAGTGAAGGTGGGAACGCTGATCGCGTTGGTCGCGCTTGAGGGAGAAAATCTCGCGGCGGTGAAAGCGCTCGCGAATGCGGCCAAGTCCGCAGCACCGACACAAGCGTCTGCAGCGGCGACCTCGGCAACGAAGTCCAGCAACGACTCCACGAGTCCCGTCGGCGCGCCCGCATCCGCAGTGACGCAGACCGAGACTCGTCACGGAATGGAAGGATTTCCCGCAGAAAACGCGGTCGATGGCGATGGTCCGCGCATGCGCGCGAGTCCCGTTGCCCGACGTATGGCCGAAGATCACGGTCTCTCGATTCAATCGATTCAGGGCACGGGTCCAGCTGGGCGCATCATCAAGCGTGATGTTGAACAGGCGCTTGAGAATCGTTCCGCAGCCAAGTCGGCGAGCACATCGAGCGCCACCCATGCAACGCTCGCACCTGCGCAAGCGTTGGCCGTGAGCACCAGTGGTGTGCAGACCGCGTCGAGTCCGCTCGCATTGGCATTGCCAGGACGCGATGTCGCTCTCAGCGGAATGCGCCAAGTGATTGCGCGTCGACTGGTCGAGAGCAAGACCACCATTCCGCACTATCAAGTGACCATGAAGTTTGACATGGACGCGCTGCTGGAATTGCGCGCGAGTTTCAACACCAAGTTGGCGTCGTCAGGCGTCAAGTTGTCGGTCAACGATTTCCTCGTGCGTGCGTGTGCGTTGGCGATGGCTGAGCATCCGTACTTCAACGCAAGCTTCGCTGGCGATCACGTGCGCGTGCACAGCGTGGTCAACATTGGCGTTGCCATCTCGCTGCCCGAAGAGAAGGGCGGAGGACTGGTGGTGGGCGTCATTCGTGATGCCGATCACAAGAGTTTGCGCCAGATTTCCGGCGAAACCAAGGCGCTCGCCGAGAAGGCGCGCACCAAGGGTCTCACAGTGCAAGAGATGTCCGACGCCACCTTCACCATTTCCAACTTAGGGATGTTCGGTGTCGAGCACTTCACCGCGATCATCAATCCGCCCAACTCCGCGATTCTCGCGTGTGGTGCAGCGGTCGAGCAGCCCGTGGTGCGCAATCGCGAACTCGTGGTGGGAACGCAAATGCAAGCGACGCTTTCGCTCGATCACCGCGTGATCGATGGCGCGATGGCCGCGCAGTATCTCGCGAGCTTGAAAGAGTTCATCGAAGAGCCAGAGACGCTGGTCATCTGATCAGCGCGTGCGCGTCGGCGACGTGCTTACTTTCGTCAGCGACGAGCACAATCTCAACATACGCAGGGCCATGCACGCCCGTGACCAACACGCCTTCGATGTCGGCGGTCTTCGATGGACCGGTGATGATCGTCGTTGACGCGGCGGTGGTGCATTCGTTGCGAATCTCGAAAAGGTCGACGAGGTCGGCGAGGATCTGCGACTCGAACACGATCGCGAGATGAATCGGTGGAGTGATCCACGCGTTGCGCATGCGACCGATGGTGGAGATCACCAGTGAGCCCGAGTCAGCGATGGCGCAATCGACATCGGTGATGCCGACATCGCAGTCAAACAAACCGTCTGCGTCGTCGTCGCGCGCGAGCGTGGCCGGGCATGAGGAGAGGCAATCGCGCATGCGTTGGGCGAGCGACGCATCGCGGATCGCCACCACCGTGCGCAGAGTTTGGTTGGGCGTGCTTGTGTCCGCGTGTGCGCGCATGATTGCGGCGACGGTGGTGTGCAGCGCATCCGATGCGCATCGAGTCACACGCATGCCGACGCTCGATGCGCGAGTCGCGAAGATGGTGGCCAGATCGCTGTTGCTGGCACTGGTGCGTCGCGCGATGGACAAGTCGACTGCGTTCATCGCGCTCGCTGGTTGCGCGGCGACTGCGCGGCGAACGCGCTCCAACAATGCGGCGACCCCTGCGTCTCGAGCGCGAATCGTTGCGTCGTTCATCGCGCAGCCTCTTTCGGTGGCGCGTCGCGCTCGGCCGCGTGTTGGACAAACCATGCGCGAAACGGCTGCGCGGAAGCAATTCCTAAGTCACGCGATTGCGTCCAACCAGCGGCGGGCCCAGGCGCATTGGAGATCCACGCGTGTCGTCCGTCGTTTTGTCCGAGCATGCGTGCATGCAAACGACTCGCGCGAATGGCTAAGCGAAACAGCATTGGTCGCTGCGCCAGCCAACGCCACAAGCGAAGCGCGCGCGATTCGCTTGCCGGTGAAAGTGTGCGCGTGCGCAGTTCGGCGCGAGCGTGCAACAAGAACTTTGGAATATCGATCTTGACCGGACACGCCTCGAGACACGCGCCGCACAGCGAACTCGCGCGTGGAAGATCGGGGTAGTTCGCAAGTCCTTCGGCGCGCGCGGCGCCTCGATTGAGTTCGGGTGTGAGCACCGCACCAATGGGCCCCGAGTACACCGAGCCGTAACTGTGTCCGCCCACCTTGCGATAGACGGGACATGCGTTGAGGCACGCGCCGCAGCGAATGCAGCGCAACAATTCGCGCTTGCTGCTGCCGAGAATCCCCGTGCGCCCCGCGTCGACGAGCACGATGTGCAGTTCTTTCGGGCCGTTCGATTCGCCGGCGCGCCTCGGTCCATTCACAAACGAGGTGTACACCGTGAGTGGTTGACCAGTGCCGCTGCGCGCGAGCAGCTTGAGAAACGGCGCGAGATCACGCGCGCCGCGCAGAAGTTTTTCGATGCCCACAAACATGATGTGCACTGGCGGCCCGCCCACCGAGAGATCGAAGTTGCCTTCGTTGGTGCAGATGACTGCGGTGCCTTCTTCTGCGAGCAGGAAGTTCGCGCCAGAAACGCCGATGTGCGCGTGACGATAGAGGCCGCGCATATGCGCGCGCGCAATCGCCGTGAGTTCCTCGGGATCCTCGGTGTAGCGCGAGCCGAGCACGCGCACGAAACTGCGCGCAGCAGCGGCGCGATCCTTGTGAATCATCGGCGTGACGATGTGGCTGGGCGCATCGTTGTCGATCTGCAGAATGAACTCGCCGAGATCGGTCTCCACCGTTTCGATGCCCGCACGCGTGAGCGCGTCGACGAGTCCGATCTCTTCGGTGAGCATCGACTTGCTCTTCACGCAGCGTGTGGCTTTCACGGCGTACTTGGCTTCGTGTTGGGCCGCGATGCTCAGCGCGATGGCGCATGCTTGCGCGGCATCGACGGCGGCGTGAACGATCGATCCGTGCGCTTGTGCTCGCTCGATGAACTGCTCAAGCAACACATCAAGTTGATCAAGCGCCTGTTGCTTCGTCGTCGCGGCGACGCTGCGCAAGAGTTCGTAATCGTCGTGACCAAAGTCCGCGCCGAACACGCTCTTGCGTTGTTCGTCTTTGAGATGAGTGGCGCGACCGACGAACTGCTGCAAGTGGACATCGGCAATCGCCGCGCGTGCACGCGGCATCATGTCGTAGGGAAGCGTCGGCGCGATGAGTTCGTTCACGCGATAGATTCCATCGCGAGTAAACCCAATCGATGTGCCAGCGCTTCGGCGGGAGAGATGATTCGAAATGCCGCGGCACTATTGTTGTCTGCGCGTTGACGATGAGCGAGTCCCGCAAGATGCGCGCCGCATCCGGTGTCGCTCACCACCAGCGTGCTCGCGCCGGTGGTCGCGACGTGCGCGAGTTTCTCTTGGCCCAAAGCTGAGGAAACCTCGGGAAATTGCGTGGAAAACATGCCGCCGAAGCCGCAGCACTGCGCCATGTCGGGCAAGGGGCGCACATCGCGACAGCCAAACGCAGTGAGAAATGGCGCGGTGCAACCATGTCGATGAATGCCACGCAAGTGACAGGCATCGTGACAAGTCATCGATGGATCGCACTCGGGCGATGGAGCGCTTGTGGTGGGAACGGCCACACGAAGTTGCGTCTCCAAGAACTCCACCAACTCGAAGGTCCGGGCCGCGAGCGCGAGTGCGTCGCGATGATCGTCGCTTCCGTGAACAAACAAATCGGCGAAGCGTTCGCGCACGATGGCGCAGCACGAGCCTGACGGAGTGACCACGGCGTCGAACGCGCGGAAGATCACACACATCCGTCGCGCCAGGGTCGCGGCTTCCTCGGGCAATCCGTTGGAAAGAAGTGGTTGACCGCAACACGTTTGTTCGGCGGGAACTTCGGGAGTGACTCCAAAGTGCTCCAACACCAACACCGTCGCTTGCAACGATCGCGGCGCGAGCGCTTCAGCAAGACAGGTGGTGAAGAGAGCGACGCGCATTGGCAGCACGATAGCACGACGCTCTAACTCTCCGACACCATGCGCAACAGAAGTGGTGATGCAAGCGGCGCGAGACTCCAGACTACCAGTGCGAGTGCGACACTCAACATCGCCAAGAGCAACGCTTCGGTGGCGATGAATGTCGCGACGCGCGCGCGTGATGCACCGAGTCGACGCATGAGTGCGAGTTCATCGGCGCGCAGACGAATGGAAAGTGCGAAAGCACTCGCGACCACCAACGCTACCAGCAGTGCAGTTCCCAGCGCGACTGCGCCGAGCACACGAGCGACGCCGAAGATGCGATCGAGAACGCGCGAGGCGAAGAGCTCGGGACGGATCAGCTGCAGCGGCTCGTTTTTCGCAGTAAATCGGCCTAAAAGAAGCGCGAGCGATTTGGCATCGCGTGGGTACACCAGCGCGGCGTCGAGGGGTAAGTCGTCGACGCTGCCGTGGAAATGGAAGGATGCGGAAGTCGTCGCAGTGGCAGCAGTCGTGGCCGCGCGTTCGATGACCAGCGCCTCAGAGAGAATCGCACGCGCACCGTCTTGACCGATCACCGCGGCGGCTGCCGTTGACGATCCCGATGGATGCGCTGGATCAGCGTGCCGATGACCGAGGCCGCGAATCGACCACATGGTCCTCAAGTCGACGAAGATGACATCGTCATCGGCGGACCCTGTTTCACGCAGGATTCCCGTGACCGTGAGTTCCAGTGGGAGCACGCCCGCGAGATCGCTTAACGAGTGCGCGTCGGTAAACAAACGAGCATCATCGGTGAGTGCGAGCCTCTGTGCGACGTTGGCACCTACGACACACTCACCGATCAACGCAAACATCTCGCCGCGTTGAGGCGTGATCTCCCTCTGTGCGAAGTAATCGAGGGTGGTGCCGACGACGACCGCTTCGCGCGCGGAAGCTCCCAGCATGATCGGAATTGCCCGCGCCATTTCGTCGTGTTCAACGCGCGCGAGATCACGCATGGTCAATCCGTTGGGCGGAGTTGAGGCGAAGAAGAGTGCGCCAAAGACCAGATCGGACTCGCTGCCTTTGGCGCCCAAGAGCAACGGCGCGATGTGTGCGCGCGCGGTCATGTCGAGCGAGGCGCGTGCCAACAGCGACGACAACGCGAGCGGAACTCCCAGCGACACGCCCAACACAAACGCCAACAACAGCGAGCGCTTCCACGCGTGAAGCAGCGATGTGCGCGCGATGAACAGCGAGTGACGCAAGATCATTCGAGCTCTCCGATAGTCAAAACCGAGCCGAAAAGCGGCACAATCGACTGGTCATGAGTGGCGATGATCAACGCGGCGCCGGCGGCTTGAGTTTCGCGCAGCAGCAATTCGGCGATCGCGCGTTTGCGCGGAGTATCGAGGCTTCCGGTTGGTTCATCGGCGAGCACGAGCGAGGGTTTGGTCACCAGTGCGCGCGCGATCGCGACGCGTTGCCGCTCGCCATGGGACATGGTCAAGATGGAGCGACGCTCCATGCCGCGTAAGCCCACGCGTTCGAGTAACTCCAACGCTCGCGCACGCGCGGCGTCATTCAACACCAGCGACGCATGCAAGCGAAATGGCAGCAGCACATTGTCGAGCACATCAAGCGCATCCACCAACTCGAAGGTTTGGAAGACTTGGCCACAGCCAGTCGCGCGATGCTTGCGCCGCGCCGTGTCCGTCGCGGTTGAGATCATCACTCCGCTCGCTTGAATCGATCCGCGTTGGGGCAGCAGTTCGCCGCAGAGCAGTGACAGCAGCGTGCTCTTGCCCGAACCCGATGCGCCGCGTACGGCCAACGACTCGCCGCCATGGAGCACGATGGGGCGCACGCGCAGTTCAAATCCGCTCGCGCGACGAAACTCCAATTCGCTGGTGACCAGCAGCGGAGTCGCGACGAGGGGCGATGAGTCTTGAGCGATACCAAGCACGCGCGCAGAGTAACGCTTGTGCCGTGTACTCTGCGCGTATGACTTGCACGATTCATCATCGAGAGAACTCCGCGCATCGCTGTGTGTGCGCATTGCTGATTTCATTGTGCAGCGTGATGATGTGCATGCTGGTGGCCTGCGGGGGCAACGCCGCGCCTGCGCCGACCGCGAATCGCGCGAAACCGCTGGTTTTTGCGGCAAATCCGCCGATTGCGAGCTTCGTGGACGCGCTTGCTGGCGACGCGGTCACCGTGATCACGCCGTGGAGCGCGCATGCGGGTGACCCTGCACAGTGGCTGCCCACATCGGCAGAGATTCGGTCTGTTGCTGCGTGTGATCTCATCGTGCTCAACGGCGCGGGCTACGAGCCTTGGACGGAACAAGCAGCGTTGCCGCGCGCGCGTGTGCTCGTGAGTAGCGAAAGCAAGCGCGACCGTTACATCACTGAGTCTGGCAGCGTGCATAGTCATGGGCCTCAAGGCGAACACTCGCATGGCGCGACTGCATCGACCACATGGCTTTCGATGGAGATGGCGCAGACGCAACTCGACGCGATTGCGCAGCGATTGACCCAACTGCTGCCAACTCAACGCGAGAGCATCGAAAGCAATCGAGTCGCGTTGCAGGCGCGATTGCACGCGCTGTCGACTTCGGTGAGAGCGACCAGCGCGCGGCGCCCGCATTGGTTCGCGTCGCATCCTGTCTATCAATACCTCGCGCAAGAAGGCGGCTTGGTGATTGACAGCATGCACTGGGAGCCTGGCGAAATGCCCAGCGACAGTGAGTGGGAGACGCTGCGTGGGTTGCGCGCACGCGACTCGAGTCCCGTCGCGCTCATGTTGTGGGAAGGGGAGCCAGGGATTGCGATTCGTGAGAAACTTGCGGCAATCAGCACGAATGTCGTGGTTTTTCCACCGCAAGGGGTTGCGGGCGAGCGTGACTTTGTGAGCAGCCTTGAACGCAGCGTTGCCGCGATGCAAGACGCAGCAGCATCGTCTGTGCGCTGATCGAGTTAGACTGTCACCATGCTGACTTCACTCATCTTGACTGCGTTTCTCGCGTCGATGCCAATCACCACGAGCGCCGCGATCACAGCGAACTCCGCGCCTACGCAACAAGCAGGCAAGCAACAAGACGCGGCCAAGCAGAGCACATCCAAGAAAGCAGTTCGCCCCGCGGGGATGTGGTACGGCATCGAGGACGCCCGTCCCAAAGCGAAGGGCGCACTTCGCTTGGCGTGTTACAACGCGGAAAACCTCTTCGATCGCATCGATGATCCCACGCAGTCGGGCGAGTACGACGATCTCAAAGAAGCGACCACCGAGGTGCGACTCAAGGCAATTGCTGCGGTGATTCGTCGTCTCGACGCCGATGTGCTTTGCCTCGAAGAGATCGAATCGAAAGAGTGCCTCACATGGTTTCGCGACACCTATCTCAAAGGAATGGGATACGACTATCTCGCCAGTGAAGACGTGAGTTACTACCGAGGGGTTGAGCAGTCGGTGCTCTCGCGCGTGCCCATCACCAAGGTCACGGTGTTCAAGGGTGAAGACGCGGTGATCGAAGACATGAAAGCGCGTCAGACTCCTGAGTTAGCGAAAGCGCTGGGAGCAGAGTGGGGCAAGCCTACTTCGGCCGAAAGCGGCAACGGGAAGCCCAAGGTGTTCCAACGCTCTCCGCTCAAAGTCGATCTCAAGACCAAGGACGGTTACGAATTGACGGTGTACTGCGTGCATTACAAGGCGGGAAATTTCGATCATCAACGCGAGCTCGAAGCACTGCAAACCGAGGCATTCATCAAGGATGGCCTCAAGGTAAATCCCGACGCGAACATCGCGGTGCTCGGCGATTTCAACGGCACGCCCAACGACATGAATGTGCGCGTGCTGCGCTCGAGTGACGCGGGATTGGTGAGCGCGTACGACTGGCGCTTCGACAAGAAGCCCGCGTCGCCCGATGTCTTCACCACGCACGCGAGTGGTCGTTCGATTGACTTCATCGTGATGACTCCCGGCCTTGCCGCGGATTGCATCGACGGTTCCTACTTCGTGTTGGGCGCGATGCATGCCGCGAGTGATTGGGATTACAAGAAGGCCGCGGAGATTCCTCCTCCGGATGGCTACGCGAGTGATCACTATCCGGTGGTGATTGATATTGCCGTGAAGAACGACAAGCCTGCGTCGGACTTCAAGTCACCCGCGCGAAGCAATGCAACTGCCGCGACTCCCGCGACGTCGAAAGATTCGGCGACGACGACCAGCGATACCAAGTCAAACGACATTACGAGTGACAAGTCAATCGACAGCGAGAATGGACTGCGCGCACTCGCCGGACGCACCGCGCCTGCGGCCGACATCGCCACCGCGACGGCGTTGCATGCAGCAGGTTGGAGTTACGTGATGCCCATGCCCAAGAGCAAGACTGCGAGTTGGGAGAACACCAACGCGAAGTCGACGTTTTGGATTGGCCACTGGAAACACGCGCCCTCAGGCAAGACTTCGCAGACTGCGCCAGCTGATGGCAACGACATTGTCGGCGGCGAGAGCGCGCTCGACGAGAAGGGCAAAGTGCGTTGGAAAGACGGCGGAGCTCCTGCGGCACCGAGTTTTGTGGAGTGGCTGTGTTCGAGTGAAGGCGGCATCGAGCCTAAGTGAGATGGCATCGGGCGTGCGTCATCGATGCCCGTGCATCGCTGGTTGTCACCCATCGAATCGCCGTCCATCACATCGAAAGACTCAGCTCAATCCAAGCAGCCGCATCACTTCGGTGACATCTTTGTCGCCGCGACCTGACACGTTGATCACCAGCGTGCTTTCGCGCGGCATCGCGCGCGCCACCAGAATCGCGCCATGAATCGCGTGCGAAGTTTCCAACGCGGGAATGATTCCTTCGAGGCGCGAAAACAACTGAAACGCGTCGAGCGCTTCTGTATCGGTCGCGGCGATGTACTCGACGCGCTTGCTGTCTTTCCACCAACTGTGTTCCGGGCCAACGCCGGGATAGTCGAGTCCCGCGCTGCACGAGTGCACGTCTGCCGTTTGTCCAAACCCATCTTGCAAGACGTAACTCAGCGATCCATGCAACACGCCGGGAGCGCCGAGCGTGAGTGCCGCCGCGTGATCGCCTGGAGTGTTGGCGCGGCCGCCGGCTTCAACGCCAATCAAGCGCACCGACTTGTCATCGACAAAGGGCGCGAAGATTCCTGCGCCATTGGAACCACCACCAATACACGCGACCACTGCATCGGGAAGTCGTCCAATTTTTTCGAGGCACTGCGCGCGACACTCGCGACCGATGACGCTTTGAAAATCACGCACCATCATGGGGAACGGATGCGGTCCCACTACCGAGCCAATCACGTAGTGCGTGTTGCCTACTGATCCCATCCAATCGCGCATCGCTTCGTTGGTCGCGTCTTTGAGCGTCTTCGAACCGGAGTCCACTTCGATGACGGTTGCGCCCATGACTTTCATGCGAAAGACGTTGAGCTTCTGGCGGCGCACGTCTTCGCTGCCCATGTACACGCAGCACTCAATGCCAAAGCGCGCACATGCAGTTGCGATGGCGACTCCGTGTTGTCCCGCGCCAGTCTCGGCGATGATGCGCGTCTTGCCCATGCGTTTGGCCAGCAGCGCTTGCGCGAGAGCGTTGTTGATCTTGTGCGCGCCGGTGTGCGCGAGATCTTCGCGTTTGAGCCAAATCGAAGCTCCTCCCGCATGGGCGGTCAATCGCGGCGCATGGGTGAGTTGGGTGGGGCGACCAACAAACTCACGAAGCAGTCGATCGACTTCGCCCAGAAATGCAGCATCGGCACGAGCCGCGCGATAGGCGCGATCGAGTTCATCAAGCGCCGCGAGTAACGTCTCAGGAACATAGCGTCCGCCGTAAGGACCGAATCGTCCCGCAGCATCAGGGACCATTGACGATGTAACTGAACTCACGAGGTCGCTTCTTTCTCTGCGTGCTTGCCGCGGTTGAGCAGCGCGCTGACAGGTCCTGAGAGTGCGTAAATCACGAAGCCCACGGCGAGCGCTTCACGCGGCCACCAAATCACTGCCAAGACTGGAATCACGACCCGCAGCAAACTGCGAAATCCTCGGCGTGAAAGCAGCACGCGATTAGCGAAGTGCGAGTAGCGCACGTTGGAAATCATGGCAAACGCAGTGATCACCAACACCAGCGGAATGCCCAGCGCGGCCACTCGCGCAAAGGAAATCGCGTCTTCGATTCCTGGTGTTTGATGCACCAGATACTGATGCAGCAGGATGAGACTCGCGACTGTTCCGCCAGCGCCCGGCGACGGAAGTCCCTTGAAATACAGGTGATCCTCTTGTTTGCTGCTGCGCACTTCGGCGTTGAAGCGCGCCAATCGCAGCGCGGTGCAACACATGTAAAACGCGGCGACTGCCCACAACAACTTGGCATAGGCGCCATCGGCGGGACCAAGAATTTGCACGCCTTCGCCGGGGCCGTAGTAGTGGCTCACTAATCGCAAGGTCATGAACGCGGGAGCGACGCCAAAGGTGATCACATCGGCGAGGCTGTCGAGCTGCGCGCCCATGTCGGAGGTCGAGCGCGTCAATCGCGCGACGCTGCCATCGATCGCGTCAAAGAACATTCCCAAGAACACCAAGCTGCCTGCGATGGAAAGTGTGGACCAACCGAGCGCGCTGTCTTCGATTGGTTTCGCCGCGTAGTGAATCGCTGCGAAGCCGCAGATTGCATTGCCCAATGTCATCAGGGTGGGGAGCACACTCGCGACGCGTCGTCTTCGTCGTGGACGATTGCTGCGATCGGCAGCAATCGGCGAGGCTGAGTTGTGAGGATCTTGCGGCATACTCATTCGAGAGGTTTCTCGGGTTTTTTCGCGGGCGCAACCACACCAGCATTCTCGTTGCTCACGGCAAGAGTCGGTGGCAGGATATCCGCGAACGATGGCACGATGACCAGCAAGAGCACACGGTCGTAGAAGGGCGTGCCTACCAAGAGGCGTGCCGCGAGCGTAGGCGGAGGAAGCGCCTCGGGTCCATCGCCAGTCGTATCCTTTGCGGCAACGACTGGAGTTTCCAGCAGCAGCAGCGCTTCATTGCGCGCAAGTTCCATCGTGGCGCGACCGTTGCGAATCGCATGACCGCGCTCGTGCACTTGCGAAGGATCGGTGGTGATGGCGGTAATGCGCGTCGCGTCCGCGCTGATGCGCAGTTCCACGCGCGCAGCCGCAGCATCGACGGTGGGGAAGCACCATCCGCGCACACTCAAGCGATACATGAGTTGCTCGGAGTTCTGCGGCCGTCCCGCGACCAGCATCGGCGTTCCGCGTTCCATCATCACGCTCGCGAGATCGTTCCACGCAGTGGTTTGTCCGAGCACGAGTCGCCGCGCAGTGGGACTGCCACCGAGCGCGTTGAGCAACTCTGTCAGTCGTGACGAATCAACGCGCAGCAGCGTCATTCCTTGTGAATCGAGATCGCAGTTCACGCGCGTGGCGATGCCTTCGCTGATCGCGCGGGCGATGCCGTCGCGTCGCGTCGCGCCATCGATAGGCGCGTACCAACGAATGCTCTCGAGTCCGACAGAGGCAATTTCGCCGCGCGTCGATTCACTCAATCCGCTGGACGTGTTGATCGTGCGCGAAGGATTGCATCCCAATCCAAGCAAGGCGAGCAGCATCACGGCGCGACAGAAGTTTGCGCGCAGGTTGCGATCGATCACGCGCTGACAAAGATGAGGCCGGCGCGCGTTCACGCCGAGTGACCCGTGCGCAATCGATTCGATCGTCCGTTGAGCGTGTCGAGCAACGCACGCACGCGACTCCACGCGCGACGATTGAAACGAAATGCCAGTCGCGGGAGATCGCGATGATCTTCTTCTTCAGCGTGCGCAGTGACAGAGCGAAACGAACCTGACTCGCACAAGTCGGCGCGATACTCCGCTTCGAGGCGCGACAATTCTTCGTCGCCTACCGGTGTCTTCAGACGCAACACCAGATCTTTGCCCACGAAGCGCATCGAGTGAAAACGTCGGTAAAACCCCAGCACTTCATCGACTGCCGTCAGTGGATCGGTGTGAATGGAATACAAGCCGCGATCTTCCGGCGAGATCAAACGCCGACGCGCCAAGGGCAACACGCAGCCCTCTTCCCAACTCTTCCAGTAGTCGCCGCCTTCGTGTTCGAGCAACACGACGGGCACAAGATTTGTCTTGCCCGTTTGAATGAGCGTGAGCGCTTCGAACAATTCGTCTTGCGTTCCAAAGCCGCCCGGAAACGCCGCGACCGCGTCGGAGTGCGCCATGAACATCAGCTTGCGCGTAAAGAAGTAGCGGAAGTTGACCAACTTCGGATCACCATCAATCACCGAGTTCGCGCCCGCTTCGAAGGGCAAGCGAATACGCAAACCAAAACACTTCTCGACATCAGGACCTTCATGACCCGCTTTCATAATGCCGTCACCCGCGCCAGTGATCACCATCATGCCCGCATCCGAAATCGCGCGACTGAACATGCGCGCCATTTGGTAATCGGGATCGCTCTCGGGCGTACGCGCTGAACCGAAGATGGAAATCTTGCGCACGCCGCGATAGGGATTGAAGATCCGATACGCGTGACGCATCTCTTTGAGCGCACTGCGAACGAGTTTGAGTTGTCCAAGATCCGCGCCGTCGTTCACCAGTTTCAGCCCCGAGAGCATGATTTCTGCGACCAACTCGCGTGCTTCGCTCGAAGGCGTGACACCCGTCGAAGCAAAGAAAGCATCGACCGCGCTTTCGATGTGTGAGAGGTCGAGCTTGGGTTGTGGCGAGGGAGTGCGTTCAGGGGTGAAGTCAGCAGACATATTGTTTCCTACAACGCAGTGAGGTTCGTGGCGCAAGAAAGCGCGCAAAGGTGCAGTGACCGATCACGCACCCGAGCGCGCGTTCGAAATTTTTTGCGCGTCATGCGCAGTGTTCGTAGAGGGCAGTGGTGATGACACCGCGGCAGGAACTATCGGCGCGCTCGCGCTCTGAGCAGGCAAATTCGTGGGCGAATTGGCGGGCTTGACTGCGGCTCGCGGTGAGATCGTCGGACGTGAAAACAATCCTGGCAGCGGTGCGATGGAAACTTCTGGTTTGATCAACGTGCCGCGCACATCAATGGCGAAGATCTGTCCCGTGAGACTGCCGATGAGATCGCTAAACAACGGCACGGTTCCGCGCGCGTTCAATCGCGCCGCGACGCGCAACGTGGGGAGATCGAGGCTTCCGTTTCCGGTGAGACGCAGCGAACCACTCACGAGTTTCAGATCGAAGAACTCCAGCGTCTCATTGAGAATCGTGAACTGCGCTTCGCTTCCTGTGAGCGCGCTGCTTCCTGGAAGCATGAGTTGCGTGAGGCGCAACACTTGCATGGCGACGGGCATCGACGCCATGGTGGCATCGCGCACACTCACGCGCCCTGATCCTGCGCGCTGTGCAGAAGACTCATCGTCGGACATCGCGCCGTTAAGCTGCACCATCGCAGTGAGATTGCCCTTTCCTGGCGGAGCATCCGGGCGGGTGAGGCCGTCAAACGAAGCATCCGCGACGCGCAGCCGCATGGTGTATTGGTCTTTCTCGAGGTCGAGCGTCGAGGCGAGATCAAATCGTCCTTTCGCGAGATCGCCCGCACCCGCGATGGTGAGCGCCGTTCCTTGCGGGTTGGCATCGAGGGTGATGGTGCTCGCACCAAACACGCGATCGAAGACGGTGGCGGTGGTGGTGGAAACCGTCGCGTGAAATTCAGTGGATTCTGCGGCGAGTGGTTGGTAGCGCAGCGTCAACGGGATCGTCGCATCTACGGCGCGGACGTCGACTCCCGAATTGAACGAGGCGTTGTTCAAGCGGGCAGTGCCGAGCACTGTGTACAGCTGCGGCTCTGCGCTACTCGACGCATCTGCGTTCCAACGAGCGGTGATCTCGTCCAGTTTCAAACTGAATGGGCCTTCGCTGAGGAGGTCAATTTCTGAAGCGCTCTCTGCCAGCGGTGGTGGAAGTTGTGCGCGCAGTGCGGGCGTCAACGCGGTCGCGTCAATTCCAAGTTTGGCCACGACTGCGGTGCCATCGCTTGTGTCGACCTTCACCGTCAAATCAATACGCCCACTCGCAGCGCCATCCATCGTGGGATGCACATCCATCTCGACGCTGTCGCCATCGGCGTGCACGCGATCGCTGTCGGTGAAGTCAAGCGCGATGCGTTCATCAACGGCGCCGATGCTCATCGAGCGCGGCGTCAGGTCAAACGTCTCGGTCACCGAGCGGACGAAGCGCGCGTCGTACAAACCCTTGGCGTTGAAAGTACGCAGGAGTGCGATGACCGCGGGTGCGCGTTGCGAGAGCGCCTCGCGCACCAGCGGCGATTCGAAGCGTCCACTGGTGATGCTCGCTTCGAGTTGCGTCGAACTGTCGGTAGCGCCGAGCGAAAGTGGACCAGACAGCCGCAGTACGCCGTCGTCCTGATTTCCGTCGGTCAGGCGAAATTGCAGGTTTTCCGCACGCAACGCGCTCTCGGTGACCGAGACGCGACCGGCAATGCGATCGGCGCGCATGCGACTTCCATCAAGCGTGACCTCAATATATTTTGGCGTCAACGAACCAGTCGTGTGCTCGCCCGCTGCAGTGACTTCGCGACGAATCGATCCATCGATCGCGCCGCTAGGACCGAACTTGCGAAATTGCGCGGCGGCGTCTGCCGCGTCGGTCGCGAGATACCCCTCGAAGGCACGACCGATGGGAAGCGCATTGAGATTGATTTCGACAAGCCGATCGGGTCCGTCGAGCTCGGCGAATCCATGCGCAACGACAGAGCCCGTGCCATGACGACCAGTGCACGAATCAAAGGTGACGCGTTCGGGAACGATGTCCACATGGGCGCTGCATTGTTCGAGGGTGAACTCAGCGGGCCACGGCAATCCGTTGGCGGTCAACCAAACAAGTCCGTTGGCGTTGGGCGCTGCGATGCCGTCGCTGAGAACAAGTCGCATGCGAAAATCTTCTTCGCCCGATTCTTTCGAAGTCACCAGTCCGTTGAGTTCGATGCGACCAGTCAACCCCAGTGCCTGCAGCAATTCGCCCGCAGGCGCGAGAGTCTTGCCTGGCCAACCGATTGTTTGCGCATCGTCGTCGTGGGGAATCGCGGCGAGCAACGCAGCATTCACCGCATCGTTGCTGTCCGAAATTTCAATGAGTGGTCGCAGCGATCGTCCACCATTTCCATCGTGCGGAATTCGCACCGATCCCGACACGATGAATTCTCCGCCTGCGGGTGTGATCGCGTGCAGTCCATCGCCGCCGATGATCACGGCTTCATCGAGCAAATTGATCGAGCCCGATTTGAGTCGCAGTGGGTAAGGAAAGCGACCAAAGACGATGCCCGCGTCGCGCACATGCACGTCGCCCGTCACAAACACTGGTGCGCCAAAACCCGCAGGGGAGTAGACGCGCAGATCAAATCCTGCACGCCCGCCCAGTGCGAATGGACCCGCAGCAAGGCTCTTGCCCAGTCGCACGCGCGCATCGTCGTTGCTGCTGCCTTCGCCGAGTAACGCGAGCTCGCGTCGTTGCGCCACCAGCCATGCTTCATCGGGCAACAGTCCCGCCGCGCCCAGTCCACTCGACGCGGCACTATCAAAGAGCAGCGAAAGCGCCTCGCGCGGACCTTCATCAAACGAAGCGAGGAGTCGCTCGTCGATCGGCGCATCGGGGCAACTGATGCGCAGATCAATCTCGGCGCCCGTGCTCAATCCTTCGAGTGTTCCTTCGATGAGCACGGTGGCGTTGTCCGCGCCTTTGCCCGTGATTCGTTCCACGCGCAGTGTGTCGTTGTCGAAACTGATGACGCCCGTGACATCATCGACGCGATACATGAACTCTTCATACGCGGCGGAACCACCGAAAACACGCAGTGCTCCCGTCGAGTGCAACGGGGCGGGCGTTTGATCGGCGGAAGGGGCGCCGCGCTCGAAACGTGTTTCGATATCAATGGTCCACGAGGTGATGTTGAAGTCGGCGAGAATCTTGGTCACCGGTCGCGGCAACTGCAACGCGGGCTGTTCGCCTTGCGTTGGTGCGGGCGAAGTGAAATCGTGGATCGCCAACTCCATCGTGAATGGCGCGATGCGCGCGGCCGACTCAAACCACGATGCGCGCTTTTCCCATTCAAACGCGGGCAGTTGTCCGCGGGGCAAGTCAATCTTGAAGTTGCATTCAAACGGCACCTCAATCACGTTGAGCGTCGCGTCGCGCGCGCCCAGTGATCCGTGCGCTCCATCAAGACGAATGGTGTCGCCGACCAAACGCAGCGAGCCTCCATCGATCTTCATGCGGGGAATCGCGCGCACGGGAACTTCTTTGCCATCGGCGTAGCCCGACCATTGTTCGCGCAGCGAGCCACTGCCCATGAGCGCGACGGGAATGTCCATGCCGACGCCTTCGACATCGAGCGTCGCTGATGGCTCGGTGCCGGGCGCATACTCGAGGGTCGCGTGCGCGATCTTTCCTTCGAGGGCCAACTGCTGCACCCAAGCGCGCACCGCCACAGGGCCGATCGCGAGTTCGCCATGCTCTACCGAAATCTCGTCGATGTCGAGCGAGAGCGCGTGGGTGCGCGCATCGAAGCGTCCATCAATGAGACCGACGGAAATTTTTCCATCGGCATCAGGTCGACCAGTGAGACGAAAGGCCACCGTGTCCGACGTTCCCAAAATGGGCGCGAGTGCGCCACGAAAGCGGAGGTCGCCCACTTTGCGATAGTCGGCATTGAGGGTCACGCCGTTCTCGATGATCAACTCATCAACGGTGATGTGTGTCGCAAACGAGTCGTTGGAGGTGGATGTCGTCGCAGCAACTTCGGGATCAAGCGCAAGCACGGAGAATTCGCCGGGTTGATCGATGCGTTCCGCCACGCGTAGGTTGAGTGTTCCCACATCCACCGCACGAACATCGAGCTTTCCCCTGAGCAGTGTCATCAGCGAGAAGCGCACCGTGATGCGATCCGCCCACGCAATCTCTGCCGCCGGACCTTGCCAACCGCTTACATGCACGTGGAGATCTTCGAGCACGAGTTCTTCGACACCAATGAGCGCGATGCTTTTTGCGCTCACCGTTCCGCCGAGGCTTCGTGACAGCGCGGGGAGAATCATGCGCGCGAGGGTCGCCGGTCGCGTCAGGTACCACGCGCCGCTGGCGATGATTGCCATCAGCAGCAGCGCGACTTTGACGCGCCATCGACGCTTTGGTCGAGGTGGTTTCGTGGCGCTCTTGAACGTTGGAGGTGGAACATCGTGACCCATGCAGGTCGCGATTCTACGAAGAAACAAGAACGAGCCGAGTTCGTTCGTGCGCGCAAATTCTCGTTGCGTCAGGTCGTATCATTCGAGAGGTTCGGGAGTGGGAGGAATTCCAAGCACTCGTGAAAAACTCTATGAATCAAGCGTTTTGCGCACCATCCATCGGCAGGGCACTGATCACCGGCGCATCAAGGCGGGTGGGCAGAGCGATCGCGATTGAGCTCGCGCGCTGTGGAATGAATCTCGAACTGACTTATCGCCGCAGTCGCGATGAGTGCGAAGAGTGTGCGCGCCTCGCGCAAGAGTCTGGCCGTAGTGGCGGGTTTTCCATCACCACCACCATCACCCAACTTGACTTGAGTGACCTCGCGCAAGTGGACGCGTTGGGCGTGGCCATCGCAAAGCGCGGAGTTGATGTCGTCGTTCACAACGCATCGAGTATGGATGCGACTCCACTTGGATCCATGACCGCGCTTGATTTCGAGCGACTCTATCGCGTCGAAGTTGTCGCGCCGATGCGATTGACGCAAGCGCTCGCGCCGGTGTTGGCGCGTTCAGCTCTCGCGGCCAAAGGTGCGGTGGTGTTCTTAAGCGATGCTCATGCGCTGGGAATTCCGCGCGCGGGATTCGCGGGCTATCTCGTGGCTAAGGCTGCGGTGCGTGCGCTGGCGCAACAGTTCGCCGTTGAGCTCGCGCCCGATGTGCGCGTGCATTGCGTCGCGCCTGGGGTGGTGATGTGGCCAGAGAATTTTCCCGACGCGACGAAGACGGCGATTCTTTCGCGCACTCCGCTCGCGCGCGCAGGCACCGCGCATGAAGCCGCACAACTGGTGCGCTTCTTGGCACTCGAGGCGAGCTACCTCACTGGTGAAACGATTCGCATTGATGGCGGACGATCGCTTCGTTGAGGCAATGTTCGCGAAGAGCCTGCGCGACGACCGCGCTCTTCACCAGGCAATTCACGGCGCGTGCGACGACGACTCGATCAGTGATGGCGCGATGCGCGCGTGTTCTTGCGGACCGCCACGCATCGCGTCAAGCGCGGTGAGCTCAGCGGCGGCGCGCGCATCGTCTCCTGCGCGATGAAATGCGAGTGCGGTTTCCGCACGCACGAATGGGTCGTTCGGATTCGCCCGTAGCGCGGTGTTCCAAGCGTTCGCGGCGGCAGAGAAATCGCCACACGCCGTGAGCGCGAGCGCGAATTGTTGTGCCACCGGAATGCGCGCGCGCACCTCTGTTTCGAGCGCACTGAGCAGACGCGCCGAGTCACTGGCGCGTTGATCAAGACGCAACGCCCGCGCCAGAATCAGGCGAAACTCCACGCGTTCGCGATCAAGCGCGACTGCGGCTTGCGCGCAACTCACCGCGTCGGTGAAGCGCGCTTGAGCGATGGCGAGTTCTGCGGCGATGCCTTCGCTCCACGCTTCCTGCGGCGCGATGATGCGATGACGCTCGATCAGTGCCCGCGCGCGCGCGAAATCTTTGCGGCCGATAGCACTGCTCGCCGCGGGAAGCAGCGTGAGTAGATCATCGGGTTTCACCGCGAGCGCTTGGTCATAGAGCGTCACCGCCTCTTGATGATTGCCGATGCGATCCGCGAGCAGCGCGGCGAAACGCAGGCGCACTGCATCAGGCGCGCCAGTCTGTGCCGATCGTTGCGCGGCAAGCGCCGCATCACTGATGAGTGCCTTGATGTCCGCGGGCTCGAGTTCATGTTTCGCCAGTTCGGCGCGAGCGAAGTACGCGCGCGCCGCGAGTTCATAGACACGCGCTGACTGCGGCGAGTCGCTGGGAACTTGTTCGCACAACTTGCGCGCGACCAACTCGGCTTCGCGTGTGCGCTGCGCGTTGAGCAACGTCTCAATCGCTTGCGCAGCCGCGTCGATGTCCGCGAAACTTGGTGCAGCGGCGACTTGCGCGCGATTGAGCGCTTCATCGTTACCAACGCCCGTCGTGCTGCTCGCCGTGTCCCTCGAATCGCCATCGCAAGCAACGCTCAATCCAAGCAGCACTGTCGCCATGATCATGCGCCATGTTGGTGGCCTACGTTTGCGAGGATGAGCCGTAAAACAAGGCATTGCGCGCATCCTACTCGCGCGCGGACCGGTCGATCGGCGACTCTCTCGACGGGCACACGTTCCAACTTTCGCGCAGCGCATGAGCTTCGCGCGGCGCAGCTTCAATGACCTCATCGCCTCGTCACTGTCGCGCGCAGAATTGCTCTCAACCTCGTCCATGCCTGCAGCGAGCGCAAGTAGAATCGCCCTCCTTATGTCTGATGCCACGCCTGCCGCGCCTGATGCGACCACACTGAATCCTTCACTCGCTGTTGAACTGCCCAAGGGGTACGCACCCGCGCAGGCGGAGCCCGTCGTGCACGCGCGCTGGAAGGCCGCGGGATGCTTCCACGCGGACCCCGCGAGCGATGGCGAGTCGTTTGCGATTTTCATTCCACCGCCCAACGTCACTGCGGCGCTGCATCTTGGCCACGCGTTCAACAACTCGTTGCAAGACTTGCTCACGCGCTATCACCGCATGCGCGGCTGTAACACGATGTGGATGCCCGGCACCGATCATGCGGGCATCGCCACGCAGACGGTGGTGGAGAAGCGTCTCCTGTTGCAAGGCAAACGGCGCACCGATTTCACCCGCGAAGCGTTTGTCGAAAAAGTGCAGGAGTGGAAGGACGAGTACGAAGCCACGATTCTTTCGCAACTCGATTCGATGGGTTGCTCGTGCGACTTCGCGCGCACGCGCTTCACTATGGATGAGACTTGCGCCGCCGCGGTGCGCGCTGCGTTTTTCCAGCTGTTTGCCGATGGTTTGGTCTATCGCGGCAAGCGCTTAGTGAATTGGGATCCCGTCTCACAAACCGCACTCGCCGATGACGAAGTGGAGATGGAAGAGATCGACGGAAACTTCTATTACTTGCGCTATCCGTTTTCGGACGGCTCAGGTCACATCACCGTGGCCACTACCCGTCCCGAGACAATGCTCGGCGACAGCGGTGTGGGCATCAATCCCAAAGATCCGCGCGCGGCGTCGCTGCGTGGCAAGACGCTCACGTTGCCCATCGTGGGCCGCATCATTCCCATTGTCGAAGACGATTACGTGGTGATGCCCGCGTCGATGGGCGGAGATCCCGCCGACGCAAAGGCCTTGTTTGCTACTGGTTTTCTCAAGGTCACGCCTGCGCATGATCAGAACGACTGGGAGCTCGGGTTGCGCCACAACCTCGCGGCGATCAACATCATGGCTCCTGATGGAAGCATCAGCGATGCGCACGGTTGGAACGATGTCAGCGCGGAGGCGCGCGCGTTTGTTGGTCTCTCACGCGAAGACGCGCGCAAGCGCATCGTGGCGTGGTTCAAGGCCAACGGCTTGCTTGAAGAGATCAAACCCTATCGCCACAGCGTTGGTCACAGCTATCGCTCACATGTTCCGGTTGAGCCCTATCTCAGTGATCAGTGGTATGTGCGAGTCACTGATGACGCGCTGCGCGGTAGCGCGTTGCGCGCGATGGTGCCCGATCAAATCGAAGGCACGCTGTCTGCAGAAGTCACGCGCGCGAGTGCGATGGCGGGCGATGGCGAGTTGCGTTTCTTCCCCGCGCGTTACGCCAAGTCGTTTCAGTCGTGGCACGAAAACCTGCGCGATTGGTGCATTTCGCGGCAGTTGTGGTGGGGACATCGCATTCCGGTGTGGAGCAAGCGCGGCGCAGGAAGCGCGTTGGCCACGCACTTAGGAATGCTCTCGTCGTTGCCAAGCTCAAGTGCGAGCGTGGGTGCGACGCGCGTGAGTGACGGCCAGATCGTGGCAATTTCTATGCTCGCTTCGAGTCACGCAGAGTTTGATCTTCACGTGTGTCTCGCGAGTGACAGTGACGGCGCGATGCTCGAACGCGCGGGCTTCGCGCGCGACCCTGATGTGCTCGACACATGGTTCTCTTCGGCGTTGTGGCCGATGTCCACGCTCGGTTGGCCTGAGGTCGCGCGTTGGCCCGACATGGAAGGAATGCTCGAGCGCTACAACCCGAGTTCGGTGTTGTGCACCGCGCGTGAAATCATCACGCTGTGGGTTTCGCGCATGGTGATGTTCAATCGCTACTTCCTCGGTCGCTTGCCGTTTCGTGATGTGTTCATTCACGCGATGATTCAGGATGGCCACGGGCAAAAGATGTCGAAATCGCTGGGAAACGGCGTGGATCCGCGCGACATCATTCACTCGCACGGTTGTGACGCGATGCGCTTCACGCTGGTCGGCATGGCCACCAACACGCAAGACGTGCGACTCTCGGTGGACTTGGTCGATCCCTATTCGGGCGAGACCTTCGCGCCTAAGTGGACGACTGCCAGTGGTGGCTACACCGTCGCCGATGCGATTCAGACTTCGCCCAAAGATCCATCGAAGAAGATGGTGACGGGATACGGAGTCGCGATGGGTCTGGTGACCGCGACGGCAGAGATGCCATTGGCGCGTAACACCAGTTCGCGTTTTGATCTTGGTCGCAACTTCGCCAACAAGTTGTGGAACGCGACGCGTTTCGCGCTGGCGAATCTTGCCGCCGCCGCGCCCGATTCGAAAGCAGAACCGCTGACGCTGCTTGATTCATGGATGCTCGCGCGACTCGAACACGCAACGCGCACGATCGACAAGGCGATTGCCGACTACGAGTTTCATCGCGTGGCCGAGGCGCTCTACGACTTGGTGTGGCGCGACTTCTGCGATTGGTATCTCGAAGGCGTGAAGCCCACCATTCGCAACAACGCGACGCAGCAAGCGATTCTCGCGGCGACGCTCGACGCAATCGTGCGCTTGTTGCATCCTGTGTGTCCCTTCGTCACCGAGACGCTGTGGGAGAGTGTGCAAGCGATGCGCAAGACACACGTCGCGGGACTCGAATTGCCCAGCAACGATTTGTGTACGACAGCAGCGTGGCCCGTGATTTCGTCGAGTTTGCGTGATGAAAAAGCACTCGCGGAATTCGCACGCATGCAGACATTGGTCGAGCTCATTCGTCGGGTGCGCGGTGAACGACAAGTCTCGCCTAAGCGCAAGATCGTGCTCCACGCCGATGATGCGCTGCGCGCATTGGTGACTCGCGCGGCGGGCGTGATCGAAACCTTGGCCGGCATCGAGCGCGTTGAAACGATTTGCGCGGTGCGACCACTCGGCGCAGTCGCAATCGCCTTTGAAGGCAGCGAGTTGCTCATCGATGGTCTGGTCGATGCGGTCGATGCAACGGCGGAGAAATCGCGTCTGATCAAGCTCATCGCTGATCGCAACAAGCAAGCGACGGGTATGCGCGCCAAGTTGGAGAACGAGGCGTATCTCGCGCGAGCACCGGTGGCACTGGTTGACGAGACCAAGAAGAAACTCGCGGAACTCGAAGCAGAAATTGCCGCAGCAGAGCGCGCGATGGCTGACCTTGGCTGAGTTGTGACTCGGCTCGAGTTGCCGCAGTGAAACGCATCTGATCAGCGGTTGTCCCTAAGGCAAACGATTCCAGAGGAGCGTGTCCATGTTCGTGCCCAGCATCGTGCTCGTGATCATCTTGGTGCTTGCGTTGGTTGCTGGTATGGCCGTCGGCGCAGCGATCATCTACATGTCGAAGAGCGAGCGCGGTTCGACGCGCAGTAGTTTCATGCGCGGCGACAGCGATGCGCGACGTGGACACGGCGCGTCCGATGCATCGCATGGATTTGTCCCCTGTGGTCACCTCGACTTCGTGGAACGACGGCGGCGTGCACACGCACGGTCACCACTCCACGCATGAGGCAGCGCGCGCCGAGAACGAAAATGCTGCGATCGCCGAAGGACACCATGATGGCGGTCATGACGGTGGTCACGATGGTGGCGGCGGCGGTGACAGTGGCGGCGGCGATTGATGCGACCGTGCATGCGACTTGCTGCGCATCGCGCGATTTCGGCGGATGTTTGCCCTAGACTGAGCTTTGGTGATCCCCAGCGATGCGCTTGTCGAAGCATGTTCTGTCGGAGCCACGCACGGAGGCGTTGTGAGCGAATCACCCGTAGCAGCCAATCATCTGGTCCTTGACTCGCCGCTTCGCCGCGGCTCGAAGCGATCGCTCGCGCTGATCTGTTTGATCAGCGCGTTTTCATTGCTCACATGCGTGAACGTCTCGCCGCCGCCGATTTCTGCGCCGGCTGCGGTGATCGCTTCAAACCGTCGCGTTGATCCCGTGATCGAGCCGTGGTCCTACGCCGGCAACACTGGCGAATGCATCGATACGGGAACGCATCGCATTCACTCGACGTTGCGCGACCCCGTGATCTCTGACCGCATCCAAATTTTTCTGCCCACCGCGCTCGATCACTATCGATCCGCGCTGGTGGCGCTGCCGGAACCTGATGGACCGATTGATGTCTATCTCTTCGGCTCGCGCAGCGAGTGGCTCGCATACACGCGCGAGCGTTTGCCCCAGGAAGCGGCGATGTACGAAAAGATCGGCCGCGGTGGATACACCATCGAAGGCGATGCGGTGCTCTACGACATCGGTCGATGGGATACGTTCACCATCGCTGCGCATGAAGGTTGGCACGCCTACACGCAGCGTGTGTTTCGCCACTCGTTGCCGCTGTGGCTCGAAGAGGGCGTCGCGTGCTACATGGAAGGCGTGCGCGCAGGCGTCGATGGTGGTCCGCCCGTGTTTATGCCGTGGCGCAACTTCGAGCGCTTCGGCGAATTGCGCGAGGTGATGTCGCGCGAGCGTTTCGTCGCGCTGCAAGATTTGGTGCAAGGAACGCCGCAGGATTACTTGCGTGATGGACGACGCACGCTGTTGGGTTACTACGCGCAAACGTGGGCGTTGGTGCACTTTCTGGTCGAAGGCGAAGGCGGTCGCTATCGCGCGGGACTCGAGCGTTTGCTCGTCGACGCAGTCGAAGGACGCATCGCGAGCACGCTGTGGGAATCCAATCGCGCAGGAACGCGCAACGAACGACGCCTCGCCATAGGACGACAAGTGGGGCCGGCGGTGTTGCGCGAATATTTCGCGGAAGACATCGCGCGAATTGGCGCGGAGTACGAAGCGTTCGTGCGCGCAATCGTGCGTCGCGGCAACGGCGAACGCATTTGGAACGGCGAAAGTCCGATGATCAATCCGATTGCGCCGCTCGAGCCAGCGAGTGCAGTTGATGCGAAGTCGACGAAGGCAGCGCCGAGCACGACTCCGTCTGCTTCAGGGGCAATCTCGCGCTGAGCGCGCAAATGAGCGACCGCCTCGTCGTCGAGTAACGCGGCGCGAATGCGCGCGAACACCGCTGAATACTCAAGCGGTACACTCGCTTCGTGCTCAAGATTATCTCTGGTGAATTTCGTACGCGACAGTTGTTCACGCCTCCGGGCGAGGATCGCACGCGCCCTATGACCGCGCGCGTGAAAGAGTCAGTCTTCGCGATGTTGCATGGTTGGTTCAACGGCGCGCGCGTGCTTGATCTCTTCGCGGGCGTGGGAACGGTGGGCCTTGAGTGCCTCTCGCGCGGCGCGGTCGAAGTGGTGATGGTCGAGCGCGATCGCGAAGTCTTTCGCTATCTCGAGCACAACATCGCCAGTCTCAATGTTGCCGATCGTGTGACTGCGCTTCAAGGCGACGCGCTTGGTCCGACCGCACTCGCGCGCAGTCCCAAACCAGTTGACCTGGTGTTCATGGATCCGCCCTACGCGCTCATGACCGACCCAGCGACACGAGCGTTGGTGCTCGGGCAAGCAGCGCGCACGCGCAGTCTCTTCGCCGACAAAGGCTTCTTGATTTTGCGCACTCCCATTGATTTGGTCGAGCCTGAACGAACGATCCCAGGCTTCCGCGGTCCCGAATCGCATCGCTACAAAGATGACATGTGGGTCTATCTCTACATGCCTGATGCGTCGAGCGATGTTGCCCACGACATCACGCATGCGACCGATGCAAGTGATGGTTCAAGTGACAGCGCGGGCACAGACGATGCCTGACCTCAGCGCAGAGCTTCCCGTAAGCGTGCGCGAGAAATCACGAGTTGAACTGCTCGCCAATGTCCCGGCGTTGGTGGTGCATCCCGCGTTTTGCGCGCTCGGCGAGTGGCAGGGTCCCCGCGCGCCCGCGCTGATTTGGATGCACGGCCGCACCGCGCACAAGGAACTCGATGCGGGCCGCTACTTGCGCCTGGTGCGTGCGGGCATTGCTTCGGTTGCGCTTGATCTTCCTGGTCACGGCGCGCGCTTCGATCAAGCGATGCACAACCCCGAGCGCACATTGGATTGCGTCGAACAAATGGTCTCGGAGATTGACGGCGTCGTTGAAGCGATGCGCGCCACGCAATGGTTTGACATGACGCGCCTCGCGATCGGCGGCATGAGCGCCGGCGGTATGGCGACGCTGGTGCGCTTGTGCACGCCGCATCCATTTCGCGCGGCCTGCGTCGAGTGCACCACCGGAAGTTTCGCCTGGCAGCGACATCGCGCGATGTTCGAGCCACAACGCGCGCAACGACTCGATCCCATTCAACACCTCGATCAGTGGCGCGCATTGCCACTCTTGGTGCTGCACAACACCGACGACGAATGGGTCGCCGTCGAAGGCCAACGCGAATTCGTCGAAGCGCTGCGCACACGCGCGAGTGCGGATCATGCGACTGATCTCGTCACGATGCACGAGTACGCGCAAACTGGCGCCCCGTATGAACACGCCGGCTTTGGCAAGTTTTCCAGTGACGCCAAAGATCGCCATGCGCAGTTTCTCGTGCGTCATTTGCGCGACGACGTCGCACGGTGATGCTTATGGCCAGGCACGATGGAACTGCAAATCAAGTCGATGCTCGGCAAGAATTCGACGTTGTTCAATCCCAGGGCAGACGACGAATTTCGCTTACGAGATAGTTGTCGACACTACGGCGTCAACCGCGGCGCGCGCACGACCCGTTACCTTGGCTGTGATGACTGCAATGGCCAACTGGCATGACGAATCCGTGTGGAGACTGCTCGATGCAGAGGGCGGTGGCGTCGATGGCGTCATCGCAGCGGCGGCCTCGGCTGATGCGCGCAACGCGAGCGAGGTCGCGCGGCTGCGCAAGCGGTTCGATGCGGCGCTGGTCACTGCGGCGTTGGAGTTGACTGCGGCGAGACGCAAGGCGCGGGGCAAATTCACGCGCGCCGACACGCTGTGGTGTGACGTGAGTTCGGTGGAGCAAGCGTCGAGTGAGCGCGTGGCTGCGTGGAAGGCGGCGCGGATCGCTTCAGTGTTGGGCAGTGGCGCGGCGATATTCGATGTTTGCTGCGGGCTCGGCGGCGATGCCATGGCGCTGGTTGACGCGGGCTTGACCGTCGACGCGATTGATCTTGAGCCGCGACGCGCGTGGATGACTGCGAAAAACGCGCAGTGCACTGCGCGCGCGGTGGCCGCGGAATCGTTGGATCTCGCGGGCGCGTTCGTGCATGCCGATCCCGCGCGACGTGATGAACGCGGCGGACACACGTGGAATCTCGATCATCATCAACCCAATCGCGCGTGGATTGAGCAGACGTTGCGCGTTGCGCGCGGCGGCGCGATGAAGTTTTCTCCCGGCGTTGATCGTCGTGCGTTGCCGGAGTTTGCGCTGGAGTGGGAGTGGATCTCCGATGGCGCGTCGTTGGTGCAAGCGATTGCGTGGCAGGGCGAGTTCGCGCTGCGCGTAGGCGAGACGCGTGCGACGGTAATCGGTTCGCATGCGACGGTGGCCAACGAAATCGGTGAAGGCCACGAACGCACGACGATTCGCGTCGGTGGCAACAGTGGTGAAAACGCAATCACTTGTCACGCAGAGTCACTGGTGGGAATCCCCGACGACGCGCGCAGTCATCGACTGCGCATCGGAACCCAGCTGCGCGCGGGCGAATATCTGAGTGAGCCCATCGCCGCAGTCGAACGCGCGCAGTTGCTCACGCAAGCGACTCTTTGCAGTGATGCGCGCGAAATCTCGTTTGGTCTTGGACTACTCGCGTCGAGTGCTCCGCTGCGCGCGCCGTGGTTTGAGAGTTTCGAGATTTGCGGCGAAGCACCGGTACGCGCCGATGCGTTGCTCACTGCGTTGCGTGAACACTCGCTCACTCCGCGCAGCGTGCGCGTGCGCGGCGCCGCGGCCGATGCGGACAAACTCACACGCGCGCTCGGTTGCACTCCGTCGGGAACGGGCGTGGTCTTCATCTTTCGCAGCGGAAACAGCGCGCGCGCGGTGATCACGCGCGTCGTCGGTGCGTGAGTGATCGCTTCGCGCGATCACATGTCGCAACGCGGCACTCCTCGTGCATCGATGGTCACTCACTTGTGCATCACGTGCATATCACGCGCACATCACGCGCATATCACGCGCACGTCACTTGCACATCACTGGCAGTCGGGGCAGAACGTCGTCGCGAGCTTCACGCAGGTTTCATCCCACGAGACTTCGCAGCACGCCGAGTTGAACTTGCACACGAAGGCACAGCACGCCCCGTTAGAACAGTACGGCGTTTCATGTACATCGCAGCAGCCTTGTGCATCAGGTGAGCCGCAGAAGAGAGTGAAGTCACATGCCTCGCCTTCGCCGTTGCAGGTCTCGCGAGCAATGAGCGCGCAGCTGGTATCCCACTGCGTGTCGCAGCAGTATGAATCGATTTCGCACACGTCTTCGCAGCAACTGGCGTCGTTGCAATTTGCATTGTCATGCGGAGCGCAGCAGTTGCCAGCGTCCGACGCGCCGCACAACGGATCGGGACAGGCGATGCGACACTGTTTGATAGTGTTGGCGCGAGCAGCGCACGAATCATCCCACGACGCGGCACAGCAGAAGAGGTCAAGCACGCACACCGCTTCGCAGCATTCGGTGTCGTTGCACCACGGAGTGCGGTGCGGTCGGCAGCACTCGCCCGCGCAGATGCCACCGCATTCAGGTTGGCAATTGCTGCAGCCATCAGTGGAGAACGTGCTCTCGGCGCACGATTCATCCCATTGCACATCGCAGCAGAACACGTCGACGGCGCAGATCGCTTCGCAGCACGCGCGGTCAAAGCACGAAGGTCCGTCATGCGCGCGGCAGCAATCGCCCAGCCCCGCGTCGCCGCACTGCGGTGCATCAGCACACACATCGAGCGCGCGTTGCGCACAGACTTCATCCCAAGAGACGATGCAGCAGAACATGTACGCCACATCGGCGCACACTGCTTCACAGCACACAGGATTTGCGCAGCCAGGAAGATCATGCTGGGCGAAGCAATTGCCCGACGAAGGAAGTCCGCATCCGCCGTTGCAGGTCTCGCGCGCTTCATTCACGCACGACGAATCCCAGCGATTGGTGCAGCACACAGGATCGAAGCGACAGACCGCTTCGCAGCACACAGGGTCAGAGCAGAACGGCGTGGAGTGCACCACGAAACATGATCCTGCGCAGTAGTTTCCACACGAAGGAATTCCGCAGCAGACCACGCGCGCGATGGTCGCGCAGTGTTGATCCCAACTTGCGGTGCAGCACAGCGGATCGACTCCGCACACGCCCGCGCAGCACACGGCGTCGTTGCAGCCGGGGTTTTCGGGATGCGCTTCGAAGCAGGATCCATCGCATGGACAATTCCAACTCGGCGCAGGAGTGCACGTGCCCTTGGCGCGTTGCGCGCAGTAGATATCCCAGTTGTCATCGCAGCAGGATGGATCGCCCGCACAAACGATTTGGCAGCACTGTTGTTCGCTGCAACCGGGTGATGCGTGGGGCAAATCGCAAGGGCCGATGCCCGGACACGCCGAGGCGGAGTAGCACACCGCAAACGCGGCGTCGACGCAATATTGATCCCAACTAATCACGCAGCAGGTGGGCTCGACTTCGCACACTGCGGTGCAGCAGAACGCATCGACGCAGCCAGGCAACGCATGCACGGCGTAGGGATTTCCGCGCGACGGACAATTTGGTGGACGACCGCAGGTGTAGGTCGCAGCCGCGGCGCAGGTCTCATCCCACGCGCGAATGCAGCAGGTGGGATCGAAGTTGCAGATCTCTGCGCAACACGCAGCATCACTGCAGCCGGGGAGCGAACTCGCGACGCCGCACGGACGCGAACGAGGATCGCCGCAAGGAACCGCGGTGTCGCACAAACCCAATGCGCCCGTGACGCAGAGGATGTCCCACTCCGTCACGCAACATGAGGGGTCAAGCGCGCACACGGTTTCGCAGCACTCTCTGTCGAGGCACGATGGAGTTCCGTGTGCGAAGAAGCAACTGCCCGCGTTGATATCACCGCAACCGTTGCAGAAGAGGAGCGCAGCAGCGACGCATCGCTCGTCCCACTTCTTGTCGCAGCAGGATGGATCGAGCGTGCACACGGTGGTGCAACAAGCGGGATCGTTGCAGCCGCCTTGTTGATGCAGCGTGTAGCAACTACCGGTGGCCATGCCGCAGGTGTTTGCGAATGGCCCGAGGGTGCACGTCGCGTTGGCGAGGCTGGTGCAGGTGAAGTCCCATTCGATGGCGCAGCAGAAACTGTCGACCGCGCACACATCGTTGCAGCAGCGGAAGTCGTCGCAACCAGTGGTCGCGTGCACGGTCTTGCATGAGCCTGCCGCAGGACTTCCGCAGGTACAGGCGGGAAGTCCGCACAAGGTCGTCGCCGCTTGTGCGCACTGGAAATCCCAGCGCACTTCGCAGCAGTACGTGTCGCCAGCGCACACGGCCTCGCAGCACACGCGATCGTTGCAGAAGGGCGTGTTGTGTTCGTAGCAGCAACTCTGTGTGAACTGACTTCCGCACTCGGGACAGAAGCGAGTGGCCCAGTTCACGCACGCTGCGTCCCACGCGGTGCTCAGACACATCGGATCAAACGCGCCCACGAGATCGCAGCAATCCGCGTTGTTGCAGCCGGGATATGCGTGCACTGTGAGGCACGATCCGCCGAACTCGGCGCCGCAACCTTTGCACATGGACTCGGCGAACACCACGCAATCCGCATCCCAAGCGACGTTGCAGCAGGTGGGATCGATTCCGCACACGCCGTTACAGCAATCCGCTTCGGAACACGATGGACTCGTGTGCGCTTTGAAACACGACTGGCCGCCGGTGCCGCAGGTGTTGCAAAACTTGTGCGCCAACGACACGCACACATCATCCCACGCGACATCGCAGCAGGTCGGTTCGACCAGGCACACGGTGGAGCAGCAGTCAGAATTGTTGCACCCCGGAGCAATCAAGTTTGCGGTGAAGCAATCGTTGGCCGCGGTGGAACAGTTCGCTTGCGCGTGGACATCGCGTACGCAATGCAACGCGAGAAGAAGTGCGCAGACCGTGACACACGTCGCGGACTTAAGTTGAGCAAGGATTCGATGCATCATGGGGAACAGGTAAAGAGGCGCTGAAAGTTTCACTGTGAGATTCGCGGTGGTGATTGCAGTGGTTGTCGCGTGAGCTGTCGCAGTGAGGTTCGATCAGAAGTGAAGGGCAGAGATGATTTGCACAGTGAGTCGCTCGCCGCGATTACGGCGTGAGCATGAATCGCGCTTTGCCCGCGTTGAGTCCGGCTTCATCGTTGAAAGGAGCGCCGCCGACGGAAAGTCCGCGCACCGAAGCCGCGGAATATCCAAACGCGTCGCCAGTTGCGGGATCGTTGGCGGTGCGCTTCTCCACGAAGGTTGCGCCCGTCGCGCCGTTGACGCGGCGCAGCAGCGTGACCATGCCCGCGTCAATACGAATCTGCGACGCGTTCACCACGATGTCGGCCTTCGCCGCACCGACGGTGATGATGCGCGCGGTTCCATCGACACTCGGCGCAATCGCAACCGACGAACCGAAGGCATCGCCGATCAGCGCATCGGCGGGTTCATAGAAACCCTTGTACACCCACACGCCGTTGGTTGGCGCGGTGCGTTCCCAGAAGTGAACGCGGCCTCGTCCCTCATGCGTGCCCGGCGCGCCGATGACGATGAGGTTGTCGTAAATCGCAACGCTCGATCCGTACAAATCGCCAGGTAGCAGCGACGTTCCCGCACCGACAGGATTGAGCGCCGTGCCGCTGGTCGGAAACGCGCCCAGCGAATTGCTCAAAGGATTGCGCTCGTAAATGACCGCGATGCCTTTGCTCGCGCTGCGTCCGGGGGCGCCCGCGACGATCACAACTTTCGATCCACCCGTGACGGGCACAAAGTTGTCGAGTGCAACCGCGGCGCCGAAGTTGTCGCCGGCAATTGGTGAAGGCAAGAGTCGCGTACCACGGCCGATGGGCACATCACTGTTGGAGTTCGAATAGAGGTAGACCACGCCCGCGCCGTTGGCTCGCCCCGGCGCGCCCGCGACGATGTGCTCGGAAGTCTCGATGGGATGACGACCGATGGCGACGGAATATCCAAACAGCGCGTAGTCCGTCGCGCCGTTGGAACCAGTCACGCCAGGACGGATGTAGCCGCCGGGATTGGTCGTGCCCGTCCAACGCTGGCTCCATGTTCCGTTGGAGTTCTGCGCGAAGAGGCAGATCGCGCCCTTGGAAACATACGTCGTCGCGCCGAGGGTTTCGTTGTAGCGATACGCGCCGACAATCGCGAGATTGCGCGCTGGGTAAATCGGAGTCGACGTGCTCGCGGGACGACCAAACACGGCGACGCCGCGGCCGAAGAACGCGTTGACGTTTCCAACCGCCGGAAGAAGTGCGGAACCAGTGGTGATTTCTCCAGTGGTGGTGAAGAGACTCACCGAGCCGCCGTTGGAAACGAGGTCATCGTCACCAGGCGCGCCGACAAGTGTGAAGATCGACCCGCCGTTGGCGGAAGTCGTCATCGCGACGGCCGAACCGAATGTGTCGAGCGTTGCGATCGGTTGTGGGAAGACTTCGAAGTCGAGCAGCGGACATTCATCGGGCACGCCGTCGAGTTTGAGATCGAGACTGATTCCAATCGCGATGTCGCAGCTGTCGGGAAGTCCTGTGAGGTTGCAATCAGGAACGATGCCGTCTTCGATCGCGCTGTCGTCGCCGATGCCATCGCCATCGCAATCGGATTCGGGCGATGAGCCGCAGCGATAGTTGGCCACGGTGTAGGCAGTGAGATTCTGCGTGCGTGCGTTGTTGGCGCTCGTCGCGGGATCGACGCCAGTCGCGCCAGTACGCTTGCTTTGGTAGTAGACGTCGGGGTTTGAGTAGTAAGGAATCTGCGTGCCCGGCGAGTAGGCCATCACCGTGCGGTACTGAACAGCGCCCGCGAAAAAACGCCAACCGTTGGAGTAGGGGTAGTAGCCGCCGGTGGTGCAGCCGAAGCCATCGTTGTAGGCGTGACAGCAACCCATGGTGTGACCGAGTTCATGCGCGAGCAACGTGCCGCCGAAGCCGCCGAGGACGTTGAACGCCAGCGCTTGATCGCCCACCCCGAGGAATGCGACGCCGCCGGGGCTCGAATCGCTGTACAGCGAAACCACGTCGGCCAACTTTGCGTTGCGCACCACGTGAATCTCATCCCACACACCATCGTTGACTGATCTGAGTTGATTAAGATCAGTGACGAGGTTGCCCGAGCCATCACTGGTGAGCAGTGAAAACGCAACCACGCGATAGCGCGCGTAAACGCGTGAGTTTGCCAGCGCGGCGTTGGCGCTGTTGACATCTAGGAGCGCGGCGAGTTCGAACTCATCGAACGATGCGAAGTTGTCGTCGACAAATGAAGGCGTGACCGCGATCAGCAGATCGATGACCTGTCCGCTGTCGGCGCAATCACCGGCGACTCCGCCTTCTGCTCCATCGCCATCGCCGTCGCCATCAACCGGGCCCGGCTGCGACAGTTGTTCGCAGCCCGAGCACTCTTGCGGCGTCGCGCTGATGGAGTATTGCTCGCCGTCTTTGCTGGTCGCGAGTGTCCATGATTCAAAACGCACAGCCGCGCCAGAGGCATCATTGACCACGACGCGCACCGTGCCGCGCACGAGCGACTTGTGAATCACAATCTCTGCGCTGTTGCCCGAGTCGTGATCGGCGAAGGTCATCGCGAGCGAACCCGCGGTGATCGCCGAGCGACTGACCAACGGAATCTCAATCGCGCGCGCGCCTGGAAGATTGAAGAGCAGCGAGTCGCCGACTTTGAGTTGCGCAGCTTTCAGTCGCGGAAAGGTCCAACGCAGGTCCGCGCCCACTTCGAGATCAGTCGCGGCAAGTTGTCCATCATCGATCAAGCCCAACTTGTTGATGCGTTGCTGCGCATCGCTGCGTTGCGCGAAGGAATCAAATCCCATCGCGCCAGGAAGCAGCGTCAACATGCTGATCGAAGTGACACTCAGAAGAATCGAGGCTCGGAGGTGCTTCATCGGAAGAGAGTCGCGGGGGAACAAATCAGAAGAGGAGAGAGCGCGTGATTGGTGGATGAATGCGTTCGCCGCGACCACCCGCGGAGTTCGCGAGAAGTTGCCACGACTGACCTACCAACACCCAACGCGCAACCTTGGAAAGAAGGCGCGAGAGCATCTTTTCACCCGACGAAGCGTGAGTGATCTCTCGCAACACGACGCAGCTGCCTTTCGGGGCAGTGCACCCAGTTGCGAGTGACGCGTCGACGGACTCAAAGCCCGCCGTCGCCGCACGCATGATTATCTTCGTCACTACGGCCGCGGATGCAAGCGGAGTGCGTCAGACTCGTGCATTTCGTGAGGAATTTGATTGGACAACTGCGACAGATGGACGCGTTGCGTCCGCAAGTTTTTGCGAGGCGATGGATTCGCGAGTTGACCAGCACTTCGCGCGTCAGCCAGACGCGATCACGTATTCACATGCGCGCGATGAGGCCGAATGTACGCCGCAGAGCTGCATGAATTTGCCGTGAATCAAAGGGCAAATCGTCTGCCGAGCAACCTAGATGCAAGTTCATGCGATGCAGTTGCAATTGCGTCGGTTCCGCGCTCCGATCGGACACGGATCGGACACGGATCGGACACGGATCGGACACGGATCGCGCGCGGATCGAGCGCGGATTACGGAGTTACTGCACCAAATCGACGAACGCGCGCGCCAAAGTCAGCAAGCGCGCGATGGAAATCTAGGATCGAAAAATCTGGCCACAGCACCTCAGTCACGTGCAGTTCGGCGTAGGAAATCTGCCACAGGAGATAGTTGGACACACGTATCTCGCCCGCGGTGCGCACCAGCAAATCAGGGTCAGGAATCCCCGCGGTGTAGAGGTGAGATGCGAGCGCCGCTTCGTCGATGCTCTCGGGGTCGCGTTGGCCCGCGGCGACTTCTCGGGCGAGTGCGCGCGCGGCGTCCGCTATCTCCGTGCGCGAGCCGTAGTTGAGCGCGAGACACAGGGTCAATCCCGTCGCGGATGCGGTGGCGCGTTCGGTCTCATCGAGTTCGGCGAGGACTTCGGCGGGCAATCCTTCGCGGCGACCGATGCGGCGAAAGCGAATGTTGCGCGCGAGCATGGTCGGTCGTTCGATGCGCAGAAACTCGCAGCACAACATCATGAGGGCGGCGACTTCATCGGCGGGACGCTTCCAGTTTTCGCTGGAGAACGAATAGAGCGTGAGCGCGTCAAGTCCAAGTTGCGCGCACTCGGTGACGATGCGACGCACAACGACCACGCCTTCGCGATGACCCATCGCTCGCGCAAGTCCGCGTGCCTGCGCCCAACGACCGTTGCCATCCATGATCACGGCGACATGTCGAGGCCAACGCTCACGCGGCACTGATGCCAGTGGCGAGTCCGCGGGGATGGAATGTGTCGAAGAATTCATCGTGAGAGCGTTGCGTCGAGTGCGCCAGTATTGAGCGCCAGTATTAAGCGCACGTATTAAGCGCGCGTATTGATCGCACGCAGTGATCACACGTCATCGCATGTTCATAGCATCGACGCGAAACGTTCCGACGACTCGAAGGTCTGCGTGCGCTCAGGTCCCACGCTGATCAATTCGACGGGAACACCTACAAATTGCTCGACAAACGCGAGGTACGACTGCGCCTCGCGCGGCAGATCATCGCGATCAGTGCACTTCGTGAGCTCACGTTCCCATCCGCGCATCGTCTCGTAGACCGGCGTGAATCCGTGCATGCGTTCGGCGTCGGGAATGAATCGATCGGTGATCGTTCCATCGGCGCGTCGGTAGCCCACGCAAATCTTGAGCTCATCAAATCCGCTGAGCACATCGAGCAGCGTGCACGCAATCGCATCGGCACCGCAAATCATCGTCGAGTATTTCACCGCGACAAGATCAAGCCAACCGCAGCGACGCGGGCGACCAGTAGTAGTTCCATACTCGCGGCCACGCGCGCGAATGCGCTCGCCAGTTTCATCGAGCAACTCAGTGATGAACGGACCGCCGCCCACGCGCGTCGAGTACGCCTTCATGATTCCGTAGACCTTGCCGATCATGCGGCCAGGAACGCCGGAACCTGCAGGAATCCCCAACGTCGAGCAGTTGGAGCTGGTGACAAACGGATAGGTGCCGTGATCGATGTCGAGCAGACACGCGTTCGCGCCTTCAAACAACACGCTCTTTCCTGCACGAATTTCATCATGCAGCAGATACACGGTGTCGGTGATGTGCGGACGGAGTCGCTCGCCCGCTGCTGCAAAGCGATCCGCGAGTTCGCGCGGAATGAGCGGCGTGACATTCGCGCCGAGCGCTTCGAGCTCGGCCATGCGCAAACCGCAAATCATTTCCAACTTGCGCAGCAGCAGCGCGTGATCAAGGAGATCGCCCATGCGCAGTGCGGTTGAGCGACGAATCTTGTCGGCGTAGGCGGGGCCGATTCCGCGGCGCGTAGTACCGATTTGGCCGGATCCCGAATGTCCCGCGCGTTTTTCGAGAAGCTCTTCGAGCGCCGCGTCTTGCTCCTTGTGATAGGGCATGACCACATGCGCGCGATCAGAGATGCGCAAATTGTCGCCGACGGCAACGCCGCGCTTGCGCAGACCATCGACTTCATCGAGCAGCTTCTCGGGGTCAACGACGACGCCGTTGCCGACGATGTTGATCTTGCCCTTGCTCAAGATGCCCGAAGGAATCAGATGCAACGCATAGCGCTCAGGTCCAACGACCACGGTGTGTCCCGCGTTGGCGCCGCCGTTGTAACGCACGATGCAATCGAATCGCGCCGTGAGCAGATCAACGATTTTCCCTTTGCCTTCGTCGCCCCATTGGAGCCCGACAACAGCAGAGTGAACCGCAGGAGGAAGCGATGAATCAGACGACGAGTGAGGTGTGGAGAACGGTGACAAGCGCGGAATTGTAACAACGGTTACGCCGCGATTGTCCGCAGGAAACGCAGGGAACAGTGTTCGATCATGTATTGGATCATGTGGTGAATCAGCCGTGAAGGGTTGGTCAGTGCGCTCTTGATGGAGACCGCGTTGCGTGATGTGCGCGCGAGTTTGGTTCAGCCTCAACAACACTCGCCGTCCGCAATGCAAGCCGAGTTCGCGAGGACAGTCAGTAAGCTTCCGGGATGGGTTCTGAAGACACCGGCCACCGTCGATTTGGCGTCCTGCACGAAGAATATCTCGCACAGGGGATCTACGACAAAGTCGTCGATGCGCGCTTGGAGAAGGTTCTGCAACTCGTGCGCGCGAGGGGAATCGAAGTCGGCACGCGCGATCTTCGTCGCCGCGATGGTCGTCTGCTTGCGCGTGAACTTGCGCGAGTGGTGATCGAGGCGATTGAAGCGCGTCTCAATGCGGAGCAACCCGCGACGAATGCGTGGCTGAAGCCAGCGACATCACCGAGTTTCCGCTAAAGGTCAGCGGGTGGATGGACCTTTGGATCACCGCAAGCTGCTAGATGTCGCTGGGTACGGGATCAGAAATAGTTCAAAAATTGCTTACCCAACGACGCAACAACGGGTACAGACACACTGTTCCCGAACTGTCGATAAGCTTGTATCGCAGAGTTGCTGATGATGAAGTTCTCTGGAAATCCTTGGAGCCGAGCGGCCTCGCGCGGAGTCAATTTTCTTGGGTTGCGATTTGGATCGTCTCGAACCAGAATCTCTGCGCCATCCTTGTAGTAGCGAGCACTGAGTGTGTTTGAATGCGGTGACTCGCGGGTGACCAACCCGAACCCAAATCCTTTGCCATCGCGCGCGTTGTCTCGTTTTCGGCGCTGATGGGATTCCCAGAGTCGATCAGAAATCCGGTACTTCGGGTCGGGCTCTGGGACGAGAATGCTCCCGATCGAAGTGGGAGTTCGACAGGGCGTCGGATATGAGAAATGCTCGATCAATCCGCGCTTCCACAAGACGATGAATATCCGTCGGCGATTCTGTGCCAGCCCGAAATCGCATGAGCACAAAACCATTTCATTCGCTGCCATCTGAAGCTGACGCGAGCTGCCGCACCGAATGACCTCAGCGGGAATGTTGCAGTCGTACCCAATCTCTGAGAGGGTTCGTAGCACGATGCGAAGAGTCTCTCCATGTCGGTGGGTGACGAGCCCGCGCACGTTTTCAAGCAGGGCAAACTTTGGGCGCTTCGCCTCGAGGATTTGAGCGATCGTGTAGAAAAGCGTGCCGCGGGTATCGTCGATACCCAAGCGAAGGCCCGCTTGGCTAAAGGGCTGACAAGGAAACCCGGCGGCGAGTAGGTCGTGATCGGGTATCGCGCTCAGGGGGATTTTTGTGATGTCGCCAAATGGGCGCTCGCCAAAATTCTGGAAGTAGGTTTGTTGAGCATGCCTGTCCCACTCTGAGCTAAACACGCAGCGCCCGTGCGCTTGCATCAACCCCAATCGCATACCACCGATGCCCGCGAAGATGTCGAGAAAGGTGAATTTCGGGCGATCCGTAGAGTGAAACACCGTTGAGCTACGAAGTTGGAGTTGGATTTTCCGCGGGTCTGGGTTAATCCGCGCCGCGCTGAGGGCATTCCCTGATCTGGCTAACCCTCGTTGTAGCTGCACGGCC
>QWPW01000009.1 GCA_003671025.1 Planctomycetota bacterium
CAGATTTCCTCGCGATCCCTCACGCTCGATCACGCCGTCAATACAACGGCCCCCAGCGATCGAGCAGCACCGCGAGATCCGCTCCGCCGATCGCGCCGTCGTCGTTGAGATCGCCATAAGGGGGATTCGCAAACCCCCACAGCGAGAGCAACTCCGCGAGATCTGCCCCGCAAGCGAGCGCGCGCGATGAGACTGCTTCGGATGTGAGGTGAACGTGGTGAGAGCGTGGTTAGAACACGGGACCGGCGCGTTCGCTCCGCTCGTCCGTTCTTCGAATTCCGTACGTCCACAGTCATTCCCGAATCCGCCGAGTTCGCGACGGAGCGGTGATGACACACTTGAGTCGGGAGATTCGCGTGCTCTTTGATCTTACTCCGCCGATCGTTGCGCCTTCATTGGGTGCTCGCCTCGGCGCTGCTTGGGGCTTGCTCGAGTGCGACGACCATTGATGTTCATGATTGGTACGAAGTCGTGTCCGCGCGCGTGGGTCGTGAGGTCATGGACGCTTCGATGCGGCGGAAGATTGAGGAGAGCGGGTGTCCTTGGAAGGCGCGTGATCGGCGCACAGGGATAGACATGGTGCTGGTGATGCCGAGTGAGTTTCTGATGGGTTCGCCAGAATCTGAACGCGGTCGCGCGCAGGAGACGGTGGTTTGGACAGACGGTGGTTTGGACGGGCACTGTGTCAGGCACTGTGTCGCGACTGAGTGACGCAGAGGAATGAGCTGCACTCGGTCTTGCGTCTCAGCCTCGCGACTCGCGACTCGATCAGAGTTGTGTGTCCCAAGTCTGTTCTCAGTCTGCCAAATCTGTTCCGTCAATCAACGCCCACGGAAGCTCCTGCGCAAGCCGGAGTCTGAGCGTGTCACGCGCGTTCGTCGCGTCAACTCCAAACGTCACTGCGCCGAATCGGTGTCGACAGTGAAGTAGAAGCTGTCGCCGTTGTTGACGCCCGCGGAGAAGTAGATGGAGAGCATGTTGTACGCATCGTTGCGTACCGGAGCCGTTCCCACTTTGATCGGATTCGACCAGACGGCTCTCGCATCCCACAGACCTTGGACGGAGATGGCGGCGACATCTTGACCAGCGAGCGAGCCCGCGCTGCCGGGGTTTGGGCTCGTGCGATCGAACACGAGCGGCTGTTGCGCACCGCCAAAGTGAATTCGCACGATGCTTTCTGGAGTCAACGCGAGATGCCGCAGTCCAAACATCGTTTGGGTGGCAGTTTGCATGGTGGCGACGATCACGTACCCGTTGCCCTGCGCGACGGCGGTGATCGAATTTTGGGCGACGAACACGGGCGCCTCAACGGCACCCGAGGCCATGACCACTTTGATCGGCAGCGCCAAGATGTGCGCCAATGGAGTCGATTGATTCATCGCTTGCACAGAGCGCCCCGAACCCGGAATCGCGTAATTGCCCACGAATCCTGCAGCGCTCGCGATGGTGGTGGTCAGTGCGGCAGCGGTGAGTGCGAGTGTGGCGATCGTTGCGTGGCGCATGGCGGTTTCCTCGATTGAGTTGAGTGTGTCCTGACTCTTGTCTGCGGACGAGCAGGCAACAAAGGAGTTCCGCGCGCGCACAGGGCGCTCTCTCTGCGTTCACCCGATTGGGCGTCATTTTCCAAAAGCAGAGAGCAGGCGATCGTGGACAGGCACATTTCGATCAGCGACCGATGGGGTCGCAGGTGCGTGACTCAGGTTCGCCGATCACCCGAAATATGCCTGTCCACGATCTCGTGTCCACGATCTCGCCACCGGGTCGCGCATTGACGAACGCGTGCGCCGTCACTCCGCGCACGTTCCCCACGCGTTGAGGAGCACTGCGAGATCTGCGCCGTTGATGATTCCATCGGGTACAGGATCGAGTCTGGGTAAACCAGGCGCGGGACCCCATGGGTTGAAGATTTGCGCGAGGTCAGTCGCGCCGACTTCGCCATTCTGATCAAAGTCCGCAGGGTAGGCGGCCAATCCGCTCTCGCAAATGTCGAGGATGCCGTTGCCGTTGATGTCGCCGTACGGCAGATTGGGAAATCCCCACCGCGACAGAAGTTCCGCAAGATCAGGCGCGCTGACTTTTCCATCAAGCGCGAAGTCGCCGCGCCCGCGTTTGCAACTGTCGAGCGCGCCATCCGCGTCGTTGTCTTCGCCGCCGGTGACAATCACGGCGGCCGTTCATGGGCAACTCATGTGACGGCCGCCGTGATGCATTTTCGAATTGATCTGATGACTGATGCGACCAACGACGCGCGGACTATCGCAGGCGATTGTGCGGTGTGACTCGAATCTCGTCACCACTCACTTTGACAACACGATCCACGCGCCATTGCCAATCATCGTGACGATGCTCGCGAGCAAAAACCAACCACCTAAACGCCAACACTTCGCCGCGACACCTGATCGAAGCGCCGCCTCACCGCGAGACACAAGCGCAATCGTGACCACGAAGAACATCACCGCCGCGATGCTTGGAAACGATCCGGTCACGATCGCGCGCACGGGGGCTTTCGCGACGAGGTAGGTCAGCGACGATTGAAGTGAAAGGAATGTGGAAAAGCAGACGAGTGCCACGCCGACCAATGAAGCATGCACGCGGACGCCGAGGCTTGGTGCGCTATGCGCTTGCTCGGCGGGTAAATCCACATCCACGCCACAGAACCGCATTGACACGCCGATCAGCGCCCACAGGATGATTACGGCGCAAGCACCCGAGCCCGTGTACGCCATGAGTTGCGCAAGAAGAGGTACGAGAGGCGTGATCGGTTCCATGAGTCGCAGACTTTCTGAACGAAGTTCTGATTGGTGAGATTCACGTCGAAGAGATTCATGGGGCTCCTTCACCGACTGCGCATGCTTCATCGAAGAGCTTGTGCATTTCTGCCTGAAACGCGGCAAGGCAGATGACGTTTCGCGCTTGAAACATCTGAAAGTCATTCCAGATCAGCGCCCCGATTAATCCAAGCGAAGCCAAGCACGCCACCAATACCGGCCATGTCTTGGGAATGCGCACTCCCTTTGGAAAATTGATTTTCCAGACCCCTCCAACCTGCTGGATCGCGACGCCAAAGCACAGTGATGCCACGACTGAGGCCGCTGTGCCTTTCCAAAGCAGAGCAAGGGCAAGGCTCTCAAGTGCTTTCCCGACGCACACGTCGTACCGGGCTCGCGCCACACTTGCCGCTGAAGTGCCCTTCAAAAACTCGTCCCAACAAAAGCCCCCTGTTCCGTCGGGACAAAGAACACATGGAACGGGAAACTCATGGGCGCGTTGATCGATCACTTCGTCCAGTCCATGGGGATCGCGCACGATCTGCAGAAAATGCTTGAAGCTCCAGCTCGGAGGCATCAGTCCATCGAACGTTGGAAAACTGTCGTAGTAGTCGCGTGGCAGAATGACATCGAATGGAATCGACACGCCACATCCTGGCGCGTCTGGTGACGTGAGCGACAAGCAGGCAGGGCGCTCCCACTGCGGCACGGTCCAGCGAAGTGTGCGCGAGGAGAAACTGTCACCCGACAAGCCGGTTGCGATGAAGTCGATGAGCTGGATCGACGAGTCCGTGGACAACACGTGCGCAAAGTCTTCGTGATACGCCGCCATCTCGGAATCAAGCAACGCCTGCTCAAGATGAAGACGACCATCTTCGACCTTGATCACGTCGATGACCACATGCTGCCCCATCACTTGCGCCTCTTGCACACCCAACTCGATCGAGAACATCGGATTGTTGTATTCCTCAGCGAAAACCAGTGCCAAATCAACATCGCCACAGTCGGGGGATGCGCCGACGATGTGCTTCACCGTGCGCATGCGGTTCTGCATTTTACGTGCACTGGCTTCGAGTTCTGGCGACAGCTCCGCTAAACCTGGCGCGATAAGAATGGGAGTGCTCGCGTCGTCATTGGAAGCGCGTGCCACTGGTTGCGGCACCGCCCAAAGCATGCCCGCGACAACAACTGCGACAAGGGTCGTGCCGAGCGTGGTGGAGAGCGTCCTGCGCCATCGCTCCGGCGCATGAGTGGGCGCGACAGCGCAAAAAGTCAGTGACTTCAATCGCGTGATTGACGCGGTGAGTAGTTCATGTGACATCGGATGCAAGCTCCGTTTTTTATGAGTATTGCGACTCTGCTCATGCAGTGACTTGTCTCAACGCGCACGGTGCGCATCGAACGCTTGAGTCAATCTAAGCGGAGAATTGAGGCGATCTCACAATTATTAACAAAAACGTGCATGATGTTGCATTTTGAAATGTGTGTGCGATTGCGTACGTTGATCGCGCGACTCGCGTCGATCGATTGTTCGACCGTCGCCACGCGCGGGTCATGCGCTCCCACGATTCCCGATGCGCCAACGACGCACACCGCAGCGCGAATCAAACTCGCCAAACCACCGCGTCGACCGCGTAAAAATTTCGTCATGCCTCCACAACCAAGGAACTCGCGAGTTTCTTGTGTCGCGCCATCCAACACCGCGTGCGTGTCCAGTCGCGGCAATTGGTGACAGGCACTTTGTTGAGGCAATCGTGGCCAGGGGCGATCGCGGACAGGCACAATTCGAAGCCGCGCGTTCGTCGGGCGAATCGTGGACAGGCACAATTCGGGGCCTGGTTGACCGATCGCGGACAGGCACAATTCGCGCCAATCGCGGACAGGCACAATTCGAAGCCGCGCGAATCGCGGGCGATCGCGGACAGGCACAATTCGGGGCCTGGTTGACCGATCGCGGACAGGCACAATTCGTAGCCTGGTTGAAGCCGCGCGAATCGCGGACAGGTTGCATCCGCTCATCCTCATCGCAATCTGAAATGTGGGCTTCTTGGAAATCCATCCGTTCCAAGATGGAAATGGACGACTCTCGCGCATCGTCACGACGCTGCTCATGCTGCAGGCGGGCTACGCAATTGTTCCCTACTGCTCGCTCGAGAGCGTCATCGAGCAAAACAAGGACGCGTCATACTTTGCGCTTCGTCGCACGCAATTGACCATCGGTACTCCGTCACCCGACTGGCAAACGTGGATTGATTTCTTCGTGCAATCAGTAGCGACGCAAGTGGCAAACCTCGAGGCGAAGTTGGACGTGGAGCGCATCGTGATCGCGGCGATCCCCGCACTCTCGCTCGCCATCATCGAATTCGCGCGCAATCACGGTCGCGTCACCCTTGGCGCAAGCGATTCGTGTGACTGGTGCTAATCGCAACACACTCAAGATGCAATTTCGATCGCTGCAGGCGAACGGAACACTTGTGCAGCAAGGCCGCGCGCGCGGTGCGTGGTACGAGTTGGGATCGACGCCGCTGGGCAAGTGAGCGCGCGGGGTGAGGCTGTTTCAGGCTCCGCGTCTGGCGCAAATGGGGAAGCTCGAACATGCACGAGTTCAAGACGCGCTGCGCAACCTCCATCCTCACCACCCCGTGCGGATTGTTAGGATGGCCTCATGACTCCGCGCACGCTTGTTGCTGTTCTTCTCGTTGTCCCGTTTCTCGCGGTGATTCCTTCCGCGTGTGTTGCGCGGTCGACGTATCCGCCGACTGCGGGGCGTTCGATTTCCAAGCCCAGCGTTTCGCCAGGGCCTGAGGTCATGGCGGGTTCGATCAAAGAAGCGCATCGCGTGAGCGGTGGCGCGGGCGAAGTCGTGTTTAACTTGCCTGCTGGTCTCGACGCGAACACGTGGAAGCTGGTGACCAAGTTGTTGCCTGCGGGCGCGCGCGCGATGAAGCAGGGCGATGAGCGCGTGTACTCGGTGCAGCAACTGCGCATCGATGGTGGTCGCGCTGAAGTCGACATCGTCTATCCCGATCGCGGCGTGTATCAACTGATGACGGTGAGTTTCGAAGGCGGATCGTTCTTGCCGTGGAGGCCGCGCTTCTCGCATCGTTGGGTGATTCCAGCGACGCCGCCGATGGCGAATGATCCGATGATCGCAATCAACGCGGCTGCTGCTGCGGCTGCCGCGACGAACGAAGTGATTGTCGAAGTGATTGAGATTGTTCCTGTCGTTGAAGTTGAAGTTGAAGTCGATGTGGTTGTGCCGGAAAGCGCGGCGCCAGAAGCGGCGGCGATTCCTGATCCTGCGACGCAACCAGTTGCGCCACCAACTTCGAATTGATTGACGACGCGTGCGCGTGCAGTGCTTGCACCCGACGAACTCCACACGACAACACACGAAACAAAACGCGCGGCGCACAGATTCACTGTGCGCCGCGCGTGTTTTTGGATGATTGGTTTTGTGCTGCGCGTACTCGTGCGCAACTCGCGCGCGTTACTCGTACGTCAATAGCTCTTCGCAAACACCGCGCGTCGCGTCGACGGACGTCCCGTGAAGATGCACACGCCTGGCTCCTCGTCGCCATCAATGGGAATGCAACGACAGGTCACGGCGAACTTCGCTTTGAGTTCATCTTCGACTTTGGGATCAGGCGAGTAGTGCGCCAATGCGAAACCGCCTTGAACCGAGCCGCCGCCGTCTTCGCTGTCATTCTTGCTGCCGAAAAACGCCTCAAACTCGGCGCGTGAATCGACGCGCTTGGAGTTCTGTTCGCGATGCGCCTTGGCGCGCGCAAACAAGCCCGACTGCATGTCTTCGAGAATCGTGGTGATGGTTGCGACAAACTCATCGCGCTTGAGCGACTGCTTGTCCTTGTGCGCGCGATCGCGGCGCGCCATGAACACCGAGTCCTGCTCCATGTCGCGCGGACCAACTTCCACGCGCAGTGGAATTCCCTTCTTGATCCATTGCCACGCCTTGTCGCCGCCGCGAATATCGCGCGCATCGAGTTCGACTTCGACCGTGCGTCCCGCGTAGGTAATCGTGCGCAATTCTGCGGCGAGACGCGTGCAGTACTCGAGCACCGCGGCGGCGGTTTCTGGTTTGTGCGTGACAGGAATGATCACCACATGCGCCGGCGCGAGTCGTGGTGGCAACACCATGCCGTCATCATCGGCGTGGGTCATGATCATGCCGCCGATGAGACGTGTCGACACGCCCCACGACGTTGTCCATGCAAACGAAATCGAGCCGCTGGCATCGCTGAACTTGATGTCGCTCGACTTCGCGAAGTTCTGTCCGAGGAAGTGCGACGTGCCCGCTTGCAACGCTTTGCGATCTTGCATCATCGCTTCGATGCAATAGGTCGTGACCGCGCCGGGGAATCGCTCGCCCTCGGTCTTCTCGCCTTTGATGACGGGCATCGCCATCCAGTTCTCTGTGAAATCAGCGTAAACCTCGAGCATTTTCATGGTTTCCACCATGGCCTCTTCGGAAGTGGCGTGCGCGGTGTGTCCTTCTTGCCACAAGAATTCCGTGGTGCGCAAGAACAAACGCGTGCGCATTTCCCAGCGCACCACGTTGGCCCATTGATTGATGAGCAGCGGCAAATCGCGGTAGCTCTGCACCCACTTGGAGAAACTCGCGCCGATGATCGTCTCCGAAGTTGGACGCACGACCAGCGGCTCTTCGAGTTCGCCCGCAGGCACGAGGCCGGGCTTTCCGTCGGCTTTGATTCCTGGCTGCAAACGATGATGGGTAACGACCGCGCACTCTTTGGCGAAGCCGTCGACGTGTTCCGCTTCCTTCTCCAGAAACGAAAGCGGGATGAGCAGCGGGAAATACGCGTTGCGATGTCCCGTGTCCTTGAACATGCGGTCGAGCACGCGCTGAATGTTTTCCCACGTCGCGTATCCCCACGGCTTGATCACCATGCAGCCGCGCACAGGACTGGTCTCGGCCAACTCGGCCGCACGCACGACTTGTTGATACCACTCGGCGTAGTTCTCGCTCCGTGTGGGCGTGATCGCGCTGGTGGTGACGGGAGCCGCGGTGGCGGCGGCGGGCTTCTTCTGATTCTGATTTTGGTTTTGGATTTTGTTTTCTGGTTCTGACATCAATCAACTCGCTTCCGCGCGGTGGTCCGCGCAAGGCCCGAGAAGGTAGCACAGAGTCGCGAAAACCACCGATGAAACGAGGAGTTTGCGATGACCACCGCTACAGTCGCGTCGTGCCTGATTCGCCAGACATGTCGCCGCCATCGCGCGAGTTCAACGAATGGCGTGAGCCCTCTGGGCTCTTGCTTGGCGCGCTCGAGAATGCGATTCGCGCGGCCGATGATGCATTGGAAGATCTCTCAACCGCGCCTCTGCGTCGTGAAGCAGTCCGCACGGCGCGTCGCGAATTGAAGTCGGTGCGCGCCATCGCGCCACTATGCCGCGTCAACACCAGAGCGCGCAGCATCAACGCCGCCGTCGACGGAATGCTCGAGTTTTCGGCCAAAGCCAATCAACTGCTCGGGCCGTTGCGTGATCGCGATGCGCTCGCGCGTTCGATTCAGCGTCTCGCCGATCGCTTCGCCGACGCCGAGTCGCGCCGCGTGGTGCGCACGGTGTTGCTCGCGACCTTGGTGTTCGCCGAAGCAGATCGACGCGATGACTCCACGTTCGCCGCCGCCGCCATCGATCGCGCGCGTCGCGCGATTCGCGCGGCGCGCACAGCACTCGAGGCACACACGCTTCACGTCAACGCGAACAACTTGCCGCGCAGTGACAGCTTCGACGCGATGCATGCACTCGCGTTGCTGGGACGAACATTCATGACGGCGCGACGCGAACTTGCGGCGGCGCTGGAGACGGGAGACCTCGTGCGTCTTCACGAATGCCGCAAAAAAGCAGCGTTTATCGCGTTAGCGCTGCGACCGTTCGATGACAGCCTGCCGTCGGCGGCGCGTCGCTTGCGTTCGCGCGCGCGCACACTCGCGTCCACGCTCGGCGAAGATCGCGACTGGGCGCTGCTCGATGTTGAGATGCGCGCGGCACGACAACGACTCGATGGTTCGCCGCTCGTAGTCGCGATTGATGGAGCGTTGCGTTTGGCTCGCATCGAAGCGCATGCACGCGTGGAAGATTCGGCACGCGCGTTTCTTCGCCTCTCGCGCAAACGTGTCGCCAACGCGCTCGCGGTTGCGTTTGAGTGAGTGTTGCGCACCACACAGTCGCGTTACTCTGCACACGGTGACCAGCCACGACTCTCACGCATCCACGCATCCGCCACGCGCATCGCGTCCGACCATTGGAATTGTCGGCGGCATCGGCAGCGGCAAGAGCGCAGTCGCGCGTCATCTGAGCAACCTCGGTTGCGTCGTGTCGAGCGCGGATGATCTCGCGCGTCGCGTGCTCACTGAACCAATCGTGATCAACGCAATCATCGAATGTCTTGGGCGCGAAGTTCTTGCCGCAGATGGATCGATCGATCGCGCGGCATTGGCGCGCGCGATCTTCACTGATTCATCGGTGCGTCAACAGGTCGAAGCGATCATGCATCCGCGCATTCACGCGCAACGTCTGCGCGACTTCGCGTCTGCGCCCAGCCACACACTCGCGTTCGTCATCGATGCGCCGTTGTTGCTCGAGGTCGGTCTCGACCGCGAATGTGACGCGGTGATCTTTGTAGACGCTCTGCACGAAGCTCGCGCGCGTCGCGTCGCCGCCACGCGCCACTGGGATGTTGCGCAGCTCACACAGCGCGAAGCAGCACAGCTTCCGCTCGACGAAAAGCGCGAGCGCTCCACCCACGTAGTTATCAATTCCCTCGACGATCCGCAGGAAATTCAGTTAAAGCACGATGTCGCTCGGGTCTTTGCGCAAATCATCGAGAGCGCAAATCGTCGCGCGTCGAATCCCGCGACTTGACCAACGGCGTTGCGCGCGTCAGTATTCCCCGACTCGCCGCAAGACGAGAGGAAGGGGCCGCGAGGCGTCGCGACCCCCGAAACACTCACAACGTTTCGCACACCGATGGATGCATCAAGAGACTTGTCGCCCGCGTGGGTGGCGCAGCGCTCCGATCCAACGCATCGAATCCACAGCACATGAAGCAGAGGACGCGCGCAAGCTTTCGTTTGCGGCGACTGAAGTCGAGGAGTTCGCCAGATGAGTCACAAACAAGGTCGTCGTCGTAGTCGCAAGGGCAGTGGCGGTGGTGGAGGCGGCGGTGGTGGTGGTGGTGGAGGAGGCGGTGGCGGCGGCGGCGGCGGTCCGCGCCAGCCGTACATCCCGAGTCTTGATCTCGCTCCTGGCCAATTGCCCACCGATGAACAACTCATCAATGAGCTTGCCGAGTTGGGCAAAGAACTCGAAGGCAAGTACGAGCTCGCGAAGAAAGACGATCTCAATCTCGCGAAGCTGCAGAAGATGCCGCTTGAGCAGATCAACAAGTTGGCCAAGGCCACGGGCATCGACGATCTCACGCAGCCCAAGCAGAAGCTTGTGTTTGAGATCCTCAAGATCCGCGCGCAAAAAGCCGGACTGATGATCGCCGAGGGCACGCTCGAGATCACGCCCGATGGTTACGGATTTTTGCGCAGCGCGGATTACTCATACGCGCCCAGCGCCGATGACATCTATGTTTCGCCGACGCAGATTCGTCACTTTGGACTTCGTCGCGGTCACGTGGTGAAGGGACTGGTTCGTCCACCCAAGGACGACGAGGTCTACTTCGCGCTGCTGCGCGTGGAGAGCGTGAATGGTCAGGACCCATCGGTGCTGCACGATTTGCCGATCTTCGAGAACCTCACGCCGTTGCACCCAAACAAGCGTATTCACTTGGAAATGCTGGGTTCGGGCAAAGTCGAGACGCGCATCATCGACATGGTGACGCCGCTTGGCTTCGGTCAGCGCGCGCTCATCGTCGCGCCACCGCGCACGGGTAAGACTGTGATCTTGCAACAGATCACCTGTGCCATCGCGACCAATCATCCCGAGGTGCACGTCATCGTGTTGCTCGTCGATGAGCGTCCCGAAGAAGTCACCGACTTCAAGCGCAACACGCCCGCGCACGTTGAAGTCGTTGCGAGCACGTTCGATGAAGAAGTCATTCGTCACATCCAAGTCGCCGAAGTGGTGATGGAAAAAGCGCGACGCATGGTTGAGTTCGGTCAACACGTGGTGATCTTGCTTGACTCGATCACGCGACTCGCGCGTGGCTACAACAACGCGATGCCTTCGTCGGGCAAGATTGGTTCGGGCGGCGTCGACACCGGCGCGCTCATCAAGCCCAAGAAGTTCTTCGGTTCGGCGCGCAACATCGAGAACGGTGGCTCACTCACGATTCTGGGCACGGCGCTCGTTGACACGGGCTCGCGCGCAGATGAAGTGATCTTCGAAGAGTTCAAAGGTACGGGCAACGCCGAGCTTCATCTCGACCGCAAATTGGTGGAGAAGCGCGTCTACCCCGCGATCAACATCGGAGCGTCGGGCACCCGTCGCGAAGAGTTGTTGCTTGATCCCAAGGAACACGAACTCATCATTCGTCTGCGCAAAGTCGTGAGCGACATGAACATCGTTGACTCGATGGAACTGCTGCGCACCCGCGTTTCTAAGACCAAGTCCAACGCCGAGTTCTTGATGACGATGGCGATGGGATAATGGCCAGCGGACTCACGCGCGCCGAATCAAGGTAAACACAGGCATTTCCCGCCATTTCCCGCCAGTAAACCGCCGCCGCGATGCGATGAGACCACTTGTGGTACTCACTGCTCGCGGCGGCGTTCTTGCAGAGCCGCGCGCGCGTCAACCTGTCCAATCGGACAAGCAACGAGTTGTCGCGGTGTGTCGTTGCTGACTTCGAAGCGTCGCGTATGTACGATGACTTCTCGCGCCGCGCATTCGTGTGGCGGAACTTTCTGACGTCTGTTCACGGCCGTCACAGTGGACGCTCAATCCTCATGAACTCGATCACCATGACTTCGATATTGGCTTGCAGCGCCGTGAATCCCGCCACCACGTGCATGAACGCACGCGCGAATACACGCGCGAATCGCCGCGGAATGTCGATCGTCGAAATGCTCACGGTCATCGGTGTCATCGCGCTTCTGCTCGCGATTCTGCTGCCTGCGCTCAACGTTGCGCGACGCAACGCGCTGTGGGGCACGAGTCAAGCGAACATGAAACAGATCGGCCAATTGCTCACGCTGTACGCGGGCGAAAATCGCGACGCGATCGTGCCGACTGCGTTTGACTACCGACTCAACCTCGGGCCGGGCAAAGTGCGCTCGGCCTCACCTGCGGGTGTGGCGCCGCCCATCGGCGCGCTGAATTACGGATCGTGGACTGACATCCTCTGGGCCCACGGCGAGTTTGGGCCGCTCGTCTACAGCAGCGCCGTCGACCCCGACCTGTTCTGGGACTACCGCTTCGATTCGCCCGACGCGGCGCTCTACGCGTCGGCATGGGAAGACAAGAACATTTTCCGATCCGCCGAACCGCTCGCGCACGCGAAGGGTGGCACTGGTGCGACGCCGTTTGGCGATGGCGCGTCGGTCGATGAAGATGGAAACCCGGGATATTTCGGCGGCAATCCATTCTTCGACGCGCGACCAGTCGCAACCGGAACGCCCAACAGCGGCAAGTTTTGGACCATGGGTCAGATCCGTCGTCCCGAAGCATCGATGTACATCGCTGATAGCAACGTGGGCGAACTTCTCGGCCTCAGCGCTCAAGTGCTCGACCCAAATAACCTCACGCTCGATCTCGTCGGCGTCGAGTATCGCTACTCGGGCGACATCACGCTGATGCTCTTCCTCGACGGTCACGTCGATGGCTTCACCCAGTGGGAGAACCTGCTCGAGCTCGAGAAGGAACTCGGCGTGCGCGTTCTCGATTTGGACAAGAACCGCTTCTTTCCGACGCAGTAATGGCGTGCGATTAACGTGACTCGCACGGACTCATGATGCGCGCGTGAACGCCTGATGATTCGCATGAGTCACGCGGCGAAACGAGTGACGCGATCACATCGCGCGCGAGTACGAGTGCATGCGCTTCAAGCCCTTGCGTCTACTCATTCCCTTGATACACTTTCCGTCCCACCGTCCTTCTTGGACGGTTTTTCATCGGGCATTCATGCACTTGTTTGTGCTCTCGTCAGAGCGTGCGCGCGCGTCATCGATTGATCATTACTTGATCATGCGTTGATCGTCACGCATGCGAAAACGAAGGCAAGAGATCGGCGCATGAATGGATGATGATGGCACGCGCTCCGGCTGCGCGTGTGGGACGAATGGCCGGACTTCATCGCGCGTCTGTCACAACAGATCACCGATGGAGCGTGCGCGCATGTGGTGGTAGTTCAACCGTATGCGCAGACAGTTCAACGACAATTTGCCACCGTAGCTCAGTGGTAGAGCACACCCTTGGTAAGGGTGAGGTCGAGGGTTCAAATCCCTTCGGCGGCTTTGACAGCTTCGGCAGCGTCTGTGGATGACGCTGCCCCTTCATCCCAGTTGGTCTTTCCCGTGATGGGTGAGGCCGAAATTTTTCACAGATGTCCGCTCATCCGAGCGGCGAGCGGCGCGAGCCGGAGATCAAGAGTCATGGCCAAAGAAAATTTCAATCGCAACAAGCCCCACGTCAATGTCGGCACCATCGGCCACGTCGATCACGGTAAGACCACCCTTACTGCCGCGATCACCGCGGTGCAGGCGGCGCGCGGCTTTTCCAAGCCCGTGTCGTACGACCAAGTCGCCAAGGCGTCTGAGTCGGAAGGTCGCCGCGACCCAACCAAGATCGTGACCATCGCCACGTCGCACGTCGAGTACGAGACGGCCAACCGTCACTACGCTCACGTCGACTGCCCCGGCCATGCTGACTACGTCAAGAACATGATCACCGGCGCCGCACAAATGGACGGCGCGATCCTCGTCGTCTCCGGCGTCGACGGCGTGATGCCGCAAACCAAGGAGCACATCCTCCTCGGTCGCCAGGTCGGCGTTCCGAAGATGGTCGTCTTCCTCAACAAGTGCGACATCGCCGACATCGAACTCGTCGAGCTCATCGAAGAGGAAGTCCGCGACCTTCTCACCAAGTACGGCTACCCAGGCAAGGACACGCCGATCATCCGCGGCGCTGCGTTCCCTGCTCTGCAGAACCCAGGTGATGCTGAGAAGAACAAGTGCATCTGCGAGCTCATGGACGCGATCGACACGTTCATCCCTGAACCAGTGCGCGAGACCGACAAGCCATTCCTCATGTCCATCGAAGACGTGTTCTCGATCAAGGGTCGTGGCACCGTCGCCACCGGCCGTATTGATCGCGGCGTGGTCAAGGTCGGCGACGAGTGCGAAATCGTTGGTCTCCGTCCTGACGTGAAGAAGACGACCGTCACCGGCGTCGAGATGTTCCAGAAGACTCTTGACAGCGGCATGGCAGGCGACAACGTCGGCCTCCTCCTCCGCGGCGTCGAGAAGTCGGACATCGAGCGTGGTCAAGTTCTTTGCAAGGTGAACTCGATCAAGCCACACACCAAGTTCAAGTCTCAGGTGTACGTCCTCACCAAGGACGAAGGCGGTCGTCACACGCCGTTCTTCAAGGGCTACAAGCCACAGTTCTACTTCCGTACCACCGACATCACTGGCAAGATCGACGAATTGCTCGGCGCAGAAATGTGCATGCCTGGCGACAACATCCAAATGGTTGTCGACCTCGAAGGCAAGGGCGTCGCGATGGAACCAGGTGTGCGCTTCGCGGTTCGCGAAGGTGGACGCACCGTGGGTTCGGGCGTTGTCACTGAAATCATCGTCTGAGTTTGTGATTCAAAAGTTTGAGTCAAAAGTTTGAATTTGGGTTTCCAAGATTTTTAGGCCGCTGCGGGCGGAGCAGTTCCGTCCGCAGCGTGCACTGATGCTGATACTGATGCTGAAACTGATACTGGTGCCGATCTCGATCGAGTACCGCGAAGAAAGCGAATAGACCATGGCAAAGCGAGCAATGGACCGTGAATGGGTGTGGCTGGTCTGCACCGAGAACGGCGATATGAACTACCGCACCAACATCCGCGTCAAAGGCGGAATCATCGAGCGCGTCAAGGAGGGGTACATGAAGTATTCCCCCAAGCTGATGAAGCACACGCTCCACAAAATCAAGCGTAAGTAAGCCTTGACCGAACTCGTTCGAACGAGATTGGTTGAGGTGCGCGCCACTCGCGCGACTTCGCATGTGTTACGCCGGTAGCTCAGCTGGTAGAGCAGCGGATTCCAAATCCGCAGGTCGTGGGTTCGATCCCCCCCCGGCGTGTTTGCTGAAAGATGTCGCGTCGTTCTCGTTGCACGAACGTGTGACGAGTGCGTGATGACGTGTGATCACCACTGTTTGATTACGACGTCGTCAATCATGAGACGTGATGAGACGTGAAAAGAACTGTGACCCATGACTGACCACAACAACACCATCTCCGCTTCGGCGATCACCGGCCCCGAGCATTCGAGCGGCCTGTCGGTCTACAAATCGGGACAGGGTTACTACACACGCATGGGCACCGTCATCGGTGTCTTGCTCGTGACCCTGCTCGGTGTTCAGTGGCTGTGGCAGTACCTTCTGCTGGTTCGCATCGGCACGATTCCGACGATTTACATCGCCACCGCAGGCTCCATTCTGGCTGGCGGCGCGGTGGTGTTTGTCATGTATTACCTCGTGTTCGTGAAGCCACGCACGGTGGACTTTCTCGTTGCCACCGAAGGCGAGATGAAGAAGGTCAACTGGTCGACACGTCGTGAAATCGTCGGATCGACCCTGGCTGTGATCACATCAGCGTTCATCCTTACGGTGTTCTGCTGGGTGGTTGATCTCGGCTTCTCCGAGTTCTTCAAACTGATCAACGTGCTGCGCAGCAACTGATGCACAGCACTCGTGAGCGCGGACTGAATCGCGTGACGAGAGATTTCCTCAATGGCAAAAACTAAGACCCCCAAAGAAACCACGCCCGCCGAACCTGAGCAGAAGTCGCTCAAGCGCGGCGCCGATGCGCGTTCCGCTGTCGAACGTCCGCACGAGGTGCAGGGCGTTTCCACACAGATCATCGCCGACGTCTCGCGCAAAGGGAAAGCGGGCGAAAAGTCTGTGCTCGAGGTCACCGAGAACTTCGACCCCGCGACCGACATGCCGATGTTCCGCGAGGGCATGAACTGGTTCGTGCTGCGCGTTGCGAGCAACAAAGAAAACTCGGTGCGTCGCACACTGCTGCGCAAAGTGCAGATCGAAGGCATGGATCAATTCGTCGGTCGCATCATGGTGCCGACTGAGAAGACCAAGACCCTCAAGGCCGGCAAGCAGCGCGTCACCGAGACCCATCTTTATCCTGGCTACGTCTTCGTCGAAATGCGACTCGAGCCCGATGGCCGCATTCCGCAGGACATCTTCTTCTTGATCAAAGAGACCGATGGCGTCGGCGATTTCGTCGGCACCGCGGGACGCCCTACGCCGATGGCGCAGCACGAAGTCGAGAAGATGCTCTTCGACTCGCGCAAGCCCGAAGAGGCTCCGCAAGTCAAGATGGAGTTCGTCAAGGGCGACAAGATCACCATCAAAGAAGGCCCGTTCCAGAACTACGAAGGCGAAGTCGAGGATGTGGTGCCCGAGAAGGGTCTCGTCCGCGTGCTGGTCACGATCTTCGGCCGTCAGGCTCCGATCGAACTCGAGTACTGGCAGATCTCCAAAGGTATTGAAGAGCGCTGAGCGCAACTCGCAACGCAATGTTTCAGCGACCTCGAACATGTTCGAGGTCGCTGTGTTTTTAGTGGGTGGTGAGTGCGCGAATGCTCGCGTGGCGCAGCGATTACTCGCAGTATTCGCGGGTGAAACGTCGGGTCACTCCGCGCCGCCGACTTTCACTTTGACACGACGCACGCGGCCAGGCATGCGTTCGATGAGGGCACGCTCGAGTCCATCGCGCAGCGCGCGCGAAAGCTCGAATGACGCCGAGGAACTCGACGCAGCAACCGTGAGTGTGCCACCAGTGATCCCTGCAATCGACACCGCGCCGCGCAGCGATGCGGGCACGAGCGAGTTCCACATATCGATGACGTCGCCGAGCGTGCGTTGTCGATCGGAGAACTCGCGCTCGAGCCCACCGATCATGCGACCCAGTGAGAGGTCGGGCTCGCGACGGCCACGAAACGTGCGCATGTAATCCATCCACGCCAAGCGCGGATCGAGGGGAGTGGTGGGGGTCACGCGAGTCGCGCCGCTTGCTTTCACGCCATGCGTCACATCTTTCGACGCGTTCTGTGATTGATGTTGGATGCGTTTGGCCACGAAGGTTCAATGGTACAGAGGCATGCTCTCCGCGCCGCGCATGTGCGCGGTACCTTGCGTCGATGACCGCGATCCGCATCGAAGGCCTCGTCAAGAAATTCGGCGATACCGCCGCCGTTTCTGATGTCACCCTCGACATTCCTACCGGCAGTCTTTTCTTTCTGCTCGGACCTTCTGGTTGCGGCAAGACCACGCTCTTGCGCATGATCGCGGGCTTCACCGAGCCGACCGAGGGACGCATTCTCTTTGGCACGCGCAACGTCGCGCGCACGCCAGCCAACGAGCGCAACACGGGAATGGTGTTCCAAAACTACGCGCTGTGGCCGCACATGACGGTGTTTGAAAACGTCGCGTTTGGCCTTGAAGTGCGCAAACTTCCGCGCGAGCAGATTCGCGAGAAGGTCGCGCGCGCACTCGAACTCGTGCGCATGGGCGAGTACTCCGCGCGCAAGCCCGCAGAGTTGTCGGGTGGACAACAACAGCGCGTGGCACTCGCGCGCGCAGTCGTGTTCGAGCCGAGCGTGTTGCTGCTCGACGAACCGCTGTCCAATCTCGACGCGAAGCTGCGCTTGGAGATGCGACTGGAGATTCGTCGCATCGTCGACACGCTCAAGATCACCACCGTCTACGTCACCCACGATCAAGCGGAAGCGCTCTCGCTCGCTGACTCAATGGCGGTGTTGCGCAGTGGCAAAGTCATTCAAGTCGGCGCGCCGCGCGCGATGTATCGCCGTCCCGCGAATCGTTTCGTCGCGGACTTCTTAGGCGACACCAACTTCTTGCCCGCGATTCTCGTGCGCAGTGATGCGAATGAAGCGCTGTACAAGTCGGCCGCGGGCGAGTTGATCTCGTCTGTCGCGCCGTTTCCGCTCGCGAGCGAACTCGCACTCTCGCTGCGACCAGAAGCGTTGCGCATCACCACTGCGACTGTGGGACGCAATGCGCTCGCGGGTGTGGTGCAGTCGAGCATCTATCTGGGCAACGTCGCGCAACATGAAGTGGTGCTCGAAGGCTCAGGCACATTGCTGCGCGTTGCCGAGTTGAATCCGAAGACTCCGCCCGCCATCGGTGATCGCGTGACGCTTGAGATTGACGCCGACGATGTCGTGCCGCTGGCGAATTGAATATGTCCAACAGCACGCGCGGCATCCTCGTTGTTGTCTCTGGCCCATCAGGTGTGGGCAAGACCACCATCGTGCACGAAGTCATTCGTCGCCTCGGTGGCGAGTTCAGCGTGAGCGCCACCACCCGCGCGCGTTCGGAACATGAACGCGATGGCGTGGACTACCACTTCGTTGATCAAGCAACCTTTCAACAGTGGATCGATGAAGGACGCTTCCTCGAGTACGCGCAAGTGTTCGGCCGCTCGTGGTACGGAACGCTGCGTGCGCAAGTGGAGTCGGCGCTTGCGCAGAGCCACCTCTTAGTGCTCGACATCGATGTGCAAGGCGCGCGCGATGTGAAGATCGCGATGCCCAGTGCCTTCGCGATTTTCATTCTTCCGCCCGATGAAGAAACGCTGCTCAAGCGTCTGCACGCACGCGGCCGCGAAGACGAAGCATCGATTGAACGACGATTCGCGCAAGCGAAGACCGAGATCGACTTCGCGCAATCGAGCACGGTGTACGACGCGTTTGTCGTGAACGACGACCTCGAGGTTGCGATCGATCAGCTGTGCGATCTCGTGCGCGCGAGGCGCTAGCGCCTTTAGGACTGCGCGACCTGCGCACGAATCACAACCGCGGCGTGTCCATCAAAAGTGCGCGGCATCACACGGCGTTGATGCGTCGCGATCACTCCGCGCACTCGCGTGACGCATGAGTCGATATGCCGCGAAGACTTCGCGTCCCACACACGACTCTGAACCAATCGATCAACGCGATCAATGCACGCAAGCACACACATGTATTGTGACACCATCACTTTGTCATAAAGTACACAGAACGCAACATGATGCACGCAGTCGTCGGAGTGTCGTCATTTGCGTCGGTTTTTCGCGTTGCGCTGCATCGCGTTTGAGCATCTCTGCGCTCTGCGTATGTTGACTTCGGCGTTCGATGCGCGCGTTGCGCATTGCGCAATTCACTGCGTGAGCAGAGTCACAACACACTCATAGGAGGAACCACCATGCGATCAAGCGCACTTCAACGACTGACCGAATCACTCGCGCGATTGAAGTCACAGTCTGATCACACCGTCGTGCACATCCTTGCAGCGAAGCGATTGCGCATGACGCTCTCTCCCGTTCTTTCCACCTCGCTCGGCGTCGCCGTTGTCGCGGGCATGCTTTGGGCAGTGCCGCATCCAGTGGCACTCGCCTCCAACGAAGACGCGAACGAATCCACTTTGACCACGGCTACGCTGGGGGAGCTTCCACCTGAACTCGAAGCCGCTGCACGCAGAATGCAGCACCGCATGCGCACGGTGAAACACATCGTCGGCGCATCCTCTGACTGGGGTGACCTTGATTTGGCACTTGTCTTTGCCGAGGAATACACCAATCCGACGTTCTCCATCGAGCCTGGCGTGCAACAAGCACAAGTGATGGGGAAGGATGTCGTCGTCGACGTGCTCAAGGTCGAAGATGGCCGTCTTCATCTTGAGCGGGCGCTGTCTGATCCGTCGATGGCGCCGTACCACGGTGACTTCGAACAAGTGTTGTCCACCCACTCGTCGATTCATCTCATCGAGTTCATCGCAACGGGTCAATCGGGTGAGCGGTTCTCTTCTCGCACATTGCGCTGGACCGGTCCACAGTGGGAGCGCCCAGACTGCTTGGCGCTTACCTCACCAGATGCGCCAATGTGTGGCGTTTCGATTCCCTTTGATGTCATTCTGCCGCGCGACTACTACGAAAGTTTTCCGACAGTGCACCCACTAGTGCCGCCAAGCTGGAGCTTCAAGGAGTTTGTGCTGGTCGTGCGCGATCCTAATCGGTTGGACGAAGTCATCGAAGAACGGGCCCATGAGTTTCCCGTTCCATGTGTTCTTTGCCCCAACGGAACAGGGGGCTTTTGTTGGGACGAGTTCTTGAAGGGCAACTCAGAGGCGGGGCTGGCGAAGGCCAATTACGACCTATGCATGGAGCAGGCGTGGGGTGATTTTCAAAGCGACATACTGTGGGAACTTGCAGCGCTTCTGGTCGTGTTAAAATTATGCTTAAACATCGACATCTCGTTGAGCCCTCCGAGCCCTGAGATCAAGTTCCCGAAGCGCGTTAACTTTCCAAAAACATGGCCCTCAATAATCGCGTGTGCGCTTGGGACTGGCATCCCTCTGTACTTTCTCTATAGGGATTGGAAAGAACTGCTAGCGGCTGAGGCCGTCTGTCTCTGGACGTTTCGAGTGAAGATGGAGGAGTTGTTCGACGAAGTCTGTGCCGCCGGCGGAGGAACACCATGAATAACGATCATCTCACGCTGGAACCAGCCATCAGTCACATTCCAACACTCATGATCTTCTCATGGATAGCCGGCGGCGCGCTAATTATCCTGTGCTTCCTGATCGGTGGTGCCATGCGTAGTGCTGGTACGGATGTCAACGACGAGCAAACGCAGAACGCAGCAAGCCTTGGTGTCCGCCTTCACTCCTCGTTGGTTGGTGCGGGACTCTTCTTGATTTCCATGGGCTTTGCGTTTTCGGGATTGGCGACCTACTGCATCGGCAGATCCCCCGCGCGCGCTGTCGTGACCGGATTGTTTCCCAGCGCCGCTGCAGTGGCGTTCTTCATAATCACAATTGCACTGGCGCTGCGCGGCCAACGGGCGCTTGATTCCGGGTTCGTAGCCAAGTGTTGGCGATGGGGATGGCGGTTCTTATTTCTGAACATCATCATCATGCTTGGCGCGGAAGCATTGAGAGCCCTGAACCCGTGAGCGTTGACGATCTCCGCGTGACACAGAAGTATTGCCTTCGATAGTCCGTGCGTCATTCGTTGCGTTCGTACTCCAACCAACTTGAAAAAGCATCACGGCGGCCGTTCACATGAGTTGCTCATGAACGGCCGCCGTGATTGTGTACGCGTTGTCTATGCGCTCGCGATGAAACTCAGTGGCAACCGCAGCCGGAGCCGCACTTGCCTGCGCCGACGAGTTGCTTCGAGGCCGCGCCCTCAGCGATGCGACGCTTGGCGTAGTTGATCGCCGCTGTGCTGGTTGATCCGCCGTTGGCTTCTCGCAGCACATCGAGCGTGGTCGCTTCGATGTCGACGATCTTCTGATCGATCTCTGCTTCGCTCATGCCGAGATAGAGGCCGGCGAGTCGAATGAGTCCGCCCGCGTTGGCGACAAAGTCGGGCGAGTAGAGAATGCCGCGCTTGGCCAGAGTTTCGCCATCGGTGGAAGGATGCGCGAGTTGGTTGTTCGCGGTGCCGCACACGATCTGGCAGTTGAGGCTTGCGATCGTCTTCGCGTCGAGCATTCCGCCCAACGCGCATGGAGCGAGGATGTCGATCTTCTCTTCGAAGAGATTCTTGTCGTTGCCCAGCGCCACGCAGCCGAGCTCTTCGACGGCGCGCTTCATCGTTGGAACATGAACATCGGTGACCAACACCGCCGCGCCAGCGCTGCGCAGCAACTTGGCCAAGCGATATCCCGTCGCGCCGCAACCTTGAATGGCCACAGTCAACTGCGAGAACTCAGGCTTGCGACCCAAGTGCACCAAGCACGCCTTCATCGAGTTGAAACATCCGAGCGCGGTGTACGGCGAAGGATCGCCGCCGTGGCTCACAGTGTTGCCGCCCATGACGTGCTTGGTCTCGAGCGCCATCCAGTCGCAGTACTGCGGGCTCACGCCAACATCTTCCGCGGCGATGTACTTGCCCGCGAACGTGTCAACGAAGCGACCCATCGCGCGCGCCTCAGCCTCGGTGGGCTGTTGACCAGGGTTAGGCATGATGATGACGCTCTTCGCGCCGCCCATCGCGAGGCCCGATGCCGCGGCCTTGTAAGTCATGCCTTCGGAGAGACGCAGCACATCGTGCAGCGCATCGCTCTCGCTGGCGTAGGCCCAGCGGCGAGTGCCACCGAGCGCATTGCCCAACGTCGTCGAATGAATCGCGATGACGGCCTTGAGGCCGGTCTTGGTGTCCTGATGGAAAGCCACACGCTCGTGGCCGTAAGACTGCATCTGCTCAAGTACCTTCATAACGAATCTCGTGACCTTCTTTGGAGTGGTTTGAACTGAACGGTTGACGCCGTTTGACCGAGTCGATGCAACATGACGACAGCGATGGAGGATCGGTGAAGATAGCGGTTGTCTCGCCGCGACGTGTGTCCGCGAGGGCCGGTGAATGACTGCGTGATCAGCGCGATTTCAGTGCGGACATGTCGCCCTCATACACGCTGCCTGCACCAAACTGTGGAATGCCAGATTGTTGCGCGGCGACGCTGCGCCCCGTGCCGAAATAGGTGTGATCGGGCGACTTTTCGGAGATCGAATAGTTTGCGTTGGGAAGCAAGTTGGCAGCGGCCAAAGCTGCGGCCGCAGCCTTTTTCATGCTCGAATCGGTGTTCACGAAGAGAGCGCGCAGTTCTCTGGCGATCTCAACTCGCGCGAGCGAGAACAAGTGCTCGACCAGCGCGCACTCGCGTTCTGCTGCCGCGCCTTCGAGGCCGCTTGCGAGATTCGCATCGAGCCGCGAGAGCGCACAGGTCATCGCGTGAATCCACAACGCGCTCATCGAAAGCCGCGCCTGAATCGTTTGATTGGCGATGAGACGCTCCTCGTGTTCCTTGAACATGAGCTTCACATGATGGCTGTGCTCTTGGATGCGGACCATCAAGTCATCCGCGAGATGACGCAGACGCGGCTGAATGCGCGTGAGTTTCGGCGCCGCGCGACGCACGCCCAAGAACAACTCCGCGCCGACTTGCAATGCCGTGCCCATGTGCTTCGTGGGATTCGCGCGCACCTTGAGCAGATACTCGCCGAGCTGCTTGGATCCGTACGCGAAGATGAACGAGTGCATGACTTCGTTCGCGCCTTCAACAATGATGTTGATGCGCGAGTCGCGCCACATGCGCTCGACATGATTCTCCGTCATGTAACTTTCGCCGCCCATGATCTGCATGGCATCATCGACCGTGCGATAGCCGAACTCGCTGCAGAAGACTTTGCACATCGCGGTCTCGAGCATGATGTCGTCGTGATGCGCATCAAGGAACCCAGTGGTCATGTACAGCATCGCGTCCATCGCGTAGACATAGGCGGCCATGCGCGCGAGCTTCTCTTGCACGAGATCAAATTCAGCGAGCGCGCGATCGAATTGATGACGCGACTGCGCCCACTTGCATGCTTGTTCAGACGAGTAGCGCGCGGCGCCGAGCATGCCCGCAGAGAGCGTGCAGCGGCCGAAATTGAGGCAACTGAGCGCGACATTGAGTCCCTTGCCCTCTTTGAAAAGCAGGTTCTCGCGCGGCACTTTGACGTTCGTCAATCGAATGCGCGCCTGCCAAGTGCCGCGGATGCCGCACTTCGAACGATTGCGGTTGAAGATGTCAACGCCTTCCATGTCGGGCGTGCAAATGAGTGCCGTGACCGCCTCTTTGCTCTTGCCGGTTTTTGGATCGATGACTTGCTGCTTGGCCATCACGGTGAACAGACCAGCGAGCGCGCCCGAAGTCGCCCACTTCTTTTCACCGTTAAGGATGTAGTGGGTGCCGTCAGCGGAGAGTTCGCAGCGCGTCTCTTGTCCGCCCGCGTCGCAACCGACGTTTGGTTCGGAAAGACAAAACGCGCTCAGGGTTGACTTCGCCATGAGCGGAAGGAAGCGCTTCTTCTGCTCATCGTTTCCAAAGAGCATGAGCGCTTTGCAACCGATCGACTGATGCGCCGAGACCAACACCGCCGTCGAACCACATGTTTGTCCCACGCGCTCAAGCACGCGGTTGTAACTGGTGATGCCCAATCCCAGTCCGCCGTACTGCGCGGGAATGGTCATGCCCAGCACGCCTAAATCAAAGAGTCGTTGAATGACCCACTGCGGAATTTCTTGCTTCTGATCGATCTCAATCGCGGGATGATCCGTGCGCAGATAGTGATCGAGTGCGGCCAACAACTGGTCGCACTTGGCGATCTCTTCCGGCGCTGACTTGGGATACGGGAAGACGAGGTCCTCGCGAAAATTCCCCCAGAACACATTCTTGATCACGCCCATCGTCGAAGGATCAGGGCCCAACATCTCCTGTGCTTGCTCGATCTGCTTACGGTCCTTTGCGGAGACATTCTTGAGATCGTTCGCGAGATTCGGAGTCGACATGGGGTGCCTTGGAGAAGGATGAAACGAGTCGGTCAATGTGCGCACTCTGCAGTACGTCACCGAAAAATGAGCACAGTGGTTTGAGATGATAGAGCGCGCATGCAACGCCGTCGCGCCCATCACCAGCAATGGACACGAGTTCGCGCACAGTAAGTTTTATCAATCGGAGACATACAGCCGTCGTACGCTCATGTCGGAGCATCCATCACGCGCAAAACTAGCAAATCGCCCCGAAAAACGCGGGGTTTCGCGATGGACCAGAAGGCCGCGCGCGCGACTGGCTCGGCACAAACCTCTGCGTCGCACGCACGAGCGAACGAACCGAAACCACTGAGGAGTTTGGGTTTCGTGAGGCTCTCGGACGCGTTGAAATTTCATGCGCTCGCATCCGACGAACGTTACTCGCAACGCGACCCGCAGCACTACTTCTTGAGGAACGCATCAAGCTTCGCGCGCGCGGGTGCGCTGTGTCGCAGCGCGACGAGATGTGCGCGTTCGCGCGCGACGCCCGCTGCAAATCCGTGCGCGACTCCTTGTCGCACCGCATCAAGACACGCGGCGCCGTGCAGCGTGTTGCCGACGCTCTTGGCAAGTTCATCACAGATCGGCGTGATCGCGGCAGCGTTGCGCGTGGAGAGCGCGCGCCGCGGCGTGGTCGACGCCGCGTATGCCCCGCCACTCACATCTTGCGCCTTGATCCATTTGATCGCCGCCGCGATCGCGCCTTCACTGCCACTGCCTGCTTCGGCGCGCACATCGAACAAACACAACGGCGCCGTATCAGATGGCCACGTTTCACCCGTCGCAGTTTTCTCGATGGCCAACGCGGGAATGATGCGCGCAGGCAACATCAATGTGCCGCCCCAACCAGGACAGATGCACAGGCCCGCTTCGGGAAGTCCAACGCGCCACGGCTTCGCATCCGCGGCCGGAAGCGCGGCGACAAGCGCATCACAGTGCATCGCGATTTCGAGTCCGCCGCCAAGCGTCGCGCCATGAATCGCCGAGGCCGTCGGACAACCAAGTTGAGGAATCATGGAAAACGCCGCCGAGCCGCGCAGCAGGTATTGCTCGAGCGCGGCATCGTCGAGCGCATCGATCTCCGCGAGATCCGCGCCCGCGACGTAGACGCGCGTCGAGGCACTCGCGAGCACCAGGCCAGCAGGTTTTTCGCGGGCGATGACCTCGAGCGTCGCGTGAATCTCCGCGATCAACCACGAGTCAAGGACCACCACGCCACCGCGCAGATTCTCGGGATTTGGCTGCAAAAACAGGACGTGGACGCCATCGCGGATTTCGTAAGCAAGCATGAATCTCTCCAGTGGTTTGGTCTCGTTCGCTCAGCGTGTGAGTGAACTTCAACAGTCCACACGCGATCACACCGCACGCATTTCGCACGCCGACATCGATGAGACACTTCGGCGCATCGAACTATCCCAACACACTCAGTGTCGCATATCAACTCAGAGGCGCACGTCGTGCACTACTCTTCGCGCCATGTTGGTACGCGCGCATTCTTCTCACGGCATCGTCACGCTCGACCTCGCGCGGCCTGAAGCGCGCAACGCGCTCTGTGCGGAGTTGATTGCCGATCTCGGCACTGCGGTTGACGCGGTGGCCATTGATGCGTCGGCGCGCGTGCTTATTCTTGGCGGCGAAGGAAAGTCCTTCTGCGCGGGCATGGATCTCAAGGCTGTTGCCGATGATCCTGTCGCGATGGGCGACATGCTGCGCGCTCTCTCGCGCGTGTCGCGTGCGATTCGTCGTCTGTCGATTCCCACCATCGCTCGCGTGCAAGGTGCAGCCATCGGTGGCGGTTGCGGACTCATGGTGGTGTGCGATTTCGCCATCACCCATCCCGAGTCCAAACTCGGCTATCCCGAAGTTGATCTGGGCATTTGTCCTGCGGTGGTTGCGCCGTGGTTGATGAAGAAGATCGGCGCGGGTGCAGCGCGCGCGATGCTGCTCGCGGGCGGAACGATGTCCGGCGCTGAAGGTTTTCGTAACGGTCTCGCGACACAACTCGTCGCCGAGTCTGAGCTCATCGACGCGGCACAAACGCTCGCGGATCGATTGGCCAAAGGTGGCGCGCAGGCGCTTGCGGCAACCAAGCATTGGCTCAATGAACTCGATGGCTCGCTCGATGATGCGATCGCTGATGAAGCTGCGGAAATCAGTGCGCGCATCATTGCGGGCGACGAAGCGCAGAGTCGTTTGCGCGCGGCATGGAAGCGCTAGGCGTAGCGCCGCGCGTTCGTCGTTCAATACTCTGGTCGCTCATACACCGAGCTGCCGCATTCGGGACATCGACCGAGGATCATCGTGCTGCGAACGTTGTAGCCACAGTTGGGGCAACGCGAAGTGTTCATGCGATTTTGTCGAATGGCGTTGCGCGCGCGTTTGCGGACGACGGCGATGAAGCGCGCCGGCAAGAGCAACAGCGCGACGAGAGCAGAGATCATGAACCACCACGCGCCGACGGAGAAGATCCACGAGCCGTAATGCACGCGTGTGCGCGAATACTCGGTGAATACGCCAGCTTTTAGCGCGACTTCGCGCGCGACCGAATCGACATCGGCACGCATCGATTCTTGACACGGTGGAATGAGCGTCGAACGCAACACCGTCGTCGGCGTGAAGTCGACGGTCGTGAGCGGCCATCCGTGACGCACGGTTTCGTCGACCACAATCACTTGCGCCATCGGAGTCACGCCGATCCACCCGAGCTTAAGGTCCTTCTCCGCGATAGCGAATCCCGTGAGTCCGCCGTGTTCGGTACGCTCATTTTCGGGCGAAAGAAACACACGCACATGAAGCAGCACTTCGGATTCAACTTGCGTGTACATGCGTTGAGCATTCCACACGATGAAGGGCGCGATGAAGAACGCGACGACAAACGCGCCGCTCTGAATAGCGTCGAAGATCGTGTGCTGCTTTGGTTTGGAGTAGCGTGCAATCTCGCGTTGTGATTTGCGAAACGCGCGCCACATCAGCGAGGTGCTTTCCGCGTTGACCAAAATGCGCGCAACATGCTGGAAAACTCGTCGCCATGCGCCAACGCGAGACTGGCATCGCGCACCGCATCCATCGCCGATTCGTCGCGCGCAACCGCACTGCCGAGATCATGCGCGCCGCGCGCTTCGATGAAACGAATCCACGCCTTAGTCGCACGCATCGCTTGCGGACCGTTGCGCAGCAGTCGTTGCACCAGCGCGTCCACGGCTCCATCAAGCGCATCGTTGTTCGCGGCGAGATGCGTCGCCAACCCGCGCTCATGCGCGACGACTCCGCTGATGATTTCGTTCGACATCATGAACGCGCGCGTCGCTGCGCCCATGCGCGAGAACAGCGACACCGCACTCACCGCCGGCGAAATGCCGATGCGATGCACGGGGTATCCCAACTGCGCGTCCGCGGCGACGACGACGAAATCGCATCCCGTAATTAACGCGCATCCGCCCGCAAGAGCCGAGCCCTGAACTCGTGCGACGACGGGCGCGTCGATCGCTCGCAGCGCGCGCACGCAGGCACTCAAACCATCGAGCAGCACCGCGACACGCGAGGGATCCTCCGCACACAGCGCGAGGTCGAATCCTGCACAAAACGCGCTGCCCACGCCCGAAAGCACCACAACGTCCACAGTGCCATCGCGCGCGAGACTCGCCGCCTGCGCGATGGCGCGCTGCAGTGAAGCGATCGCTTGGGCATCGAGCGCGTTGCGCCGCGCGGGATCGCGCAGGGAAACGTGCGCGATGCGATGCTCGTGCATGCACTGCGGTTCAATTGACTCCGACGCGTTTGACATGGCGCAAGTGTGCGGGGAAAGGCAGTTGAATGCCAACTCGATGCTCGCAGCGCGGGAGGGTGATGAGCGTCTCTTAATCAATCACAAACTTCGCGTCTTACGTGAACCGTCGCGCGTGTGTCGCGTAAAGACCAATGTCGGAGAGAACACCGTCAACAAGACGCTTCTAGAGAATCAGGCAACAACGCGGCCACCACCACGGAAGCCTGGCGGACTGGAGCTTCGTGCGCGACAGCGCACACCTCATGACGACTGTCTGTGGCACGAGCCGTCTGTGCTGCAGCAGGAGGCTGGCTCCCGCGCGCTCCTCAGCGCGATTCCGCCGGGCTCCCTTTTTTTTGAGGGCGCAATGCGCGTCGATTGAATGACGGAAACGTGCGAACGACGTGCGAATGACGTGCGAACAGCACACCTACAGCGCATTCATCTCCCACAACTTCAAGAATGTGCATTCGATTGACCGACGGCGCGGAAACCGTCGGTCGATCTTTTTTTGTGCCTCGAGGTCGGCGCCCTGATCGAGCTTGATCAGACGTGATCAAACCTGATCAAACCTGATCAATTTTTGCATCAGCCTTCGAGGGAAGCGAAGCGATTCCACGCGGGGCGATCAAACGTGAAGAGTTGTCCCGCGCGATGGGGAACGTCGCGCTCAAAGATGGGCAACGCGCGGATTGGACCCTTCGCGATGATCTCCTGGAACTGGCGACGAAAGTTGCCGCGATCCAAAGGCGCACCCAACAGTCGCTCGTACAACGCGCGCAGCGATGAGAGCGGAAAGGGATCAGGAAGCAACGCGACAAAAATCGGGATGTCGATGCCGCTGCTGTTGGCTTCGACTTTGCTCGCACTCGGCGCAGCAGCGGCTGCGGGAACTTCGTTTCGCGCGCCATTGGCCGCGTCGATGGTGGCAAGCCCAGCCTCGAGCGGACTGCGCGCCGCGAAGCCGTCAGTCTTGCGAAAGAGCACGTGCCGCGGCAGCAATCGTCGCGTGAGAGCGTCGGCGAGTGTTGCGTCAAGAAACGCTTCGAACGCGCAGGCCAGCAGTGAACGCGTGCCGTCATCGAGCTCAGGCAGCGCGGAAAGCGGCACGAAATGCTCGTTTGCTTCGAGTGACTCAATGGCGCCGTGCACTGCGACGACCGGACGCGCAATCGCCCACGACACGATGCACATACGCGCGCGTGCGGGCGCATCCTTGTTCACGCTCAAGATCACGCGCACGCCTGCGCGGCTCATGCGCATCACATCGCGCAGCGAGACCGCGGAGTTGGCCGCGTCTCGCGCGGCAGCGTCGAGTCCCGCATCACCGGCTTCAGCGTTGGGCGCGCGCTGAGGAATGGCGCGCACACCATGACCGTCACGCGGAAGCCCCACACACAACTCATCGCGCACCACACGAAATACCACCGTGGAACATGCAACATCAAACGCTGCAGACACAGAATCGTCCCGTTGCAAAGGGAGGGTGCGGGACAAAGACGAAGGGACGGACCCGAGTGACATGGTTCGATGATAGGGCGAAGCAGCACCTGTTGCGGGTATGCTCGGGTTGGAGAACACATGCCCGAGTCCGCACATTTGCAGCGCATTTTCCTTGTTCGTCACGGCGAAACCGAGTGGAGTCTTAACGGACGCCACACGTCAATTACAGACATCCCGCTCACCGCGGAAGGCGAACGACGCGCCGCATTGCTTGCGTTCACCTTCGCCAAGCAACCGTTCGCATTAGTGTTGACCAGCCCGCGACAGCGCGCGTTGCGCACGTGCGAACTCACGGGTCTCCTCGACAACGCGCAGCGCACCGAAGATCTCGCAGAGTGGAACTATGGCGACTACGAAGGTCTGACCACGATTGAGATTCGCGCGACTGTTCCCGACTGGACGATTTTTCACGACGGCGTGCCCGGTGGTGAAACCGCTGAGGATGTAGGAGCGCGCGTGCGTCGCGTGGTCGATCGCTGCATTGCGGCGAAAGGCGACTGCATCATCTTTGCGCACGGGCATGTGCTGCGGGTCCTCACCGCGGTTTGGCTGCGCTTCGCCGCGGAAGATGGCGAGCGGTTTCTTCTCGAGACTGGCACCGTTTCCATCCTCGGCTTTGAGCGCGACACTCGTGTAATCCGTATGTGGAACGCTCGCCCGTAACCGCTTCGCGCTCGCAGCAAGGCGGCGCGGGGGGGAGTGGTTTTCGGACGGCTGGAATTCACCCCCCGCGAGCGACCCCGCGTGAGGCGCTCTCAGGGCGGTCGCGCCTCGATCAGCGATGGTGGCGGTAAACACGATCTCACCGTTTTGCCGCAAAGATAAGCGGGTTTCCGTGCGTTTTCACGCAGGGGCGTAATCGTATGACAACAATGCGAGGCTCCGAAAATCCGCCGATCTGAGGGAAGGTCCCATGCTGCTCCGTGACTACACGCTCGCTCACTCTCGCACCAAAGTCCGTGGCATTTTTTGTCTCGAGACCGACTGGTCGGAGGTTCGCACTTCGCCTTCCGTTGAGCCGATGCTTGAGTTGCTCAAGCGTTCGCCACTCACGATCCCGTTTGTGCATCGCAACGTCGTCACCACCGACACGCTCGCGTACTACATCGGGAAGTGGGCGCAGAAGCGTCACGACGATTACCCGATTCTCTATCTCGCATTTCACGGCATTCAGGGCGAAGTGCAGTTTGGAGATTTGCGTCGCCGCACCGCCCGCGTGACGCTCGATCAACTCGAAGAATCGCTGCGTGGGAAATGTGCTGGCCGCGTGATCCACTTCGGTTCGTGCGGAACACTGGGCGTCAGCTTGCGTCGCATGCGTCGATTCGTCGAGGAAACTGGCGCGCTCGCGGTGAGCGGTTACGAGAAGGACATTGATTGGGTGCGCTCTGCGGCGCTTGATTTCTCGTACTTCGCGAGCATTCAGCAGAACACGATGACCGTGCCTGGTCTGCGCGCAGTCCGTCGGCGTGTGCTGTTGCGCCACGGTCGCGAAGTGCGATCGCTTGCGTTTCGCTTCGCGTTGCGCGAAGCGCGTCCGCGCTAAAACCTCTTCGCTTCGAGTGCGACGCGTCGATTACTTCGCGCGTCGCACGCCGCCGCCGGGCTTCTCGCCTTTGGTGATCGGCGTGTTGGAACGCGTGCCGCGCAGTTGCGTCGAGTCGTGTCGAGGCGCCTTCAACTTGCGCAGACGAGATGCTTCCTTGAGTCGCTTGGCCGCGGCCTTCTCGGCGCGCTCTTTGGCCTCGATGGTGGCGATGACTTTGGACTCTTCGTACTTCCTGTTGTCGTGGCGCTTGCGATCGGTATCGCGCATAAAGCCGGACACATCTTCCGGCACTTTCACTGAGTCCCAATCGGGCTGCGCGAGCGAGACGACGTTTTCCCAACGATGGCGTTCTTCAGGCGAAACAAAGGTGATACTCGCACCATCGCCGCCACCGTGACCTGCGCGACCAACGCGATGGATCCACTCTTCGGGTGAGACGGGCACGTCGTAATTGACGACCAAGCGAATCCCCGGCACATGCAATCCGCGCGCGGCAACATCGGTGGCCACCAACACACGACAGCGTCCGTGGGAAAAACTTTCCAAGGCCTTGTCGCGTTGCAATTGCGAGCGATCACCGTGAACCACGACGGTCGACACTTCATGTTTGCGCAGCGCGCCCGCAACCCATCCCGTGCGTCGACGACTGGCGCAATACACCACGATGCCGCGGCTCAAGTCTTCGCGCGCCAACAACGAAAGCAACGCAGGCGTCTTGAGCTCTTCATCCACAAGCATGCGTTGATGGGTGAGATGCGCCGCCGCAGTGTTGCGCACTCCGACTTCGAGTTTGCGCGGCTTGTTCAGAAGCTTGTGCACAAGATCTTCGACTTGCTTAGGCAATGTCGCGGAAAGCAGCCATTTCGCGCGGCCTTCGGGCGCTCGCGAGAGAACCCATTCGACTTGCGGCAAGAAGCCCATGTCGAGCATGCGGTCCGCTTCATCGCACACGACGTAGAGCAAATGCGCGAGCGTCATCGCGTCGAGATCAACCAATTCGCGCGCGCGTCCTGGAGTCGCCACCACAATGTCAACGCCCTTCTTGAGCGCATCGACTTGGGGCGCCAACGCGACCTTTCCATACGCGGCCAACACGCGCAGCAGCGAGCCGCGCGTGAGCAAGCGAATCTCTTCGGCGACTTGTTGTGCGAGTTCGCGCGTGGGAACCAACACCAACGCGCGCAGGCGATTGCGGGCATCGCGCCGTCTTCCACCAGTCTCGACAGGCTTGTGTCGCAGCAGTAATTCTGCGAGCGGAATGCCATACGCGAGTGTCTTGCCCGTGCCTGTTGGCGCGAGGCCGATCAAGTCACGGCTGCGAAAGTGATCGCCCGATTCGTTGGGCATCAGCGCGGCAGGGATGAATTCAGCTTGAATCGGCGTCGGCGCCGTGAAGCTCATCTCCTTGATGCCGCGGAGGACGAGTCGATGGAGCGTGTCGGGAAACGCGGCGCCTGCCGCAGATGGATTGCCTTCAGTTGGTGCGGTCACTCGGCGAGTATCGCACAATGCGTGCCATGTCGATTCCGCGCGTTCGCTTGGACTGGTCTCTTCGAGTCACTCGTCTCATCATCGCGTGCGTGGCGGCTTCGCTGGTCACGACGGGGCTGACCGTGATTCCACCGTGGTGGCATGAACGGGGAAGTGGCGCGCAGATCACGCAAATCTTCCGTGGTCATCATGGATGGTGGAGCGCGCGCGACGAAGTTTTTGCGATGCGTTGGTCGAATCTGCAGTTGATGCAAGAGACGCTCGGAAGCCCGATCGATGCGGGAGAACTTCCCGCGTGGGCGGAGCCGCCGCCGCCGCCGTATCCGCAATCAGACTTCTATCGCGTGGCCACACTCGCGGTCGGATGGCCCTTTCCCACGCGCACCTTTCGTTGGGTCGCGCCGAGCCACGAGCACAACTTTCCTATCGCGGCGGAGCTAGACGACGCAGACACAAGCATCGTGTACGCCGCCGAAGATGCGCGCACACATGTGCGTGCGGGCGGACCAACGCAGAGCGCGTGGTTGTGGAGCGGCATCGGCTTTGATGTGGCGTTTTTCACCGGCCTCATCGTGGGGCCGGGAGCACTGTTGGTGCGCGGACTGCGTTATTTCATGCGCGGTAAGCGCATCGTCGCTGTCGCGTGAGTGCGATTACTCCGCAGGCAACAGCGGCAGCACAACAAGCACAAGCAGATAGAGCCCAACGGCGATACCCACGATGACGCCGACGATTTGCGTCGTCATCCACGCAACATCACGCGGCCATCGAGCAAGGTCATGCGTGCGAATCGATTTGTACGACATCGCTACGCCAAGAGCCATCGGCAACACCAGCAGCCACCACCACACTTGCACAAGCGGAGCAGGCTGAAGAAACGGCGTCCACGCAAGGGTTGACATCAAGTGTGCGGCGCTCTGCGTCATTGCGCGCCTCCCACAGAAATCGAGTTGGCCGCAGGCTTCGCGCGAGCGTCTTCGCTGCGTCGTCCGCTGCCGATGACTTCATCACTCTTTGGTTCGCGCACCGCGGCGTCAAGTATCACGCAAATGTTCATCAGGCCCGCGAGAAACACGAGCAGCGTTCCAAACTCATTCGCGTGCGCGACTCCTTTGAATGTGCTCGCGATCACTTTCGGCGCACCAGGAGGCGCGGCCATTTCGATCATGGGCGCGGCCGAACCAGACTTGAGCTGCGAGTCATTCACGAAGCTGGCCACGAAGGCAATCGGTCCACAGCCCGCTTGGCCGACGAACCAAAGTCGATCTTCGGTGCGGTCCACACAATCCACGCCGCCTACAAGTACGCCGCTCAAGAACAGGAAAAGCACGCCAGTCATGGCGTAGACGCCGCGGCGAGTGTTGCCCGCCACGATGTGACCAAGGCCAGGAAAAATCCACCCTAAGAGGGCCCCAAGGGGGCGAAAGGCGGTTTCGGTAGAACTGGAATCAGGCAACGGTGGTCTCAGGTGCGCGGTGGCGCGTCAGCGGTTTTGGCTTGGTTTTGCCGTGGTTCTTGGTTGGCGCGTTTGGATTGGCTGAAGTCGCCCATCGTCGCGGCCGATAGGGTCGACAGTGTAGCGCTCGCGGTGTGCCGCGCCTTCGCGTGTGCACGTTGAGCCTCTGCCACGGAGTTGTCATGTCACACGATGAGTCCACGAATCCCAGTTCTGAGTTTGACCCACACGCGGCAGAGTTGCACGCGATTGATCCGCGCTCAGACAGCGTGGTTGATCGACGCGTTGGAATAGATCGACGCCTCGTTGAACCGCTCGAGCCGACAAATCTCGAGCGTCGTCGCGGTCCAGGCCGTCGATTGAGTGACTTCGTACGCGATGCCGAAGAAGGTGAGATGAACAAGGAGCAGTTCATGTTCTTGATGGCGATTGATGCCTTCAAGCGCGTGAATGGCAAGACGTTCCCTAGCTGGACGGACGTGTTGGAGATCGTGCGAAAGCTCGGCTATCGCAAGACGATGGCCAGCGAACTGAACCTCGGCGGCCGCGCCGAAGACTGGCACGAGCGCGCGGATGCGCCTTCAAACACCACGCATTCCGATGATGGCACCGCAGTCGAGATCACTCCGCGTCGTCGCGTCGCATGATGTGATGGGCGTTTCACGCAGGCCGCGGGATCGCTGAAGGCGACACGCCGTTCTCGATTTCACATCGCACCCGAATTGAATCCTCGCTTCGACAGGGCGACCGGAGCCGTGTCGTGCCGCGATGCATCTCCGGATTACCTCAGCCGAGGATGTCTTCCATGGTGTAGAGCCCGGCAGGTTTTCCTGCGAGCCACTTGGCCCCACGAAGCGCTCCCGCGGCGAATAGGTCACGGGTCACCGCTTGATGCATGATGTGGATTCTTTCCGAAGGACCCGCGAAACGAATCTCATGTTCGCCGATGGTGTCGCCGGCGCGAATCGCATGAATTTGCCTGTTTTCCAGCGACATTCCGCCATCGACCAGTGCGCGTGCCAACGCAAGCGCGGTGCCTGATGGCGCATCTTTCTTGCGATCGTGATGACTCTCGATGATGTCGACTGACCAACCCGAAGGGCCAAGCAGTTCCGCGGCAAGGCGCGCCAAACGCTTCGTGACCGCAACTCCGAGCGAAGTATTCGGCGCGATGAGGACGGCAGAAATTTTTGCGAGCTCGCGCAGCGCGCCATCGACCTCGCGTGAGAGCCCGGTGGTACCCACGAGCAGCGCCGCACCAGTGGCCCGCGCGATGGAGATCGCGTTGCGTGTTCCTTCCTCACTCGAGAAGTCGATGATCACATCAATCGTGCTGATTCGCGCCGATTCACTGCTGTTTTTAGCAGTGATGCGCGCGGCAACATGCACCGCATCATCATCAATGGCCAACGCATCAATGCGTTGACCCATGCGTCCATCGGCTCCAACAAGTGCAAGGCGTGTGGTCATCGAATCAGATTCTGTATCAAGGGATCAACCATCGCGTAGAGCACTTCATGCGTTTCATGTTGTAATTTTTGTCAAGTGCCTTTCGCACGCTGTCCGATGTGTGTATAACTACATGAGGTAGCAGTTCAGTTACGCCGGCTGATACCTCACTCCGACCCAAGCGCGTAACCCATCCAAAGGATGATCACTATGGCTGCAAAGAAGAAGGCCGCTAAGAAGGCCGCAAAGAAGACTGCAAAGAAGACCGCGAAGAAGGCTGGCAAGAAAGCCGCCGCTAAGAAGTGAGTCTCTCGCTTTGAACGATGCTTGGAGGCCGCCGCAAGGCGGCCTCCGGCATTTTTAGGCTGTTTTATAGTGGTTTGCGGCGCGTTGCAGAAATGGCTTGCGCGTATCATCGCCGCCCTCGCACGCAGCGTGCGACTTCATTCAACAATGCGCACTGCGCAACGCCATCTTCATCACATCACACACGACGCATGATTGTTGCGTGACGTTCGTGTGCGAACAGTGAGCGATGCGCGTGTGAACTCAAAGAGAATTCGCTTCATGGCACACGTCATCACTGAACCTTGCATCGGAACCAAGGACACCGCCTGCGTCGAAGTTTGCCCCGTCGACTGCATCCATCCGACAAAAAAAGCGGGCGACCATGGTGCCGCAGTCCAGCTCTACATCGACCCCGATACCTGTATCGATTGCGGTCTGTGCGTAGACGAGTGTCCTGTGCAGGCGATCTTTCCACAGGACGACGTGCCTGCTGAGTGGCACAAGTACATCCAGATCAACATTGATCACTTCAAAAAGTGAGCCTGAAGCGCAGGGCGCTTCATGTAAGTGAGCCTGAAGCGAGGGCGCTTCATGAAGTGAGCCTGAAGCGGCGCGCTTCATGAAGTGCATGCGTTGCTGCAAGCACAGACGAACGCAGCGTGGATGAATGAACGCTGCACGTCGCGCCCGTTCACCGCCTCGTGCGAAAGCGGCTCTCTCACACCGAGCTCACAACGACAAACGCGTCCGATTTGATCGGACGCGTTTTTGTTTGTTCCTCGGCGAAAACCACCATTTCGCGGGCGTAAGCGCTGATTTTTCATCCGATCAGGGCGACCAAGACTCGCCGTTGACCAGTTCGTAGAGCTCGCGACTGGTGGCGTCGCTGGCCTGCTGCGGCACGCGTGCGCGCACGACTCCGCGAATCGGGTTGTACCAAAACATCGCGCCGCGCCCGCCGCAGAACGTGGGGTCGGTCGGATGCATGAGCTCCGCTTCATGCTCGAGCGCCATCTCAATCCATGGAGCTGGACTCTCGGCGAGTGCGTTGCGCGGCTCGATATCGCCAAACCACGCCGGGTCAACGGAAGGAGGATGACCGTATTGATTGAGCGCCGGTCCGCCCAACGCGCTGCGAATGCCGATCTCCGCATCAATGGTCGAAAGTGCCGCACGGGTGGACTCAATGTCGGATTGTTCGGCAAGTCCCGATTGATACATCCGCAGCGTGGTCACCAGGACCGCCGCTGCGGAGCACACAATCAACACATCGATGCACGCACGGAGTGGACGCATAGTGAAGTTCGGCGGTGCGGGGACTATCGCAAACGGCGGACCAAGAGCCATCGACGCGCGATGTGCACCGCGTGAACAGTGGGGGACTTCTCCCGACACATCGAGCCGCTCTACGCGGGTCGTGCCGATTGCGCAGGGCGAAGTAGGGTGGCGACGGCGCGCGGTAACAATGAAAACCTCATCTTTGCGCCGCTTTTTGCAGGCGTGGTGTGTGAAAGGGATGTGTCCGCATGATCACCCGACGTGTTCGAATGGTGTTTGAAAGGGATGTGTCCGCATGATCACTCGACGTGTTCGAAGATCAGATTCGCGCTCGGCCGTGAATGAATCACAAGCGCGTTCGCAGCTCGCGTGAGTGACACGCGCGGGCGCCTGATGTGAGTGGCGTGTTAGCATCAAACGCATGACGAGCGCACCACGGAAGAATCCAATTCACGTCCGCATCCTCGACTGCGGCATGCCGCTGCTGGTCGAGTCGATGGCGGGGGTGCGCACTGCCGCGCTGAGTTGGTTGTTGCCCGCGGGAAACGCGAGTGACCCAGCGGGCGAAGCGGGTGAAGGTTGGTCCACGATGCTCGCGGAACTGGCGCAGCGCGGCGCAGGAACGCTCGATAGCCGCGGATTTTCCGATGCGCTCGATCGCGCGGGCGTGCAGCGCGCCGTGACTCCCGCGACCGTGCACATCGTCATTGGCGCAACCACCATCGGCGCGCGCATCAACGAAGCGTTGCCGCTTCTCGCGGACCTTGTCATTCGTCCCCATCTTCCCGGCGACGCGCTTGATGCCGTGCGCAGCCTCGCGATTCAATCGCTCGAGTCGTTGCAAGATGATCCGCAACACCGCGTCGGGTTGGACTTGCGCGCGCGTCATCTTCCGCCGCCATTTGATCGCTCGGGCTACGGCAATCGCACGGCGTTTGAGCGCGTCACCATCGACGACCTCAAGGGAAGTTGGTCCCAGCGCGTGCGCCCAATTGGCTCGATTCTCAGCGTCGCGGGCGCAGTTGACGCGGATGAGCTTGCCGCGACGCTCGATGGATTGCTCAAGAATTGGCATGGCACCGCGGGCGATGTCACGGCGGACGGAGCCGCGCTCGGCGGCATCAGCCACGAGGAAGACGATTGCAATCAAACACACATCGCGATGGGCTTGCACGCCCCGAGCGAGCGCGATCCCGAGTCGCTGCACTGCCGTATCGCCACCAGCATTCTCGGCGGCGAAACATCGAGTCGACTGTTCACCGAAGTGCGCGAGCGCCGCAGCCTGTGTTACTCGGTGAGCGCGAGTTACGCCGGTGGGCGCGATCGTGGCATGGTGTCGGTGTATGCGGGAAGCACGCCCGAACGCGCGCAAGAGACACTCGACACGATCATGCGTGAGCTCGAGCGTTTCGAGCAGGGCGTCACACCCGATGAGTTTCGCCGCGCGATTGTGGGCTTTCGCAGTCGCTTGGTGATGCAGGGCGAGAGCACCGCCGCGCGCGCCGCGGCACTAGGCAGTGATTGGTATCGACTCGGTCGTTGCCGTTCGCTCGGCGAGCTTTCCACCGAAGTGGATTCGCTCACGGTGGACGATCTCAACGCGTGGATCAGTACGTCGATGGGACATGCGTGGCGCAGCGCGCTCACCCTGTGCACAGTGGGCAAGGCCGCGCTGTCTACTCAACTGGCTTGATCAGTCTTGATCACGCTTGATCACGCTTGATCACGCTTGATCACGCAATGCAATCGATGCGGCTGTAGCGATCAAGATTGAGCGTGACCAACTCGCCGTCATCCTTCTTGATTTCCAAGCGATCGAGCCAAAGCTTGTCGCTCTTCGCGTGCGCAAACCATGAACCTGTCTGCGCTTGGCGGAAGCGGCACACCACGCCTTCAATCGCCGTCGTCCAAACCGCGTGGGTTTGGGGCAACTGCTGGGTCACACGGACGCGGGTACCTGGTTCGAGGGCGGCAAGCTCAAGCATGATTGAACGGAGTGTACCGATGGCGCGCGTTGGCGCCGTCTACAACTTGTCGTGCAGCGTGCTGCCATCGTTGACGGATCAGCCGCCGACGCGCGCGGGTGTCACGGAGTGAAACTTCGCGTGCTCCCATGCTTGCAGCGTGACCACGACGTCGCTCTTCGTTCCTGCGCGCATGACCGTGAAGGTCATCGTGTCGCCCGGCTTCTTCGCCATCAGCGCCTTGCGAATATGCGAGGGATTTGCTGGCGTTTTTCCATCAACCGCAACGATGACATCGTGATCGCGCAGTCCGCCCTCATGGCCGTTGAGTTCTTCAGCGACATCTTCGAGCACCGCAGCGGTGCGAGCATCAATCCCTAGGTGTGTGGCAAGGATGGGATCAACTTCACTCATGCGCACACCAAGCATCACGGGGCATGGCGCTGCGGGGATCGCGGCGGTTGCGGGAGCAGCTTGCGCGACGGCACCCGCGTTTATCACGGGCATCATCGTTCCGAAGGTCGCCATTTGGCCAGGCTGATTGGAGTCCATCACAATCATGCGTCGGCGCTCGATGCGCGGGGCGTTCGCATTCGCAGAGCCGGCTGCGGCGTCATCGACCAACTCCACTTCGATTTCCATCTCGCCGCCACCGCCGAATTGCGGATTGACCATGATCACGCGCGATGTTCCCTCGGGTGTCTCGAACGCCATGTATTCGACGGTTTCTTCGCGTTGCGTGCGATTCGAATCGCATGCCGTGAGCAGCGCGAGAAGGGCGAGCGATCCAGTAGCAGGAGCAAGTCGGTTCATGCGCAATGAATCGACCGTTGACCTTCCGCTTCTGCAATCGATGCGCTGTCGCGTACGCTGCGTTTCATGCATGCGCACCTATCTCGGCGAATTCTGTTGACGGGAACGATGACCGCCGCATTGTGCGCGTGTTCGCACGAGCTCCCTGATCCGACGCGAGTCGCGCCAGTGACCCCGATCAGTGGATCGGCTGCGGAAAGCATGTTGGCCAACGGATCGAGTGCTTCGTATGCGGTCAATCACGCGAGTCGGATTGTGCTCTCAGGACTTTCGCGGGTGAATCGAAGCGATGCCACGCGGCCGTCGCTCGATCTGCGCATTGATGCGCTCGACCGCGCGGGTGCTCCAGCGCGCACAGCCGGTGTGTTTCGCATCGAAGTACGGACCGAGGCAGATCCAGCGCTGCTCAACTTCGACATTCCGCTTCTCACGCCCGCGGCGCAAGCGGCGCGCTTTGACACCGTGCTCTCGCAGTACGTCTTGCGCGTTGAGCCGCAATGGACTCGTGCTCCTGCATTAGGCGCATCAATCTCAGTGACGGTGACGCTGGTGACGCAAGCCGACACCACGCTCACGACTTCGAACACGATTCGTTGGTGAGTCGCGCGCGTGATCACTTCGCCTTAGTTGCCGCGTTGCAACTTCTCTTCATACTTCGCCTTCATCTCGCTCTGATGCGATGAGAGATCGATCGACCTGCCATCGATCCAAGCAGCAGCCACTGCGCTGGTGAGTTCGAGCGGATGTCCGCGCGTCATGATGATGGTCGCACTCTTGATGGGCTCGATGGTTCCGTATCGCTCGTTGATTCCCGCAAGCACGCACGGTGTTGCCGTGACTGCGCGCAGCGCCGCTTCGGGATCAAGCCCAAACGCCGCCGCCGTCGCTGCGTGATGCGGCAAGTTGCGCTCATGCGCGGGTTCATCGCCCGTGGCAATCGAGAAGGGAATTCCCGCGTCAAACAAGAGTTTCGGCAGTTGATAGGACGCCGCGGTGGCATCGTGACGGTTGCCGGGAAGGCGATGCACGCCGCGCACAATCACCGAGATGCCTTCCGCTTTGAGAAACGGAATCGCAGACGCGATGCCTTCGCCGCCGATGATCACTGTGCGCAGTCCGCGCGCTTTGAGTGCCGTCACCGCGCTCTCGATTTGCGATGCGCTTCCAACTTCGACGAACACAGGATCTTTGCCCGAGAGCACATCAAGCATCGCTTGCGCGCGTTCATCGTGGGTCACGGTCGGATCGGCCGCGCGCGCCGCGTTGATCGCTTTCATCTCATCGAGAAAGCGATTGATCTTCTCGAGCTCTTCTTTGGCGCGACGCTTCTGCTCTTCGGGCGAGCGTCGCGACGAGAGCGTGCGCGCGGGTTCGACCACCGGCCACGTCATCACCAAACCACACGCGCTGTCGATGGTGAGATCTTCCGGCGTCCAACCATCAAGGCGAATCACCGACGCGCTTCCGGAAATGATTCCGCCTTGCGGCACACTCACCGCGAGCAGAATTCCCGCAGCGCGCGCGACGGTGAGCAGATCACTGTCGGGATTGATCGCCACTGCGGGCACTGCTTCGGGACGGAAATCACCAAACTCAGTGCGGTCATCGGTCGCCTCGACTTGCAACGTCTCGACCAATCCCAGCGTGGTGGGAAACGCGCAAAACCCTGGTGAAACATGCATTCCCTGCGCGTCGATGATTTCGCATCCTTCGGGAATCACGGGCATCCCCGTGCCCACTGAAGTGATGCGACCTCCATCAAACAGCACATGACCGTCTTCGATGATCGGTTGTGCAATCGTCGCGGTGTGCACCACCGCGTGAACGATGAGCAACGGACGCGTCTGCGGTTTCGCGGGAACGATGTCGCTCTGCGCTGATGCGGAGAGCGTCGTCAACATCACCACGCTGGTGAGAAGTGATGCGTAGGTGGCGATGTGGATGCGTGTCGTAGCGGAGGTCATGGAGTGAATCTCAATCGTGGCGAGTTCGGTTGCGCGAGGCGAACCGTCGTCGAGTGTGTTGCGGTGATCTTGAATCGTGAAGGTGTCGCGTGTTGCCGGCAGTGAAGTCAGTTACGCAGTTCTTCCACGGGGACGGCGTCGGTTTCGCCGCAGCCGCAGTCGCCGGGATTTTTCGGAAGCGGTTCCATGCCGCGCGCGATGCGCAGCCAAATCGTGTCTTCGCGTGACTCCAACATGCGCTCCATCAATGTCGGAGCGCCGCGACCGCGACGACCGCCACCACCGCCAGGACCACCAGCAGCGCCGCCGCCACCAGCGCGCGCACCTGCGCCTGCGCGATCACTCGCGGTCGTTGCCTTGGCGATGAGTTCGCCGCGCGTGCGAATCACTTGCGCGTGCACGGCGTCGTCTTCGATGCGCGAGTAGCGACGCGCGCCGTCGATCCATGTCTCATCGCAATGCGTGAACGCGGAAAGCGGATCGCCGCTCCACAGCACGAAGTCCGCGTCTTTGCCCACTTCGAGCGAGCCCGTGCGCGCGTCGATCTTCAGTTGCTTCGCGGGATTGAGCGTGACCAGCTTGAGCGCTTCTTCGGGCGAAAGTCCGCCGTAACGCACGGCCTTGGCCGCTTCCATGTTGAGTCGACGCGCGAGTTCATCCGAGTCACTGTTGAAACTCACGAGCACGCCTGCTTTGTGCATCAACGCGCCGTTCCATGGAATCGCATCCATCACTTCAACTTTGTACGCCCACCAATCACTGAAGCTCGATGCGCCTGCGCCGTGCTTGGCAATCTCGCCGGCGAGTTTGTAACCCTCGAGCACATGCTGCAGCGTGGCCACGCGGAAACCGAATTGCTCGGCGGTGCGCAGCAGCATGAGAATCTCATCTTGGCGATAGCTGTGACAGTGAACCAATCGACTGCCCTCGAGGATTTCCGCGAGCGTTTCCAATTCGAGATCGGTGCGCGGCGGAAGTCCACGGGTGGCGACGGGCGCAGCGGCGTAGGTCACTTGACGCGCGCGATATTCACGAGCCGCGAGGAACGAGTCTTGCAAGAACGTCTTCACGCCCATGCGCGACGATGGGTAACGCGAACTGCTGCGCGTCACGTTTTCACCGAGCGCGAACTTGATGCCCGAGGGCGCGCCTTCGAAGCGAAACGCTTCTGCGCCTTCGCCCCAACGAATCTTCACCACTGAGTTGCGTCCACCGATGGGATTGGCGGAGCCGTGCAGTTGATTCACCGCAACCAATCCACCCGCGAGTTGGCGATACCAATTGATGTCAGTGGGATCGATGCAATCGCCGATCCACACTTCAGCGGTGCACGACTGACTGCCCTCGTTGACGCCACCAGAAATTCCCGTGTGACTATGGCAATCGATGAGTCCGGGCGTGATGTGTTTGCCCTTGCCATCGATCACGGTCGCGCCTTCAGGTACGGCGATGTCGAGCGCGACCTCGATGATCTTTCCGTCGCGAATCAACATGTCGCCGTCTTTGATGATCCCCTGCGCGCCGAGCGTCCACACCGTCGCGTCTTTCACGACGACTGTTCCCGCGAGCGGTTTTTCGATGCGGCCGTACTCACCAAACGGAAACGGAAGCACGTCTTTCCACAGGGTTTCGCGCTCGTCGGGCTTCTTCTCGTCGCTTGCTTCGCCGTTCTTGCCGGCTTCGCCGATCTTGCTCGGCGCATTGCCATCGCCTCCGCGTTGACCACGCATACCGCGGCCGCCGCGTTGATCACGCGCGGGACGATCCGCGTTTGGCGAAGGCGTGGCGTTGTCATCGGTGACCGCCGCGTCGCTGGTCTTCGTGTCTTGCGTGGTTGGTTCGCTTGGATTGTTTGCGTCGACGATGACGGCTGCTGGTGCGGCGTCATCTTTCTTGACGTCATCATTCTTCGCGTCTGTCTTCGCGTCTGTCTTCGTGTCGTCCTTCTTCGCTTCTTCGACGACACGCACCAACGCAAACGCGGCGCGTGCGCCCGTTGCAGTTTCGATCGTCATGGTCGCAGTCGCGCCAGTGCCCGCGAGCGAGACGCGGATTTCGCCTTCGAAACCAAACGGCGCGCCGTCGAACATTCCCCACGCGCGACCATCGGAGATGCCAGCGCGCTTGGCGGTCGCACTTCCTGCGACGTCTTTCTTCTCTTCGACTTTGCTCTCTGCATTCGCCGCGTCACTCGCAGGCGCATCGTTGTTGGTCGCGGGCTTGGTCACATCTTCTACGGGCTTTGCGACTTCAACTGCAGCGGCCTCGACAGGCTTCGCATCCGCAGCGGGCGCTTCTGGTGTCCACTTCGCTTTGAGCGAACTGTCCTTCGGGTCAAGCACGATGCGCAGATCTTTCGCGAGCGGCTTCGCAGTCGTGTCGAGCGCCGTGACCGTGAAACTTCCCGCAGCGAGCACCGGCGCATCGGGCGGCAACATCACAGGCGCGCCTGCGACGAAGATGCCTTCGAACTTCGTCTCCGCATCGAACGGGTCACCCGCGGCGATGATGAGATTGGCTATTTTTCCCGCTTCAATCGTGCCTGCGCGTGCGTCGATGCCCAGCAATTTCGCCGGCGTCGTCGTCAATGCCGCGAGCGCTTGATCTTTGGTGAGTCCATGCGTGATCGCATCGGCGAGTTTGCGACGGAAACCAGATTTGTCAGACATGCGATGCGAACTCAACACGACGGTGGAGCCCGCTTCGATGAGACGCTTGGGATTCGTCGGCGCGTAACGCCACGTCATCAAGTCGCGCAACGACATGCTGTCGGATGCCATGGGCGAAACGAGATCGGGTGCTTGAGGAAACTCGATGGGAATGATGAACGCGGCGTGCATGTTGGCCGCGAGAGCCACGAGTTCTTGTTGCCCGCGAAACTCAAGGCCGCTGCCGAGCACAGTGAGTGGCGCGTTGGGTGCTTGCGCCTGCGCGAGGCGCATCATGCGCGCGGCTTCGAGTTCATCACTGGCATCGATGATGATTCCATGTGTGCCCGCGAGCAACGGCTGCAGCGCGTCGAGTGCATTTTGATCTTCCACTGGAAGCGTCGTCGCGGTGTTCGCGGCGAGGCAATCGCGTCGCCACGCGGCATCCATGAAGGTCTGCCGCATGAGCGCGTACGAGCCCATCAAACTCGAAGGAAAGCGACTATCGCGATCCCCCCGCGCGCCCGGCGCGAACGGAGTCGACGGAGTGCTCACGCCGGGAGTTACTGGTGTTTGTCCCATGAATTGGCTGAAATCCCGTGTCACTGGTCCGACGAGTTGAACGGTCACGCCACCAAGTTCGCGCGCGAGCACGCGCTCGGAAGTTTTCGCGAGCAGACGAAGGTCCGAGCTTCCACGAAAGATTCCGTCTTCCGGAAGCAATCGTGCGATGGTGAAACCTTGCGCGCGCAGCGACTCGAGCGTCGCATCGGGAATGATTAGCGCAGTGCCGGAAACTTCAGGCGTGACGTTCTGATTCCAATGCGCACCCACCGCGCGCAGCGCAGCACTTTGCGCTTCAGTGGAGTCGATCACCAGCGCGCTCTCGATGAATCCTGCGAACACCGTTTTGCCCGCACCATCGAAGACGCGGTAGCCCGCGGGTGTCGCGATCTCCGCGCCAATCGCTTCGATGATTCCATCGCGAATCAAAATCGTTGCCTTCTCAAGCGTGACCCCTGGCGAAACCAGCACCTTTGCGCCAACGATTGCGCAGCGCGCAGCGTCACTGGGTCGCATACCGACGACGGGTGCTTGTTGCGCAGAAAGTGTGGTGAGTGGAACGGCGGTAACGGCGAGCGTGAGAAACGCACAGGCGCGGGGCAATTGCATGGGGCGAATCGTACTCAGAGGCTCAGCAACGAGTGCGTGCTCAGGCTCGAAGCGCGATGGGTCGAACGCAGCACGATCCGCACAAAAAACCTCGCCGCGAACGCTTTGGGCAACGCAGCGATCACCGAGTGAATCGATGGCTCATACGAGCCAGAACGGAGGCGCTCAACGATGAGAGGAGCAACTCCAATGAACTACGAATTGAGTTGGCAACAGCGTCAGTCGATGACATAATCAACCTGTCCATCAACCCGACGCGAGCTCCGACTATTCGGAGCCGCCATTGCAGGAGCACTCTTGTATTACGACCCAAAGCTCGAGACCGGCGGCGCCTATCTGCTCACGTGGAAGCCTGATTTCGTGAGTGGGGATCTGAAATCAATGGTGCAAAAATTTGAGCGAGGCACACTCGGTATCTGCAGGTGGTCCACCGGCGGCACCAAGTGGATGCAGCCTGGCGCACCGTTCTTCTTTCTGCTTCAGGGCCTTGTCGATCCGGGCATCATTGGGTGGGGTCGAATTCGAAGCCAAGTCCGCCAAGATAAGCACTGGGATCTGGCGAGGCGCAAGGTCGGCATTCTGTCGAACTATGTGGACGTCGAGTTCAGCTTCCTGACCAAGCACAACAGCGATGAGGCCATCTCGCGGAAAGCGCTTCTCGAAGATCAACGCACCAAAGACGGGCAATGGAACACCCAATCCAGCGGCACTCGACTCAAGACCAAGGTCGCCGAGGGTGTTCGGCAGTTGTTCAATGATCGGTGCGTGAAGATTCCCACGCTCGATGCGCTTCCCGACGTGAAGCAGCGCAGCACGGAGTATTTCCTTGAGGGTGCTGCGAAGCTGGTTCAGATGACTCGCCATGAGCGATCCACAGCTGCGAGGGTTGCGTGCATCGAGCATTACGGCTGCGTGTGCCAAGCTTGCAAATTCGACTTTGGTCTCTTCTACGGACCCGAGGCTGACGGCATGATCGAGGTTCACCATCTGCGCCCCATCAGCCAAGAGCGCAAGACGTCACGGGTGAATCCGACGCGGGATCTCGTACCACTGTGCGCGAACTGCCATCGGGTCGCTCACATGCATGGACGGAACGAGGAGCCGATTTCCATCAAACGATTGCAAGCCATGGTCAAGCGGTCTAAGAGCAACGAAGCATCGCGCTGAGGCTTGATTTCGCTTGAAAACGGCTGCGCGCAGCGATTCGTTCGCGCGAGTCAATCCCGCAAATCCAAAAAAGAAAACCCCGCGCGGGCAAAGGTGCCGGCGCGGGGTTTGAGTTTCGAGTGGTCTGTGCGAGCTGGCTTTGAATCACTCACACCACATGAGTGACACGCGACTGATCTCGCACCAACTTCGCTTCACTTCACATCACATCATCAAGCATGCTCTGCACAGCGGTCGCAAGTCGCTCATCGTTATCGAGTGTTCCGTTGGCAATCGAGGCTTTCGCAGCGGCGACTTTGCTTTCGCGAATCGCGGGGAGGCGATTCATTTCGCCGAGCCAACGCGCTACTTCAGAGACTTCGACTCGGTCACCCATTGTGCGGGTTGGCGTGGCCGTTGTCGTGTCCATCATGCGGGGTGCCGCAGGATCTACACTCTGACGCACGCCTGTTGCGTACGCCGAACTCAGACTTGACTTTCCGCCGATGTTTCCGATTTCAGACATTGCAAACTCCTTCGAAGTGAACGCCGCGAACATGTTCGTCACGCCACTCTATACATGAGGCCAAACCGTCCTGGTTGTGGTTCTCATCTTTGGTACTAAACCAGTGGGTTGAGAGCTCGAACCACGCGATGCCGAGCTCTGCATCCTGCCCACAACTTCATCGGCGAATTCGAACGCACAGCATGAACGATCGCTCCTCAAGGAACACTCACCTAAGTCTTTATCTTTCAACGACTTTCGCGCGCGAATAGGCAACTTGCCCAATTAGATTCTCGTCCACTTGCAAGTGGTCAGTAAATAAGCCGCCAAGACCGCTTCGCAAGTGTCATTATCAGACGATTCAACTATCACCAAGGCAAACCATGCTTGTACACGCGCACAATCTTCCTCGTCTGCTCTGGGTCGCGTTGATTTCTGCATGTTGCGCGCACGTTGTCGCCTGCGGCGAGGGCGCGACAACGACCAAGCAAAAGCAACTCACATCGAACGCGACATCGTCGTCTTCGAACGGACTCGAATTGCTCGATCCCGCAGACGATGTGATGGCAGGTGTGGGCGAGAGTCCAACTCAAACGAACACTCTTGCGAACCCAACTAACAAGGCAGCGACGCGCGCGCCGCAAAGCAAGGGCGCTGCGACTTCGAGCAACGCCACATCGAATGCGAATTCCAAGAATGTAAGTTCCAAGGGTCGCTGGTCGGTGATGCTGCAAACGTTTTCGCAACCGGATCATGTCGATCGCGCCGCAGCATTTCGTGCGCAACTCGTGCGTGAGTATCCAGAACTTGCAGGTGCAACTTCGCGTCGAGTCGGCAAAGGATCGGCGATTGTGCTCGGTCGTTTCGAGTCACCCGATGACATGGCCGCGCAAGCGGAGCTCAAGCGCGTCAAAGCGATTCAACGTCAAGGGCAACGACCGTTCGGCGGATCGATGTTGATTCGCACGGCGACCGACGACGCGTCGATCGTGATCAAGCCGTTTGATCTGCGCAACCTGCGCGCGAAGTACCCCAAGGTGCGACCACTGTTTAGTTTGCAAGTGGCTGCGTGGTCGACCTTCAATGAGAAGGGTGTCGACTACGCGCCGATGCGCGTCAACGCGGAGCGATACTGCGCAGAGTTGCGCGCCAAAGGACACGACGCGTGGTTTCATCACGATGAAGACAGCGAGACGAGCGTGGTCACGGTGGGTATGTTTGACCGCCGTGCCTACGACGCGCAGTCGACGTTGTTTTCTGCTGAGGTCGAAGATTTGATGCGGCAATTCCCTGCAAATCTGCTCAACGGCGAACCACTGCTCGTTCCCGTCGATGCGTCGAACCCTTCAGGGAAGACCAAGGCACAACCGTGTCGCTTGGTCGAAGTGCCCGAGACGTGATTGGGTTGCGTGCGCGTGTTGGCATAGTCATGAGCGGAGATTCAGCGCGCGCAACTCTCGTACCATGGACTGTGCATGGCGAAGCGCGCGACAACTACTGCAGCAGACAAAGCGCCCAGTCGCGTTGTCCGCTCGCGCATCGGTGATCAAGCACCAGTCACGCAAGCGCGTCCCGTTCATCACGATGGTCCGGTGCTCTTCGGGCAAGACGCGGCGACCTCGCAACTCACGCACGCGATTCGCTCGGGTCACATGCATCACGCGTGGATTCTCTTTGGACCGTGCGGCGTGGGAAAGTGCACCGCTGCGCTGGAGTGCGCGCGATTGCTCCTCGACGGCGAAGTGAACCCGTCGCATCTCGATGAGTTCAAGGCGCCACGCAACACGCGCGTCGCGGAACTGATCGATGCGCAATCGCATCCTGATCTCCACATCGTGCGCAAGGAACGCGCGGAATCCTCGTCGATCAAAGAACTGCGCGATCGCAAGCAAACCAACATTCCACTTGATCTCTTGCGCGAGCTCATGATCGGCGGCGCGGTGAGCGACGGCAAGAGTTTCGATTCGCCAGTGTGGCGCAGTCCCTACATGGGACATCACAAAGTGTTCATCATTGACGAAGCGGAACTGCTCGATCCTTACGGGCAAAACGCGTTGTTGAAGACGCTCGAAGAGCCACCCGCGGGCACCTACATCTTTCTGGTCACCACCCAGGAAGAGCGGCTTTTGCCCACGATTCGCAGTCGCTGCCAACGCGTGGGGTTCCGCGCAGTCAACGCATGGGCGATGGACGCGTGGTTTGATCGCTATGAAATTCCCGTTGAGGCACGCGCATGGCTCGCCGAGTTTTGTGACGGCGCGCCCGGCACTGCTGAGTTGGCTCATCGCAATGGATTGCGAGCGTGGAGCGACGAACTGCTGCCGCGTTTTTCCACCATCGAAGAAGGACGCTTCGACGCAACGCTCGCCGATCGCTTGGGCGAATTGGTCAGCGAGTTCGCGGAGCGCATGGTCAAAGAAAATCCCAAGGGCTCCAAGGAAGCGGCGAATCGCTTGGGCACGCGATGCTTGCTCTTGACCGTTGCCGCGCGATTACGCGCGCAACTATCAGGAGCCGCGCAACGCAAGGACATCGAAATGATCGCGCGCGTGGCGCAACGCGTGGAGTTGGTTTCCGCGCTCGAACGCGAAGTGCGCTCGAATGTGAATCTCAAACATGCGCTCGCGAATCTCGTCGCGCAGTGGGGTGTCATGTGAGTGACGCGCACGCGAGCCACGGTCGCGAGATCGAACGCGTGTGGGTTTTGCGAGAAATGCCAGTGATTCCGCACAACGCAGAGATTTGGGAGATCGAGCAGGGATATCTCGCGGCAACCGATGCGCATGAACACGCGCGTGCTAACGACGGCGATTCACCTGCGCCGTTGACTGGTCGTTTGCGACGAGTCGAAGATTCCTCCGGCGCGTCGCGCTACTTCCACACCGTCAAGACCGGATCAGGACTCGTGCGCATCGAGCATGAACGCGAGCTGTCGCGCGCAGAGTTTGATGCGGCGTGGCCGCACACCGAAGGCAGTCGATTGACCAAGACGCGCTCGCGTGTGCGTTGCAGCGGAGAAGGCGGCGAAACGCTGGTGTGGGAGATCGATCGCTTTCACGCATTGCCGCTGGTGATGGCGGAAGTCGAGCTCACGAGCGAAACACAACGCGCGCCATTTCCATCGTGGCTTGCGCCGCTGATCGTGAAGGAAGTCACGCTTGATGCGCGCTATCGCAACTCGTCGCTTGTGTTCAAGGGGATGCCGCGCGAGGCTTAATGAGAGCCGCGTGTGCGTGAGCCATGCGGCGACTAGCGCAAATCTTTCGCTTGCGGCAGATCGCTCAACGTGGCGATGCCGAACACGCGCAGAAACTCAGGAGTCGTGCCGTACAACATGGGGCGACCGACCTCTTCAGCGCGTCCGACGATCTTGACCAGTCGGCGTTCCATGAGGCTCTTGAGAATCTCGCCGCACGCGACGCCGCGAATCGCTTCGAGTTGTGCGCGCAGCATCGGTTGGCGATAGGCGATGATCGCCAGTGTTTCCAACGCGGCTTGCGAGAGTCGCGTTTGCGCGCGCGCGCCCTTCATGCGCATCAACACCGGTCCGTAGGCCGCGATGGTGAGCATCTGACGGCCACCGGCAAGACTCTCGATGCGAAACGCGCGATTGCCATCGGCGTACTGGCGATTGAGCGTGTCGACGGCTTCGCGCACGAGTCGCAACGCCTCGCGTCGACGCCCCGCGATGGCCGCGCTTTCGCGTGAAGCGATGTTTGACGGCGCGCCTTCAGTCGTTTCGACGGCTCCCGCGTCGCTGTCACTCTCTTTGCCCGCGCGCCTCTCTGTGGCGACGGCTGCAGGCACGAGCCCGAGGACTTCGGCGATGCGACCATCCGAAATCGGGCGATCGGCAAGGAGAATCGCGGCCTCGACGCGCAGCGGAAACGGCATCGCAAACGAGGGCAACTCGGGATCGTCAAGATTGATTTCGAAGAGCGAAGGGTGATCCGCTTCAGGCGTTTGCGCAGATTTGCGCCGACGCTTGGGCGCGCGCTCGGGCGAAGCGGTCGCCGCGGAAGCATCTGCATCGATGGTGCTTTCCGAAGTCGGCGCGTTCGATTCGTCGGTCGATTCATCGGTTGAATCGCCGGTCGAATCGTCAGTCGAATCGCCGTCACTCGCGGCGTTTGCAGTCGGCGCGTCCGTGCCGATGGTGGCGAGGACCTCGTCAGTCGTCGCGCTCGCTTCATGCTCAATCATGGGGCGCAGAGTACCACAGCACTCACGCGAATCTTGTGCGAAAACCGCGGCAAAACGCTGCGAATTGCTGCGCGAATCGATAAGCGAGTTGGTGTTGCGCGCTGATCACGCGCGTTGCGAAAAATTTCAGCGGCGCGTCGAACGCGCGATCGAGACGCGTGCTCGTGCGAGTCGTTGACGATGCTCGTTGTCGACGCGCTCGCTTGGCGTGCCGCGCGTGAGTGCCGAGGCGTTCGCATCGGCGAGCTCTTTGTCGGCGGCTGTTGCATCGATGGCGGCAGGAAGCGTGACGCCGTCCGCGAGAATCGTGAGCGTGCCACCGTTCATCTGCGCGAATCCGCGATCGAGGAGAAAGACGTCGGCCGCGCCGGAGCCCTTCTCGATACGCAGACTGCCTTCGCCAAGACGCACCAGAAACGGCGCGGCGCCGGGCATCACGCCGCGTTGTCCATCCCACGCCGAAAACTCGACATAGGTCGCGTCGCAATCAAGGACGCTTTCAGTGGGGGTAACAACGGTGCAGCGCAGTCCAGCCATGGGGGGCGAATAGTACGGGCAAGGCCGCGCGGGCTCAAGTCACTCGGCGGTGGGTGGTGGATCGGTCCGGAGATTGCACAACGCAAACGCGTGGCGACGAGCGACGATCAATCGCTTCATGCGCGGAACGAGGGCTGAGTCGTTCGACCAAAAAAGACGCCGCCCAAACTCGACTTGCATCGGGTTCGGGCGGCGGGCGGAAAGGGACACTGTGAGCGATTTGCGCGTCGTGAGCGATGCTTTCGCATCAATCACGGGCGCGTATTCGGAACGGCGCGAATCACTCTCCGAGGATTGGCGGCGTTCCAGTGTCCTAGTGCCTCTGGCCTGAGGTCCCTCATGGATCTCAGTGTGTTGCCAGGGCTCCCTTGCGGGATTGCGGGGTCCCTTTCGGGATTGTGCTGATGTGCGTTCGAGACGTCTTTGGTTGTCTCGAGCGCGATGATTGATTTAGCGACGACGACGGCGGTTGAGAAGTCCCGCGCCACCAAGAACAGCGAGGACGCCCGGAGCGGGAATCGCCACGCCTGCGCCACCGAGTTGGGTGGAGAACGAGGCGGTGTCGCCCGCCGAGAGCACGAAGCTCAGGGTCACAGCGATGTTGGTGCCGAAGGTCGGTGCGGGCAACGATGGGGTGGAACCACCGAAGGCTGCCGAACCGATCAATGTTGTGCCAGTACTATTTCGGTTGACATTCACAGGCGCCGCCAAGAGCGAGTTCACCACACTTGCTCCCGAAGTGGCGAGCCAGCATGGTGCGGTGTCGACGGAGCGGAAGTAGCCAGCGCCACTCGTAAACAGCACCGCGGAAATGGAGCCGTTGAAGAGTCCGCTGAGCGGCTCGAATGCTGCGGTTGGCAGCGAAAGCGTGATGGAAAAGGTCATTTCACCGCCGCTGAGATTCTGAATCGACATCGATCCAGACTGCATCGCGGTGTCAGTGGCGCTGGCGGCACTGAAGTTGTAGTTCACGTTCCACAGCCCATCGCTCGCAGCGACGGAACCGGTATACGTTCCCATACCGCTGGCAGAAACGGAGTTCGGATTCAGGTTGACCTGTTTACCGAAAGCCCCAGAGTTGACAGTGAGTGTCATGGGAGGCGCGTCTGCGAAGGCCGGTGCTGCAAGAGCACAGACCGCCACAGCCGCGGCAAGCCGCGTACTGTTTGAAAAAGACAGCATGTTGTAAATCCCTTTTCGTTTGGAACCGAGTCGGTTCATCCCTCTTCAAGGCCAAGTCGGTTCCCGCCGACAAGGCCTCCCTCGACCACGCACAAGGCAATGGTCCTTACATCTTCGAATCTAACCCAAGGATTGCTCGGAGCAAATCTCTTGAGCAATTTCTTGCGCATCAGTTAAGTTCGCTGCCGCAAAGCTCGTCCGAGAAGGTGGCGCCGCGACAATATCGAGCCCGTCGTACCGCTCGATCGCGCGCATGAGCACCTCGCGAATCGTCTCGAGCGAGGTCGCGAGCCGAATCGCCTCTTTGATGGGCTTGATGTGTCCCATCGACTTGCCAAAGCGCGCGATCTGCTGGCGCATGCAGATGAGTGCGTAGCCCGTCCCGTCGTATTGCTCGCTCAATTGCAGATGGCGCAACGCGACGCGGAACTTGTCGGCGAGGCAGGGTTCTGGCGACGCAACTCCTGTGGTGAGCAGAGCGTGCGTGCGGCGGAACATCCACGGAGTTCGCAGCGCGGCGCGCGCGATCATGACTCCCGCGCAGCCGGTGGTATCGATGAGTTCGCGCGCATGTTCGGGCTCGGAGACGTCACCGTTTCCGATCACGGGAATGTTGGGCACCGCGTCGACGACGAGGCGAATCGCGTTCCAGTCCGCCTTGCCCGAGAAGAATTGCACCGTGTAACGGCCGTGCACGGTGACGGCGGCGATGCCTACGTCGGCCAGTTGCCGCGCCAGTTGCGGCGCAACCATGTGTTCGGGATCCCAACCCAAACGCATCTTTGCGGTGACGGGCACGCGGCCGTTGCTGTGTTTTTCCACAGCCTTCACGATGCGCGAGGCGAGCAGGGTGGTGTTGCCGCAGTCGCGCAGCAACAGACTGCCGCCATCGCGCTTGGCGACTTTGTCGACGGGGCAACCCATGTTGATGTCAACGACGCGCGCGCCTTTGTCGACCGCCCACATTGCAGCTTCGGGCAACGGGTCATCGGAGTTGCCGTAGAGCTGCATGCCCGCGGGTTGGTCGAACTCGTTGGTGCGCGCGAGGTCGAGGGTGCGCGAAGTCTCTCGTTGAATTGCGCGCGAGCTCAGCAGATCGGTGTACGCAATGCCAACGCCGCCGAGCTCGCGACAGAGAATGCGAAACGCGAGATCGGTGTATCCCGCAATCGGCGCGAGAAGAACGTTTGATTCAAGTTGAACAGGGCCAATGCGGAGCACTGAGAGAGAGTAGCGGTTCTGTGCGCCTGAACAAAGCGCGGCAAAGCTCGGTGAGGCGCGCGTGAACATGCGCGCGTGCGAGTGCAGCGGCTGATCGTTCGCAGTGAAACCATCGGTTGGATAATGCCTTGCGACGATGCTCATGAGCGCGCGTTGAGCGCATGCACCGATGCGTCGGTGTTGCAACGCTGTTTGCGCACGCCAACTGCGCACATCACTTAGGTGCACTACTTGGCGACAAACACCGCGTCTTCGATTCGATAGAGACCGATGAGGTACCCCGCGGCCTCGAACACTTCCACGCGCATTCGTCCGCGAAATGTGCCAAAGCGAAGCAAGTGCAGTCCCTTCATTTCCATCGGCTCGCGCAGCACGAGATCAATCGCGTCGAAGGGAGTTGGTGGAAGACCAACGCAACAGCCATCCCAACGGTTGAGCGTGAGCATCAAACTCTTGGTGCGATCGACTCGCAGGGGCGTCGAGTAGTAGCCGGAGATTTCGACGACGGTGTCGTCAAGCAGACGAATCCACGGCGGCGGCGTCACTGCGAGTTGCGCGGGATCGATGTACGCGCTGGCCGATGTCAGCAATTCCCACGAGATGCGATAGGGATCGTCGTCGCGACCGCCGCCGATCACGCGAAATCGTTTGTCCAGTTCGATGGTGCGTTCATCGATGCGGTGCAGGACTTCGTTGGGCGTGCGCGTGTCGTGAAGCAGTGCTGGTGGTGTGCGAGTGGCAACGAGATTCGTCGGCGCGATGGGCGGGCCATCTTCGCCGAGGAGATCGATGTCTGGCCGAGGCGCGTCGACGGGCGCGGTGTCCGCGTTGCTTGTCGCGTTGGACTCACTCGTTGCCGCAGTGCCTAACGCGCTGGCGCTCGGTGAAGACTCCTGACTCGTGATGTCATCACTCGTGTCTTGATCGCGCCTGTCGTGATCGTTTCGCGTGTCCGCGGCGCTTCCCGCATTGGTGTCATCGTTCGATTGACTTGGCAACGCCACGAGTGCGGAATCACGCGTCGCGTCAGGTTGCAGCATCCACATCGCGAGGATGATCAGCAACGCGACGCCGATCCAGAACCATTTCATCAGCGGCGCGCTCGCGTGAGAAATGTGCGCGTTGCTGCGGTGAATTCGGCTTCGACCGCGCGTGCGTGCGTTGCTCCCAACGTGAGCGCGAGAATCGCGTCGCGCACGCACTCCATCGGAAGGGAGACATCGAGAAATGGATCAGGAAGATTTCCGATGAGCACGGGATCGAATCCGCTCGGTTGTTCGACGCGACCATGCGAGCCGCGCACGAGCGCCGCATCGAGCGGAATCACGTCGAGGTTCGTGCGCAGTCCAAGACGGCGCATCGCGAGCTTGCGTAACACGCGACCCTTGGGCCAGAGCAATGTGGGGTCAAGAAACAATTCGCACGGGTCGTAGCCGGGCTTGCGATGGATGTCGACGGTGCGCGCAAAGTCGGGCGCCTTGGCGTCATCGTTCCACCAGCCGTAGGCGAACCAACGGTCGGACGCGCTCACGCACACGATGTCGCCTGCGCGCGCGTGATCGAGTCCCGCCGCGGCGCGCGTGTTGCCAAAGAGTGTGTGCTCGACGCCATCGACCGCGGCAAGAATCGCCGCGACTGGCGCGATGTCAGCAGCATCGCGCACCGAGACGTGCGCAACTTGATGATCCGCAACGGCGAAGGCGCGGCTGTGTTCGAGATCAAGAATCTCGCGGCCATCTTCGAGGCGGACCGCGAGGAATCCCGCGTCGCGCAAGACGCGGTTGAGCCACACGGCATCGCGCACGGGGACGATTCCATACTCGCTCACGATGACCGGCTGCACGCCGAGTTGATCGCACAGATCGATCATCGCGCCGGCGATGCGATCGATTTCGCGCAACTCGTTGCGAATGGAAGTGTGTCCCGGCCCAAACTTCTGCAACGCGTAGTCGAGGTGCGGCAAGTACGACAGCGTGAGCGTGGACGGCGTGCGTTCGAGCAGTCGTTGCGTCGCGAGCGCGATCCAATCGCTGGACTCGATTCCTGCCATCGGTCCCCAGAACTTGAACAACGGAAATTGCCCGTGCTCTGCTTGGAGTTCGTCGCGCAACGACGCAGGCGTGGTCAGGCAATCGGGGAGCTTGCGTCCGTCGGCCTTGTAAATCGGCCTCGGCGTGATCATGACGTCGGTGCTCGCGTGCATCGCGTACCACCAGCACGCGTTGGCGCATGTGAAGGACGGATCGATGCGACGCGCGGTTTCCCAAACTTTTTCGCCGCTCACGAGGCGATTCGATTGTTTCCAGAAGTGCACTTCGCCCAGCGCGCGATCGTGCCAACCGTTGCCCACGATTCCATGCGCAGTTGGCGCGAGTCCAGTGAGCATTGTCGATTGCGACGAACACGTGACCGCGGGAAGCGGTGGTCGCATCGTGCGCACTCCGCCGCAGCGCTTCGCAAATGCGCGAATGCGCGGAGTCGCATCGCCGATCAAGTTGGGCGAGAGCGCGACGATGTTGAGGACGCAGACGCGTTGAGCCACGCATCAATAGTAATGGCGTTGAAAGTCCCGCGCGCATGCACGGATGCATGTGCGCGGGACCGGTGGTGACAGCGTCAATGGCTCGGCGCATTACGGAGTTGGTTGAAAGAGGATGCGAGCGTCGTAGGGTTTGCCGTCGCGATACACGGCCATCACCGCGAAGTTGGGATCGATCTCGATATGCCACGCGGATCCATCGACTTTGAAGTCGAGCGTCCGCACACCGATGTTGGCCGCGTAGTGCGCCGCGAGATCGAACGGACCCGCGATGCGCAGTTCAGTTCCAGAGTCGAGTTCGTAATCGCCGCGTGTAGGAACATCAACGCCGTCGGCGGTGATCACGAGTTGCGAGTACGCCGATCGATCCGGCATCACCCGATGATTTGGCAGCAGCAACGTTGCATCGAGATGCGTTTCGGTCGTGCTGGTTTCGACGTGAGCTGTCGCGACGAGTAACTCGTCGCAGACGAATTTCTCGATGTGCACATCCGAGCGGTCGATCGATAGCGTCGCTGGTTCTTCAAGCGGAGGATGGACCTCGTAGTACAGCCCTGTGCAGTTCCACTGGACATAGAACCCGTCGTCGAAATCTCCGGTCCAGAAAGCGCAGAGCTTGAAGAAGTAAAGATCGATCGGGTTCTCGGGAATCGGCCTGAAATCCGGAGGCAACGACTCCACGCCTTCTCCGTGAACGGCGGCGATGGCGCCCGCACAGACCAACATGTTGAGATTCACTGGAACGCGCTCGGTGCTGTTGCAGCCGGTGACGAGAACCACTCCGCTTAAGGCCAATGATCCAGTCAAGGCCACCGCTCCAATGGCGGAGACGTTGATGATTGCGTGCGTGGCTTTAGCCCAAGCGCGTGAGAAAACAGTCAATGCATTGATAGACATCTTGTTCCCTTTCTTCAGAAAGTTAGACCCAGAAATCTGGGAGTTGTGTGTGATGTGATCGCGTCGCGCGATCAGCGTGCGCATCTTCGCAGCAGCGATTGCCACTTCTTCATTTCACCACAGTAATACCGCTCGGATTTTCACTTGTCGTTAATGATCTTCAGCGCGCAGGCGCAAGTCGGAACAGATCCGTTGACTTGCGCCATTGCTCGAGCGCGCTACGCCTCAGTGCGGCGGAGCGAAGAGGAATCGCGTGTCATGCACATCGTGATTGCGCAGAATCGTCATGACCGCATAGTTGGGGTCGATCTCGACGTGCCACTTCGCGCCGTCGGCCTTGTAGTCAAGCGTGCGCACGCCGAGCAACGCGGCGTAGTGCGCGGCGAGATCAAACGGACCAGTGATGCGCAACTCGGTGCCGACATCGAGTTCGAACTCGCCTTCTGTCGGAACATCCTGGCCATCTGCAAGGATCGTGAGGCCCGCGTACGCCGAGCGATCCGGGAGCGTGCGCCGATCGGGTAGAACGATGCTCGCGTCGAGATGCGTTTCGGTCGTACTCGCATTGCTGTAAGCGAAGGCTTTGACTCGTTCATCGCACGAGATCTTGTTCAATCCCGCGCCCGAGCCATCCGCGGTGTCCAGCATCATTGGACTTTCGCGCACGACCGCTGGGTAGAGCGAGCCTTCGCAGTTGAGCTGGACATAGCGCACGTCATCGGGCTCGCCGTTGCAATACACGCAGAGTTTGTACCGCTTGTTGGCAAGTTCCAAGTCGTCTTCCTTGCACAGTTGATAGCCCGTCGGCGGTGCGGAAATCCCTGCCGCCGAAATCTGCGTCATCAAATCGTTGCACAACGACATGCCAACCTCGACAGCAACGACAAAGCCAGCACATCCAGTGATCACCGGTAGCGTTGTCACGAAGAGTGAACCCAGCACAGCACCAACCAACAGTCCTCGACGTGTACCGAAAGATGAAGCAAACGATGTCACAAACGATGAAGTGAGCATTGGCATCACAAGTCCTTTCCCCAGTGTTCTGGGAGTTGAGTGTGTTGTGGCCGCGCGATGCGGTCAGCGCGTGCATGATCGCATCACCTTCGTGTGCTTCATCAATTTGACGCACTAATACTGCGCGGAAATTCTGTCGCGCTCTCGGTGTGCGCGTTCACTCACCACAAATGATTACGCAACAGATCGCACCGCGCGCGTTCAGACGAACGCACGCGATGCGATGAGTCGAAAGTTGTTCGCGGCGCCGCGTTACGGTTGAGGCGCAGTCAAGAATCGCACGTCGTACAACTGGTCATTGCGCAGCACTCCTATGACGGAGCACTCGGCATTGAACGCGACATGCCATCGCGCGCCATCTGACTTGTAGTCAATCGACTCGATTCCGAGCGCAGCCGCGTAATGCGCCGCAAGTTCGAATGGTCCCGCGATGCGCAGTTGGGTTCCTCGCGCGAGCTCGTACTCACCAGATAGCGGCACGGACATTCCATTGGCAGTGACGGTGAGTTCTGCGTAGAGGCCGAGATCAGGGAGCGTCCGATCGTTCGGTAGCACGATGGTGGTGTCGAGATGAGTTTCGCTCGAGTCTGCTGAAGCAAACGCCAACGCATCGAGGCGTTCGTCGCATCCGACACCTCGCACTTGTGGCTGCGAGTCTTGAAGCGGCGACTGTTGCAGCGCGTTCGATTCAAACGTGACGCTGCGGTACATCCCCGTGCATCCAATCCGGATGTACTCAGGTGCACCGGGCTCATCGTTGCAATACACGCACATGTCGATCATTCGCCCATGACCTACATCAAACGGTTGGCGCAGGCACAGTCGATAGCCGTTGGGAAGCTCGGAGACCGGAAGACCGAAGATGCGCGCGATCATTGGTCTACACGCGAGGACGACAGTCTTCACGGTCTCTGGTGTTTCGTCGCACCCCGTCAACATCGATACCGCGCCGAGGCCAACGCCAATGCAACCAACCGCAGCAGACGCGAGCAATCCTCGGTGAAACAAGCCTCGCCGAGACAGGCCTCGGTGAGAGCCTCGTCGAGACAAACCTTGTGAGATAAAAAAAGACATCGCAGTCCTTTCCCCGGCTCAACCGGGAGTCATGTGTGATGTGACCGCGCGACGCGATCAACATGCGCATCATGGACGCGTGAAAGAGCGAGTTCCGAATTCACCACACTAATACTGACACGAATTGTGAGGCGCGAATTGCCGTGAGGGAAGGCGCACGAGATGGAGTCGTGCCGCCGCGACTACTCGCGACAACCGCCTAACTGCCAGCCACGAATCGCTGCGTCACTCGCGTGGCAACAAAGCACACAAGGCATACTGCCGCGAAGGCGGGTAGTCCCGCACACGCCATCGCGAGTGCATCGATCAACGCGAGACATGCGATCCACGCCGCGATCGCCCGCGGAGTCGAACTCGGTGACGCTGCGATCCATCGTCGTGCGCGCACGATGACCACGGTCATGATCACGCCGATTGCAACAGCGACAACAGCGAGTGCCAGACGCTGCGCATCCAACGTTGCGCGTTGCGGGATGAACAACAACATCGTCGCTGTGACGATGACTCCAGTGGCGCCGAATCCGACATTGATCATCGTGCGCAGCGGGGTTGTCGTCGTCGAAGAGGCGATGGCGTGCACGTCAACTTCGCGTCGCGCGACGATAGAGAGCGCGAGTGTCCACAGCGCGAGCATGATCGGCAGCACGATCACGCCGCTGAAAAAAACGGCGCGCCAGTCGTCGCCTGCGAATGCAAGCATGGTGATCAACGACGCATTCGCGCGGCACATTGCCAGCAACAGCGTGCTCCATGCACGGCGCGTGTGCATCACGTTGTAAAGAACAACGAGTGTCGCGAGCACGATCGCAGCGATCAGCGCGGGCATCGATGACGACGACGCAGCGAGTGCGACAGAGAGCGTGAGTAGGGCAAATCCTGCAACGAATGCGTGTGCACGACGCACATCGCCGCGCGGAATCGGACGCTGCGCGCGTTCGTGTGCATCGATACGCGCATCGAACGCATCGTTGAGCGCCATACCCGCGATGTACCCGAGCACGGGCGTAAGCAGCACGAATGAGCGCGACGGATCAGTGACGCAGGTCCGCAATGGCGCGATCAAATCGTAGATCGTTGGTGAAGCAGCGGTCGCGCTCTCGATCGTGGCCGCGCCACCGCGCGACGCAACGCTTGCTCCCAGTGCCGCGCCCGCAATCGCGTTGCTGATCACGGTCGGAAGATTGGAGATGCGAAACAACTCAAGCCATGCGCGAAGGTGTTGACGCGCGTGCGTCAACCGTCAACCTCGAAACCAGCCGCGATCAACGCGTCGCGCGTGAACTGCAGCTCTTTCGCGATTCCTGCGGCGAGATCGCGTTCGCGCAGATGCGGCGGCAACACGCTCCACGCGTAGGTTTCGACTTCAAAGCATGGCGGGTCAATGTGTGAAGCCGCAAGCAGCGCGGAAGGAATCTCTTTCGAAGTCGTTCCCAATCGACCGATCGATTCGAGATACACAGGCACATGAAAGTGCGTGCGCCAGAAACCATCGAGCATTGCATCGAGCGCGAGATCGAGGTCGCTAAAGAACCGCGCGCGTCCCGAGCCTTCCAACACACACGTTTGATGGAGGTAACGCGCTTCGGCGAATTGCGCGAGCTCAGCGATTTCTTTGGGCGCGCCGTGACACGCAAGCGCGCTCGAAACTTGGACCTTGCCCACGCGAATGCCATGGCGCGCATAGAGCGCGAGCGCTTCGTCTTGCTCTTCAAACATCACGGCGCTGTGGCAAATGTCGTGACACACACCAAGGTGCGCGCGAGTTTCGTCGCTGCTGAAACACTGATCAAACAGCGCAACGACATGTTCGGCGCGATCAAGCATGCAACCCGGCTCAGGTTCGAGATCAACCGTGATGCGCACACCAGTGGTGTCCTCGAGCTGTGCGAGCTTGCTTGCGATCCATTCAAGTTGCGAGGTCGCTAATCCCGCACTGGCGCCGCAACCTTCGTCGGTGAAGTCGGCGCGCCAACCGATAGGAAGCGTCGAGATTGAAGCAGTGGGTGTTCCGGGCTCGACGAGTGCGACGAGAATTTTCGCGAGATCCAATGTGTACAGCGATCGATTGGGATCGGCCCAGTGTGGGTGATACACGCGGGTCTTCACGGTCTCGCCGTGAAAGTCGCCGTAGGGAAATCCATTGATGGTGCGCACCGCGAGATTGCGTGATTCGAGCCAATCGCGAAAGCGCGCGATGCCATCGGTCTCGGTGAGCAACTCGCGCGCACTCTGCGCCGAGAGCCACAGTCCCAATCCCAACATCGTGTTGGGGCAGGCGAGTTCGCGCACGCGTGTTGCATGTTGCTCGAGCATCGCCTTCGTGCGCGCCAGCGTGTCGCCGGGATGAACATTGGTGCAGTAAGCAAGTGCGGCGCGCGGTTTCATCACCGCTCCATTGTGGCAGAGTTCATGCCATGATTGGCGCTATGAACTCTGTAAACGCTCTCGTGACTCGATCACTCGTTGCTGGTCCACTCGTGGCGCTTTCCCTCGCAGCGGTCGCGCCGCTTGAATTGAGCGGATGTTCCACAGGACAATCTGCGCCCACTCAAATCACGTCCGCGAGCAGCAGCGCGGACAAGCGCACAGAGGCATGTCGCGCATACGTGCAAACACTCTCCGACTCCGAGAAAAATAGGGGTTTGCGACCACTCACCGATGGCGAGCGCACACAATGGATTTTCGTGCGCGGCGATCGCCCGGGACTTTTTCTGCGTGACATGGATGCAGCAACGCGCGCGGCGGCGCTTGAGTTTGTCGACTCGCTTCTCTCCGCCGCGGGGCAAGAACAGTGGCGACTAATTCGGGTGATCGAGACCATCAACGGGAAAAACGAGAAGGATGCCGGCGTCACTCCACCAAGTTTCGGCGACGACCTTTACACGATGATGCTCTTCGCTTCGCCTGACGCAGACGCGTGGGCGGTGCAGTTTGAAGGTCATCACTTTGTGCTCAATGTCGCGAGTGTTCATGGAGTGGTGACGGTCACGCCTGCGTTCACTGGTGCGTCCCCCGTCGCGGTCTCGAGCGGAGTTGATGTGGGCAAGCGTCCGCTAGGAGCAGCGGTCAACGCCGCGTTTCAACTGGCAAATTCATTGACTGTGAATCAGCGCGCGACTGCGCGAATTCTCGATGGAACTCCTGCAGATGTGTTGTTCGCGGTTGGTTCCGACGCGAAGAAGCCCGACATGCGCGGCGTGAATCGACGCGACATGACCGCAGCGCAACAAGAGCTCGTCGACAAACTGCTGGCCTCGCACGCAGGCTTGCTCGCGGAGGAAGTCGTCAACGCACAACTGCGTCAATGGCGCGAGGAGTTCAACGGCGAGTTGACCTTCGCTTTCGTGGGCGACACTGATTTGAACAAAGCGCACTACTACCGCTTGACCTCGCCGTGCTTCACCATCGAGTACGACTGCACCAATGGCGATGCGAATCACGTGCACTGCGTGTGGAGCGATCCGAGCAACAATTTCGGCGGCGATGCGCTGCGCGAGCATTTGCACTCGGCGCACTGAAACACGCTTGTTTTGCGGGCATTCGCGGAGAATCGATCAGCGCGCGGCGTCGACCAGTTGCCGGACCACATCAAGTCCTGTGGCCGCTGCTTCAGTGCGTTCGGGATGCCACTGCACGCCGACATAGAAGCGTCGCGCGGGATCGATGATGCCCTCGATGATGCCGTCATCGGAGCGCGCAATGATTGCAAACGTGGGCGCGTCGGCCAGTGCTTGATGATGCCACGAGCGCACGGTGCCCGAAGAGAGCAGCGATCCGCGCTCCGCTTCGACATCGTGAATCGCATCGAGTCGATGACGCTCGGCGTTAGGAATCACATCCGCAAGATGTTGAATGAGGGTGGCTCCGCGGTGCACGCCCATCATTTGCATGCCGAGGCAAATGCCCAGCACGGGTTTGTTGGGTTGCCCATCGAGTTGCTTGAGCAACGCAAACTCCGCAGCTTGACGATCAGCGTGCATGCACTCTGCCTGCGCATGCAAGGCGATGCCGAACTGAGTGACATCAATGTCATCGCCACCAGTCATGATCACGCCATCGACGCGATCAAGCATCGCGGCACGCAGGTCGGCGCGTGGCGGAAGAATCACGGGAATCCCGCCCGCGGCGTCGACCATATCGAGATAGGTGTGGCGCAATCGTGCGTAGCCGTCAACGAAGTCAGCAGTCAGTCCAATGAGCGGTCGAGTCATGCGGGGATCCAAAGAAAATATCAAGCGATGCGAAACTTTCCAGACTGCGAGAGGAACGCTAGAGGATTGTCGAAGCTGACTTTCTTCACGCTCTCGAGTGAGTGGCCGCGCGACTTCATTTCCACTTGCGCTTTGGGCACGGCGAGCGGATCGCTCTGTCCCCAGTCGCCCGCAGAATTGATCCAAATCCGCTCAGTTCCGTGCATTTCGAAGATGTCGACGGCGCGTTGCGGCGTGACTTTGGTGTCGGGATAGAGCGTCATTCCCGCCCAGAATCCGCGATCAAGCACATGACGCACGGTGTGTTCTTCGACGTGATCAATCAGCACGCGACCAGGATCAAGCCGCGCATGATTGCGAATCGCGTCCATGATCAAGATGGTGCCCTTGAGTTTGTCTTCGAGATGCGGGGTATGCACCAACACCATCAGGTTGTGTTCGGCGGCGAGCGCGAGATGCGCGTCGAGAATCTCGAGTTCGTTGCGCGAGTTCTTGTTGAGCCCGATCTCGCCAATGCCCAGCACACTCTCACACTTGAGGAACTGCGGGATGAGCGCAATCACCTCGCGCGCAAACACGGGGTCTTCCGCCTCTTTGGGATTGATGCACAACCACGTGTGATGACGGATTCCGTACTGCGCGGCGCGCTTGGGCTCGAAGTCGGTCAGCTGACGGAAGTAATCGAAGAACCCTTGCGGACTGCTGCGGTCGTAGCCCGCCCAAAACGCGGGCTCAGTGATGGCGACGCAACCCGCGAGCGCCATCCGTTGATAGTCATCGGTCGTGCGTGAAACCATGTGCACATGAGGATCGATGTACATGTCAGGCCTGTGCCTTTGGGTTTTGATTCATCAGGAGATTCGCGGCGCACGCGCCGGTCGCGCCTTTGGTGGGCGCATGATTGATGGGAGTGGTCGTGAGATCAGAGAGCAACTCAAGCATGCGACGCGCGCGTTCTGGTTTGCCATCGAGCAACACCACCGCGCACGCCTCGAGCGCTTTCACGCGAAAGTCATCCGCACCTTCGCCGTGCGCGCGTTGCACGCGATCGAAAAACGAGGCGAGGTCGAGCATCTTGGCGCGATGCTCGAGGAAGTAGCGATCGACGACCGCGCGCGGAGAGAGTGGAGGGGGCGTGCCAGGCATAACGCGCATCCTAGATTGTCGGCGCAATGGAACGCGTCAAGCGAATCTCTTCATCGCACACGCGAAAGGCAATCCTGTGCGCTCGATCAAGACCAATGAAAACCGCGATGAAACGCGGTGTTTTTCGCAGTTTTCAGGCGCAGGCGTTCAGTCGTACGGGTTAGCCGAGTTCAGCGGCTGCTTGGCGCATCAGGTTCGCATCGACGGCGTGGACTTCGAATCCGTGCCCGATTGATTTGAGCATGGTGATGGTGAGCGTTCCACCGAGGTGCTCGCGGAACTCATCGAGACCTTGCAACAGCGCATCACTGTTGGCCAGCAGCGCGTGATGCATGGGAAGTTGCAGGCGCTCGAGACACGATTGCACGCGGGCGAAATCAGCGTCACTCAACCATCCGCACAAGTTGGAGTAGCGACAGTCAAGCAACAACCCGAGCGCGACAGCGTCGCCGTGCGAGATCGCGTAGCCGCTGAGCGATTCCAAGCGATGCGCGGCCCAATGGCCAAAGTCGAGCGGACGCGCTTCGTGACACTCGAAGGGATCGCCGCCTTGCACGATGTGGTTGAGATGCAGCGCTGCAGAGCGGCGAATGACTTCGTTCGAAACTGCGGGCTCACGTGCGGCAATTGCCTGCGCGTGATGTTCGATGAATTCAAACAGCGTCGGATCCTTGAGCAGCGCAATCTTGACTGCCTCGCTAAAACCCGCGCGAAACACGCTGTCACAGAGCGTCGTGAGGAGCGACTCATCGCACAACACCGCATAAGGAACCGCGAACGAGCCCACAAAGTTCTTCTTACCGAAGCGATTGATTCCGTTCTTCACGCCCATCGCCGCGTCGTCTTGCGCGAGCACCGTGCTGGGCACGCGAACCAACCGCACTCCGCGATGCGCAGTCGCTGCGCCGTAGCCAACGGCATCGAGCATCGCCCCGCCGCCCACCGCGATGACGAAACTCTTGCGACAGATGCGATGACGATCAACAAGATTGATGACGTGATCGGTCAGCCGCGTGTCTTGCTTGCACGCTTCACCGCCGGACACGATTACCACGTCCATCAGCGTGGGCATTGTTGGCGCATGTGCCGCGAAATACCCGCGAATCATGCCGTCGAAACCAACGTGAGTTTGTGCGACACCTTCATCGACAATCACGATCGCGCGCCGCGCGCACACATCACCGTCGCTGGTCAACGCTTGCTGCAGCGCAGGATTCGCCGCAGCAAACACGCCCTTGGTGAAGCGCACGCGGTGCGTGAAACCAAGCGTCACCGCGCTGTCGAGAGTGAGATCATGATTGTGATCAGGTGCGGACATCAGAGAGTCGCGTACAGGTGTTTCGGCGCAGAAGGAGCGAAAGAGTAGTCGTTCGCGCGGCGGATTGTTCGTGCGTCGGTGGGCAAAGTGGGTGCATGGTTGTGCTCTCGTGTTTCGCCGCCAAAGCAAAATCAGCGTTGATGAATGCAGCGGGAATCACCGCGCGGAATGCCGCATAAAAACGAAATCGCTCTGGTCACGGCATGAGCACCAGAGCGATTTCAACCAGAGGATGTGGGGGGCGTCACACTCTGGACTGCGCGCCTACACAGCGCGCAGATTTGATCTTTTTCGCGCTTTACTTCGCGCGTGATTTGGTGTCCGACGGTTGTTTTGCAGGGCGAATCAAGAGGAATCGCGCGCGTCCATCACGCTCGACGAGTGCAGGAATCGATGCTCCCTCTCTGAAGGCATCGAGTGCTGCATTGATCTCGTCGAGCGTGTGGACCGGGCGCTTGCCGATGCGACGAATCACATCGCCAGGCTTGATGCCTGCTCTACAAGCGCGTCCCTCTTCCTCGACGCGCCCAACCACGAGCGCGCCGTCCTCCGCCGTCATGCCGAGGTTCGCCGCATCTGCTGCGGTGAGTTCCTCGAGTTCGATTCCCAGCACACTCAAGTGCGAGGTTGGTTTGTTGTATTGCTGTTCAAACGCCGAGGAATTTGCATCTTTTCGCTCGGTCAAGGTTGCGTGGATGGTGCGCTCACGACCGTCGCGCATCGAAACAATTTCGATGGCCGCGCCGGGCTTGCTCTCTCCGATAGAGGCCAGCAGTTCTCCGGGCGAGCGGACTTTTTGTCCAGCGATTCCAAGGATGAGATCACCAGCTTCAAGTCCAGCGTGATCTGCAGGCGAGCCATGCGCAACACTACTCACGATCACACCGTTGTTCGAATTTGCGCCGAGGCTTGTGGCGAGTTCGTGATCGATCGGTTGCACGCTCACGCCAAGCCAACCGCGTTTCACGCGACCGTCGGCGATGATTGATTCGACCACGCGTCGGGCCACTGCACTGGGAACCGCGAAGCCGATGCCGTCGTTGCCACCAGACTTACTGGAGATCGATGAGTTGATGCCGATGATTTCGCCATCAAGATTTGCCAGCGGTCCACCAGAGTTTCCCGGATTGATGGCCGCGTCCGTTTGGATGTAATTCTCGAACGTCGCCATGCCAACATCGCTGCGTCCTTTTGCACTGACGATGCCTGCGGTGACTGTGTGTTCAAGACCAAAGGGCGCGCCGATGGCCACGACCCAATCGCCGACTTCAAGCGCTGCACTCTCACCAAACACCGCAGGAATAAGGTCTTTTGCGTCGGTGTGCAGCACTGCGATGTCGGTGCCAGGATCGAGTCCCACCACCGTTGCGCTGGCAGTGCGTCCATCGCTGAAGACAATTTCGATTTCCTCCGCGTCGGCGACAACGTGGTTCGCGGTGACGATGTAACCGTCGCGCGAAATCACCGCACCGGTTCCAGTTCCGCGCGCCTCTTGCTGCGGCGGAGCTTGCATCTGCGGCATCATGCGTGGATCCATCAAACGTGGATCCATCATCTGCGGAGGCATCTGCATCTGCGCGGGCGCTGTAGCGCGGGACTTCGTGTTGATGGTGACGACGCTCGGCGCGAGTGTGCGCGCCGCGCCACGAAATGCTGTGGAAAGCGAACGTGCATCGCTCTGCGCTTGCGACGCATTCGTCGCGGCGCGTGCGACACCGTCTGCCGCAGTGGAGGCGAATATTGGCGTGACCGCGATCGAAGCGATTAGTGCCGCGAGAAGTGCATTGCGGCGAAGCGAGTTCTTGCGAGTGTCGGAAGAGAGATGTGACATGTGAGCTTCCCTTTCTGTCACGGCACGATTGGCACGCACAGAGGTGGTCGGTGTGCGTGTCCACGAACATGCGAAACGCGCATGTGCGAGAGAGACTTGTGCCGTGAGTTGTGCGTGATTCGTTTCAGCCCGCAGTTCCAACTCTCCGTCTGACGGACGGAGCGGCGCGCGCTTGACAGGCGTTGCTACGACCGCCGCGGGCGTGAGTTCACAGCAGCTGAAACTTTTTGCACCAGCCGTCGCCGAAGGTCACGAAATCAGGTTGTCGGACAAGGCCCGCTAAGGGCGCCACGTCACGTTTTACCCGCGAATTCCCTGCGAAAACCGCTCAAGCGCGATCGCAGCACTCACCGCGACATTGAGGCTATCCACCCCTGCGGCCATAGGAATGCGCACGACATGTTGGGCGATAGCGCGCACTTCCGGACACACACCGTCCGACTCATTGCCCACCACGATGGCCACCCGCGCAGGCGGCGTGATGGTCTGCAGCGGAACCGAAGACTGGATCGCCGTCGCAATCAACGTGAGCTCAAAGCGCGCGCAGAACTCCGCGAGATCATGCGGCCAATTGCTTGCGCGAATCGACGGAACTTTCAGTGCGTTCCCTGTCGAAACGCGCAGACTCTTGCGGTACAGCGGATCGTGACAGGTGGGACTGAGCAACACCGCATCCACAGCAAACGCAGCACTGATGCGAAAGAGCTGTCCGATGTTGTCGATGTTGTTGATGTCATCGGCGACGAGCACCGTGCGTGGCGGCGTCGTGGGCATGTAGTCGCGCAACGCGATGGGCTCGAAGGGCGCGCGTTGACCAACGGCGAGCACTCCGCGATGGAGGTCGATGCCGGTGAGCTCCTCGATGGTCGCGTCACTGGCGGTGTAGAGAATCGCCGCGCATTCAGCATTTTGCAGCAATTCGCGCACGCGCTCGAGCATGCGCGCGCTCGCGAGCACCGAGACGATCGCGTCGCTCCGTGTGAGCATCGCTTGCAACACGACCATGGTCTCACCGATGAAGACGCCCTCGCGCGCGCTGAGGTCGCGCTCGCGAATGTCGCGATAGAACGCGACTCGTGGATCAGTCGCACAGTCGATGTGAATAGCGTCAAGCACGAGCGACATTGTTGTGGTTTTCGTGCGGCGGCGCATCGTGCATGCCCGTTACACTCGGCTCATGAAGCCCGAGGATCATGACCAGCACGCTGACAACGTTGAGAAGCGCAACCGCGCGCACCTCGATGGGCAGCATGATGCGCATGATCTCGCGCACGATGACTCGCACGGCGCGCACTCGTCGCCCCTGTCCGACATCTCTGAGCGCGACTCGGTGGTCGATGCCAACGAGCCAACGCCTGAGGATGAACTTGTCGAGCAACTGTTGTTGCACGAGATTGTTCCCTCGGTCTTCGCGGACGCGGTGGAGCAGCAAGAAGATGCCGACGCCGCGGAAACCCTGGAACAACTCGGTGAAGCGGCCGCCGTCGAAATCATCGAAGAGATGGAAACCGAGAGCGCTGCGCAAGCGCTCGCGCACATGCATCCTTCGCTGGCGGTGAGTGTGTTGGAGGATCTCGTCGAAGAAGATCCGACCTACGCGGGGCAACTGATCGAGGAGATGGATCCCGACGACGCGACCGATCTGTTGCAGAATCTTTCCGACGCTTCGCGCGACCGATTGTTGGGCACGCTGGGCAAAGTCGAGGCGGTGAAGTTCCGTCGTTTGATGGAATACCCCGAGAAAAGCGCGGGTGGCATGATGACCACCGATTACCTCGCAGTGCGCGACACCATGAGCGTGCGCGAGGCGACCGAAGCGATTCGCCGCGCGGAAACCGGTGAAGACTGGCTCTATGTGTTCGTCGTTGATTGGCGCGGTCGCTTGCAAGGGCGCGCCACGATGCGCGCATTGTTGTTGGCCAATCCTGCGCAACGCGTGATGGAACTGTGCGAGAAGCAAGTCGATGCGATCAAGCCCAACGTTGATCGCGAAGATGTCGCGCGCGAGTTCGAGAAGTACGACTATCTCGTGCTGCCAGTCGTCGACGAAGAAGATCGCATGCTCGGCGTGATCACCGTCGACGATGTCGTCGACGCGATTCGCCAAGAGGGCACAGAAGACGCGCAGGCGATGTTCGGTGCTGGTCGTGAAGAAGCGGTGTTTTCGAGCGTCGCCGACAAATTGCGTGGCCGCTTGCCTTGGCTGTTCGTGAATCTCTTCACCAGTTCCATCGCCGCAGTGGTGGTGCTGCAGTTTGATGACATGATCAGTTCGATCGCGATTCTCGCAGTGATCATGCCGGTCATCGCGAATCAGGCAGGCAACGCGGGACAACAATCACTCGCGGTCACACTGCGCGGCATCGTGCTCGATGAAGTGCGCGACGGCGCGGCGCTGGGATTGGTGCGACGCGAGGCAATCGTTGGTCTTGTGAACGGAACGATTTGCGGCCTGCTGATGGGCGCGCTGGTTGGATGCGCGGAGTACTGGACGCATCCTGGAACACCAATGTGGAAGTTGGGATATGTGGTGGCCATCTCGATGTCGGTGGCGCTTGCGATTGGCACCATCGTTGGGTCATCGCTGCCGCTGATCGTGCGTCGCTTCGGTGCTGATCCCGCGACGGCATCGACGATCTTCCTCACCATGGTTACGGACTCGATGAGCTTCCTTGTGTTTCTCGGGCTCGCGTTCTTGCTCTCGGGATGGATTGGCATCACCCCGGTTTGAGTTTGTCGAAGTGTTCTGCGCTCAAAGTTCGACGCGAATGACAAACGGCACGATGAGCAGTGCTGCGCACACACCCAAGAGAATCCAAACGTTGCCGATGAAGTAGGGAATGACGCACAACGCGGCGCCCGCAAGCATGGGCACTGGGTGCTGTTGTTTTTTTCCGTAGATGAAATACGCGACGCCGAAGAGTCCAGCGAATCCACTGATGAAGAGTGAAGTGACGTCCATTGGTAATCCTCGATGACGCTGGCACATTTGAGCGCCTCGGCAGAGGATGGTAAAGCGACTTACTGTGCAAAAGCACTTGAAAACGGCTCGAAACGATCGCGCGCAACGCGCGGTTCATTTCATACACCCCAAACGTACACGCACTCAGCGCCAAGGGGCACGACTGCGCTCCCATGCATCGCCGCGAGGAGTACTATTCGCGGTTCATGCTTGTGCTTCGCGACCTTCACAAATGTTTCGGCTCGATCGTGGCCGTGGCTGACCTCACACTCGAGGTCAACACGGGTGAAGTCTTTGGACTGCTCGGCCCTAACGGCGCAGGCAAATCGACCACCATCGCCATGATCACTGGACTGCTCACGCCTGACTCGGGGACGGTTGATGTCCTTGGTCTCGGCTCGCCCACCAGCGCGGCGGTGCGCATGCATCTTGGTCTCGCGCCGCAAGAGATCACGCTCTACGCCGATCTCACTGCGCGCGAAAACCTTCTGTTCTATGCGCGCTTGTACGGCGTTGTGAATGCACGCGCGCGTGTCGAAGAACTTCTTGCGTTGGTTGAGCTCGAAGCGCGCGGCAACGATCGACTCGCGACCTACTCCGGCGGAATGAAGCGACGACTCAACTTCGCTGCGGCGCTTGTGCACGATCCGAAGTTGTTGCTGCTCGATGAGCCAACCGCGGGCGTCGATCCGCAAAGTCGCAATCGCATTCTCGATCTCGTGCGCCAACTTGCGAGCGAAGGCAAGACCATCATTTACACCACGCATTACATGGAAGAGGCGGCGAAGATTTGTGATCGCGTGGGAATCGTCGACGGTGGACGCATGCTTGATGTGGGCACCGTGGCGCAACTTGTCACGCGTCACGGCGGACAATCGTCGGTGGCCATCGAGCGCGCGGGCGTGCAAACGCGCGTGCTCACCAACGATCCCGTCGCCGAAGTCACGCGACAGTTTGCCATTGGCGGAGTCACCAGCGTGCGCGTGGAGGAGCCTGATCTCGAAGGCGTGTTCCTCGCACTCACCGGAAGGAGCTTGCGCGAATGAAGGCGATTTTATTCATCGCACAGAAAGATCTCCGCCTGCTCCTGCGCGACAAGGGCGAAGTGTTTTTCACCTTCTTTTTCCCTGTTTTGCTGGCGATCTTCTTTGGCTTCGTCTTTGGCGGCGAAGGCGAGAGCAGCAAGATTGATCTCGCGTTGGTGGTCGAGAGCGATTCGGTTTTGGCCGCGGGAATGGCGCGCGATCTTGAGGCCGATGAGTCCTTCCAAGTGACGCGCTTTCCTTCGCGCGACGCAGGCATTCACTCGGTGCGCGTGGGCAAGTCGACGGCGGTGGTGATCCTTCCCGCAGCAATGCAGGATGGATTGGGCGGACTCTTCAGCGGAGATGGAATTCCCATCGACGCGGTCGTCGATCCCGCGCATCGTGCTGAAGCGGGACTCATTCAAGGCAAGCTCAACGAACTCGCGTTTCGCCAGTTTCCCAAGTTGCTCGGTGACAGCACGCAGTCTGCGAAGTTGTTTTCTTCCGCGCGCACCAAACTGGCAGAGGCGAAGAATCTCACGCCCGCGAATCGACTCGCCGCAACTGGTTTGATTGCCGCAGGCGAAATGTTCACCAAGTCGCTGTCGACATCGGAGCGCAACACTCAAGCGGACAATTCAACTGCGCAGCAAGCGGATTCTGCATCAAGCGAAGAATCGGCATGGTCGCCCATCGCGATCACGATGACCGAACTTCCGCCGCGCACGGGCAGACCGCGTTCATCCTTTGACATCACAGTTCCGCAAGGCGCAGTGTGGGGACTCGCTGGTTGCATCAGCGCGTTTGCCACGGCCATCGTGGTGGAGCGCGCGCGCGGCACACTCGATCGACTGCGATTGGCGCCGATCACACGCATGCAAATGCTCGCGGGAAAAGGCATCGCGTGCTTCGTCACCGCAATGTCAGTGCAAGCACTGCTGATTGCGATGGCGGTGATCTGCTTCGCTTCCTCGATCGCGCAGCCGTTCATGCTCATGATCTCCTGCGTCGCAAGCGCGTTCGCATTTTCAGGAATCGCCATGATGGTCGCGGGCCTCTGTCGCACCGAGGCGCAAGCCAACGGCGCGGGTCGCGGCGTGATCTTGCTGTTGGCCATGATCGGCGGCGGCACGATTCCGGTGTTCCTCATGCCGCCATTTCTCAAGACCATGAGTTTCGCGAGTCCCTTCCGTTGGGCGGTCACCGCGATGGAAGGACCATTCTGGCGCGACACCTCGCTGAACGAACAACTCACGCCGCTACTGGTCCTGTGCGTGATCGGTGTCGCGGGATTTTTGATCGGAACGCGCGCGATGGGACGATCCGCCCTACGCAAGTAGTGGACGAAATTCAACGGCGTGCGGGCGACACTGAGCGCTCGCGGTAGATTGTTCACTCACACGTTTCGTGTCGGGTTTGAGAATTCTTACGGGAGAGTTTGCATGGCATGCCGCATCGTTGCTGAGAAGCTCGACAAGAAGTTTGGCCATATTCACGCGGTGAAAGGCATCAATCTCGAAGTTCCCTCGGGGCAAGTGCTCGGCTTTCTTGGGCCTAACGGCGCAGGCAAGAGCACCACCATGCGCATGATCACTGGGTTCCTCGAGCCCACCAGTGGGCGCGTTCGACTCGAAGGAATCGACATCGCCGACGATCCCATCGCGGCCAAGCGCACCTTTGGCTATCTGCCCGAAGGCGCGCCCGCGTATCCCGACATGACTGTCGAAGAGTTCCTTACGTTCATCGCGCACGCGCGCGGATTTCGCGGACGAGAAGTGACGGAGCGCGTCGAGCGATCGATCGGTCGCGTCAACTTGCAAGGCGTGCGTCGTCAAGCATTCGAAACACTTTCCAAGGGCTACAAGCGACGCACGGGTTTAGCACAAGCGTTGCTGCACGACCCTGGCATTCTGATTCTCGATGAGCCCACCGACGGACTTGATCCCAATCAGAAATACGAAGTACGCGAGCTCATCAAGGAGCTCGGCGGTGATCGCGCCATCGTGCTCTCGACACACATTCTCGAAGAAGTGGAAGCGGTGTGCACGCGCGCGATCGTCATCAATCAAGGAGAGATCGTGTTTGACGGAACGCCGACCGAAATGGAATCACGCGCGCCTCGCGAGGTCGTGAAGAACCGAATGGATCACGCGTTTCGCATGATGACCACCGGTGATGTCACTGGCGGCGAGCGCGTGAACACGCGCAAGCACGGAGGTCGTCGATGAACGCATATCAACGCACCGCGGTGGTCTTTCGCCGCGAGTTTCGGTCGTACTTTCAGACGCCGTTGGCCGCAGTCTTCTTGGTGATCTTCCTCTTCCTCGCGGGACTATTCGCCTTCAACATCGGTGACTTCTTTGGGCGCGGAACAGCCGATTTACGGCCGTTTTTTCAGTATCACCCGTGGCTCTACGTGTTCCTCGTGCCCGCAGTCTCGATGCGTTTGTGGGCCGAAGAGCGTCGTACCGGAACCATCGAACTGATCATGACTCTGCCCTTTGGCACCACGGACTTGGTGATCGGAAAGTTCCTCGCCGCGTGGGCGTTCACCTCGGTCGCGCTCGCGCTCACATTCCCCATGTGGATCACCGTGTCGTGGCTTGGCTCGCCTGATCACGGCACCATCGTGGTCGGCTACATCGCGAGCGTGTTCTTAGCGGGCGCGTTTCTTGCGGTGGGCGCGTTTCTTTCCGCGCTCACCAAGAACCAAGTGATCGCGTTCGTGCTCTGTGCCGTCGCTTGCTTCTTGTTGCTGCTCGCGGGATTTCCCACGGTGCTCGACTTCTTGCGCGGCTGGGCGCCTCTTGGTGTCGTGGAAGCACTCGCATCGACGAGCGCGATGACGCATTACGAATCCATGATGCGCGGCGTGATCGACATGCGCGATGCGCTCTACTTCGTACTAGTCATCGCGGCGTTCTTGACACTCAATGTCTTTGCGATCGACTGGAAAAAATCGGACTGATCGTCTCGTAGTCTTTGTCTCACTGATCGTCTCAAAGGTGTTCTCCGACTGATCGTCTAGAGGGAATCTTCTCATGGCAGTAGCCGACAAGCGTCGCTCGACGCTCCTTGCAATTCTGGGCATTTTGGTGACGTTGGTGGCGCTCAACACCGTCGCATGGTTTTACTTGCGCAGCGTGCGCATCGACGTGACTTCTGATGCGCTGTACACCGTGTCGCCCGGCGTTTCGGCGATTGCGCGCGCGTTGCCCGAACCAGTACGAATCGATTTCTACTGGACGCGCGACCAAGGCGCGGACTTGCCCACCATGCGTTCCTACGCGCAGCGCGTGCAGGAATTTCTCGAGGAAATCGTCGCCAGCAGCGAAGGCAAACTCGAGTTGCGCATCATCGATCCCGAGGCGTTTAGCGAGACCGAAGACATGGCGCGTGCCGCGGGAATTTCCGCGCGCACGCTCGACACCACGGGGCGAGTGTTGATGTTCGGTCTCAGTGTGCGCGGCGCCACGGACAAGGTGGAGACGATTGCATTTCTCGATCCGTCGCAAGAACAGTTTCTCGAATACGAAATCGCGCGACGCATTCTTTCGGTGGGACGAGATCGCAAATCCACGGTGGCGGTGATCACCACCTTGCCCATCGAAAGGCCGTTCAACCCGCAAACGCCACAAGCGCGCACGGGCAAGTCGGTGCTCTTCGCGCAGCTCGAACAACTCTATGAACTCAAGGTGCTCGACACCGCGAAGCCGGTGGTTCCTGCAGAGACGAGTGCGTTGATGGTGATTCAGCCGCGGCAATTGACTGAGGAAGCGTTGCGCGCAATTGATGCGTGGGCGATTTCGGGCAAGCCGCTGTTTGTGTTCGCCGATCCGTGGTGCGAGGCCGATCCCGCAGCACGCGAAATGGATTTCGGTTCGACGGGCTCGGGCTCAACCTATGAACTCGGTTCGCTGTTGACGCAGTGGGGCGTGAGTATCGACACGCAGAATGTGGTCGCGGATCTTGGGTTCGCCACGCGCATCATGTATCAATCGCAAGGCGGGCAGAACATGGAGATGTCGCATCCCGCGTGGCTCACGCTCAACCGTGCAGGCATCCCTGATGGCGACCCCGCGACCGCGCCGTTGGCGCAACTCAACATCAAGAGCATTGGCGCGATTGCTCGTATTCCCGGCGCAAAACCCACTATTTCGACGTTGATCACCAGCACCAAAGATGTGCAGATGGTGCAAAATCTCAAGCTCGGTTTCTTTGGCGAAGTCGATCGCTTGGTGCGCGATTTCAAGAGTCTCGGCACACCGATCGATCTCGCAGTGCGCATTCGCGGCGAGATCGAGAGCGCGTATCCCGCGGCCGACGGCACCCGCGCGCGCGGCAATGCCAACATCGTGTTGGTCGCCGATGCCGACATGCTCGACGATGCAAACTGGACCGGCGTCGATCAAAGTTCGGGCACGCTGCAGACCATCGCGGACAACGGCGCCTTTGTATTCAACGCGCTCGAGTTGGCTGCGGGCGATTCGCTGCTCTCGGGATTGAAGTCGCGCGGGCGCTATCAACGCCCCTTCGATCGTGTCGAACAATTGCGCAAGGACGCGGAGTTTCGCTATCTCTCGCGCGAGCAAGAGCTGAAGGATCAGATCAAGAAGTCAGAGATGCGCATCAATGAATTGCAACGCGAACGCGGCGGCGCGGGTGTCGGCGTCAACGCGCTCGGTCAACTGGTGTTGACCCAAGAGCAGAGTGTGGAACTCGCCAAACTCGAAACGGTGCAAGTGAGTGCGCGTCGAGAATTGCGCGAGGTGCAACACTCGCTGCGCGCGGAGATCGAGAAGACGGGCACCGTGTTGATGATCATCAACGTCATTGTGTGGCCAGTGTTGGTTGCGATTGTGGCGACGCTGTGGATCTCGGTGCGCTACGGACGACAGCGATCAGCGCCAGTCTTGGCGAAGTGATTCATTGTTCATCGTCGGACGTGAGTGGTGCAAAAGTCGGGTAAAACCCGCTGAAAACGCAGTAAAACCGTCATGAAGTCAACCACCATCACTGTCGTGTTCGCCCTCGCTGGACTGTCTCTGGTGGGCGCGTACTTCGCGCTCTCACGGACTGAATTCACTTCGACCATCGAACGCGGCGCGCCGTTTGTGATTGGTCTGAGTGATAAGGCTGCGTCGGTTCGTCGCATCGAGATTGACCGAAGCGGCAAGCAGATCGAGTTGATCAAGCAAGGCGAGACTTGGACGCTCGCGAGCAGCGACGGATATCCCGCGCACTTCGAAACGATCAAGTCGCTGGTCTCTGGTCTGGAGAATCTCAAGGTCGACGATCGCATGACTGCGCTCGCGGATCGACACGAGAAACTCGCGTTGGCCTGGCCTGATGATTCGGGACGCGGTGCGCGCGTGCGCCTCTACGGCGACGCAGAGCAACCGCTGTACGACCTCGTGCTCGGCGAAGAACGTGGCAGTCCCCGCGCGCAGTTTGTGCGACGTATGGGTGAGGATCAATGTTGGCGCGTGCTCGGTTCGGTGAGTGCTGATGTTGAGGCACAACGCTGGCTTGATGCGGAGCTGCTCTCGATTCCCGATGGCGAAGTGCGCGGAGTTCTGTTCAATGGATTGGAACTGCGCGGCATCGAGGGCGCGGATGGCAAGGTCACCTACGCCGTCGTCGATCAAGCACCACTCGCGCCCGCTGGCAGCGTCGAGTGGACCGAGCCTCGGCTCGCAGTTGCGATGCGCTCGTTGCCCTCGTGGCTCTCGCGTTTGGAAATGATGGACGTGCGCAAGTCGACGAATACTGCTGCAGATCCCACGATTTCGCCTACTTTTGACATGGTGCGCGGAACGCTCACCGTGCACGCGGTGCGTGAGAGCGACGCGGTGTGGATCTCGTTCAGCGCCACGCCCAAGGCCGGCGCACCCAGCGCCGAGGCCATCAATGCCAAGAAGAAATACTCGGGTGACCCATGCGTTCCCGACTGGACCGAGTTCAGCGCGAAGCACTCGGGATGGGAATTCAAACTTCCAGAGTGGAAACTCACCGCACTCGAAGAAGCCGCGAAGATGCCCGCCGATGGCGTCGTGGAAGAAGACCCCAATCGACCTACGCGCGTTCCTCGTCCAAGCGGCGGTTGATGCCCGTTCACGGTTTCGAAACTCGCACGACGCGAGAGCGCGTGACACAAAAACACAGAAGCCACGCACACGCGCGGCTTCTGCTTTTTTTAATTGACGCTACTGCGTTGCTCAGCTCTTACTGATACGACGTCACCGGCTCACACGCGCACACAAGATTGCGATCGCCATAGGGATTGTCGACGCGACCAACTGCGGGCCAGAACTTGAAATCGCTCAACCAAGGCGCGGGATACGCGGCTTGCGCGCGCGTGTATTGATGCGTCCACACATCACTGGTGACGGCGGCCACCGTGTGCGGCGCATTCTTGAGCACGTTGTCGACGCGATCGGCGCGACCTTCTTCGATGGCGCGAATCTCTTCGCGAATTGCAATCAGCGCATCGCAGAAACGATCGAGTTCCGCCTTGGATTCGCTCTCTGTGGGCTCAATCATCAGCGTGCCGGGAACTGGCCACGACATCGTCGGCGCGTGGAATCCGTAATCCATCATGCGCTTGGCGATGTCATCGATCTTCAGTCCCGCGGATTTGTCGAAGGGACGGAAATCGAGAATGAACTCGTGCGCGCACAAGCCATGCTTGTTGCTGTAGAGCACGCTGTAGTGCGCCTTGAGTTTCGTGGCCATGTAGTTGGCGTTGAGAATCGCAATCTCGGTGGCGCGACGCATTCCGTCGGCACCCATCATCGCGATGTACATCCACGGGATGACCAGAATCGACGCGCTGCCGTAAGGCGCGGCAGAGATCGGACCGATCGCGTGACGACCCGCCGAATCAGGTCGCAACACCGGGTGGCCTGGAAGGAAATCCTTGAGATGCGCGGCGACGCCGATGGGACCCATGCCCGGACCGCCGCCGCCGTGGGGAATACAAAAGGTCTTGTGCAAGTTGAGGTGACAGACATCGGCGCCAATGTGCCCCGGACTCGTGAGTCCCACTTGCGCGTTCATGTTCGCGCCGTCCATGTACACCTGTCCACCGTGTTGATGCACGACGGCGCACACTTCTTTGACCGACTCTTCGAACGCGCCGTGCGTTGAGGGATAGGTGATCATGCACGCCGCAAGATTGGGCGCGTGCTCAGCGGCCTTGCTCTTGAGATCCGCAAGATCGATTTGTCCCTCGTCGTCGCAGCCGATCACGATGACTTTCATTCCCGCGACGACTGCCGAAGCGGGGTTGGTTCCGTGCGCGGAAACGGGAATCAAACAGATGTTGCGATGCGCTTCACCGCGATGCTCGTGATAGGCGCGAATCACCAGTAATCCCGCGTATTCGCCTTGCGAACCCGCGTTGGGCTGCAGGGACATTCCTGCGAAGCCAGTGATTTCGCACAGCCAGTTTTCCAGCGTGCGGAACACCTCGGCGTAGCCTTGCCACTGATCGCGCGGCGCGAACGGATGGATCTGGCCAAACTCAGGCCACGTCACCGGAACCATCTGACTGGTCGCGTTCAGTTTCATGGTGCACGAGCCCAGCGTGATCATCGAATGCACCAGACTCAGATCTTTCGATGCGAGTCGATTGATGTAGCGCAACATCTCGTGTTCGCCGTGATAGCGCGTGAACACATCGTGCTGCATGAGCGGAGTCGTGCGCGCGAACGCTGCGGGGATGCAACCCACTAATGCTTCGACTGACGTCGCCGTGATTGTTGCTTTGCCAGCGGAGAACACTGCGAGGAGTGCGTCAACATCCGCAATCGTGGTTGATTCATCTAGGGTCACGCCGAGAGCACCATCGCCATAGGAGCGCAGGTTCATTCCCCGCGCGGCCGCTGCGGTGAAGACGGCGTTCGCGTTCATGCCGTTGCCTAGGGTGATGCGCAGGGTGTCGAAGAACGCACCCGTGCCGCAGTCATGTCCGCACTTGGCAAGACCGCGCGCCAATGTGAGCGTGAGTCGATGCACGCGATCGGCAATCAGGCGCAAGCCTTCAGGACCGTGATAGACGCCGTACATGCCGGCCATCACTGCGAGCAGCACTTGCGCAGTGCAAATGTTCGAGGTGGCCTTGTCGCGGCGAATGTGTTGCTCGCGCGTTTGGATGGCCATGCGCAACGCGCGATTTCCCTGCGAATCGCGGGAAACACCGATGATTCGCCCAGGAAGTTTGCGCACGTACGCTTCGCTGGTGGCGATGAACGCTGCGTGCGGACCACCAAAACCCATCGGCACACCAAAGCGTTGCGCACTGCCGACGGCAATGTCCGCGCCCCATGAAGCGGGGGAGGCGAGCGCGACCAACGCGAGTGGATCACACGCGGCTACGACCAGCGCGCCCTTGGCGTGCGCGCGTTCGGTCAGCGAGCGATAGCACTCGATGCGGCCGTCAGTCGTGGGGTATTGCAAGAGCGCGCCGCAGAATTCTTCGGTGGGCTCGAACTTCGCAGGGCTTCCGATGACCACGCAGAAGCCAAGCCACTTGGCGCGCATCTCGACCACTGCAATTGTCTGCGGATGACAGTCTTCCGCGACAAAGAACTTGAGTCGCGACTCGCCGGCGATCGCGTTGCACATGCTCATCGCCTCGGCGGCGGCGGTGCCTTCATCGAGCAGCGACGCGCCCGCGAGCGGGAGTCCTGTGAGTTCCGAGATCATCGTTTGGAAGTTGAGCAGCGCCTCGAGACGACCTTGCGCGACCTCGGCTTGATAGGGCGTGTACGCCGTGTACCACGCGGGATTCTCGAGGATATTGCGCTGAATCACGCCGGGAACCACCGTGTCGGTGTAGCCCATTCCGATGAAGGAGCGATTCACTTTGTTGCGGCAGGCAAGCGCTTTGAGCCCCGCGAGGGTCTCGGCTTCACCGCGCGGGTTGTGTCGATCGGTGCGCGTGGGGTCATCGATCTCAAGCTCGCGATTCAAGCGAATGCTTGACGGAATCGCGGCGGTGATGAACTGCGCCATCGTGCTGTAGCCGCACGCGGTCAGCATGGAGCTCGTCTCTTGCGGCGTATGTGGAATGTGGCGGCGATAAAAAGTGTCGGTCGCTCCGAGGGTCGTGGCGTGAGGAGAGAGCGTGGTCGGAGCAATCGTCACAGTGGGCATCGAAGTGATTTCAAACGGCCGCATTGCGGTCGCGGGAGTTGTGAGGTGCGGCGACACACACGTCGGCCGCGCAAGGACAACGAGTATAGGAGCAAGCCGTTGCGCGCCGCAGCCGCGAAGGCCTCGCGTGGTACTCTTGGCCCCATGATTGATCGCTCCCACTTCGTGATCTCACCTCGTCACAATGTTCTCGGCGCCAGCTTTTTGGCGTTGGCAGTTCTCGCAGCGTGCGCGAGCGAAAAGCCTGCATCTACCGCGGTAATTGCACCACCCGCGAGTTTGGCTACCGCAACAGTCAGCGTCGAAAAACCATCGACGACTTCGACCGCCTCGGTGACGAGCACGCCAGCGACGGTGATCCCTCCTTCGAAAACGCGCGCGGCATCGACTGCTGCCAAACCAGCGAAAAAGACAACTACTGCGCTTTTCGGCGACATGACACAACCAGGACAAGGCACTCCGAAGCCACGCGTTCGCACCGCCGCGCCAACGAGCGAAGGCACTGTGATTCCTGGCGCAGTAAGCGTGTACACGTTTGATCCCAAGGAATCATTTATCGCGGTCGACGCGACGACAACATCGCTCGCGCAGGTGCTCGCTGATCTTGGACCCGATGCGATCGAGTGGTACCAGCATGTGCAGACGCTTTCGAATCCTTGGTTTGAAGGACGCGCGCCGGGCAGCGCGGGCATCGAGCACGCGGCCGAATACGTGCAGTTCTACATGGAGAAGAGCGGACTCGAGCCCGCGTTCGCGTCGGGCGCCACAGCCAACGCTGTCAACGCGTGGCGTCAACCGTTTGATCTTCCTGGTGGCGGTCGCACCGTTGCATCAGGAACACTCACGTTTGGTGGAACGACTGCAGATGCTCCCACCGCAAAGGCCATGAAGAACTCTGGCGGCGGAACAGTCTCGCTTCCGATTGCCTTCGTCGGTTACGGCATCGAGTCGGGCAAAGATGGTTACAGCAGTTTCGCTGCGGATGAACGACTCGAAGGACGCATCGCCATCGTGATGCGCGGCGAGCCGCTCGATGCCGAGGGCAAGTCGATGTGGGGCGGCGAGAAATTCACCAGCGCGTCGAGTCTCGCGTCAAAGATCGAGGCGTTGGTCAAGCGTGGAGCCAACGGCATCATCGTGACCGAAGCGCCTGGATACGCGGGAAAAAAGGCTGATCTTGGCGCGATGAGTGCAGACAGCCTCGGTGGTGAAATCGGCGTGCCTTGTTTCTTCGTTGATACCGCGACGGTCGATTCGATCGTGAAAGTCGCCGATGCAGAGGGACGCGATCTTGTTGCGTTGCGCGCGCGCGCCGACAGCGCGACCAAGGATGCGCCAGCGACGACCGCGTTGGGCAAGGACGACGCGAAGATTGATCTCACCGTCAACACTGACAGCGGCGCGATCGTCACGCACAACGTCGGCGGAATTCTCCGCGGCAAGGGCGCGCTCGCGGATCAATGGATCATCGTCGGTGCGCACTACGACCACGTGGGCATGGGCGCATACGGCTCGAGTCCTGCCAATCGCGGCAAGGTTCATCCTGGTGCCGATGACAATGCCAGCGGCACTTCGGGAATGTTGGTGATGACCAAGCGACTGGCCAAGGATTACGCGGAGGCCGATGCCAACGCGAATCTGCGCAGCGTGCTCTTCCTCGCGTTTAGCGCCGAAGAATTAGGACTCAACGGTTCGCGCGCGTTCGTGAAGAGTCCTTCGGTTCCTGCAGACAAAGTCGATGTCATGCTCAACATGGACATGATTGGTCGCATGCGTGCCAAGGAACTCGTCGTCGGCGGCGTCGAGAGCGCCAACGGTTTTAGTGCGGCGCTTGAGCCGATGTTCAAAGCGAGCGGTCTCACTGTGCGCGCGGATCCGAGTGGTCGTGGGCCGAGCGATCACGCGAGCTTTTACGGCGCGGGCATTCCCGTGTTGTTCTTCTTCAGCGGCGTGCATGACATCTATCACCAGCCGGGCGATCAGGGTTACACCGTCGATCCGCGCGGCGTTCCTGCGATTCTTGATCTCGTCGAGAAGATCGCGCTCTGGCGCGCGTCGAGTCCTGAGCGACTCGAGTTTGCCAGCGCTTCCACCACCGCAACGGCACGAACGGGCGCGGGCGGAAGTGATCGCGGATATGCCGGCGTGCGATTGGGTATTCAGCCTGGTCTCAGCGAAGACGGCGACGCGGGCGTCTTGGTTGAGAGCGTGAGTGCGGGCACGAGCGCGGCGGACGCGGGCATCAAAGCGGGCGACACGCTGCTCACGTGGAACGGAGAGTCGCTCGACTCGACCGCTATCATGATGACCAAGCTGCGCGCCGCCAAGGCGGGTGATGTCGTCAAGGTGAAAGTGCTGCGCGATGGAGCGCAGATTGAGATCGACATCACGCTCAAAGCGTCGACCACACCACGTCGTCCACAAAACGACTAGTCGCACAATACCGACCACCACCATGCGATTCTTCGCTTCAACACCCACCGCGCTCCTCATGAGCGCGGTGTTTTTTTCATCGTGCGATCAAAGCAAGCAACCGCTCGCAGTCGAACCGCTGCGCGTTGTCGAGCTTGCGGCGAGTGCGCCTGAGTCAACTACGACGACGGCGGTGGATGCCGACGCTGCTGCGCACGCGCTCATCGATGTCAACTTGTACGGAAGCTGTGAGCCGGGCGACGGCGGAAGTGGCAAGACCTACATGGGCCGCGAAATCGCGGAGGTCATGGGTCACTTCGGCGTGAGTTGGTTGGAGCGACCCGAGCGTGAACGCGAAGAACGCACGGATCTGTTGATCGACGCGATGGAGCTCAAGACGACCGACGCGGTGGCGGACATCGGTGCGGGAAGTGGCTATTTTTCCATGCGAATTGCCCCACGCGTCGCAGAAGGCGTGGTCTACGCCACCGACATTCAGCAAGAGATGTTGGACATCATCACCGAACGCGCGCTCGAAGAGAACGCGCACAACGTGATGCCGATCCTAGGAACGATCGAGCATTGCGGACTCGATGCAAACAGCGTCGACGTCGTGCTCTTCGTCGATGCCTATCACGAGTTCGATCATCCGCGCGAGATGATGCGCAGCATCGTCAAGGCGCTCAAACCTAATGGTCGCGTGGTGCTGGTTGAGTTTCGTGCGGAAGATCCCGAGGTGCACATCCGCGCACGCCACAAGATGACGCAAGAGCAAGCGATCCTCGAGATGGAAGCGGTGGGGTTGCAGTTTGTCGACAACAATCCCGTGCTGCCGCAGCAGCACATTCTTACTTTCTTGCGCGCGAAATAGCGTTGCGATGAAAGTAACCACCGTCTGAAGACACCAAAAAAAACGGCCGCGTCTGACGCAGCCGTTTTCTCTTTGTGATTCATGCGCAATCAGCGCGCGCTCTCGTTCAATTCAATCCCACTTGAACACGCCCTTCTTCCAGGCATACACGTAAGCGATGGCGCTCGTGGCCAAGAAGAAGAGGATGCGCCCGAGATAGAGGCGCGCGTCGGCGCTGCCGGGCTCGAGCTGCGAGAAGCTCAGCGCCCATGGATAGAGAAAGATGATTTCGATATCGAAGAGGAGGAAGGTGACTGCCATCATGTAGAAGCGCACGTTGAAGCGCTTGCGGGTGGTGCCGATTGGGTCCATGCCCGCTTCGTAGGTCAGGCCTTTGATGGCACCCGCGGCGCGCGGACCAAGTATCGAGCTGAGCACGATGTTGGCGGCGGCGAACAGGACCGCCATCACCGCGACGACGAGCACGGGGAGATAGTTGAGAAGATCAATTTCTGCCAGCATGGGGCGCGCAAGATAGCACAGCGCACGAGCCTGCTGCCACGCGTGTTACAGCCACAACATTGCTGGGCGTTTTGTCGCAACGTCGAGTTGCGCTTCGATCGCTGCGCCGAGGGAAATCAGCGTGCTCTCATCGAAGGGATGACCGATGAGCGTGATCGAAGTCGGCTGCGTTGGCGCAACAAAACCCGCGCGCAAGCACAACGTGGGATGACCAGTGGCGTTGGTGATGGTGAGCATTCCCCCCGCAAACGGTGGAAGAATGAGCGCATCGCAATCACTGAGCACGGTGCGCATCCACTGCATGAACACGCGACGCACGCGTTCAGCTTGCACCAGTTCGATCGCGGGGATGAACCACGATTTGCGAAACGAGTTGGGCCACGCTTCATCGGCTTGCCACGAGAGTTGATCGTCGCTGCTGTTGCGCGTCATCTCTTCAAACGCGGCGGCCGCTTCGGACATCAGACTGGTCAAGAGAATCGATGGATCAGCGGGAGGCGTGATGGTCTTCTCGACGAGTACTGCGCCGCATGTACGCGCGGCGTCGAGTGCGGCGCGACACGCGTCAGGCGCGCCTTCGAACCATGTCGGGTCGTAGCCCAAACGCATCGCGCGCGCGTGCGGCATGCGTGGCGCGATGAACGGCATCGTCACGCTCGAGGCATCGTTGTCGCTTGCGCCGTTGATTGCTTCGAGCACGATTCCAGTGTCGATGACGCTGCGCGTGATCGGTCCAACTTTGTCCCACGACCAACAGAGCGCCATCGCACCGTCGCGGGCAATTCGACCAAATGTCGGCCGCAAACCAGTGGTTCCGCAGCGCGTACACGGCGAGATGATGGAGCCGAGCGTTTCGGTTCCGATGGCAAACGGAACGCAACCAGCGGCGACTGCGGCGGCGCTGCCCGCGCTTGAGCCTGATGATCCTTGCTCGGGATTCCAAGGGTTGCGACACATGCCGCCAAACCAAATGTCGCCGTAGGCCAACGCGCCCAGCGCAGTCTTGGCCACCAACACGGCGCCCGCGGCGCGCAGTCGAGTCACGACACTCGCGTCGCTGGTGGGCACGCGATCGCGCCACGGTTCGGCGCCCCATGTGGTCTTGATGTGCGCAGTGTCGAAGAGATCTTTGAGTCCATATGGAATGCCATGCAACACGCCGCGCGACTTGCCTGCTTTGAGCTCAGCGTCGCGTGCATCAGCTTCCTGCAACCCGTGCTCTTCCAGCAGTGTGATCACGCAATGAAGCGTGTCCTGCGACTTCTTTAGTCGCGCGAGTGATCGCTCGGTCAGTGTGCGCGAACTCACCGTGCCCGCATGCAACCACGCGGAGAGTTGTTCGACGCTGGCCCAATCGAGGTCGTCGTCGCTTGAAGGCGCGTTTGCCTGTTTTCGCGAGGAAAATGCCATCATTTCGCGCGCGCGCGGCAATGGACTTTCACCAGGCAAGAGCACGCGAAACACCGTGGCGGGCGCGAGTTGATTGTCCAGCGCGCCAAAGCGTGCGCGCGCGCTGAAGAGTTGCAGGTGCTCACTCACCGAGCGCGCGATTTGTTCGCGTTCGCTTTGCGTGAAGGTGATGCCTGCGAGTTTTTCCGCTTCAGCGATCGTGCTCGCGCTGATGGTTGGATCGAGTTTGTCGAGTGAATTCGCGCCGTCAAGCGCATTGCTCGAGCCATGCGCGTGACTCGTCATCACCGCGCTGCTCGTGGCGAGCGCGCTCAACGCCGCGAGCGATGCGACGAACTCACGACGCGATGGAATTTGGCTCTCGCCGGAGGTTTTTACCATGTTGCAAGCGTATCGAACTTGTACGCTTGGCCGTCTGTTAGTCGGCGAGGCGCCACTTGAACCTTGCATGACACCACTCCCCTGTGTGGGACAAAAGAGAAATCAACGATGACCACCGAAGATCCACGATTTGAAGCGCCGAGCGAACAACTCACGCCACCGCGATCGCATCACGATGTTCCGTACATCGCGCCTGTGCCGCCGACGAGCAACAGGCTCGGCATGATCGCCTTTGTCCTTTCGTTCCCTGGATTGTGTTTGCCGATTCCGCTGGGCATCGCGGCGTTGGTTTGTGGAATCATCGCGGTGCGTCGCGAACCGCGTGCATTCGCCATTGCGGCGATCGCGATTTCCTCATTGTCCACATGCCTACTGATTCCGCTGGGGATTGCGATGGTCCTGCCCGTGTTCGCCGTAGCCAGGAACGCCGCGCGCAATGCAAAGACGCGGATTAGCGGCCTCGAAGTGTTGGCGCGTGTCGAAGAGTTTCGCGAGGACAACATGCGAGATCCCGCAGACATCGTCGAGTGTTACGGCGCCGAGATTCCGCCGCTTGACGCGTGGGGCACGCCGTTGAAACTAACCTGGACTGGCGAAGGCATGCAAGCGAAGCCTTCCGTTTGGGGCGCCGGACCGGATCTCGCGTGGGACAGCTTGGATGATTCGCTTCAAGTAGGTAGTCCGATGAGTGATCCAAAAACCACGGGAAACGCGGAGAAACCGAGCAGTCTCAGTGGCGACGACGCAGAAGTTCCTTCTCGCGAGTGACGACGAGACATTGCCGGCAACGCGCGACCGAAGACTCCATCGGTCGCGCGCCGTCAACAACTGCGAACTCCAACACTCACGCGGCCGCGACTTGCTCGACCGGCTCTGCGCCAATCGCAAACTCAAGTCCCATCGGATCCACGACAACAGCCAACGTCGTGAGCACAGGATGCGCGCGCGGCGCGACTCGAATCGATGCTCCCGCCAACAACGCGTGATGCAATGTTGGTTCCACGAGATCGGAACGAACCGTCGCCACCGGAAGCCAACGACTCCGCGGTTCGCTGGGCAATGTTGGCGCAAGCGTCGCCACCGGTTTTCCGCCGTTGAGGAAGATGATGGTTTGCGAATCGCTGTGCTTGAGCACCGGACGTGCACTCCAATCAAACAACGCGCACCAGAAGCGAAGGCTCTCGGTGGGCTGTGTCGAGCGCAGTTCATCCCAACCGAAGGTTCCAGTGCCGACCGTGCGACGATCATCACCACCAGCGATGGCCGTGATCGATGCGCCAGTGGGATCAGAAATCACCGCGCGCCGATCGAGTCCGCGAATGCCCAGCGGCGCAACATCGACACGTCCACCAAGTTGCAACGCCATGTCCGCGATGAGATCGACATCAGGCACGCGAATGAATGTCACCCACGATGGCGCCGCATCGCGTTCGGTGCGACGCGCGCCAGCAACGTGCAACCCTTTGCACAAGATGGTCGAGTACTCGCTCGAATGGCCGCGCGCACGCGTGATGCATTCATCATCGAGCGATGCCGCGATGAAGTGCGCACTTGCGTAAGGCGAGGCTGAGCGCAACTCGTGCCACGAGATCGTGCCTGGGTGCACGGTTACCGAGCGTGACGCATTGCTCGGATGTGACGGGTAACTCGCATCGGCCCACCACGAAAAGTTTTTTGATTCGACGGCACGCTCGCGTGACGATGGATCGACGGGCCGGGGGAGTGCGCGAGAATCCGCATGCGAGGCCGCATGGATCCTTGACGCAACGGATGTGGGATTGAATCCCGATACGACGCTACGCGCCGTTTCCTCAACATTTCTGCCTGAAAGTTGCATGTGTGGACCCTCGTTAGTTCACTCGAGACACGATGCGCAGGAGAGCCCTGCGCCGAGAAAAGCGCAGGGGTGGCGCTCTCTTTCGCGATCGGGTGTGAGTTCCTTAAACTTCTGTACACTCCCCATCCCTCACGGGGCGTAGCTCAGTTTGGTAGAGCGCCTGCTTTGGGAGCAGGAAGTCGTCGGTTCAAATCCGGCCGCCCCGATTGGAAATGAAACGCTCGCATGCACACGCATGCGAGCGTTTTCGTTTTTGGGTTACCCGTGTCGCGATGTCGCAAAGCAAGTCGAGGTCATCAGTTGCCTCGACTAGCAGGGATGATCTCGTTGGTGCAGGCTCCGACCTTCACTCACGCGACGCATCGAGTCGAGCGCTCGGCGACTGGTCCACTCCCATGAAGCAACGAACTTCGACGGCTTAGGCGAATTCCCCTTCGATCGATTCCTCGCGCGCCTCGATTTCGCGCAGCGCGATTGTCGGTCGCGCATGAACGAATCGTGAGCGCATCCGCTCGCGCCGACTAGGAACACTCACATTGGCGACATCATCAACGACCCCGACAACACCGACTCCATCCATTTCGAAAGCCTACTCCTCACGCCCGTGCGGCCCGGGCGAATTGTGGTTGCGCCCGCGACTAACTACGCGCGTCGCAACCCATGGAGAGGATGAATTACAACACAGACAAGCGCGCCAATCGTGGCGCGCTTGTTTGTTCTTGTTGTGTGCCTTGGCGGTGCGCATCAGCTGCGCGCGCGCCATTTAGTTGTTGGTCGTTGATGGCAGTTTCGCCAGGAATTTCTGCGGGTTTTGTTCAAACTCTTCCACGCACGGCGCGCAGCAGAAGCCGACTTCCTGACCGTTGTAGACGATCATGACGGGGTCCCCCATCGAGCCGAGCGCGTTGTCGGTCACGATGCAAGTCTTGAGCGTGTAGTTCTTGACCGCGCTGTTGGGCACGCCCGTCGACTCAGTGTTGGTGGGCGTGCTTGCGCAGCCGCTGAGGACGAGATTCGCGAACACGAGGGTGGAGACGAGAGCTAACGAATGGTGTGAGCGGATGGTCATGCGCGTAGGTTAGGTAGCGCGTGGGTTGGCCGCTGTTCGGGTCTTTAAATTTGTCGCGCGTCGGGTGATTCACAGGCGAAATTGTCGCGCAACCTATTTACGCTTTTCGCACGGGCACGAATGACGCACGATCACTTTCCAACCACGCACGCAACTTGGCTCGCGGAACAGATCGGCGGTTCCAATGAGGGCGTCGCGCGCCACATCATGGATCGCTACTTCGAGCCGCTGCGCGTGTATGTGAAGGGTTCGAGCTTGCGCAACTTCGGCGACTCGGCGGATCTGGTGAATGACTTCTTCGCCGCGCGTCTGGGTGATGCGTCGTATCTCGCGCGTTGGAGCCAGAGCGGAATTCCGCTGCGGCGCTGGTTGCTCAACGGACTCTTGTTGCATGTTCGCAATCGCGCGATTGCAGAGTCGCGTCGGCGCACGCGCGGCGATGCGGGTGTCGGCGGCGAAGGTCGCACCAACGGCGCGCACGAAGCACATGTCCCCGAGCCGCACGCGTTGCACGCGCTCGAACGCGCATGGGCCATCAGTCTCGTGACCGAGGCGCACGATCGCGTGCGTGACGCGCTCACGCGGGAACATCGCGCGCCGCATTGGGAAGTCTTTCGCTTGCACGTCTTGCACGGATTGCCCTACGCAGACGCGTGCCCCATGGCCGGCGTGCCGACTGGCAACGGCGCCAACATTGTGCGCAGCGTGAGCAAGCGCATGGCCACGACGCTGAGTGAATTACTCGCGCGTGACGGCGTCGCGCAAGCAGAGGTCGACGATGAACTCGCGCTCATCCAACGCATGGTGGCTCGATGAGTGTGCGTGGCAGCGAACTCGGCGCACCCGATTTCGCGCGCGCCGTTGCCTTGGCGCGAGAGGCGCGCGCAAACTCGAGCGCGTTCACCGCGCAAACCTCAACCGCACATTGGTTCCGCGGACGAAACACCGCCGGCGTGACTCTCGCACTCACAGGTTTTTTGCTGATTTCGACGGAAGGCTTACATGCCACGCGTCCGAGTGCATCTCTCGAAGACGCGAAGGATTTCCCATTCGCGCAAACACGAGAGGTGGATGGCATGCGTGCACAGATCGGCATTGGTGGAGCATTGGTTGTCGCGACGGTTCTCACAGCGGGCATCACGAGCAGCGGGCTCGCGGGTGGAAAGGTTCCTGCGGGATGGATGGAAATTGCGAACAGCGCCACGCAGTTTTCTGGCACGCAAGGTCAGGACGGATGGAGCTACCGATTTGATCGCGGCGCGACGACGGTTGTGGAGGCGATGCCGTATTACGGCGTGATGGGCGACGGCAGTGGCTTCTTTGTGTGGGGGAACACGGCATCGCCAGCCGGGGATTCGTACTGCTTCATCATGGGGGCGCGAATGCACGCGAATGCGCCGACCAATTGCAGTGGCGCTAGTTCTGGATGGGGCCGGCCACGTCTGCTTTGGAACACGCCCACCGAGATTCCCGCGCACATAAACCTCCAAGTCGAGAGCTACAACCCGACCGCGCATGACTTCCGGCTCGACTTCCTTGCAAACGGGAAACTCATCTACAGCGCGACTGATGATGCCATCGGTGAAGCGGGCACGACATACACGGTGGATGTCGCAAATCTCTCATCGCTCGAATTGCTCGTGGATCCGCTGAGCGACGGCTGCCATGCCGACGCACTCGGCTACTCAATCCAAGTCCTCACCCCCGACTGCAACGCGAACCTCATTCCTGACGCGATCGAAATCGCCAACGGCAGCGCGTCCGACTCAAACGCCGATGGCATCCCCGACTGCTGCGTTTCGCAAATCGGTTGCGATGGTGAGTACGACGTGCCTTCGGAGTTTGCCACGGTGCAACTCGCGATCAACGCAGCACCAGCAACTGGTGGCGCGATTGTGAAGTTGGCGGCGGGTACATACACGGCCGGCTTCTCACTCAACGGAAAAGATCTCATCGTGCGCGGCGACGGCGCGGCGACGACCATCATCGACGGCGCAACTGCGACTGGTTCGGTGGTGACGTTCCCCGGCGGCGAGCCAGCGACGGCGGGTATCGAAGGACTCACGATTCGCAATGGGCAGGTTGGTTCTCCGCAGAATCCGCCATTTGGAATGGTTCTCGTTGGTGGAGGATTGCGAACCTTTAACTCCAACGCCTTCGTACACAACTGCATCTTCGAAAACTGCCGCGCGGTCTTTGGCGGCGCCATCTACGCGTACGGCGGATCGATGGATGTTGATGGATGCACGTTCCGATTGAATCAAGCACAGACCG